>NZ_JAWJYE010000016.1:0-84017 GCF_032970445.1 Vibrio sp. T13N
TATCAATCTGTGTGAACACTCATCGCAATAATCATCGTATAAGGAGGTGATCCAGCGCCAGGTTCCCCTAGCGCTACCTTGTTACGACTTCACCCCAGTCATGAACCACAAAGTGGTAAGCGTCCCCCCGAAGGTTAAACTACCTACTTCTTTTGCAGCCCACTCCCATGGTGTGACGGGCGGTGTGTACAAGGCCCGGGAACGTATTCACCGTGGCATTCTGATCCACGATTACTAGCGATTCCGACTTCATGGAGTCGAGTTGCAGACTCCAATCCGGACTACGACGCACTTTTTGGGATTCGCTCACTYTCGCAAGTTGGCCGCCCTCTGTATGCGCCATTGTAGCACGTGTGTAGCCCTACTCGTAAGGGCCATGATGACTTGACGTCGTCCCCACCTTCCTCCGGTTTATCACCGGCAGTCTCCCTGGAGTTCCCGACATTACTCGCTGGCAAACAAGGATAAGGGTTGCGCTCGTTGCGGGACTTAACCCAACATTTCACAACACGAGCTGACGACAGCCATGCAGCACCTGTCTCAGAGTTCCCGAAGGCACCAATCCATCTCTGGAAAGTTCTCTGGATGTCAAGAGTAGGTAAGGTTCTTCGCGTTGCATCGAATTAAACCACATGCTCCACCGCTTGTGCGGGCCCCCGTCAATTCATTTGAGTTTTAATCTTGCGACCGTACTCCCCAGGCGGTCTACTTAACGCGTTAGCTCCGAAAGCCACGGCTCAAGGCCACAACCTCCAAGTAGACATCGTTTACGGCGTGGACTACCAGGGTATCTAATCCTGTTTGCTCCCCACGCTTTCGCATCTGAGTGTCAGTATCTGTCCAGGGGGCCGCCTTCGCCACCGGTATTCCTTCAGATCTCTACGCATTTCACCGCTACACCTGAAATTCTACCCCCCTCTACAGTACTCTAGTCTGCCAGTTTCAAATGCTATTCCGAGGTTGAGCCCCGGGCTTTCACATCTGACTTAACAAACCACCTGCATGCGCTTTACGCCCAGTAATTCCGATTAACGCTCGCACCCTCCGTATTACCGCGGCTGCTGGCACGGAGTTAGCCGGTGCTTCTTCTGTCGCTAACGTCAAACRAYGCCGCTATTAACGACRMCGCCTTCCTCACGACTGAAAGTACTTTACAACCCGAAGGCCTTCTTCATACACGCGGCATGGCTGCATCAGGCTTGCGCCCATTGTGCAATATTCCCCACTGCTGCCTCCCGTAGGAGTCTGGACCGTGTCTCAGTTCCAGTGTGGCTGATCATCCTCTCAGACCAGCTAGGGATCGTYGCCTTGGTGAGCCCTTACCTCACCAACTAGCTAATCCCACCTAGGCATATCCTGACGCGAGAGGCCCGAAGGTCCCCCTCTTTGGCCCGTAGGCATCATGCGGTATTAGCCATCGTTTCCAATGGTTATCCCCCACATCAGGGCAATTTCCTAGGCATTACTCACCCGTCCGCCGCTCGACGCCGTTATCGTTCCCCGAAGGTTCAGATAACTCGTTTCCGCTCGACTTGCATGTGTTAGGCCTGCCGCCAGCGTTCAATCTGAGCCATGATCAAACTCTTCAATTTAAGATTTTGTTCGGCTCAATGAATACTGTTTCATTGAAACCTAATTTGATACCGAGGTATCTAATTGGATTATCATCAACGAGTGCCCACACAGATTGATAGGTCTATATTGTTAAAGAGCTTTCCTGTTGAGCTTTGCTCAAAACAGGACGGCCATTTTAGCGAGTTAAAGTTTAGTGTCAATCACTTTTTTCAAACTTTCTTCAAGCGTTTCCGCTTGGCTAATTTGGCTTGCTAACTTGGCTTCTAACTTTCGAAACTTAAGCTTCGAAGCGTTGCCGTGTCAGCGAGGTGGCATTATAGAGATTGCGATCACATTGGCAAGCCCTTTTTCTCGTTTTTTTTGATTTTTTTATCGTTCGGATAAATTTGCATCAAAAGCAGTCAAAAGAGCACGTTATTTCTACAGTTCTCTGAATTTATCTGCGAAAAGAGCCACTTTTTCCCAATTGGTGTATTCCACTTCTTTGGTCGTATCGGTTTCGCCACCTGTCATCGACATAATGAACCTAATCATAGTTCTGTCGAACCAGCTGTAACGTGGGTAATAAAGTGCACCAGCAAAAACACCGATTAGCGTTGGTTTCCAAGGAGACTTAATTAGAAACTTGCGAATGTAAGCACTACCTTCAGGTGTATCCTTTCCTTGGTCCTCTTTACGAGCGGTTAGGTTTACGCAGAAAAATGCCACTTTATTTTGCTCCAATTGATTGAGGTTTCGCTCAATAAACTGGTATAGCTTTTTATTAAGATGGCCATAGCGAATAGAGGCGCCTATCAATACTCTGTCGTATTGGCTGAAATCAATCGTCTCGACATTATGTAAATCCATCAACTCACAATCGAAGTCTGGAAGTTGTTCATCTATATAGTGGAGAATTTTTTTAGTCTGCCCTTCGCGGGAAGAGTATAGAAATAATGCTTTTGCCACGATTTCCCCTTAGCTACGCCAAAACGTCGGCGTAAGTAGAATAAGTAAGGTAAAGATTTCCAAACGACCAAACAGCATAGAAACTATCAATACCCATTTTGCTTTGTCGTTAACATCACCAAAGTGAAGCGCCACTTCTCCCAAGCCAGGACCGAGGTTGTTCAGAGTCGCAGCCACCGCCGAGAACGCACTGAGCTCATCCATTCCTGTTGCAATTAACCCCAACATACAAACCACAAATACCAATGCGTATGCGGAGAAGAAGCCCCAAACCGCATCGACAACACGTTGCGGTAGGGCACTGCCACCTACTTTGATGGTGTAAACCGCGCGTGGATGGACTAAACGTTTTAGTTCACGCGCACCTTGTAAGGTAAGAAGCAGGATACGGATCACTTTCATGCCGCCGCCTGTTGAACCAGCACAACCACCTATAAAGGAAGAGAACAATAACAGCACAGGTAAGAAGAGCGGCCAATCCGCAAAACCTGTTGTCGTAAAGCCCGCTGTTGTGGATATTGATACGGTTTGGAACAGAGCCTGATCGAAAGCATCGTATGTCGATGTGTAAGAGTGATGTTTCAGTAATAATAGAAAGCAAATGATAAATAGCAGCACTTGAATAAACAAGAAGGCGCGAAACTCAGGATCTTTCCAGTAATACTTGGGATGTACGCCACCTGATGCAAATGCAGCAAAGTGCAGCGTGTAGTTACATGCAGATATAAGCAGAAAAACCACGGTAATCAGGTTAATCGCGTAACTATCAAAGTATCCGATGCTGGCATCGTGGGTAGAGAAGCCACCAATGGCAATGGTGGAAAAGCTGTGACTGATGGCATCAAATGGCGTCATACCAGCTAACCAAAAAGCCGAAGCACAGGCGATAGTCAGGCTCAAATAGATGTACCAAAGCGCCTTAGCAGTTTCTGCTATGCGCGGCGTCACTTTAGTATCCTTGACTGGACCAGGGATCTCGGCGCGGTAAAGCTGCATACCACCGATGCCAAGTACTGGCAAAATCGCCACCGCTAATACGATGATCCCCATACCGCCGAACCACTGCAGTAACTGTCGATAGAATAGAATTGCTTTAGGTAACTCATCCAAACCAACAATAACGGTCGCCCCGGTCGTCGTGAGAGCAGAAAACGATTCAAAAAACGCATCTGTCACTGAGACGTTCGGGTTGTCAGCTATTAGAAAGGGGATCGAGCCTGCGCTGCCAAGTACTGTCCAGAACAGAACGACAATAAGAAAGCCATCTCGAGCTTTAAGCTCGTGCTTATACCTGCGGTTTGGGTACCAACAAACGGCCCCACAAAACAGCAGAACAAAAAATGTCGTGACAAAAGGCACACCTGCACCATCTCGATAGATCAGCGCAACGAGTGCTGGCGCAAGCATAGTGACACTAAAGAGTGCGAGCAGTAGCCCGACGATTCGAATAATTGAACGAAATTGCATGGATAAATTGACTAGCGAAGCTGTCCCTGTTGCTTCCTGTTTTTCATTATTGTCCGTCTAGCGGAGTGACAATTGCCTTTGCCCCGCTTTTATTGATGATTGCTTGGGTAAACGCGCTCACTTCTCGAAGCTCAATTTCCACCACTAATACCACCTGATCGCTGTATTCAGCCTCGACTTCTATCGCACCAAATTGCGGCATGATTGACTGTGCGATCGGCATAAACCCATAGTCTAACGTTAGTCTGAGCTTTGTGGTTATTTTTTTCTCAATAGTTTGAAGCAGCTTGAGCGCTTGTTGTACCCCACCCCCATACGCTTTAACCAAGCCGCCTGTACCTAACTTGATTCCACCAGAGTATCGCGTGACCACTGCCGTGATTTCCCCCACCCCAGAGCCAGACAGCTGCGCCAGGATCGGTTTGCCTGCAGTTCCGGACGGCTCCCCATCATCACTAAAGCCCCATTTCATTGAATCTTCCGGGCGACCAGCAACAAAGCCCCAACAGTTATGTCTGGCATCAGCGTGTTTAGCTTTGATTTGATCAACAAATGCTTTTGCTGCTTCGATACTTGGCGTGTGTGCCAAATAAGTAATGAAGACGCTCTTTTTAATTTCCTCTTCAAATTGAGCGGGCTCTGCTGGAATCAGATAAGGCTTGTCATTCATAGGATTATGGATTCAGGTCTATTTGCCTGAAGTCTATCACGAGTGTGATTTACCCGTCGCATAAGATCTGCCACAGCGCACAATGTTAAACACTTGTTTAAAAAATGTATTGAAATTAGACAATCCACGATCCAAACTAACTTTACTGGTCAAACCAGAACAAAAATAAAACGACTTCCTCGATACCTATTTGCCGAGGTACACGGCGTCGTTGAAATAGGTATACAGACAATCCACGATTGTATGTCATGGAGATAGACAATGATTTACCAAGCCGAAACCCTACAGGTAAAGGAAATACAAGATGGTATTGCAGAGCTAAGCTTCTGCTCTCCAAAATCCGTCAACAAACTCGACCTAGCGACATTGGAATCGCTAGATAAAGCTCTTGATGCGCTCATTGCCCATCAAGGCCTCAAGGGGTTGTTGCTCACTTCAGATAAAGACGCATTCATTGTAGGCGCAGACATTACCGAGTTTTTAGGTCTGTTTGCTAAAACGGATACCGAGCTCGACCAATGGCTGCAATTTGCTAACAGCATCTTTAACAAATTAGAAGACTTACCCGTTCCGACCATCTCAGTGATCAAAGGCCACGCTCTTGGTGGCGGTTGTGAATGTGTACTAGCAACAGACATGCGTATTGGTGACAAAACCACCAGCATCGGCCTACCAGAAACGAAACTGGGAATCATGCCGGGCTTTGGTGGTTGTGTACGCTTACCTCGCGTTATTGGCGCAGACAGCGCAATGGAAATCATCACCCAAGGTAAAGCATGCCGAGCTGATGAAGCATTGAAAATTGGCTTACTCGATGCTGTTGTAGAGACTGATGCTTTATACGAATCGGCACTACAAACTCTTAACTCTGCAATTAATGAGAAACTTGACTGGCAAGCACGCCGAGCACAGAAAACATCTCCTCTAACGCTGAGTAAGCTAGAATCGATGATGAGCTTCACCATGGCGAAAGGTCTAGTGGCACAGAAAGCTGGTCCTCACTACCCTGCCCCAATGACAGCCGTTATCACGATTGAAGAAGGTGCTCGCTTTGCACGTAATGAAGCGTTAGACATTGAACGTAAGCACTTCGTGAAATTGGCTAAATCGGAAGAAGCAAAATCACTGGTTGGCCTATTCCTTAACGATCAATACATCAAAGGCATTGCGAAAAAAGCAGCGAAGTCAGCAAGTAAAGACACGCAACGTGCAGCCGTATTAGGTGCAGGTATCATGGGTGGCGGCATTGCTTACCAATCAGCGCTAAAAGGTGTGCCTGTCTTAATGAAAGACATCGCACAAGCGTCGCTCGACCTAGGCATGACTGAAGCATCTAAGCTGCTGAATAAACGCTTATCTCGCGGTCGCATTGATGGCTTTAAGATGGCGGGTATTTTAGCGTCAATCACACCGAGCCTACATTACGCAGGTATTGAGAACTCTGATGTGATTGTTGAAGCTGTCGTTGAAAATCCGAAAGTAAAAGCAGCAGTTTTGAGTGAAGTTGAATCCCATGTCGGTGACGACACCGTTATCACCTCAAACACCTCGACGATTCCAATCAACCTATTGGCAAAATCACTAAAACGCCCAGAAAACTTCTGTGGTATGCACTTCTTCAACCCAGTGCATCGTATGCCTCTTGTTGAGATTATCCGTGGTGAGCACACCTCTGATGAAACCATCAATCGTGTTGTGGCGTATGCTGCGAAAATGGGCAAATCACCAATTGTCGTTAATGACTGCCCAGGGTTCTTCGTTAACCGCGTATTGTTCCCATACTTTGGCGGCTTCAGCATGCTACTTCGTGATGGTGCTGACTTTACGAAAATCGACAAAGTCATGGAGCGTAAGTTTGGCTGGCCGATGGGACCGGCGTACTTGCTTGACGTAGTCGGCATTGATACCGCGCACCACGCACAAGCTGTGATGGCAGAGGGTTTCCCTGAGCGTATGGGTAAACAAGGTCGTGATGCGATTGATGCACTATTCGAAGCAGACAAATATGGTCAGAAGAATGGTAATGGCTTCTACAGCTACACCATAGATAAAAAAGGTAAGCCGAAGAAAACCTTCTCTGAAGCGATCTTACCAGTACTTGCTGACGTTTGTGCCGATAAGCAGGACTTTGACGATGAGACCATCATTCAACGTATGATGACTCCAATGATCAACGAAGTTGTGCTGTGCCTTCAAGAAGGCATCATCGCTACTCCGCAGGAAGCAGACATGGCATTGGTTTATGGTCTTGGTTTCCCTCCATTCCGCGGTGGCGTATTCCGCTATCTAGACAGCGTGGGTATTGCTGAATACGTTGAAATGGCAAAACAACATGCCGAGCTAGGTGCGATGTACCAAGTACCGCAAATGCTGATTGATATGGCGGCGAAAGGTGAAAGCTTTTACGGTGCACAACAGCAAGGTTCTATCTAAGGAGGGATTCTAAAATGACTAATCAAACAAGAAATGTTGTCGTAGTCGATTGTCTACGTACTCCAATGGGTCGCTCTAAAGGTGGTGCTTTCCGTCATACACGAGCAGAAGATCTATCTGCGCGTCTAATGAAAGGCATTCTTGCACGTAACCCACAAGTGAACCCAAGCGAGATTGAAGACATCTACTGGGGTTGTGTACAGCAAACACTAGAGCAAGGCTTTAACGTTGCACGTAATGCCGCGCTACTCGCGGGCCTGCCGATTGAAATTGGCGCTGTGACGGTTAACCGTTTGTGTGGCTCATCCATGCAAGCGCTGCATGACGGTACACGTGCGATCATGACTGGCGATGCTGAAATCTGCCTAATTGGTGGCGTTGAGCACATGGGGCATGTGCCGATGAACCACGGGGTAGACTTTCACCCTGGTATGTCAAAGAACGTAGCAAAAGCTGCGGGCATGATGGGCTTAACGGCTGAAATGCTTGGTAAATTACATGGCATTAGCCGTGAGCAACAAGACGAGTTTGCCGCGCGCTCTCACGCTCGTGCGCACGCAGCAACCGTAGAGGGTCGCTTTAAAAACGAAATCCTACCAATTGAAGGCCATGCGGCTGACGGTACACTGTTCACTCTGGATTACGACGAAGTGATTCGCCCTGAAACATCCGTTGAAGGTCTGTCTCAGCTTCGTCCTGTGTTTGACCCAGCAAACGGTACAGTAACAGCCGGTACATCATCGGCGCTATCTGATGGCGCATCAGCGATGCTGATCATGAGTGAAGAGAAAGCCAATGAGCTTGGCTTGAAAATTCGCGCACGTATTAAGGGCATGGCGATCGCAGGTTGCGATCCATCCATCATGGGTTACGGCCCTGTACCTGCGACGCAAAAAGCGCTCAAGCGTGCTGGTCTTTCAATTGAAGACATGGATGTGGTTGAGCTAAACGAAGCATTTGCAGCGCAGTCTCTGCCGTGTGCTAAAGACTTAGGTCTGCTTGATGTGATGGATGAGAAGGTCAACCTTAACGGTGGTGCGATAGCATTGGGTCATCCACTAGGCTGTTCTGGTTCCCGCATCTCAACAACGTTGATCAACCTAATGGAAGCGAAAGATGCGAAATATGGTCTAGCCACTATGTGTATCGGTTTGGGTCAGGGTATAGCGACCGTATTTGAGAGGCCTTAACGCTTGGGGTGAAGTAGGCTCAAAACGACGATGGTCGTAGTGATCTACTCAACAACCAGAATGAAATGAATAAATACTAAAATAATTTAGTATTACACTTAAGGGCGACATCAGATGTCGCCCTTTGTTTTACGCCAAACACAGTAAATATGCATACAAAGCATACATGAAATGAGTAACTTTCATTTTATTCATAGATAGAGAAGACATAAACTTATAGACAGTTAATATCTTGCTGTATGTGGCAACTGAGTCACGCTAACGCAATTTCGGAGAACCTTATGTTTAATGCTCTAGTTCTAAACCAAGAAGACAAACGCACTATCGCTAGTATCGAGCAAATCGATGAAACACAACTGCCGGAAGGTGACGTTCTGGTTGAAGTCGATTACTCATCGTTGAATTACAAAGATGGTTTGGCGATCACAGGTAAAGGTAAAATCATCCGTAACTTCCCGATGGTACCTGGCATTGATCTAGCGGGTACGGTTGTAAGTTCTGAAGATTCGCGTTACCAAGCTGGTGACAAAGTGGTCTTAACTGGCTGGGGCGTGGGTGAAAACCATTGGGGTGGCATGGCTCAACGTGCTCGTCTAAAAGCGGATTGGCTAGTGCCACTACCAAAAGGTCTAGACAGCAAAAAAGCAATGATGGTTGGTACTGCTGGCTTCACTGGTATGCTATGTGTTCAAGCACTGCTTGATGCAGGCATCAAACCTGAAGCTGGTGAAATCCTAGTAACGGGCGCAAGTGGCGGCGTAGGCTCGGTAGCAGTAACGCTCCTAGCGCAGCTTGGCTACAAAGTTGCAGCAGTGACAGGACGTGTAGAGAAAAACGGTCCGCTACTTGAAAAACTAGGTGCTAGCCGCATCATTGACCGTACTGAATTTGAAGAACCAGCACGTCCACTTGAAAAGCAAGTATGGGCAGGTGCGGTAGATACCGTCGGCAGCAAAGTACTAGCAAAAGTATTGGCGCAAATGGATTACAACAGTGCAGTCGCCGCTTGTGGTCTTGCAGGTGGTTTTGATCTACCAACTACAGTGATGCCGTTCATCCTACGTAACGTTCGTCTACAAGGTGTGGACTCAGTAATGTGTCCAACAGAGAAACGCATCGCAGCATGGGAAAAACTGGTTGAACTACTACCAGACAGCTATTTCGAGCAAGCATGTACTGAAGTAGAACTAGCAGAAGCACCAAAATACGCAGAAGACATCACCAACGGTCAAGTAACGGGTCGTGTGGTTATCAAGCTGTAAACACTGACTCAGCGTAAACAGACGAAGAGCCGGCATTGCTGGCTCTTTTTGTTAGCAGTTTAGTCCCATATCTTCGATACGCTTAGCTATTAGACGGCTACATTCTTCACGCACAATCGTTCTTAACCATTCTTGAGCAGGAGAATGCTCGCAACGCGCATGCCAAATCATCGAGTATTCAAATGGAGTAAATTGGAATGGTAATGGTTTCACCACCAAGTCATAACGCTCGGCAACCAGATACGCCAAGTCCGCTGGCACTGTGATGATAATTGGCAAGGTATCCATGATCGCCAATGCAGCCTCTAAATGATAAGCCCGCAGAACCATTTTACGCTTAGGTTTCTCCATCAAAGCTTGTTCGATCAGTGCCTTAACACCATCACTGATGGCGATCATAGCATGTGGATGACTCAGATAATCATTCAAGCTCATTTCTTTATCCGCTAATGGATGCTGTTTTGAAAGCATACACAGCACCCCCACTCGCCCCAACACTTCACTGCGTAGCGGCTCCACCGGACCTGTCGGGCGACAAATCGCTAAGTCTGCCCCTTCATAAGTCAACTGATCGGATAAACGGTCATGCTGCAAAGGCAAAAAGTTAAACGACACATTCGGCGCTTCTTGGTAAATTCTCGGCAAAGCGAACGGTAAGATCGTTTGCATGGCATAGTCGGTGGTCACGATGTTGAAAGTCTGTACGCATTGCAATGGGTCAAACTCAACCGGAGATAACAACTGACGTAAAGACTCTAATGGCTCACCTAATGAGCGATCGATCTCTAACGCTTTCTGAGTTGGGATCAAATGCTGTCCCTGACGAGTAAACAGCGGGTCTCCCAATAAGTCACGCAGACGACCAAGCACACGACTCATTGCCGATTGACTCAAATTCAGACGTGTTGCCGCCTTACTGACGCTGTTTTCTTCTATCAGTACTCGCAACGCAACCAGTAAATTTAAATCTCGGCGATAGATGTCTTCCAGTTCCACGAATTAGCCACTTATTTTGTATGTGTTTGGGTAAATTGTACTCTTCAGGCAAAAAAAATCCCGCCTTTCAGCGGGGAAGCCCAAGAAAAATGGGGATAGTGTCGGAATGAAGTGTCGGTAAAAATAGGTGAGCGTTATTAAAGTATTCTGATCGAAGCAAAAAGCGCTAATTTTCTTGCTCAGATGCACCTGACCATTTGCGCATCTCGATCCAAATCCCAATAATAGTGGCAACCATGCCTACAAGAGGCATCAAAGAGGTGTCAGCTGGCGTTCTGAGTACCAAAGCACAAAACGAGATAAAACAAAGTACGGAGTAAATCGTAAGTCTGTCTAACGCTGTTAACATTGCCTCTCCCTTGCTAGTTGTTACCAAATTGTTAATTTAAGGTAAAACAAAAAATTCCGTTTGCCAAGTGGTTATTGAATATTTTTTCAACGAACGTAGAATTCACCGCTAAGTTAGTTACGAGAATCACACTATGAGCTTTAATCCTGAACTGGCAACAAAGACATTAGAGGCGGAAGGACTGCGCTGCCCAGAGCCAGTGATGATGGTCAGGAAGACAATTCGCAACATGCAAGATGGTGAGATTTTGCTGGTCAAAGCAGATGACCCATCCACGACTCGAGACATTCCGAGTTTCTGCCGTTTTATGGACCACCAATTAGTCGCGGCACAAACGGAACAAGTTCCGTATCAGTACCTGATCAAGAAAGGGTTGGAATAATCTGGTCGAATTAAAAACGGCAGCCGATTGGCTGCCGTTTGTTTATTCATCGTATTCGAGTGTGCGAACTTCTGATTGGAGCTTGTTGAGTTGTTTTTTCATTGCCCGCATCTCTTCATGCATAGGAATGATGTGGGCTACGCGAATCCACGCCTCTACTGTTAATCCAGTAAGAACGAACGATCCTGCCACAATCGGCAACCACATATCAGTCAGTACCATCGCTAACAAGCACAGCGCCAAACCAAAGGTGAATAAATAACTCTGACTCTTTGGGGTCATCCCCATGTAACGTGTAAGCATAAACTTGCCCTCTCGCTATCATTCACACCATTAAACTACCATGACAAGTATGACACTAATATGTCATCCGTCACGCTACGGAGCGATTTTAAGTCAGAGTTTGAGCTACGCCACTAATTCGCTAGTTATTGATTATTTGCATCATTTTAACGATTGTTCGCGGATAACATTTTCCATTTTCAGGCTGCGTTATCCGCCTAAAAACATTAAAAGAAGGCCGCACCAATCGCCAACAACACGAACAAAATAGCGGTGACTTTACGAATCAAACCCAGGGGCATCTTGTCTGCTGAAAGCTTACCAATTAACACCACAGGCACGTTAGCCAACAGCATACCAATGGTCGTGCCAAGTATGACCCAACTCAGCGCATCCGCGTATTGCGCGCCTAGGATAGAAGTAGCGATCTGAGTTTTATCGCCAATCTCAGCCACAAAGAAAGCAATAAAGCTGGCAATGAAAGGACCTCGGTTTGAAATCTGTTCGTCATCATCCAACTTATCAGGAATCAACACCCAAGCCGCCATCGCGACAAAACTGACCACCAGCACCCACTTTAAAATATCAGGTGATAAATAATCAGCGACAACCACACCTAACCATGCAGCCAAAGCGTGGTTGGCAATGGTTGCCAAAAAGATTGCTGCAATAATTGGTATTGGTTTGCGGTAACGACTTGCGAGTAATAGAGATAGCAATTGGGTCTTATCGCCAATTTCTGCTAACGCTACAGTAGTAATTGAAATAGCTAAAACGCTCACGACATGCTCATTGGGGCAGGGATTATTATATTTAACCAAAGACAAACCTCACGCCCCTACCCCGGTTCGTGATGATTTGTCTAAGGTCTTGCTAAACTTGAAAGGCTTCAAGTCTCGAACGCCATGGTGATTTTGCACCAATTATGTTGACGGACGAACCAGATGAAACAGAAACTTCATCAGGTAAGCTACTCCCCAAAGACAGGCGCAATTCTAGCCACCTTTGTTGCGCTTCTCAAGAGCCAAAGCAGGCAAAAACTCCCTTTTAAGAAAAATACAGCAGATAACGCGGTAAAAATTCATTAAAGGAGAAAATCGCCCACGAATTAATCAAGATTAGCTCTACTCCCATGCTCAATATCTGGTTATACTAGATTGTTAATTTATTCAACCGTAATTACTCTTTATCGCCGTTGTTAGAGTTGAAAAACTCGGCATAGATGACGAATTAACGAGTAACAAGAGAATCGCGCGAACCTGACTTATGCAAAAATACGATATCAAAACCTTCCAGGGAATGATCCTCGCGCTGCAGGATTATTGGGCTCAAAATGGTTGTACCATTGTTCAACCGCTAGATATGGAAGTGGGTGCGGGTACCTCTCACCCAATGACCTGTCTACGAGCGCTTGGCCCAGAGCCAATGTCGACAGCTTACGTACAACCTTCACGTCGTCCTACTGATGGCCGTTACGGTGAAAACCCTAACCGTCTTCAGCACTACTACCAATTCCAAGTAGCGCTAAAACCATCGCCTGACAATATTCAAGAGTTGTACCTTGGCTCCCTTGAAGTTCTTGGTATTGACCCTCTTGTACACGACATCCGTTTCGTAGAAGACAACTGGGAAAACCCAACACTAGGCGCATGGGGTCTAGGCTGGGAAGTTTGGCTAAACGGTATGGAAGTGACTCAGTTTACTTACTTCCAACAAGTTGGCGGCCTTGAGTGTAAACCAGTCACTGGCGAAATCACTTACGGTATCGAGCGTCTAGCAATGTACATCCAAGAAGTAGACTCGGTTTACGACCTAGTTTGGAACATCGCACCAGACGGCAGCAAAGTGACTTACGGTGATATCTTCCACCAAAACGAAGTAGAGCAATCGACTTACAACTTCGAGCACGCAGACGTTGAATTCCTATTTGGTTTCTTCGAGCAGTGTGAGAAAGAGTGTAAAGAGTTGCTTGAGCTTGAAAAGCCACTGCCATTACCTGCTTACGAGCGTATCCTAAAAGCAGGTCACGCATTCAACCTACTAGACGCGCGTAAAGCGATCTCAGTAACTGAGCGTCAGCGTTACATCCTGCGCATTCGCGATCTGACTAAGTCAGTAGCAGAAGCATACTACGCATCGCGTGAAGCTCTTGGCTTCCCAATGTGTAAGAAAGAACAAGCGTAAGGGGTAGAGAACATGGCAAAAGAATTTCTAATCGAGCTAGGTACAGAAGAGCTACCACCAACGCAACTTCGTACGCTAGCTGAAGCATTCGCAGCAAACTTCGAAGCAGAACTAAAAGGCGCTGAGCTAGCTCACGAAGGCGTAAAATGGTTTGCGGCTCCTCGTCGTCTTGCACTTAAAGTCGCGGCACTAGCAGAAAGCCAGTCTGACAAAGTGGTTGAAAAGCGTGGTCCTGCGGTTTCTGCAGCGTTTGACGCGGAAGGCAACCCAACCAAAGCGGCTCAAGGCTGGGCACGCGGTTGTGGTATTTCTGTTGACCAAGCAGAGCGCATGGTTACAGATAAAGGCGAATGGCTACTGTTCAAACAAGAAGTGAAAGGTCAGCCAACGTCTGAGATCGTTGTTGAACTTGCAGCGAAAGCACTAGCAAACCTACCTATCGCAAAACCAATGCGCTGGGGTAACAAAACGACTCAATTTATCCGCCCAGTGAAAACGCTAACCATGCTGATGGGCAGCGACCTAATCGAAGGCGAGATCCTTGGTGTCGCTTCTGACCGCACTATCCGTGGTCACCGCTTCATGGGTGAGCAAGAGTTCACTATCGATTCTGCTGAGCAATACCCTGCAATCCTAGAAGAGCGCGGTAAAGTTATGGCTGATTACGAAGCACGTAAAGCCATCATCCTAGCTGACGCACAAAAAGCGGCAGCAGAAGTTGGCGGTATCGCTGATCTAGAAGATGACCTAGTAGAAGAAGTCACGTCTCTGGTTGAATGGCCAGTAGTACTTACAGCGAAGTTCGAAGAAGAGTTCCTAAAAGTGCCTTCTGAAGCGTTGGTTTACACCATGAAAGGTGACCAGAAGTACTTCCCTGTTTATGACGAAAACAAGAAGCTACTACCTAACTTCATCTTCGTATCGAACATCGAATCAAAAGAACCTCGTTACGTAATCGAAGGTAACGAGAAAGTGGTTCGTCCTCGTCTTGCTGACGCAGAGTTCTTCTTCAACACAGACCGTAAGCGTCCGCTTATCGACCGTCTGCCTGAACTAGAGCAAGCGATCTTCCAAAAGCAACTGGGTACGATCAAAGACAAAACAGACCGCATCACAGAACTTGCTGGCTACATTGCAGAGCAAATCGGTGCTGACGTTGAGAAATCAAAGCGTGCTGGTCTACTAGCAAAATGTGACCTAATGACCTCAATGGTATTCGAATTCACGGATACTCAAGGTGTTATGGGTATGCACTACGCTCGCCACGACGGTGAAGCAGAAGAAGTTGCAGTCGCACTGAATGAGCAATACATGCCTCGTTTCGCAGGTGATGAACTGCCATCAAACGGCGTTTCAACAGCAGTTGCAATGGCAGACAAGCTAGACACTATCGTAGGTATCTTCGGTATTGGTCAAGCGCCTAAAGGCAGCGACCCATTCGCACTACGCCGCGCATCTCTAGGTGTACTACGTATCATCGTTGAATACGGCTACAACCTAGATCTTGTTGACCTAGTAGCGAAAGCGAAGTCACTGTTTGGCGACCGCCTAACCAACGACAACGTTGAACAAGACGTGATTGAGTTCATGCTTGGTCGTTTCCGTGCTTGGTACCAAGACGAAGGCTTCAGCGTAGACATCATTCAAGCGGTACTGGCTCGTCGTCCGACTAAACCAGCAGACTTTGACCAACGTGTTAAAGCGGTTTCTCACTTCCGTGAACTGGAAGCGGCAGAGTCTCTAGCAGCAGCGAACAAACGTGTTGGTAACATCCTAGCGAAATTCGACGGCGAACTTGCAGAAGAAATTGACCTAGCATTGCTACAAGAAGACGCAGAGAAAGCACTAGCAGAAAACGTTGAAGTCATGACTGAAGCACTAGAGCCTGCATTTGCGACCGGTAACTACCAAGAAGCCCTAAGCAAGCTAGCAGATCTACGTGAGCCAGTGGATGCGTTCTTCGATAACGTAATGGTAATGGCAGACGACGAAGCACTTAAGAAGAACCGTCTGACATTGCTGAACAACCTGCGCAACCTGTTCTTACAGGTCGCAGATATCTCTGTCCTTCAAAAGTAATTCATTACTCTTCGAAGTGATTAAGAAATAAGTAAAAGGGAAGCAGATGCTTCCCTTTTTTGTTGCCTTCAAACCGATGAAGGTGACGCTTATTATTCATTTTGTGAACAAGACTAAAATTTGTAGGGTGAGACGCGTTTAACTTGTTGGTGTAGAGCTCGGATTGTAGAGGCACAGTTTTGCTATAACTGGACTGTTTATTCGGGGGAAGGACACAATGAAAAAAACAATTCTCGCACTCTCTATCGGTCTACTGAGCGCCTGCAGCCAGATTCCAGAAAATGCCATCGTATTAAGCGTTGGTGATGACACCGCAGTTTTTGAGGAAAACTCACAAGGCTTACTTGTCGCCGAGCAAAAACTCGAAAAAGGCAGCTACACCTTTACCATTGCCGACAGTAATCAAAGCTGTGGAAGTAGCTTTGCTTTGGCAGAAGAAAGCCGCATCAAATTCAATCGTCCATTAAAAATGGATAATTGCGCCACAGATGTCCAAATGCCGCTGCGCATCTTCAAAGCCAACACCTATCAATTTACGCTCAACCCAACCACTAACGAGCTAACTGTTAGGCTCAAACCCAAACAGAATCAAGATATTACCTACTCTTGCCCTGTCGCAACCGATACTCCAAAAACCATCAACGTTGCCCAAACCTTCAGTGATGGCACTGTCGTTCGCGATGCCTTAACCGGACAAGCAACTATAGTTACAGATGGCAGCGTAACCATGCAGCCGGGCCCTATGAGCCAAGGTCTGTTGTTACTAGAAGAGGTTGAGCAACAAGCAGAAAAACCTTTCAGTTGGGACAACGCGACGGTGTACTTCGTCATGACTGACCGCTTCTATAACGGCAACCCAGACAACGACAACAGCTACGGTCGCAGCAAAGACGGGAAATACGAGATTGGTACCTTCCATGGTGGTGACTTAGCGGGTCTGACGAAAAAACTCGATTACATCGAATCGCTTGGTGTGAATGCTATCTGGATAACCTCACCACTGGAACAAATCCATGGCTGGGTTGGCGGCGGTGACAAAGGTGACTTTAAACACTACGGCTACCACGGCTACTACCATCAAGATTGGACCAAGCTTGATGCCAACATGGGTACCGAAGATGAACTCAGAACCTTCGTCGATACTGCCCACAAGAAAGGCATCCGCGTGATTTGGGATGTGGTCATGAACCACACTGGCTACGCAACATTAGCAGACATGCAGGAATTCGGATTTGGTCAGCTTTACCTTGATGACCAAGAAGCCAAAGAAGTCCTTGGTGAAAAATGGACCGACTGGCAGCCAAAATCAGGACAAAGCTGGCACAGCTTCAACGACTACATCAAATACAGTGATAGCGAAGCGTGGGATAAATGGTGGGGCAAAGATTGGATCCGCACCGACATTGGTGACTACGATGCTCCGGGCTACAACGACATCACCATGTCTTTGAACTACCTACCGGATCTAAAAACCGAATCGACTCAGAAAACCGGACTACCAAACTTCTTCCGCAATAAAGACACCAATGCGCAAGATGAGCTACAAACCCCACGTGAACATCTGATTACGTGGTTATCCGACTGGGTACGCGACTACGGCATTGATGGCTTCCGCATTGACACGGCCAAACACGTTGAAATGGAAGCGTGGGCAGAGCTGAAAGCCAGCACCACCCAAGCGCTTGCCCAGTGGAAGCAAAACAACCCAGATAAAGCCTTGGATGACCTACCTTTCTGGATGACGGGTGAAGTATGGGCGCACAGCGTGGTGAAAAGCCCGTATTTCGATAACGGCTTCGATTCCATCATCAACTTCGAGTTCCAATCTGATGTAGCACCAAAAGCGCTGAAATGCTTTGCGCAACTCGATAGCGATTATCGCCGCTACGCGGAACGTATTAACTCCGATCCTGAGTTCAACGTGTTGAGTTACCTGTCTTCGCACGATACTCAACTGTTTTGGTCGGCACGCAGCCGCAGCTTCGATGACCAAGCACGCGCTGCCAATGCACTAATGCTGACGCCGGGTGCAGTGCAAATCTATTACGGCGATGAGATTGCTCGTGATTTTGGTATTACCGGTTCCGACCCTACTCAAGGTACTCGCTCTGATATGCCATGGGATAAGATTCATGGCGAACGTGAAGACTTGCTGCAACATTGGCAAAAACTCGGCGAGTTCCGTCAACGCCACCCAGCGGTTGCGCAAGGCAAACACATCACTCGCAATCAAGAAGAGTATTACGCGTTCGAGCGCCAATACCACGACGACAAAGTGCTGATCGTCTACACTGGCGAATAGCCGATTCACTCCACCAGCAAGGGAAGCATTTCGCTTCCCTTTTTTATTCACTGCTCATATCCCCATCATCTGGTCTGATGACAAACTTTTTTCTTCTTCGAGTAAATTCACACTTTGCGTCGTAATAACATTAGGGTAAGGTCAAGTATTACTCTATAAGCTGATGTTTCATCAGCATTCAATACACATAAGCAATCACAATGAATTAGGTATCAGTCAGCATGCAGTTCTCAAAGTTTGGTGAAAAATTTAATCAGTATTCAGGTATCACGCAGTTAATGGACGATTTGAATGATGGTCTACGCACACCAGGTGCCATCATGCTCGGTGGAGGCAACCCAGCCGCCATTCCTGCCATGCTCGATTATTTTCACCAAGCCAGTGAGGAAATGCTCGCCAGTGGAGAGCTCGTCGCCGCCCTAGCCAACTACGATGGCCCACAGGGTAAAGATGCGTTCGTGAAAGCGCTGGCTCAGTTATTCCGTGAAACTTACGGTTGGGACATTTCAGAGAAGAACATCAGCCTAACTAACGGCAGCCAAAGTGGCTTCTTCTACTTGTTCAACTTACTCGCAGGTAAACAGCCTGACGGTTCGCATAAGAAGGTGCTACTGCCTATCGCGCCTGAGTACATCGGCTATGGTGATGCTGGCATTGATGAAGATATTTTTGTCTCTTACCACCCAGAAATCGAGCTGTTAGATAACGGATTGTTTAAATACCACGTCGATTTTGAACAGCTAACCGTCGACGATTCTGTTGCGGCAATCTGCGCATCTCGCCCAACCAACCCAACGGGTAACGTACTGACAGACGAAGAAGTGCGTAAACTGGACAAACTCGCACGTGAAAACAACATCCCACTGATCATCGATAACGCCTACGGCTTGCCGTTCCCGAACATCATCTTTGAAGATGTCGAACCGTTCTGGAATGAAAACACCATCTTGTGCATGAGCCTATCCAAACTTGGCTTGCCTGGCGTGCGTTGCGGGATTGTGATTGCGAGTGAAGAAATCACTCAAGCGTTAACCAATATGAACGGCATCATCAGCCTAGCACCAGGCAGTGTGGGTCCAGCGCTGGCAAACCACATCATCGCTAAAGGCGACCTGCTTAAACTGAGTTCAGAGGTGATTAAGCCGTTTTACAAGCAGAAGTCGCAACGTGCGGTTGAACTGCTGCAAGAAGCGATTACCGATGAGCGCTTCCGTATTCACAAACCTGAAGGGGCGATCTTCTTGTGGTTATGGTTTGATGAGCTGCCAATTACGACAATGGAGTTGTACCAACGCTTGAAAGCGCGTGGCGTATTGATTGTTCCGGGTGAGTACTTCTTTATTGGTCAGAAAGACGAGTGGGACCATGCTCATCAGTGCTTACGCATGAACTACGTTCAAGACGATGAGATGATGCAGAAAGGGATTGCGATTATCGCGGAAGAAGTTGAAAAGGCTTACCAGCAAGGTCAGTAAAGCAAACTCCCACATCAAAGACACAAATTAAAAAGAGCGCCAACTGGCGCTCTTTCTCACTCTATAAGGCAAATAACTTGCTGATTAGTTGCTTTCTAGCAGGTTGTTGCCACCGATAGCAATTTTACGTGGTTGCATTGCTTCTGGGATTTCACGAACCAAATCAATATGTAATAAGCCGTTTTCCATTGATGCGCCAGTCACTTTGACGTAATCCGCTAGCTGGAATTTACGTTCAAAGTCGCGCTCAGCAATGCCTTGGTACACGTAGTTTTTGCCTTCTTCTGCTTTGCGTTCGCCCTTCACAATCAACATGTTTTCGTTTTGAGTCAGATCGAGTTGGTCTTCAGAGAAGCCAGCAACTGCCATAGTAATACGGTAGTTATGCTCGTCTTTTTGCTCAATGTTGTACGGAGGGTAACCGCCAGAAGTATTTTTCGCTGTATTCGCTTCCATCAGGTTTAGCAGACGATCAAAGCCAATTGCATTACGGTATAGTGGTGAGAAATCTACGTTACGCATAAATCTATCCTCTTAATTAAGCAATAGTCTTAGCTCAGATGACGTTCATCTCACAGGCGTGTTTATGCAAAAACCAACGCCGAGCTAAGAGATTCTTATCATTCCGCAGGCCATCATTTGGCTCGGAGACATGATAGGAAGTCTAAAGGTTTAGGTTGTGTGCTAAAACGCCATATCCTCTTTTGAGCGATCTCGTTTTAGCGATTCCAGAGGGCTGTCTTCTAGTCTCTAGCAAGCCAGTCATCCTCTTCACAACTAGATATAAGGTCGTCAAAAATGACTTTCAAGGGAAAAAATAAAAAATTTTAAGTGCGCTTGCTATCTCCCCAGAAAGGTCAGTTTACCCTCGCTTTGCGATCGGTATTAAAAAACCCACCTTTCTGGTGGGCTTAATCTGCACTCTACTTGCGGGAGGATTTACGCGCTTTTACAACGCTCTTTTCTGCCGCTTTTTCCTGTTTTAACTTACGCTTTTCTTTCAGACTCAACTGTGGTTGTTTTTTGTCTTTCTTACTCATGACTTCACCTCTATTTATTGGCACAACAGACAACCACACAGCATTTTCTGAGCTGGTGGCTGCGATTGATGAACAATTTCAGTAATCACAAAGCAGCGTCGCTGATTAAAAATTTCCACTTCGAGCGCATCATTTTTAGCTCGACCTAACAATCGAGACCCCAAATAAGAATCGACCGCGAGCATACCTGTCATCGGTTGCCCCTTGCGCGAGCTGACTAACGTCATGCGATATTGATAGGCGCGTTCAACATCCACTAAGCGAACCGTGTCCCCAACCGCAATACGAGCTCGGTTACGGCAATGGGCTTGTTGCTCGTAAGTTTCAAAGAGTGACAACAACCTTAGTGGTGATTGATAGGTTAAAAAGCGACTGGTTAACCACCAAGTTCGCAGCGCCAAACAGTACGCCGAGAACCAGCGTTCAAACATGATTATTTCCTTCTTAATGCCTTGTCTTACAAATAAATTCAGTGCATTGAACCGGAAGTGCATCACCTCCGGCTTAGTTCAGGAAAGTCATCACCATTTTCTCAACCTCCTTATTCATCAGCTCTTCAGCACTATAGCGAGCAGAAAAAAGAAAGCAAAAGCGCCCAAGCGAACAAAATGGCGAGAAAAAAAGAAAACAGAAATAAAATGGCAAGCTTGATCAGGTTATTGGCAATTAGCACCAGAAAAACCAAAGTCTTGGCAGAAAGTGGCGATTTTCATTGGTGGTTAAAACAAAAAAAGCAGCGATTTCTCGCTGCTTTTTTCTATTAAGACAAGTTGTCGTTACACGTCTAAGTTCGCTACTTTCAGCGCGTTTTCTTCGATGAAGTTACGACGAGGTTCTACTTGGTCACCCATCAGTGTTGTGAACAATTGGTCTGCGCCTACCGCATCCTCAATCGTTACTTGCATCATGCGACGCGTTTCTGGGTCCATAGTCGTTTCCCACAGCTGATCTGGATTCATCTCACCTAGACCTTTGTAACGCTGACGGCTCAGACCACGCATTGACTCTTTAACCAACCAATCAAGCGCTTCTGCAAAGCTTGCTACTGGCATCGTACGCTCACCACGTTTGATGTACGCGCCTTCTTCCAGAAGCCCATCCAGTGCTTCTGATAGATCAGCCAATTTGCCGTACTCTTTCGAGTTTAGGAAATCGATGCTAATTGCATGTTCGTGCGTCACACCGTGAGTACGAACCACGATCTTAGGCAAGTTTAAGCCTAGTTCTTCGTGCTGCTCAACTTCGTAGCTGTATTGGCTCGCGCCCACTTCTTTCGCATTCAGCTGCTCAATAAGCTGCTTCGTCCACGCTTCAACAACTGATGCGTCATGGCATTGCTCAGGCGTTAGACGAGGAGTGTAAATCAACTCGTTTACCAAAGCACTTGGGTAACGACGGCTCATACGTTCCGCCAGTTTAATCCCCGCATTGTACTGTTGAACAAGCTTCTCTAGTGCTTCACCTGCCAATGCTGGTGCTTCTGCGTTTACGTGTAGCGATGCATTATCCAGAGCCAATGATACTTGGTATTGGTTCATCGCTTCTTCGTCTTTGATGTACTGCTCTTGTTTGCCTTTTTTCACTTTGTAAAGTGGTGGCTGAGCGATGTACACGTAACCACGCTCGATAAGCTCTGGCATTTGACGATAGAAGAAGGTCAATAGTAGCGTACGGATGTGCGAACCATCGACATCGGCATCGGTCATGATGATGATGTTGTGGTAACGCAGCTTGTCCGGGTTGTACTCGTCACGACCGATACCACAACCAAGTGCAGTGATCAGCGTTGCTACTTCTTGCGAAGACAGCATCTTGTCGAAACGTGCTTTTTCTACGTTAAGAATCTTACCTTTTAGCGGTAGGATTGCTTGGTTCTTACGGTTACGGCCTTGTTTTGCGGAGCCGCCTGCCGAATCACCCTCCACTATGTATAGTTCAGAGAGTGCCGGATCTTTTTCCTGACAGTCTGCAAGTTTACCTGGAAGGCCAGCTAGATCTAGTGCACCTTTACGGCGCGTCATTTCACGAGCTTTACGCGCTGCTTCACGTGCACGTGCTGCATCGATGATTTTCGAACAAACCATCTTCGCTTCTGTCGGGTTCTCAATCAGGAACTCAGACAGTTTTTCACCCATTGCAGACTCAACAGCTGATTTCACTTCAGAAGAAACCAGTTTGTCTTTTGTTTGGCTTGAGAACTTAGGATCAGGAACTTTCACCGAAACAACCGCAGTTAGACCTTCACGCGCATCGTCGCCTGAAGTCGCTGTTTTTGCTTTCTTAGAGAAACCTTCTTTATCCATAAAGCTGTTCAATGTACGTGTTAACGCAGCACGGAAACCAGCAAGGTGAGTACCACCATCACGCTGTGGGATATTGTTGGTAAAACAGAAGATATTCTCTTGGAAACCATCGTTCCATTGCATCGCCACTTCAACTGAAATGCCGTCTTCACGCTCTGAGTTAAAGTGGAAGATTTTTTCGATGATTGGCGTTTTGTTGGTGTTTAGGTGATCAACGAACGCTTGAATACCACCTTCATACATGAAGTGATCATGTTTGTCCGCTTCACGCTCATCAACCAATTTGATCGATACACCAGAGTTCAGGAATGACAGTTCACGCAGGCGTTTCGCCAGAATGTCATAGTGGAACTCAGTGTTAGAGAAGGTCTCGGCACTTGGCCAGAAACGAATTTGCGTACCGGTTTTATCCGTATCACCCACAACGGCTAGTGGCGCTTGAGGCTCACCATGGCGGTAGGTTTGCGTATGGATATGGCCACCACGATGAATCGTCAGCTCAACTTTCTCAGATAGCGCGTTTACCACTGAAACACCTACCCCGTGAAGACCACCCGATACTTTGTATGAGTTATCGTCGAACTTACCACCCGCGTGAAGTACCGTCATGATTACTTCTGCTGCAGAGACATTTTCCTCTGAGTGGATTTCTGTTGGAATGCCACGACCATCATCGCTAACGGAAACCGAGTTATCCTCATGAATTGTCACAACGATGTCTTTACAGTGACCTGCCAACGCTTCATCAATTGAGTTATCCACCACCTCGAAAACCATGTGGTGAAGGCCGGTGCCGTCGTCCGTATCGCCGATGTACATTCCTGGACGCTTACGTACCGCATCCAGACCCTTCAGTACCTTAATACTCGATGAATCGTAATTTTCAGACATGAGTTTCTCTCTTCTAGTTTGACTCTATCCTGCCATGTTCCACATGAAACAATTTACCGTTATCGTCCAACATATCGGCGATTTGGCTTTCAGTGATAGAGCTTACAAATACTTGTGCGCCCGTCTCTTTTAAGCAGTCAGCAAGACGCTTGCGACGTTGGCTATCTAATTCCGACGCGAAGTCATCAATTAGGTAAATGCATTGTTTACCGGTCATCTCTGTCAGGTGTTGCCCTTGCGCGACACGCAATGCACACACCATGAGTTTTAATTGACCGCGTGACAGAACATCTTCAACGGGCGTTCCGTTCACTTTAATGCGCAAATCAGCTTTGTTTGGGCCACTAAAGGTGTATCCCAATGCCTGATCACGCTCAAAATTCTTTTCTAGTATCTCGTGGTATGGGGTGTCTTTATCCCAGCCACGATAATACTTCAATTGGATCTCAAATTCTGGCAAAAATGTCTGACAGATAGTTTCTGCGACGGTTTTCATCTGCTCGATGTAACTTGCTCGCCATTGGCTGATGTTTTCAGCCAACCCTGCCATTTCCTGATCCCAATAACTGAGCTCACGATAACTATTGGCGGTTTTCAACAGCGCGTTGCGCTGCTTGTTCAGGCGCTTGAACCTTCCCCATGCTTGATAAAAAGCGGGCTCGGTATGAAACACGCCCCAATCAATAAACGCGCGACGATGTTTAGGGCCATCTGTCAGTAAATCAAACCCTTCTGGGTGTATCAACTGCAGAGGCAGAACTTGTGCCAACTGCGCTAATTTTTGTCCAGATTGACCGCCTATTTTAACCTCTGTTGAGCCATCACGCTGCTTATTAATGCCGATAGGTAGCTCAAATTGATCCGAGTTCAAAAAACGACCATGAACAAACAGTTCGTCACACTCATTTTGTATCACTCGTCCGGTGAGAGAGCTCTTGAATGAGCGGCCATGCCCGAGCAGGTAAACCGCTTCTAAGACACTGGTTTTACCGCTGCCGTTCGGCCCGATAAGAAAGTTAAAGCCTGCTGATAACTCAATATCACAGGCTTTAATGTTTCGAAACTGCTGAATGATGAGACGAGAAAGAGGCATTCAGTTGGCTTATAGACGAATTGGCATCACCACGTACATGGCACTGTCATCGTCGGCATTTTCAATCAATGCGCTAGCGTTAGCATCCGACATCGACACACGTACATTTTCACAACGCAACGTGTTCAGAACATCAAGCACATAGCTTACGTTAAAGCCGATTTCGATGGCGTCACCTTCAAAGGTCACATCAAGCATCTCTTCCGCTTCTTCTTGTTCTGGGTTATTCGCGGTTATGCGCATTTCAGTATCAGCCAGATTCACACGCACGCCACGGAATTTTTCGTTGGAAAGAATCGCAGCACGAGAAAAGGCTTGGCGCAACTCGTCACAACTTGCTATTAGGGTCTTATTGGTGCTCTGAGGCAATACGCGGCGGTAGTCAGGGAAACGACCATCAACCAACTTAGAGGTAAAAGTAAAGTTATTCACCTCAGCACGAACATTGGAGCTACCGATCTGAAGTACTACGGGCTGCTCTGGTGCATCCATCAACTTCACTAATTCTTGCACACCTTTGCGTGGCACGATGATTTGCTTCTGCGCAAAATCCGCACCTAGCTGAGTTTGCGATACCGCCATACGGTGGCCGTCCGTCGCCACGCTGCGTAGCGTGGTACCGTCAATTTCAAACAACATACCGTTGAGGTAGTAACGAACGTCTTGATTCGCCATCGAGAACTGAGTTTTGTCGATCAGCGTACGTAGATCGGCTTGGCTCAGTGATACTTCCACTTCACTTTGCCAGTCTTCAATATTGGGGAAATCGTTCGCAGGAAGCGTTGCCAATGAGAAACGGCTGCGACCAGAGCGAACTTGTACGCGATCACCTTCTAAAACAAATGTGATGATCGCATCGTCCGGTAAACCACGGCAGATATCGAGAAACTTACGCGAAGGAACGGTAATGCTGCCCGCTTCAAAATCACCTTCTAGCGTCACTTTGCTTACTAACTCTACTTCAAGATCGGTTGCCGTCATCGACAATACGTTCTCTTCTACTTTAAGAAGTAGGTTACCCAGGATTGGCAGAGTTGGTCGGCCACCTAAAGCGCCCGAAACCTGCTGTAGCGGTTTGATTAAATGACTACGTTCAATGGTAAATTTCATGCTTGGCTCTTTACGCTGTCAGCTCAATAAATGATTTGCTTAGAATACCGTTATTCTAACCGATTACGAGGACAGGGTGCGAATCAAGTTAGAGTAATCTTCTTTAATATCGTGGCTCTCTTCACGCAGCTGCTCAATCTTGCGACACGCATGAAGTACGGTCGTATGGTCACGGCCCCCAAACGCATCACCGATTTCTGGCAAGCTGTGGTTGGTTAGTTCTTTTGCTAACGCCATGGCCAGCTGACGAGGACGCGCTACGGAACGAGAGCGACGTTTGGACAGCAAGTCCGCCACTTTTATCTTGTAGTATTCCGCCACCGTCTTTTGAATGTTGTCGATCGTCACCAGCTTCTCTTGTAGAGCAAGCAGATCGCGCAGCGCTTCACGCACAAAATCAATCGTGATTGGACGACCAGTGAAATTCGCGTTAGCGATAACGCGGTTCAGTGCACCTTCTAGCTCACGGACGTTCGAACGCAGACGCTTGGCAATGAAGAATGCCACTTCATCAGCAAGGTGGATTTGGTGATCTTCGGCTTTTTTCATCAAGATCGCCACACGCGTTTCAAGCTCAGGTGGCTCGATCGCAACAGTAAGACCCCAACCAAAGCGAGATTTAAGACGATCTTCAACGCCATTAATCTCTTTAGGATAACGGTCAGACGTTAAGATGATCTGCTGGTTACCTTCCAATAGTGCGTTGAAGGTATGGAAGAATTCTTCTTGCGAACGTTCTTTATTAGCAAAGAATTGGATGTCATCGATAAGGAGTGCATCCACACTGCGGTAGTAGCGTTTGAATTCTTCAATCGCATTGTTTTGCAGCGCTTTCACCATGTCTTGCACAAAACGCTCTGAGTGCATGTAGACCACTTTCGCGTTCGGGTTATTATCCACAATCGCGTTACCCACCGCATGCAATAAGTGGGTTTTACCCAACCCCGTGCCGCCGTATAGGAATAGTGGGTTGTAAGCTGCACCTGGGTTATCCGATACCTGACGCGCCGCAGCCAAACCCAATTGGTTCGACTTACCTTCAACAAAGTTGTCGAACTTGTGTTTTGGGTTCATGTTTGAGCGGTGATTGATCGCCGCAATCGCTTGAGCGTCGTCATCCCAAGTTTTGTGTACTGGCTTACGCGCCTGTAATTGCGCAGGTGCAGATGACTCCGCAGCCACATCTGCAGGCGTACGTGTCGGCGCAGGTTTTGGAGCAGAGACAGGTCGGCTCCCCACTTCAAAGCGTAAGTTAGGAATGTCGCCACCACAGTATTCCTGCAGTAAGCGAGTAATATTGTTCAGATACTTATCACGCACCCAGTCCAACACAAAGCGGTTTGGCGCGAATAGAGTGAGAGTATTGTCATTGAGCTCCGCTTGTAGCGGACGAACCCACATGCTGAATTCTGTAGCTGGTAGCTCTTCTTGAAGCTGCTGCAAACATTGCAGCCAAAGCGAAGATGACACGGTGCCCCCACTGAGTAATTGAATTATCGGAAAAGACTGGCAATTTTACCTGTTGATAACCAAGATCGCCAGCGATTGATCGACGATCCAGTGAATAAGATCCAAGTTATTCACAATTATTTCTGCAAACTTGATGAGATCAACACACCTTGCCCCAAATTTGCCCACACAACGATCCACAATTGGGCAAAATTCACAAGATCGAGTGATTGGTGATAAGTCTGTGTATTATTTTATTCCCAATGCTGATTTTGTCGATCATTTCCCCTGGTTCAGTTCGCATTTTCGTCACATTTAACATTCTTCTTCTATTATCTAATAACTCACAGGTCTAGGTTATTGCTCTTGGTTATTTATTTAATTGAGCTAACTAACAGTAGTATTTCCAACCATAAAATTATGGAGATGTATTATGAAAAACTGGATTAAGGTTGCCGTTGCAGCCATTGCACTGTCGGCAGCAACCGTACAAGCCGCTACTGAAGTCAAAGTTGGTATGTCAGGTCGCTACTTCCCGTTTACTTTTGTAAAGCAAGATAAGCTACAAGGCTTTGAAGTCGACATGTGGGATGAAATCGGCAAACGCAACGATTACAAAATCGAATACGTAACAGCCAACTTCTCTGGTTTATTTGGTCTGCTAGAAACCGGTCGCATCGATACGATCTCCAACCAAATCACCATGACTGATGAGCGTAAAGCCAAATACCTATTCGCAGACCCTTACGTTGTAGATGGCGCACAAATTACCGTGCGTAAAGGCAACGACAGCATCAAAGGTGTTGACGATCTCGCGGGTAAAACCGTTGCTGTGAACCTAGGATCTAACTTCGAGCAACTGCTTCGTCAGTACGACAAAGATGGCAAGATCAACATCAAAACGTACGACACTGGTATCGAACATGATGTGGCACTCGGTCGTGCAGATGCATTTGTAATGGATCGTCTTTCTGCATTAGAGCTGATTAAGAAAACCGGTCTTCCTCTGGAATTGGCGGGCGAACCGTTTGAGACCATTCAAAACGCATGGCCTTTCGTGGACAACGAGAAAGGTCGTAAGCTGCAAGAAGAAGTAAACAAAGCACTGGCTGAGATGCGCGCAGATGGTACAGTAGAGAAAATTTCCGTGAAGTGGTTTGGCGCTGACATCACGAAATAAGAACTCTTTGTACTTTAGGCCGCAAAGTGGTATCACTCTCGGACTAAAATAAACTTACGTAAAGGTGGAACTTGTTTTCCACCTTTTCTTTTCTCTAGCCTTTAGGTAAGCCGTATGGGATTTGACTTTAATTACATGTTGGAACTGCTGCCGATATTGCTGAAATATCTTGGCACTACCATGGAAATGGCGACGTGGGGATTGGTGTTTTCACTGATTTTATCCGTCATTTTAGCCAATATTCGCGTATTTAAACTGCCAGTTCTGGATCAATTAAGCCAACTGTACATCAGCTTCTTCCGTGGCACCCCACTCTTAGTTCAGCTTTTCCTGCTTTATTATGGCTTACCACAAATCTTCCCATTGATGGTGGGTATTGATGCCTTCTCAGCAGCGGTGATCGGTTTAACGCTGCACTTTGCCGCTTATATGGCGGAAAGTATTCGTGCCGCCATTATTGGTATTGATCGCAGCCAAATGGAAGCGAGCTTATCGGTCGGTATGACGACATCCCAAGCAATGCGCCGAGTGATTTTACCTCAAGCAACGCGTGTCGCACTGCCTTCATTGATGAACTATTTCATCGATATGATCAAGTCAACGTCTCTCGCTTTCACGCTTGGTGTGGCCGAAATCATGGCGAAAGCACAGATGGAAGCCTCATCAAGTTTCCGTTTCTTTGAAGCTTTCCTTGCGGTTGCTCTTATTTACTGGGGCGTGGTGGTGATTCTGACTCGCGTACAAATCTGGGCAGAAGCAAAACTGAATAAGGCGTACGTACGATGATTAAGTTAGAAAATATTCACAAACGTTTTGGTGAGACTGAAGTGCTGAAAGGCATCGACCTCGATATTAAGCAAGGTGAGATCATCGTGATTATCGGCTCAAGTGGCACGGGTAAATCAACCTTGCTGCGTACGGTGAACTTTCTAGAACAAGCAGATGAAGGTCGTATCACGATAGATGACATCTCCGTTGATACTCAAAAACACACTAAAGCCGAAGTATTAGCGCTGCGTCGTCGAACTGGCTTTGTGTTCCAAAACTATGCCCTGTTTGCCCATATGAATGCGCGCCAGAACATTGCCGAAGGTCTAGTGACCGTTCGAGGCTGGAAAAAAGCCGATGCTCTCAAACGAGCTCAACAAATTCTGGATGACATCGGCCTTGGGGATAAAGGCGATAGTTATCCAGCGGCATTGTCTGGCGGCCAACAACAACGTGTGGGTATCGGCCGAGCGATGGCGCTGCAACCAGAACTGCTGTTGTTTGACGAACCAACTTCTGCGCTGGATCCTGAATGGGTCGGTGAAGTTCTCTCATTAATGAAGAAGTTAGCTAATCAGCATCAAACCATGCTGGTGGTGACGCACGAGATGCAATTCGCGAAAGAAGTCGCAGATAGAGTGATCTTCATGGCGGAAGGCAATATCGTAGAGCAAGGTTCTCCACAGGATATCTTCGATAATCCACAAGATCCTCGTTTGAAAAAATTCCTTAACCAAGTAGGAATAGAGTAACGATCAAGTATCAGGATCGATTGATCCTTGAGATTTTACTCACACTACGTATAATCGCCCGGCCGGAATTTCGTACTCATTGAGTCATTGACACATTATGTGAGTGTGATTACAATTCCGCCTCTTTGTTGAGAGGCGTCGGTTGTCCTTCTCTATATAAAGAGCTTCTTTATATAAGAAAGCAAATACCCACGCCGGGTTTAACAAGAACCTAAAACTACTGATCAGTAAAGGTAATTATCATGAAACGCACTTTTCAACCTACAGTTCTAAAGCGCAAGCGTACTCACGGCTTCCGTGCTCGCATGGCAACTAAGAACGGTCGTAAAGTTATCAACGCACGTCGTGCAAAAGGCCGTGCGCGCCTATCAAAATAATCGCTAGTTTATTTTGAACACGTACGCGTTTAATCGGGAGTTACGTTTGTTAACTCCCGAGCATTATCAAAACGTCTTCCAGCAAGCTCATCGAGCTGGCTCGCCTCATTTCACCATCATTGCTCGCAATAACAAACTTTCTCATCCACGATTAGGTTTAGCGGTTCCAAAAAAGCAAATCAAAACGGCTGTCGGTCGTAACCGATTTAAGCGTTTGGCTCGTGAAAGCTTTCGTAACAATCAACATCAGCTTCCAAACAAAGATTTTGTTGTGATTGCGAAGAAAAGCGCGCAAGATTTAAGCAATGAGGAAATTTTTAAGTTGTTTGATAAGCTATGGCAACGCCTGTCTCGCCCTTCACGTGGATAGCCATTGGGCTCGTTTATCTGTATCGCTGGTTTATCAGCCCTTTGATTGGTCCTCGTTGCCGGTTCACACCAACTTGTTCCACTTACGCGCTAGAAGCTTTGAGAGCTCACGGTTTTGTAAAAGGATGTTGGTTATCAGGCAAACGTCTATTAAAATGCCACCCTTTGAATGAAGGGGGGTATGACCCCGTTCCACCAGTCCAAAAACAAGACAGAGATAACTAACGATGGATTCTCAACGTAATATCCTGCTCATCGGTTTGGCCCTGGTTTCTTTTTTGCTGTTTCAACAATGGCAAGTTGCAAAGAATCCAGAACCTCAAGCAGTTGAACAGGCTCAATCAAGCAGCACTCTACCTGCACCATCTTTTGCTGATGAACTTGACCCAGTTCCTGGCCAACAGCAAGCTTCTGCAAAAACTATCACAGTAACGACTGATGTTTTAACTCTGTCGATCGACACCGTTGGTGGCGATGTGGTACATGCCAACCTTAACGAATACTCTGCTGAGTTAGATTCATCAGATTCTTTTGTTCTGCTTAAAGACGCTCAAGGTCACCAATTTATCGCTCAAAGCGGTCTAGTGGGTCCTCAAGGTATCGACTTGAGCAGCACAAATCGCCCTCACTACAACGTAAGTGCAGACAGCTTCACTCTAGCTGACGGTCAAGATGAACTTCGTGTTCCGATGACATTCACTGCAAACGGCATCGAATACACCAAAACTTACATCTTTAAACGCGGCAGCTACGCGCTTAATGTTGAATACGATGTAGTGAACAACTCAGGCAATAACGCAACATTTGGTATGTACGCTCACCTACGTCAAAACCTAATGGACGATGGTGGTAGCATCACAATGCCTACTTACCGTGGTGGCGCATACTCTACAGAAGATACGCGTTACAAGAAGTACAGCTTTGATGATATGCAGGATCGCAACCTGTCTCTAAACCTAGCCGATGGCCAAGGTTGGGCAGCAATGATTCAGCACTACTTTGCCGCAGCTTGGATCCCACGTAACGAACCAGGTACCAACCTATACACTCGTGTAATTGGCAACCTAGGCGACATCGGCGTTCGTATGCCGAACAAAACTATCGCAACAGGCGATCAGGCTAAGTTTGAAGCAACACTTTGGGTTGGTCCAAAACTGCAAGATGAAATGGCAGAAGTGGCACCTAACCTAGACCTAGTAGTGGACTACGGCTGGTTATGGTTCATTGCGAAGCCTCTTCATATGTTGCTTTCATTCATCCAGAGCTTTGTTGGTAACTGGGGTGTGGCAATCATCTGTCTGACCTTCATCGTTCGTGGTGCAATGTACCCACTAACAAAAGCGCAATACACGTCTATGGCGAAAATGCGTATGCTTCAGCCTAAGCTGCAAGCAATGCGTGAGCGTATCGGTGATGACCGCCAACGTATGAGCCAAGAAATGATGGAACTGTACAAGAAAGAGAAAGTGAACCCACTAGGTGGCTGTTTACCTCTTATCCTACAGATGCCTATCTTCATCGCGCTTTACTGGGCACTAATGGAATCGGTTGAGCTACGTCACTCTCCATTCTTCGGTTGGATTCATGACCTTTCAGCGCAGGACCCTTACTACATCCTGCCTCTACTGATGGGTGCGTCAATGTTCCTAATCCAGAAGATGAGCCCGACAACAGTAACGGATCCAATGCAGCAGAAGATCATGACCTTTATGCCGGTTATGTTTACCTTCTTCTTCTTGTTCTTCCCATCAGGTCTCGTTCTGTACTGGTTGGTGTCGAACATCGTAACGCTTATCCAGCAAACTCTGATCTACAAAGGATTAGAGAAAAAAGGCTTACACAGCAAGTAACCTTTTAGGAAATGATTGAGAAAGGCGGCCAAAAGGTCGCCTTTTTGTTTTTGGCTGATTACAATTCAGCTAATTAACTGTGATGGCTCCCTAGGTATCTTCCCTATAGCCCAGCTCAAAAGGCAAAATTATGACTACAGATACGATTGTCGCTCAAGCGACCGCGCCTGGTCGTGGCGGTGTCGGTATTATTCGAGTATCAGGCCCTAAAGCCAACCAAGTGGCGTTAGAAGTCACGGGTAAGACACTAAAGCCCCGCTATGCAGAGTACCTGCCGTTTAAGTCAGAAGATGGCACTGTGCTTGATCAGGGCATCGCTCTGTACTTCCCTAACCCGCACTCATTTACAGGTGAAGACGTACTTGAGCTGCAAGGCCATGGCGGCCCCGTCGTGATGGATATGCTGATAAAACGCATTCTAGGTATTGATGGTATTCGAGCAGCTCGCCCTGGTGAGTTCTCTGAACGTGCGTTCTTGAACGATAAACTCGACCTCGCTCAAGCAGAAGCAATTGCAGACCTCATTGATGCAAGTTCTGAAGAAGCAGCAAAATCGGCGCTGCAATCCTTACAGGGCGCCTTTTCAGGGCGCATTAATACCTTAGTTGAGTCGCTGATTCATTTGCGTATCTATGTTGAGGCAGCCATCGACTTCCCAGAAGAAGAGATCGACTTTCTGGCCGACGGCAAAGTGGCTGGTGACCTACAAGCCATCATCGACAACCTAGATGCGGTGCGCAAAGAAGCCAACCAAGGCGCGATCATGCGTGAAGGGATGAAAGTCGTGATTGCAGGTCGTCCAAATGCGGGCAAATCAAGCCTACTGAACGCGCTATCAGGCAAAGAGTCTGCAATCGTAACCGACATCGCAGGTACCACGCGTGACGTCCTGCGTGAGCATATCCACATTGATGGCATGCCACTGCACATCATTGATACGGCAGGTCTGCGTGATGCCTCCGACGAAGTCGAGAAAATCGGTATCGAGCGCGCGTGGGATGAAATAGCTCAAGCAGACCGCGTCTTGTTCATGGTGGATGGCACCACAACCGATGCCACCGATCCGAAAGATATCTGGCCAGACTTTGTGGATCGCCTACCCGACAATATCGGCATAACCGTGATCCGAAACAAAGCGGATCAAACGGGTGAAGAAATGGGGATCTGCCACGTCAATAACCCTACCCTCATCCGCTTGTCAGCGAAAACTGGTGCAGGGGTTGAAGCTCTGCGTGAACACCTCAAAGAATGCATGGGCTTCTCAGGCAACAGTGAGGGTGGCTTTATGGCTCGTCGCCGTCACCTCGATGCGTTGGAACGCGCCGCACAGCACCTTCAAATAGGCCAGGAACAGCTTGAAGGCTATATGGCTGGTGAGATACTGGCAGAAGAGCTGCGCATCACTCAACAGCATCTCAACGAGATTACCGGCGAGTTCAGTTCTGACGACTTGCTGGGCCGAATCTTCTCTTCATTCTGTATCGGTAAGTAAATAATCGAACGCGCGGTGCTGAGCTTAACTCACACCGCGTTTCTTTTTGTACGGCAAGCCATCCATGAGCTTTAGCCGTCGCATTCAATAAGGAAGAAGTATGATCCACATTATTACAGGCAGCACGCTAGGTGGCGCAGAATATGTAGGGGATCACCTGAGTGATCTACTCAACGAGAATGGATTTGAAACAACGATCCACAATCAGCCATCCCTTGATGAGATCGAAAATCAAGGAACGTGGTTGGTGATCACCTCAACCCATGGGGCTGGTGAGTACCCTGATAATATTCAACCTTTTATCGCGGCATTACAAAATACCCCGCCGAAAATGACCGACGTAAAGTTCGCAGTGATTGCGATTGGTGACTCAAGCTATGATACGTTCTGCGCCGCTGGTCAACACGCTTATGATTTACTAGAGGACATTGGTGCCACACCGCTCGCTGATTGTCTTAAGATTGATGTACTGAGCCATGCAGTACCCGAAGACGCCGCTGAGGCATGGTTAAAAGAGAATATCGAACGCTTTTAAGCTCCCCGCTTTCCCTTCAACAGAGTCGAAATTCGGCTCTGTTTTCCCCAATGTGAATAACTCCCGTCAAATTATTTTGTTTAACTGCTCAAAAACCAACCAAACGAGCTGTGGATAACTACGATAAGATCCAGTTATTTTCCTTTAGTTATCCCAATAACAACTTTGATCAATTTGACCCCCTGTGTATAACTACCACTTTTGATCCCAGGAAATCCTCGATCTGATCCAATCATGATCACAAGATATGATCCAAAGAAGATCCATGATCTTGTTGATCATTTTTAGGTTATCCACAGAAACGGTCGATCCTAATAGTAGATCTAATAAAAGATCATATATATAGATCTTATATATATTTATCTTGAAGCTTAAAACGGATAAAACGAGAAAACGTTTTTCTCTGTGGCATAAAGCAGGTAAAATACTGCTCCTTTATCTGTCCATTAAATCCCTTGAATACCTGAGGTCAGTTCATGCTTTATCACGAAAACTTTGACGTCATTGTTGTCGGTGGCGGACACGCAGGAACGGAAGCCGCGCTCGCATCTGCACGCACAGGACAAAAAACGCTTCTCCTTACCCATAACATCGATACATTAGGCCAGATGTCTTGTAACCCGGCGATTGGTGGTATTGGTAAAGGTCACTTAGTAAAAGAAGTGGATGCTATGGGCGGTTTGATGGCTGAAGCCATCGACCATGCAGGTATTCAATTCCGTACACTAAATGCCTCCAAAGGTCCTGCAGTTCGAGCGACTCGAGCTCAAGCCGATCGCGCTCTGTACAAAGCGTACGTCCGTAACGCATTAGAAAATGCACCTAACTTAACACTGTTCCAGCAGTCAGTGGATGATCTGATTGTTGAGCAAGACCGCGCGGTTGGCGTGGTGACTCAAATGGGACTTCGCTTCCATGCGAAAGCCGTCGTACTAACGGTAGGTACGTTCCTTGGTGGTAAGATCCACATTGGCATGGAGAGCTCTTCAGGCGGACGTGCAGGGGATCCACCGTCGATCGCATTAGCGGATCGATTACGTGAGCTGCCATTCCGTGTGGATCGTTTAAAAACGGGTACCCCACCGCGCATTGATGCTCGCACTGTTGATTTTTCAGTGCTTGAAGCTCAGCACGGTGATAACCCTACCCCTGTATTTTCATTCATGGGTAAACGCGAACAACACCCGCGTCAGATCCCATGTTTTATTACGCACACCAATGAGCAAACGCACGACGTGATCCGTAGCAACTTGGATCGCAGTCCGATGTACGCGGGTGTGATTGAAGGCATTGGTCCGCGTTACTGCCCGTCGATCGAAGACAAAGTGATGCGTTTTGCGGATAAAAATAGCCACCAAATCTTCATTGAGCCAGAAGGTTTAACGACGCACGAGCTATACCCTAACGGTATCTCGACTAGCTTACCATTTGATGTGCAAGTACAAATCGTTCGCTCAATGAAAGGTTTTGAAAATGCGCATATCGTTCGTCCTGGTTATGCGATTGAATACGATTTCTTCGATCCACGTGATTTGAAGCAAACGTACGAAACCAAGTTTATTCATGGTCTGTTCTTTGCTGGTCAGATTAATGGTACGACTGGTTACGAAGAAGCCGCAGCGCAAGGCTTGATGGCCGGTCTAAACGCAAGCTTGTACAGCCAAGACAAAGAAGGCTGGAGCCCACGTCGTGACCAAGCTTACATGGGCGTATTGATTGATGATTTATCGACCATGGGTACCAAAGAACCGTACCGCATGTTCACTTCTCGTGCGGAATACCGCTTGTTGCTACGTGAAGATAACGCCGATTTACGTTTAACGGAAAAAGCACGCGAGTTAGGCTTGATTGACGATGTTCGTTGGGCTCGCTTTAACGAGAAAATCAATAACATGGAAACGGAACGTCAGCGTTTGAAATCAACGTGGATGAATCCGAAATCAGAAGGCGTTGATGAGCTTAACAAGCTGCTGAAAACCCCAATGGCACGTGAAGCGAGTGGTGAGGATCTTCTGCGTCGTCCTGAGATCACTTATTCGCAACTGACGCAACTTGAAGCGTTTGCTCCTGCACTTGAAGATCAGCAAGCGGCTGAGCAAGTTGAAATTCAAGTAAAATACGATGGTTACATCAAGCGTCAGCAGGAAGAGATCGAAAAATCACTACGTCACGAAAATACCAAGTTACCTGCTGATTTGGATTACCGCGATGTAAAAGGTTTATCAAACGAAGTCGTTGCTAAACTGAGTGAAGCCAAACCAGAGAGCATCGGTATTGCATCGCGCATTTCTGGTATTACGCCTGCTGCAATTTCTATTCTACTTGTTCACTTGAAAAAGCATGGTTTGCTGAAGAAAGGTGAGGAAGAATAATGAGCGCATTGCGAACAAAGCTGGATTCACTGATCGCGAAAACCGATTTAGAAGTGTCAGAGCAACAAAGAGAGCAATTGGTCGGTTACGTCGAACTGCTCGATAAGTGGAACAAAGCGTACAACTTAACGTCGGTGCGCGATCCGCTTGATATGTTAGTGAAACATATTCTTGATAGCATCGTGGTGAGCACACACCTGTCCGGTGAGCGATTCATTGATGTTGGTACTGGTCCGGGCTTACCGGGCATACCTTTGGCAATCATGAACCCTGAGAAGACCTTCTTCTTGCTCGACAGTCTTGGCAAACGCATCCGTTTTATCAAGCAAGTCGTGCACACATTAGGGCTGAAAAACGTGACACCAATTCAAAGTCGCGTCGAAGAATTCCAACCTGAAGAAAAATTTGATGGCGTTTTGAGTCGAGCTTTTGCTTCAATGACAGACATGGTGGAATGGTGCCACCATTTGCCGAAACAAGAGCATGGGGTGTTTCTAGCGCTGAAAGGACAGCACCCTAAAGATGAAATGGATCAGCTTCCTGAATGGTGCAGTGTGACAGAGATCATATCTTTAGCTGTTCCTGAGTTGGAAGGTGATCGTCATCTAGTAATCTTATCGCGCAAGGAAAATTAGCGAGGTAATCGTGGGTAAAATTGTAGCAATCGCCAACCAGAAAGGTGGGGTCGGCAAAACAACAACGTGCATTAACTTAGCGGCTTCGATGGCGGCAACAAAGCGCAAGGTTTTGGTGATCGATCTCGACCCGCAAGGCAATGCTACGATGGCCAGTGGCGTGGATAAATATATGGTCGATGCCACCGCATACGATCTTTTGGTCGAAGATACACCGTTCGATCAAGTCGTTTGTACCCAAACCACAGGGAAGTATGATTTGATCGCGGCGAACGGAGACGTAACCGCGGCAGAGATCAAATTGATGGAAGTGTTCGCTCGCGAAGTGCGTTTAAAAAATGCATTGTCGTCAGTTCGCGATAACTATGATTTCATCTTTATTGATTGTCCTCCTTCTCTAAACCTTCTTACAATCAATGCGATGGCGGCAGCTGATTCTGTGCTGGTGCCGATGCAATGTGAATACTTTGCGTTAGAAGGTTTAACTGCTCTTATGGACACAATCAGCAAGTTAGCGGCTGTGGTTAATGAAAACCTCAAAATCGAAGGTTTACTGCGTACTATGTACGACCCGCGCAACCGCCTATCGAATGAAGTGTCCGATCAACTTAAAAAACACTTTGGCAATAAAGTTTACCGTACCGTCATTCCGCGTAATGTGCGTTTGGCCGAAGCGCCAAGTCACGGTAAACCAGCGATGTACTACGATAAGTACTCTGCAGGGGCCAAAGCGTATCTTGCTCTAGCGGGCGAAATGCTCCGCCGCGAAGAAATCCCAGTTTAACTCTAACCTAAGGAATTCAATCCCATGTCTAAGCGTGGTCTCGGAAAAGGACTGGATGCGTTATTGTCGACCAGTTCGTTTGCTCGTGAAAAACAGCATATTGCATCGCATAGCCAAGAATTATCGGCAGACGGTGAGTTAACCGACTTAGCGATTGGTCAATTGCAACCGGGCGTATACCAACCGCGTAAAGATATGGCGCCTGAAGCGCTAGAAGAATTAGCGGCTTCGATTCAGTCACAAGGCATTATTCAGCCAATTGTGGTTCGCCAGGTTGAAAGCGGCCAGTTTGAGATCATCGCAGGTGAGCGCCGCTGGCGTGCGGCAAGGCAGGCTGGTTTAAAACGCGTGCCGTGTTTGGTGAAGAAAGTCGAAGATCGCGCGGCGATTGCCATGGCGTTGATTGAGAACATTCAACGTGAAGACTTGAATGTGATTGAAGAAGCACAAGCGCTTGAGCGCTTACAAGACGAATTTACGCTTACGCATCAACAAGTCGCAGAAGTGATTGGTAAGTCGAGAACGACGGTCAGTAACTTGTTACGTTTAAACCAGCTTGAGTCCGATGTGAAAAGCTTGGTTGCGGATAAATTGCTAGAAATGGGTCATGCGCGAGCGCTATTGGCCTTGCAGGGTGAGAAGCAGGTTGAGGTTGCTCAACAAGTCGCGAAAAAGCAAATGACTGTTCGCCAAACCGAACAGTTAGTAAAAAAGTGCTTAGCCCCACAAAATGAGCAAAAAGGGCAACAAGAAGATACCGAAGCTGAGCAAATGTCGCATAAATTGAGTCAGCTGCTTGATGCAAAAGTTTCTCTGACCCGTTCTGCAAACGGAAAAGCGAAATTGACGATAAGTATTGATGAGCCTCACAAATTGGACCAACTAATTGCCAAGCTTGAGGCCTAGATGAGATAATTGATTTAGGTCAATTAATCTAATTAATCGAATTTTGTGCGAAAGTTGTCGTTTTGTAAACAAAACTGTAAGTTTTTGATGCAATCGAATTGCTTTACGTTGAACTGAACGTATAATTTTCGCCAATTTCCCAGCACAGAGAGTTTAGTGCGAAGTGGATATTACTAGAGGTACGAATACATGGTAGCTGCGTTAGCTAGACCAGGACGAGAGCTCGCAAGGCAATTGTTAATGATCCAGTCTGGCGCGGTTATTTTTGTGGCAGCAGGAATGGCGGTAGCCATAAATCCTGACTGGGGATTTTCAGCGCTGATTGGCGGAGGCATTTTTGTTGTTGCCAATGCAGTATTCGCGCTGTGTGCTTTCATGTTTAGTGGGGCTCGCGCTGCCAAGCGCATCGCGGCTTCCTTCTATACGGGTGAAGTACTGAAAATTCTCATCACGGTTGCACTGTTCTATGTTGCCTACATGTATATGCAGGTGGAACTTGTTCCCCTCAAACTAACCTATTTGCTGGTACTAGGTATTAATATCTGTGCACCAGTGCTATTCATTAACAACAAAAAATAGGATGAGTTATGGCTGCGCCAGGTGAAGCGCTAACATCGTCCGGTTACATTGCCCACCACCTTTCTAACCTATCGCTGTATAAGTTGGGTTTAGTAGGGTCGGAGACAAGTTTCTGGAACGTACATATCGATAGCCTGTTTTTTTCTTGGTTTACTGGTTTAATCTTCCTCGGAATTTTTTACAAAGTAGCGAAGAGAACAACAGCGGGTGTACCGGGTAAGCTTCAGTGTGCTGTAGAAATGATCGTTGAATTTGTCGCCGATAACGTCAAAGACACGTTCCATGGACGCAACCCACTGATCGCGCCTTTAGCACTGACTATCTTTTGTTGGGTATTTTTGATGAACGTGATGGACTTAGTTCCTATCGACTTCTTACCGTACCCAGCAGAACATTGGCTAGGTATCCCTTACCTTAAGGTTGTACCGTCTGCTGATGTGAATATCACCATGGCTATGGCTCTAGGCGTTTTTGCATTGATGATTTACTACAGCATCAAAGTGAAAGGTCTAGGTGGATTCGCAAAAGAACTTGCACTACATCCATTCAATCACCCACTTATGATTCCGTTTAACCTACTGATTGAAGTGGTATCGCTACTGGCGAAACCTCTATCACTTGGTATGCGTTTGTTCGGTAACATGTTCGCGGGTGAGGTTGTATTCATTCTTTGTGCGGCAATGCTACCATGGTACTTACAATGGATGGGTTCACTACCGTGGGCAATCTTCCATATCTTGGTTATTACGATTCAAGCCTTCGTATTCATGATGTTGACAATTGTTTACCTGTCAATGGCACACGAAGATCCTGATCATTAATTTTTTTAAAGCTTTTTATTTGGGCACTAAGCCAACAACTATAAATTGGAGATAGTAATGGAAACTTTACTGAGCTTTTCTGCAATCGCCGTAGGTATTATCGTCGGTCTTGCTTCTCTTGGTACAGCGATTGGTTTCGCACTGCTAGGTGGTAAATTCCTAGAAGGTGCTGCACGTCAACCAGAAATGGCTCCTATGCTACAAGTTAAGATGTTCATCATCGCGGGTCTACTTGATGCGGTTCCAATGATCGGTATCGTAATCGCGCTACTATTCACTTTCGCAAACCCATTCGTTGGTCAACTAGGTTAATCACCTTTAACTCGGGACGAGCGATTAGCGCTTGTCACTGATTAACACTAAGTCCAAATAGAGGGGTAGCTGTTGTGAACATAAACGCAACTCTGCTAGGTCAAGCAATCTCGTTTGCACTATTTGTGTGGTTCTGCATGAAGTATGTATGGCCACCATTGATGAAAGCGATCGAAGAGCGTCAGAAGAAAATTGCTGATGGCCTTCAAGCAGCAGAACGTGCTGCGAAAGACTTGGATCTAGCACAAGCCAACGCTTCTGATCAATTGAAAGAAGCGAAGCGCACAGCAACTGAGATCATCGAACAAGCGAACAAGCGCAAGTCTCAAATTCTTGATGAAGCTCGCGAGGAAGCTCAGGCAGAACGCCAGAAAATCCTAGCGCAAGCAGAAGCAGAACTTGAAGCTGAACGCAATCGTGCGCGCGATGACCTGCGCAAACAAGTTGCTACTCTGGCTGTAGCTGGTGCTGAGAAAATCCTTGAGCGTTCTATCGATAAAGATGCGCAAAAAGATATTCTCGACAACATTACTGCAAAACTTTAAGTCTGGGGGCGCATATGTCTGATTTGACTACTATCGCACGCCCCTATGCTAAAGCAGCCTTCGACTTTGCTTTAGAGAAAGACCAGTTGGACCAATGGGGCCAAATGTTATCTTTTGCTGCTGAAGTGGCCAAAAACGAACAAATGAACGAACTTCTAACCGGTTCGGTTTCTGCTGATAAAATGGCAGAGATTTTTGTTGCAGTTTGCGGCGAACAAGTTGATACGCACGGTCAAAACCTTTTGAAGGTGATGGCTGAGAATGGTCGTTTAGCGGCCCTTCCTGATGTTTGCACAGAGTTTTACACTCTGAAGAAAGAGCATGAGAAAGAAATCGATGTTGAAGTCATTTCAGCTACAGAACTTTCTGATGAGCAACTTGCAAACATTGGCAGCAAACTTGAAAAGCGTCTTGAACGCAAAGTGAAGCTGAATTGCAGTGTAGATGAGACCCTACTTGGTGGGGTTATTATTCGAGCCGGAGACCTAGTCATCGATGACTCAGCGCGTGGTCGTTTGAACCGCCTGAGCGATGCATTGCAGTCTTAATGGGGATTGGAGCATGCAACTTAATTCCACGGAAATTAGCGATCTAATCAAACAACGTATCGAATCTTTCGAAGTTGTTAGTGAAGCTCGCAACGAGGGTACTATCGTATCGGTAAGCGATGGTATCATCCGCATCCACGGCCTAGCGGACGTGATGCAAGGTGAAATGATTGAATTACCGGGTGGCCGTTATGCACTGGCACTTAACCTTGAGCGTGACTCGGTTGGTGCGGTTGTAATGGGCCCATATGCTGACCTTAAGGAAGGCATGAAAGTTACAGGTACTGGCCGCATTCTTGAAGTGCCAGTTGGTCCAGAACTACTAGGCCGCGTAGTAAACACGCTGGGTGAGCCTATCGATGGTAAAGGTCCAATCGAAGCGAAAATGACTTCGCCTGTAGAAGTGATCGCACCAGGTGTAATCGACCGTAAATCGGTAGACCAACCTGTGCAAACTGGTTATAAGTCAGTTGACTCAATGATCCCTATCGGTCGTGGTCAGCGTGAGCTTATCATCGGTGACCGTCAGATTGGTAAAACAGCACTGGCGATCGACGCGATCATCAACCAGAAAGACTCTGGTATTTTCTCTATCTACGTAGCAATTGGTCAGAAAGCATCGACTATCGCTAACGTAGTTCGCAAACTAGAAGAGCACGGCGCACTACAAAACACTATCGTTGTAGTTGCATCAGCTTCTGAATCTGCAGCGCTGCAATACCTAGCGCCATACGCAGGTTGTGCGATGGGTGAATACTTCCGCGATCGCGGTGAAGACGCACTGATTGTTTACGATGACCTATCTAAGCAAGCGGTAGCTTACCGTCAGATCTCTCTACTACTTAAACGTCCACCAGGCCGTGAGGCATTCCCAGGTGACGTATTCTACTTACACTCGCGTCTACTAGAGCGTGCAGCTCGTGTAAACGAAGAGTACGTAGAGCGTTTCACTAACGGTGAAGTGAAAGGTAAGACTGGTTCATTGACTGCTCTTCCTATCATCGAAACTCAAGCAGGTGACGTTTCAGCATTCGTACCGACTAACGTAATCTCGATTACCGATGGTCAGATCTTCCTACAAACTGAGCTATTCAACGCCGGTGTTCGTCCAGCTGTTGACCCAGGTATCTCAGTATCTCGTGTAGGTGGTTCAGCTCAGACGAAAATCATCAAGAAACTATCAGGTGGTATCCGTACAGCACTAGCTGCGTACCGCGAACTAGCTGCATTTGCTCAGTTCTCTTCTGACCTTGATGAAGCAACGAAGAAACAGCTAGACCATGGTCAAAAAGTAACAGAACTAATGAAGCAGAAGCAGTACGCTCCAATGTCTGTATTTGACCAAGCTCTAACTATCTTCGCGGCAGAGCGCGGTTACCTTGATGATGTAGAACTTAATAAAGTTCTAGATTTCGAGGCGGCTCTACTATCGTACGCTCGCGGTCAATACGCTGAACTAGCAGCTGAGATCGACAAGTCTGGCGCTTACAACGATGAAATCGAAGCTCAGTTGAAGAAACTGACTGACGACTTCAAAGCAACCCAAACTTGGTAATTAGGTCGGTGGCAGTTTCTGCCACCAACTAACGGAGAGTAACGATGGCCGGCGCAAAAGAGATACGTAATAAAATCGGTAGTGTTAAAAGCACGCAGAAAATTACGAAAGCGATGGAAATGGTAGCAGCTTCAAAAATGCGTCGTTCTCAAGATGCAATGGAAGCTTCTCGTCCATACGCTGAAACAATGCGTAAAGTGATCGGTCATGTGGCTAACGCAAACCTAGAGTACCGTCATCCGTACCTAGAAGAGCGTGAAGCTAAACGTGTTGGTTACATCATCGTTTCGACAGACCGTGGTCTGTGTGGTGGTTTGAACATTAACGTGTTCAAAAAAGCCGTTACAGACATGCAAACATGGAGAGAGAAAGGTGCTGAGATTGAGCTTGCCGTTGTTGGCTCAAAAGCAACAGCTTTCTTTAAACATGGTGGCGCAAAAGTTGCGGCACAGGTTTCTGGCCTGGGTGATAACCCAAGCTTAGAAGACCTAATCGGTTCTGTTGGCGTAATGCTGAAGAAATACGATGAAGGTGAGCTGGACCGTCTATACGTAGTATTCAACAAGTTTGTTAATACTATGGTTCAGCAACCAACGATCGATCAATTGCTACCTTTGCCTAAATCGGACAGCGAAGAGATGCAGCGTGAGCACTCATGGGACTACATCTATGAGCCTGAGCCAAAACCTCTACTGGATACGCTACTAGTGCGTTACGTAGAGTCTCAGGTATACCAAGGTGTGGTTGAGAACCTTGCTTGTGAACAAGCGGCTCGAATGATTGCGATGAAGGCTGCAACGGATAACGCAACCAACTTGATTGACGATTTGGAACTTGTGTACAACAAAGCCCGTCAGGCTGCGATCACACAAGAACTATCGGAAATCGTTGGTGGTGCTGCTGCGGTTTAAGCTTAGGTAAAACGAAATAGTTTAGAGGATTAACGATGGCTACAGGTAAGATCGTACAGATCATCGGTGCGGTAGTCGACGTAGAGTTCCCACAGAGCAATGTACCTAGTGTATATGACGCTCTAAACGTAACGGACTCAAAAGAGCGTCTAGTTCTTGAAGTTCAACAACAGCTAGGCGGTGGCGTAGTTCGTTGTATCGTAATGGGTAGCTCTGATGGTTTACGTCGTGGAGTTGAAGTGGTTAACACTGGCGCTCCAATTTCAGTACCAGTCGGTACTAAAACTCTAGGTCGTATCATGAACGTCCTAGGTGACGCGATTGATGAGCGTGGTGAAGTGGGCGCGGAAGAGGTTTACTCTATCCACCGCAGCGCACCAAGCTACGAAGAACAATCAAACGAGATCGCACTTCTAGAAACGGGCGTTAAAGTAATCGACCTAATTTGTCCATTCGCTAAGGGTGGTAAAATCGGTCTATTCGGTGGTGCAGGTGTGGGTAAGACCGTTAACATGATGGAACTTATCAACAACATCGCACTACAGCACTCAGGTCTATCCGTATTTGCGGGTGTTGGTGAGCGTACTCGTGAAGGTAACGATTTCTACTACGAGATGCAGGAAGCGGGCGTTGTAAACGTTGAGAAGCCTGAAGAATCGAAAGTAGCGATGGTTTACGGTCAGATGAACGAGCCACCAGGTAACCGTCTACGTGTTGCACTGACTGGTCTAACAATGGCAGAACGTTTCCGTGACGAAGGTCGTGACGTACTACTGTTCATTGATAACATCTACCGTTACACACTGGCAGGTACAGAGGTATCGGCACTGCTAGGTCGTATGCCTTCTGCGGTAGGTTACCAGCCAACTCTTGCAGAAGAGATGGGTGTACTTCAGGAGCGTATCACGTCAACGAAATCAGGTTCTATCACGTCTGTACAGGCGGTATACGTACCTGCGGATGACTTGACTGACCCGTCTCCAGCAACCACGTTCGCGCACTTGGATGCAACGGTTGTACTTAACCGTAACATCGCTGCAATGGGTCTATACCCTGCGATCGACCCACTAGATTCAACATCTCGTATGCTTGATCCACTAGTAGTTGGTCAAGATCACTACGAAGTTGCTCGTGGCGTTCAGCAGACACTTCAGCGCTACAAAGAGCTGAAAGATATCATTGCTATCCTAGGTATGGACGAGCTATCTGAAGAAGATAAGCAAGTTGTATCTCGTGCACGTAAGATTGAGCGTTTCCTAACTCAGCCTTACCACGTAGCAGAAGTATTTACAGGTGACCCTGGTATTTACGTACCTCTAAAAGAGACTCTACGTGGCTTTAAAGGTCTACTAGCTGGTGAATACGACGACATTCCTGAGCAGGCATTCATGTACTGCGGTAGCATCGACGATGCTATTGAGAATGCGAAGAAGCTATAAGGCTAACTAGGAGGCGATATGGCAGCAATAACCTTTCACCTAGACGTAGTAAGCGCTGAGAAGAAAATCTTCTCTGGTCGTGTTGAAACGTTTCAGGTGACCGGTAGCGAAGGTGAACTTGGTATTTTCCATGGTCACACACCGCTGCTGACCGCTATCAAGCCTGGTATGGTGCGTATTGTGAAACAGCACGGCCACGAAGAAATCATTTATGTTTCTGGTGGTATGGTAGAGATTCAGCCTGGTACAGCGACTGTACTGGCTGATACCGCTATCCGTGGTGAAGAGCTAGACGCAGCGAAGGCAGAAGAAGCCAAGCGCCGCGCTGAGGAGCAAATCCAGAATCAGCATGGTGACATGGACTTCGCACAAGCGGCCAGTGAACTGGCTAAAGCCATTGCTCAGCTACGAGTTATCGAGCTGACAAAAAAGCGTCGCTAAGCTCAATTAGCAACGTTGCATGACAAAAGGCGGCCAAATGGTCGCCTTTTTGATTAATTTTAGTTGGAAATTTACCTTACTCCATTAACTATTTTAAAAGAGCTGTTTAAAATAACGGCCAATTAACATAAAACGTCAATAGGTTCTCAATGAAATTCAGTGCTGTGATTCTTGCTGCGGGTAAAGGTACCCGTATGCATTCGAACATGCCTAAAGTGCTACACACTTTGGCAGGGAAGCCAATGGCAAAACATGTGATTGATACATGTACTGGTCTTGGTGCACAAAATATTCACTTAGTATTTGGTCACGGTGGTGATCAAATGCAAACCACTCTTGCTGAAGAACCAGTAAACTGGGTGCTGCAAGCGGATCAGTTGGGAACTGGCCATGCGGTTGACCAAGCATCTCCTCGCTTTGAAGATGATGAGAAAATCCTCGTGCTTTATGGTGATGTGCCATTAATCTCAGCCGAAACCATCGAGAACTTGTTGGATGCTCAACCAACGGGTGGTATTGCACTGCTTACAGTGATGCTTGATAACCCAACAGGTTATGGTCGTATTATTCGTAAAAATGGTCCTGTTGTTGCGATTGTTGAGCAAAAAGACGCAACGGAAGAACAAAAGCAAATTAAAGAGATCAACACTGGTGTGATGGTTGCGACTGGTGGGGATCTTAAGCGTTGGTTGTCTGGCTTAAACAATAACAACGCGCAAGGCGAGTACTACCTAACTGACGTTATTGCAGCCGCACACGATGAAGGTCGCGCCGTCGAGGCAGTACACCCAGTAAACGCGATTGAAGTGGAAGGGGTCAACGACCGTGCTCAACTGGCTCGTCTAGAGCGTGCCTTCCAATCAATGCAAGCTCAGAAGCTACTAGAGCAAGGTGTGATGCTACGCGATCCAGCACGCTTTGATTTGCGTGGTGAGTTGCAGTGCGGTATGGACTGTGAAATTGACGTGAATGTTATCATTGAAGGTAAAGTATCACTCGGTGATAACGTGGTTATCGGTGCTGGCTGTGTACTGAAAGATTGCGAAATCGACGACAACACCATCGTTCGCCCTTACAGTGTGATTGAAGGTGCAACGGTTGGTGAAGAATGTACCGTTGGTCCATTTACTCGCCTTCGTCCTGGTGCTGAGATGCGTAACGATTCCCATGTGGGTAACTTCGTAGAAGTTAAAAATGCGCGTATCGGAGAAGGCTCAAAAGCGAACCACCTAACTTACCTTGGTGATGCTGAAATCGGTCAACGTACGAACATCGGTGCCGGTACGATTACTTGTAACTACGATGGTGCGAACAAGTTTAAAACCATCATCGGTAATGATGTGTTTGTCGGTTCTGATAGTCAGCTGGTGGCGCCTGTCACTATCGCTGATGGCGCAACCATCGGTGCAGGCACGACGCTGACAAAAGATGTTGAAGAAGGCGAGTTAGTGATTACTCGCGTCAAAGAGCGCAAAATTAATGGCTGGCAACGCCCTGTAAAACAGAAATAAGCAGTACCTACACTCTGTAGATATATTGTCAAAGCTGCTCAACAAGAGCGGCTTTGTTGTTTCTAGCTAAAGGCTTCATCGTTAGTAACTAGGAATGGCGATGCGTTTTTCGAGCCAACGAACGGCTTGGGATACGAATAGAATGAGCAACAAGTACTCCAAAACGAGAAAGGTATAAATCTCTAGGGGTAAGTACTCATTCACCACTAGCTCATTGGCACGGCGAGTGAGATCGCTTAAACCAATCACACTAACCAAAGAACTCATCTTCAGGATATACACAAATTGATTTCCCAATGGTGGGAGAATTTGTCGAAACGCTTGGGGAAGAATTACCAAGCGCATCTTTTTCCAATAGCTTAAGCCCAAAGATTCAGCCGCTTCATGCTGGCCACGGCTGATCGCTTGTATCCCACCGCGAAACACCTCCGCCATAAACGCACTCTCAGCAATGGTCAGTGCAATAACACCCGCCCAAAAGTGATTGAGTGAGACATCCAACAGCGTTGGCATGCCGTAATACACCCAAAGTAGTAAGACTAAAACAGGCACTGAACGGACTACCTCGACATAAATGCGGTTGATCCACTTCAAGTAGGGAGAGTTCGACAGAGCCGGTAGGGCGATGATTAAACCTAATGTCATCGCAAATAACATACTGAGGAGTGATACTTGGATGGTGTCACTAAATCCGGCGATTAAAAACTTCAGATTGGTGAGTCCTTGCTCCGTAGAGGGATCGAGCACATACCAGCCCCATTGATAATCTGAGCAACCTGTGAGCAACAGCAGCGAAATCAGCCATAGAGTTCGAAAGGTCACATTTACTCCCTGAATTAACTAAAAAACTTCCATTGTTGCTGCTATGTTATCAATAGAGCTTTAATAAAGGTTAATCATTAAACCGTATAAGGTCATTATTTTTAAGGGAATAAAAATGAAAAAGATTTTACTAGCGCTAGGAATGTGTTTACTTGCTGCAACTCAAATTGCTCATGCTGAAAGCCGTCTTCAATCCATTTTAGACAATGGTGTACTCCGTGTTGGAACGACGGGAGATTGGAATCCGATGACGATGAAAGATCCTGCAACCAACAGTTATCGTGGCTTTGATATCGACGTAACGACAGAGCTTGCTAAAGATCTCGGTGTAAAAGTAGAGTATGTAGCCACGGATTGGAAGACACTAGTCAATGGCATTACCGCCAACAAATATGATATTACTGGCAGCGCGTCCCTGAATATGTCGCGCGCGAAAGTCGCTGGATACAGCCAACCGTATTTCTACCTTGCCTTTGTACCTGTTGTGCAAAAGAAAGATCTCGCCAAATTCTCTGATTGGGCAGATTTTAATACGCCTGATGTGAAAGTCGCGGCGACACTAGGAACGGTGCAAGAAAAAATGGTGAAAGAGTTTTTCCCGCTGGCTCAACACATTGTGATTGAAGCGCCAGCGCGCGACTTCCAAGAATTACTAGCTCGCAGGGCTGATGTATCGGTGACGTCCAATGTGGAAGCAGCGACGTTGGTGGACAAGTTTAAACAACTGGCGATAGTACCAGTGACCGCTCCGCGTAAACCGACACCAATTGCGATGCTGTTGCCGCAAGACGATCAAGTATGGATTAATTACATCAACCATTGGGTTGAGCTGAAAAAGACCCAAGGCTTTTTCAAGCTGACTGCCAAGAAGTGGGGGTTGAAAAGCTTATAAACAAAAAGAGCCGCATTACGCGGCTCTTTTTTATTATCTGAACAATTAAAGTTCGTCTTCACTCACTACACGAGCATTGTCTGGAGTCGTGAAGTGCTGAGACAATTCACGGTTAGATAAGATGTAACCCATCCAAAGACCACCCATACAGATGATGATTGCAACGCCCGTTACCATTTGAGCTTGGCTTGCCATTGCAGCAACTAATGCGCTTGATAGACTGCTCACAGTAATTTGTAAGCTGTTTTGCAGGCCTGCAGCTGTTGCAGGGCTTTGCTTAGCACTTGCCAACGCGCGGTTTACTACGATTGGGTATAGCGCACCATTGGCTACCGCAATTAAACAGAAAGGCGCTAGAATTGGCCAGATAGAAGACAGTTCCCATTGTGAGGCAATGAATATCATTATTGCCGCGACACTAAATAGGCCAATCAACTGACGTAGAACTTTTTCATCACCAAATTTACGAACGCCGACTTTACCCAAGTAACCGCCAGCCATAAACGCGATAGTTTGTGGGATAAAGCTCAAACCAATATCTTTTGCTTCATAGCCTAGTTGCGCCATGATTTCTGGCATACCAGTTAGGTAAGCAAAGAATGCAGCCGAAGCCGTCGCAAACATAAACACGTTGCCAAGGTATTTTTTAGAGCTTAGCAGCGCTTTGATATCGGCAGACATACTGGTTTGTTTGATTTCTGCTTTCTCGTCTTTTTGGGCCATTGTCGCAAAGACCAAGAAGACACCAACTAGTGTTAGCGTAATAAAGATACTGTGCCAGCCGAAGTTATCTGCCAACACTACCCCTAATTGAGGTGCTAGCGCTGGTGATAGCGCGACTAACGGCATGATCGTTGCGAAAATTTGCTGACTGCTGCTTGAGTAGCGTTTAATGACCATGGCTTGCCAGATCACTGCTGGTGCACATACACCGATAGCTTGGATAAAGCGCAGTGTCAGTAGTTGCCATACTTGGTCACAGAAAGCCAAACCGAATGATGCGATAGTAAACAGCACTAACCCGGCCGCGAGTGTATTGCGGTGGCCAAATTTATCGGATGCCAATCCCCACATTAGCTGGCCAACCGCCATACCAACTAGGAATACCGTTAAAGAGAGCGCTATTTGCTCAGGGCCTGTTGCAAAGTCGATTTCCATCGCTTTGAATGCTGGCAGATACATATCGGTAGCAACGAAGCCAAGCATCGATAATGCTGCCAGATAAATGAGCTGTAGTTTTGATATTTTCATGATTCAACCAGTCAAATTATTTAATCATTTTTTAATCAACATCAGTTGGCGCCAACCCTGATTTATTTACCTTATTATTCTATTTTTCGATTTTAAGAAAATAAAACGCTAAAATTGTTGGTTATCAATCAAATTTTTTGAAAGGTTAAATCATGTTCTCTAAAGCGTCTCTGGAAATGCTGGATACGGTTGCTCGTTTAGGCAGTTTCACCGCTGCGGCTGAGGTGCTGCATAAAGTCCCTTCTGCCATCAGCTATGGAGTAAGGCAGGTCGAGCAAGATTTAGATGTGGTGCTGTTTCGACGCTTACCGAGGAAAGTGGAGTTAACTCCGGCAGGTGAACTTTTTATGGCTGAGGCTCGCTCTTTGCTGCGTCAAATGGAAGAGGTGAAAGCACAAACGCGCCGAGCGGCTCAGGGATGGAAGAGCACGTTAAAGCTGACCTTAGATAACGTGGTGAAGTTAGAGAAGCTCAAACCTTTGGTGGAAGATTTTTATCGCGAGTTTGAATTTGCTGAATTGCAGATCAATATGGAAGTATTTAATGGCTCTTGGGAAGCCATAGCACAAGGTAGAGCCGACATTGTCGTTGGCGCGACATCTGCGGTTCCCGTTGGGGGAGACTTTGAAGTCAAAGATATGGGCGTATTAGATTGGGCATTTGTAATGTCACCCGCTCATCCTTGCGTTCGACAACAAGTACTTACTGAAGAGTTTGTGAGTCAATTTCCGGCGATCTGTCTTGATGATACTTCGAACGTGCTGCCAAAACGCCATACTGGCCATTATCCGCAACAGCGCCGATTATTATTGCCCAATTGGTATAGTGCGATTGAATGTTTAAAAAATGGGGTGGGCGTGGGTTACATGCCACGTCATATTGCAACACCCTTAATCAATGATGGTGTGCTGGTGGAGAAGGTCATGCCAGATGATAAGCCGCTCAGTCATTGTTGCTTGGTCTGGCGCAAAGATGATAATCATAAATTGATCCAATGGATGGTGGATTACCTAGGATCGCCTACTCAGCTACATCAAGATTGGTTACAGTCATAAAAAAACACCTCGCAATAGCGAGGTGTTTTATTTGATATGTTTGGAGCGTGGCGTTTTATGACAGGAAGAACTTGTAAGACGGGTTGTCTGTTTCGTCTTTGCATTGATAGCCAAGTTCGCGCAAATGTGCCGAAAACTGAGCTAAATCTCCTTCATCTAACTCGAAACCACATAAAACGCGTCCGTAGTCTGCGCCGTGGTTACGGTAGTTGAACAAGCTAATATTCCAATGGGTACCAAGAGTGCTTAAGAATTTCAGCAAGGCACCTGGGTACTCTGGAAATTCAAAGCTGTAGAGTCGCTCTTTGAGTTGCTTCGATGGCTTCCCGCCGATCATGTAGCGAACGTGTAGCTTCGCCATTTCATCATCAGAAAGGTCAACCACCGGATAGCCACCTTCACGTAGATCGTGAATGATGTTTTCCAACTCTTCTTGACCGCCTTGCAGACGAACACCGACAAAGATATTAGCGAGTTCGTCATCGTTATAACGATAGTTAAACTCCGTAACTGCACGGCCGCCAATCAAGTTACAGAACTCAAAGAACGCTCCTTGGCGTTCAGGGATCGTCACTGCCAATAAACCTTCACGTTTTTCACCTAACTCGCAACGTTCTGACACGTAGCGTAACCCGTGGAAGTTGGTGTTTGCGCCAGACAGTACCGTGCCTAGGTTTTTGTTTTTCAGCTTGTTCTGTTCAGCAAATTTCTTCAGCCCCGCCAGAGCAAGCGCCCCCGAAGGCTCAGCAATGGCGCGAGTATCTTCAAAGATGTCTTTCACAGCTGCGCAGATTTCATCACTAGAGACCGCAATGTGGCCATCAATGTACTTTTGGCACAGACGAAACGTCTCTTCACCAATGCGTTTTACAGCGACGCCATCGGCAAACATGCTGACCTGGTCTAATACTACTGGTTCACCTGCATCCAATGCCGCTTTGAGGCATGAAGAATCTTCTGGCTCGACCGCAATCACTTTGATTTCTGGCATGAGTTGCTTCACAAGTACCGCAACACCAGCGGCCAAACCGCCGCCACCGACAGGAACAAAGATGTAATCAAGGTGACCATTTTGCTGCAGCATTTCCATACCGATGGTGCCTTGACCTGCGATCACCAGTGGGTGATCAAAGGGGGGCACAAAAGTATAGCCATATTGCTCTGACAAACGTTCGGCTTCTGCTTTTGCTTCATCAAAGTTGCTGCCGTGCAGCACCACATTGCCACCAAAGCTGCGTACGGCGTCGACTTTGATATCCGGCGTGGTCTTTGGCATCACGATGGTGGTTTTGATGCCCAGCTTAGTGCCAGACAGTGCCATGCCTTGAGCGTGGTTACCTGCCGATGCAGCGATGACACCAGCGGCTTTTTGTGCTTCAGTTAGGCTTGCCACCATGTTGTACGCACCGCGTAATTTAAATGAGTGCACGGGTTGGCGATCTTCGCGCTTGATTTGCACATTGTTACCAATACGTGCAGACAATCGTGGCATTTCTTGCAGTGGTGTTACTGTTGCGACTTCATACACCGGAGCGCGGAGGATTTGGCGCAGATAGTCTGCGCCAGTTTGATTTACTTTCTTTTCGGGTTGAGATTCCATCATTGCTAGCCCTCTAGCTTCGACTTGTCTCGTACTGCACCCTTGTCAGCACTGGTGGCCATGCTCGCGTACGCTTTAAGTGCAAAGGAAACTTCTCTTTGACGATCAACAGGTTTCCAGCCTAGTTCATCTTGTTTTGCACGGCGCTCTGCAAGTTCTTGTTCAGACACTTCGAGTGAAATTGAACGGTTCGGAATATCAATCGCGATCATATCGCCCGGTTTCACCAGTCCAATAGCACCGCCGTTAGCGGCTTCAGGAGAAGCATGGCCGATAGAGAGTCCTGATGTACCACCAGAGAAACGACCGTCAGTCAGCAGTGCACATTCTTTACCAAGGCCCATCGATTTTAGGTAAGTGGTTGGGTAAAGCATTTCTTGCATGCCTGGGCCACCTTTTGGACCTTCATAACGGATAACAACCACATCACCGGCTTTCACTTTACCTCCTAAGATGCCTTCCACCGCATCTTCTTGGCTTTCAAATACCACAGCCGGACCAGTAAACTTAAGAATGCTTTCATCAACACCGGCTGTCTTAACGATACAGCCATCCAATGCGATGTTGCCTGATAGAACGGCTAGGCCACCTTCTTGGCTGAAGGCGTTGTCTTTCGCGCGAATACAACCTTCTGCACGGTCGTCATCAAGGCGATCCCAACGACAATCTTGCGAAAACGCTTGGGTGGTACGAATACCCGCTGGGCCTGCGCGGTAGAACTTAAGTACCTCTTCGTCTTCCGTTTGGATGATGTCGTATTTTGCCAACTGCTCTTTCATTGAAAGACCCAGTACGGTGCGAGCATCATTGTGCAGTAGACCAGCACGATCCAATTCACCAAGAATCGCCATTACGCCACCAGCGCGGTGTACGTCTTCCATATGATATTTCTGGGTAGATGGTGCCACTTTACATAGGTGTGGTACTTGGCGAGACAGGCGATCGATATCTTCCATATCGAAATCCACTTCACCTTCTTGCGCTGCAGCCAATAGGTGCAAAATGGTGTTGGTCGAGCCGCCCATGGCGATATCCAGTGCCATTGCATTTTCGAAGGCATCATAAGTTGCGATGTTGCGAGGCAGTGCTGATTCGTCATCTTGCTCGTAGTAACGACGAGTCAGTTCAACGATGCGACGACCTGCATTAAGGAACAGCTGTTCACGGTCTGCGTGCGTCGCCAGCATAGAACCGTTGCCCGGCTGAGAAAGACCCAGGGCTTCTGTTAGACAGTTCATCGAGTTTGCGGTGAACATGCCTGAACACGATCCACACGTTGGACATGCGCTACGTTCGATCTGCTCACTTTGCTCATCAGACACTTTTGGATCCGCGCCTTGGATCATCGCATCAACAAGGTCTAGTTTGATGATCTGATCAGAAAGCTTGGTTTTACCCGCTTCCATTGGACCACCAGAAACAAAGATAACAGGGATGTTAAGACGCATAGATGCCATCAACATTCCCGGAGTGATTTTGTCACAGTTAGAGATACACACCATGGCATCGGCACAGTGTGCATTCACCATGTACTCTACTGAGTCTGCAATCAGCTCACGCGATGGCAGTGAATACAGCATGCCGCCGTGACCCATTGCGATACCATCATCGACCGCGATGGTGTTGAACTCTTTCGCGATGCCGCCTGATTTTTCAATTTCACGTGCGACAAGCTGACCCATGTCTTTAAGATGTACGTGACCCGGAACAAATTGAGTAAACGAGTTCACTACGGCGATGATTGGTTTACCGAAGTCTTCTTCTTTCACGCCCGTTGCACGCCACAGCGCGCGTGCCCCCGCCATGTTACGACCATGTGTGGTGGTAGTTGATCTATATTTTGGCATTTCTTAAATCCTTCTTACTTCTTTTCTGGGTACACATAGTCTAACCAGCCCCACTTATCTTCCGTGGTGCCGTCAAATAGGCCAAAGTAGGCTGCTTGTAGTTCTTTAGTGATTGGGCCGCGTTTACCTGTGCCCACTTCAATTTTGTCGATGGTTGCCACTGGCACAATTTCAGCCGCAGTACCTGTCATGAAGACTTCATCGGCAAGGTAAAGGGCTTCACGAGCAATGTTGGCTTCACGTACTTCGTAGCCTTTATCGCGTGCAATCGTCATGATCGAATCACGAGTGATGCCAGGCAGAATCGCGCTGGTTGCTGGTGGTGTGGTGATCACGCCATCTTTGATAACGAAGATGTTTTCGCCAGCCCCTTCAGATAGGTAACCATCAACGCTCAGTGCGATACCTTCGTCGTATCCGTGACGACGGGCTTCACCACCAACCAGTAGTGAAGATAGGTAGTTACCGCCGGCCTTAGCTGCTGTCGGGATGGTGTTTGGTGCCGCGCGGTTCCAGCTTGAAATCATCGCATCCACGCCTTTCTCTAGCGCTTCTTCGCCTAAGTAAGAGCCCCAAGGGAATGCCGCAATGATTAGATCCATTTCAGTGCCAACTGGTGGGCACACGCCCAAACCAACATTACCGACAAAACCTAATGGACGAATGTAAGCGCTATCGAGTTTGTTTTGGCGCAGTGTTTCACGCGTTGCTTCCATGATTTCTTCTACAGAAAAAGGGATCGGGAAACGGTAAATCTTGGCGGAATCTTTTAAACGTTGTGCATGCTCACGGTGACGGAAGACAATTGGGCCTTTTGGTGTGTTGTAACAGCGCACGCCTTCAAACACGGATGTACCATAATGAATTGCGTGAGTCAGAACGTGAACGTTAGCCTCTGCCCATGGAACCATCTCACCATTAAACCAAATGAAATCTGCAGTTTTCGTTGCCATTTGTTGCCTTCCTTATGCACTTACGTGTTGTTGTAAGTTGTGATTTGGCAGTTCATCGTTGCGGATTTTTAGCACCTCAACCTTACGAACGTCCCACAACTTCTCTATTTGATTGATCAAAAACGAGATTGGTCGATCGCTGTCGACGATGATCTCGACGCTGGCTACTTTACTTTCATGGTTTTGCGTAGCAGCGACTTGTTTGATCACGAAGCCTCGGTGACGAATCACACGTAGAACGCGCTCCAACAGTACCGGTTTGTCATCGGCTTTGATGTCGAGTAAATATCTGTCCATGCGATTGTCTCCTATGTATTTTCCAACATATCACTGTTTGATGCGCCAGGTGGCACCAATGGCCACACGTTTTCTTCTTCATCAATCAAAACGTGAAGCATGTAAGAAGTTTCACTCGCTAGCATCTCTTTGAGAGCAGGTTCGACTTCTTCTTTCTTGGTGATGGTTTTGCCCGGGATATCGAACGCTTTGGCAAGCATCACGAAGTCTGGGTTGTCATCAAGAATGGTTTCGCTGTGGCGGCCGTCAAAGAACAATGACTGCCATTGGCGAACCATGCCAAGACGTTGGTTATTAAGAAGGACAATCTTCACTGGAATCTGACGACGCTTCAGCGTGCCCAATTCCTGCACGTTCATCATAAATGAACCGTCACCTGTAATAAGGATAGACTGATCATCAGGACGTGCGACTGCTGCACCCATCGCTGCTGGCAAGCCAAAGCCCATGGTGCCAAGGCCAGCAGAAGTGATGAAATTTTGTGGTTCGCGTGGCTGGATATGTTGCGCTGCCCACATCTGGTGCTGACCGACATCAGTCGAGACAATTGAGCTGTCTGGCATCATGTCTGACAGTTGTTTAAGCAATAGCGGCGCGTAGATTAACTCGCCCGGGTGGTCGTAACGCCACTTAAAGCCGCTGCGCAGACTTTCACTGTGATGTACCCACGGTGAGATATCTTGAGTCAGCTCTAGCTGAGGAAGAATGGTGTTGATGTCGCCACGCAATGGTGCGTTGGCGTGGCGCAGTTTATGAATCTCCGCAGCATCAATGTCGATGTGAATCACTTTCGCATTTGGTGCAAACGTGTCGAGCTTACCCGTCACACGGTCATCAAAGCGCGCGCCAACCACGATCAATAGATCGGCTTCTTGAACCACTAGGTTAGCGGCTTTGGTGCCGTGCATGCCCAACATACCAAGATAGTGAGGGTCATGGCGTTCAATGGTACCGAGGCCTTTTAGTGTGCTAACTGCTGGCATTGGGTTTAAGCGAAGGAATTCGCGTACTGCATCGGTTGCTTTCGCGAGTTGCACGCCACCACCAACATACAACACTGGGCGAGTTGATGCTGCCAGTACATCTTGCGCGCGCTTAATGTCTTCAGCGCTGACGTCTGCGATTGCAGGCGCTACGTATGGAGGCAGTAGATCTGTTGGGGTTTGAGCCAGTTGAACGTCTTTGGCGATATCGACAATGACTGGACCCGGACGACCGGTTTTTGCGACCTCAAAGGCTTCGGCAAGTGTCGGCGCTAGGTCTTCAATTTCGGTCACGAGATAGCTGTGCTTGGTACAGGCTAGGGACATTCCGATCACATCCATTTCTTGGAATGCATCGGTACCGATATGAGAGCTAGCAACCTGGCCTGTGATGGCAACTAGAGGTACGGAGTCAAGGAAAGCGTCGGCAAGGCCGGTAACAAGGTTAGTGGCCCCTGGGCCGGAAGTTGCCATGCATACGGCAACGTCTTGTGTGGAACGAGCCATACCGATGGCGGCCATGGCGGCCCCTTGCTCATGACGGCATAGGATGTGCTCCACCCCTCCGTCATACAAAGCATCGTAGATTGGCATGATGGCCCCGCCAGGGTAGCCAAAAACGGTTTCGATGCCTTGCTGTCTTAAAGCGGCTACGACAAGTTGTGCACCAGTCATCGTAAACCTCCTTTGCTACGTTGTGGCTCGTAGCTATTGCCATATTTATTGCACTTCATGTGCACTCCCATTCTTCCCGTTAAACTGTCCGAGGGTTAGACAGATGACAACTTGTAGTTGTAAAAAAACCCCCGGACTTTTCAGTGCGGGGGTTTTTTGTAATTTGTGGTTACCTTTCGCCCACAATACCCCGCGCGGTGCCAATAATGACCACGATAATCAGGGCTAGCAGTGCGTTGATATGAGCGAAAAGGTTCATCTGTCTGTCGTTCTTTTTTCGTTAAAAAATGTTGTGTAATGTTCTACGAAATTGTTTGCGTCATTAGTGGTATCACACAATTCCGCTGCATGACAAGCAAAAAGTCATTCTTTTTTCACATTAACTCTCAATTGGGACGCGGTATATAACATAACCAACTAGATAAAACATTTGTTTACAGAGTGTTCAATAAATTGAGGAACGTATGGGGCTGGCAATCATTCATAGTCGAGCAAGCGTCGGGGTGCAAGCGCCATCGGTTAGTGTAGAAGTTCATATTAGCAATGGTATGCCCGGGTTTACCTTGGTAGGGCTGCCAGAGACGACGGTAAAAGAGTCCAAAGATCGCGTTCGTAGCGCGATCATTAATTCTAATTTTCAGTTTCCAGCTAAGCGGATCACCGTTAATTTAGCTCCAGCAGATTTGCCCAAAGAGGGAGGGCGTTTTGATCTTCCTATCGCATTGGGGATTTTGGCCGCTTCGGAGCAAATCGCGACAGATAAGCTTAAAAACTACGAATTTGTTGGCGAGTTAGCGCTATCTGGTGGTCTGAGACCTGTAAAAGGTGTGCTGCCTGCTGCGCTGGAAGCCAGTAAGATTCAACGTCATTTAGTGGTCCCACATGTGAATGGCGATCAGGCGGCGCTGGTGGGGAAGGAACAACATAAATCGGCCCAATCATTACTGGAAGTATGTGCTGAGCTTTGTGGTCAACATCGACTGAATCTTTTTCAAACGCCTAAGCGAAAAACGATCGAAAAACATGGTCGAGACTTACAAGATATTATTGGCCAACAACAAGGTAAGCGCGCACTGGAGATTGCTGCCGCTGGAAACCACAACTTACTTTTCCTTGGCCCGCCAGGTACCGGGAAAACCATGTTGGCTTCGCGCTTGTGTGACTTATTACCGGAAATGAGTGACGAAGAAGCAATGGAAACCGCTTCGGTGGCATCGCTGACACAAAGTGAAATTAATGAGCATAATTGGAAGTCGCGTCCGTTTCGCTCTCCGCATCATTCAAGTTCAATGGCTGCATTAGTTGGCGGTGGCTCGGTACCCAGACCCGGGGAGATCTCTTTAGCCCACAACGGCTTGTTGTTTCTCGACGAAATGCCCGAATTTGACCGAAAGGTGCTGGACTCGTTACGCGAACCGCTCGAATCTGGTGAGATCATTATCTCTCGAGCGCAAGGTAAAACACGCTTTCCGGCTCGCTTCCAATTAGTTGGAGCATTGAACCCAAGTCCGACAGGATATTATGAAGGCAATCAAGCGCGCACCAATCCACAAGCCATTTTGCGCTACCTTGGTCGATTATCTGGACCACTGTTAGATCGCTTTGATATGTCTTTAGAAATCCCAGCTTTGCCCAAAGGGACATTAGCAGAAGGTGGTGATCGCGGTGAGCCGACCGCTATCGTTAAAGAACGTGTGAATCATGCGCGTACCAATATGTTGAACCGCAGCGGTAAGGTAAATGCTTTGTTAGGCAGTCGAGAAATCGAGGCGTTTTGCCCCTTACACAAAAGTGATGCGGAGTTTCTTGAAACCGCTTTGCATCGTTTGGGGCTTTCGATTCGCGCGTATCATCGCATTATCAAAGTGGCGCGAACAATCGCCGATCTTGATGGGGCGGAGCAGATTGAACGAGCGCACTTAGCCGAGGCGCTTGGGTATCGAGCGATGGACCGCTTACTGAAACAACTCACGGCGCAAGCGGTATAGAGACGTGCAAATATCACCGCAACAAGTGTTGTAAGTGCCTTGTCGCGATGAAGGACGTTAGAAGGTGTAGTTGAGACCAAGAGACAACAGGTACTCTTTCTCATCATAGAACGTGATATTTGAGTCCGTTTGGCTGTAGCCGGCTAAAGAAATGAACGACCAGTTTTGCCAGTCAAATACGTTTTGATATTCATAGGCTGCAAATAGGCTGACGGTGTCGTCATTTCGTATTTTAGCAAAAGTTTGGCTAGCGGCTTGATAGTCTTTCCATGCATAACCTGCGGTGAGGGCCAACCGATGGCGGTTGATAAATTTAAACCAACTGATGTCAAACCCGTACGAATCAAATGATTCCGCCTTACCGTCGGCATCTTGATTAATGTAGGTAAACGCCGGTTGCAACATGGATGTTTGATTAAGTGAAATCCGATAGTCACCTTTAACGTAGTAAAGGCTCGCATCGCGAGCGAGTGAACGGTCCGTTACTTCTTCTTGCTCAATGTCTTTATCAGCATAAGCGAGATCAAGGTTGAAGTTTTTATCAATCAATCCCTTGATTTGAAAGCGATAGGCATTGCCGTCCACATCCGTTTCTTGACGGGCGATTCCGACTTGATATGGGTTACGCCAAGTTTCGCTTTTGAGCACGGTCGGTAGATAGGAAATATCGAGCACGGTGCCGGATGGCAACTCGTGTTGATAGCCCAGCTGAAAAGCGAGTGTACCAACCGCGACATCGGAACGTGTGGTACCCGCGTACACTTGGTGATTGAGTCGGTTACCAAAAGTGTAAGTAATGCTTCCTAGCGGCGCAGCGATAACGGAGCTGTCACTATCGGCGCGCTTATCGAGAGAATCGATGGTGTTACTATTTTCCGTATTGAAGTTGGATTCTGATGATACAAATCCGGCATTCAGCGAAATTTCACCGCCAAAACCTGCGGTTTCAGCGAGTTGAGCCTGAGCAGAACTGACGACAAAGGCCAAAGGCAAGAGAATTAGCCTTGGTTTCATTCGTTATCTCCTTATTGTCGAATGAGTGGTGCAAATATTGGTTGAGGTAACAAATCTGACCATTCCCACGCATATTCCAATGTGGCAAAGGCGCAGTATAATTACACGCTGTTTTATTCTTCACACATTATCACTGTTGTTTGACTATCATGTTGGCATATTTGTTATTTTTTTTTAACGCTTCTTTTGTGATTATCAATTCTGCGCTGTGTTCACTCGCAATTTGTATTATCGCTGTGTTTAAAGTATTGCTTCCAAGCGTGGAGCTAAAAGCGAAAGCGACCGCTTGTGCCAACAAGGTGATGTGGTTATGGGCTACCGTCAATGCGGGCATTCTGGCGGTTTCTAACCGTGTTGACTGGGATGTTCAGGGCGGTGAGGCGCTGAAAAAAGACGGGTGGTATCTGTTGATCAGTAATCATCTCAGTTGGACCGATATTGTGGTGCTTTGCTGCGTGTTTAAAGACCGCATTCCTATGCCGAAGTTTTTCCTCAAACAACAACTGTTGTATGTGCCTTTCATTGGGATGGCGTGTTGGGCGCTCGACATGCCATTTATGCGTCGTTATTCGCGAGAGTATCTGATCCGCAACCCGCACAAACGAGGTCAAGATTTAGAGACGACACGTCGCTCGTGCGCCAAGTTCAAACATGCACCAACCACAGTGGTTAATTATGTCGAAGGCACTCGATTTACCGAAGAAAAACAGCGTAAGAGTAAGACGAGCTACCAATATTTGCTGCAACCAAAATCGGGCGGGATCGCATACACGTTAGCGGCAATGGGGGAGCAGTTCGAGAACATTATCGATGTGACGCTTGCGTACCCAGAAAATACAAATAAGCCATTCAAGGATTTATTAATGGGCCGAATGGGCAAGGTTGTTGTGCGTGTGAATGTGTTGCCCGTCAATGAACGAGTGCTTGGTGATTACTTTAACGATAAGCCCTATAAGCGACAATTTCAGCAATGGTTGGGTGATGTGTGGCAAGAAAAAGATCGGTTGCTACAAGAGATTTACAAATAAACAAAGGGGAGCGATGAGCTCCCCTTTTGATTGATATCGATGCGCTTATTTTAGTGTCAGCAAGTAGTTCACCAGAGAGAAGTACTCATCCATCGTCTTGATGCTTTGTGCTTGAACTAGGTATTTGTTGTTAACGATAACCGCAGGAACGCCGGTTAGACCGCTGTTTTCAAATTGCTTGTCCATACGGCGAACCATGGAATCAACCGCAAAGCCTTTGAATGCAGAGTCGAATTTCTTCGCGTCTACACCTTCATCAAGGAAGATTTGGCGAAGCTCTTCATCGTTACGTGGCGCCTTCTTTAGATTGTGGATGCGGTTAAACATCACTGGCACCATTTTGTCTTCCACTTTTAGTGCAACCATGGTCGCGTAGGCTTTGCTCATTGATGGGCCCATGTTGCCACCCATGAAAGAAACGTGGTTTTTTAGTAGTTTAGTGCCTTCTGGCAACTGCTTTTTCAGTTGCTGGATAACAGGTTCAAAGCTATTACAGTGCGGGCAGTAGAAAGAGAAAAACTCCGTCACAAGAGGTTTTTTTGATGCCTCAAGATCCAATACTTTGTAATGTTCACCTTCTTTGAATTGCGCTGCATGTGCCGACAGGCTTAGCATCAGCATAGAAAACAGTGCGAACAGTTTTTTCATCGAAATATCTCCATTTTTGAATTTGTGGCCTGACTTACCATTGAGGCATTAAAGACAGCGGTGCTTCTTCTAAAGCGGCGATCTGCTCTTTAAATGCAAGGACCTGACCTTCCCAGTATTTTGGCTCATTAAACCATGGAAAAGCGAGAGGAAACGCAGGGTCATGCCAACGTTTTGCTAGCCATGCCATATAGTGCACCATTCGTAGACCGCGAAGTGGCTCAATTAGTTTCAATTCTGCGGGGTTAAAGTCGCAAAACTCTTGATAAGCTTCTAAAACAATATCCAGCTGCATAAGTTTGTCTTGGCGTTCACCGTTCAGTAGCATCCATAAGTCCTGCACAGCAGGGCCGTTACGAGCGTCATCCAAATCAACAAACATAGGGCCATCTCGCCACAAAATATTGCCTGGGTGGCAATCGCCATGCAAACGAATGATATTGAAGCTTTCTTGCCAGTGGCTTTCAATCGATTTGATCAGCATATCCAAGTTATTGAAGAAGCTGTTCTCCAAGTGCATTGGAATCATGTTGGCGTTTTGCAGAATCTCTCTTGGTTGATACAGGTATTCTTGCAAGCCAATCGTTGGGCGATGTTGGAAGGCTTGGCGGCTGCCGACTTTATGGATTCGGCCAAGGAAACGCCCTACACCTTCGAGCTGATCTAAGTTGTCAACCTCGTACTGGCGACCACCTACGCTCTCAAACAGCGCAAATGCATAGCCTTGATAGTGATGAAGGGTTTCACCGTTGATGCGCACAGGTGGTGCGATGGGGATTTCGTTGCCAATCAGTTCTAAAGTGAAGTCGTGCTCCTCTTGGATCTGTTCGTTGCTCCAACGTTCAGGGCGGTAGAACTTGACGACATAACGACGACGCTCTTCGTCAGTGAATTGATAAACACGGTTTTCGTAGCTATTGAGGGGAAGAAAGCCTGATTCTGCGCGAACGCCGATGCTTTCTAACGCGTACCACATAAAATCTGGGGTAAGGGCGTCAAAGTTAAACATACTTTGGGACATATAAACAAAAAGGCTCATTGCTGAGCCTTTTTCCATTAGTCACTGAAGTAGACGCTATAGTTTTTTTATAAAGCGGCTTTCCACTTCAATGGTGAATTCGTTGCTCTTATCGGTGAGTATAAACTGAATTGTCGTAATCGCAGAGTTTAGCTTGTCAGGATCGGCGCCAAGGCTCATTGGTAAGTTCAATACTTCACCTGGCTGTACCTGAATTGTCTGCTTACCGTACCAGCTTACATCGGATAGCCCTTCAACATCCAACGAGTACTCTTGCACTTGCTGGGTTTTGTTGATCACTTTGAGGGTGTAGGTGTTTTCTACTTCGCCTGAGCTATTTACTCGGAACAGTTGGTTACGGTCGCGAATAACACTCATGCCTGCTGGGTCTACCGCTGCGATTTGAGCAAAGAACAGACCAATCATGACCAGTAGCACAGCTCCATAGCCCAGCAGCTTCGGACGCATGACTTTGGTACTCTTACCCGATAAGCGATGCTCTGTGGTGTAGCTGATTAGTCCTTTCTCGTAACCCATGCGATCCATGGTGTTGTCACACGCATCAATACAGGCACCACAGTTAATACATTCATATTGTAAGCCGTCACGAATATCGATACCTGTTGGGCACACCTGCACACACAAGTCACAATCAATACAATCCCCCAAACCAAGTTGCTTTGGATCGGCTTTGCGCGGACGTGGACCACGTTTTTCACCACGTTTGGCATCATAGCCAACGATGAAGGTGTCTTTATCAAACATGGCAGACTGGAAGCGCGCATAAGGACACATGTGGATACACATGATGGAACGCATCCAACCAGCATTACCATAAGTACAAATGGCAAAGAACATGATCCAAAAGACGGGCCAGAAGGTGGCGTTAAAGGTGAAAAAGTCGATAACCAATTGCTTCATTGGTACGAAGTAGCCAACAAAAGTAAAACCAGTGGCGAGCGCAATGGCAAACCAAGCGATATGTTTGACGGTTTTGCGCATCGCTAAATTTGCCGTCAGCTTATTGGAGTCCTGCTTACGACGCTTATTGGCGCTGCCCTCTAGCTTCTCTTCAAACCAGATATACATGAAGGTCCAGACGGTTTGTGGGCAGAGATAGCCACACCAAACTCGACCTAAGAAGGTGGTAATAAAGAACAACCCAAACGCCGCGATCACAAATAGCAAGGCGAGTAGGGTAAGATCTTGCGGATACAACGTGGTACCGAAAAAGTTGAACTGCTGGTTGCCAATATCGAGCAAGATAGCTTGACGTTCACCGTAAGGGATCCACGGTATCAAAGCGAAGAGAAGCAGTAAGAACCAACCACCGTAACGACGCAGTTTCTGGTAAGTCCCTTTGCTTTCGCGTACATAGATGCGATTACTTGGGTTGAACCGATCCCCATTCCCTTTATGAGTCTTAGGGTTGTAGGTTTTAGGAGTCACATCTTTGATATCGATCTTATCCTGACTCATGCACTCATCCTTCTTAGGCTTTTATAATGTACGGCGTCATTTCTATTGATGTCGCTCGATGACATTGCTACTTCGTCCTTATCATAAATCATGACCGGACATAATTATTTTAGTAAATACTGATGAATGGCGATTATACAATCAATAACAATTCCTTTTCTTTAACGCAGTCAACGTTTAACAACAAAAGTCAGTACAGTTAACCTGATAATTGGCTGAACAGTTATAACCAACTGTGGGACTAAAAATTTTAGTTATAAAAAAGCGACTCATTTGAGGGAGTCGCTTAAAGAATACTGGGTTGTTGAGCCGGTTATTTGATGATGCCACGAGCGCGCAGAATCGCAGTTTTAAAATCATCTTCTTGGTCTTTCTTAAGACCTGGGATCATTTCGTCTTTGCTGCTGTTACGCATTTTAAGGTGGTAGATCAGCACGTCGTCGGTCAGATCTTCTAGCTTGCCTTCGTAGCCTGCTTCTTTCGCTAGCTTCACGATGAACTGCATTAGGTTCATTTCTTGGTCTTTATGCCATTCAGGCTCTAGTAGCTCAAGCAGCTCTTCAATGCGATGACACTTCATTTCTTTCTCCACAGAATTTATAGGTGTAATTAGCTGTAAAGGTACCAAATTGCTTTGCGAAGACCAAATAGGAAAAACTATCTATTTCACTGTGTTTTGTTCTAAGTCGTTGAGGTGGTTTGAGTTGCGTGCAAAGAAAAAAGCGCAGCTGGCGCCGCGCTTTTGATTAAGCTGCTTTGATAACTTTGGCCGGAACACTCGACATCATTGCTGTCTTCTCAACCAATGTCATTGCTGGCGCAACTTGCTTTGCCTTTGGTGCAGTAGTAAAGCCACTGCGGCGGCGCATTGCACTAGTATTAGTGTGTGCGAACCTGACTGTTGTTGGGCGCATTAATTTACCTAACTGTCAGGCATATCCATTGCCGATGTAATGGCCTGAATCATTATGAGCTAGGCTCCAACAAGATTGAAGAATCACTCTTCTGGCTCTCGCCAATCCAGTTAATGAATCAGGAATACCGATATGCATGCATATCACATATAAGATTAGCATCCTTGTAATAATTGGTCGATAGTTGAGCAATTGAATTGTTTAGATTTTGTCATTTTGTCGCGATGATCGAGGCAATTTTTGTTTGATCCCTCGATCAGCAGTAGTAGTATGAGATCTCGACGAAGGAGGTGCCTATGTCATTTTTGAAGAAGACACTTGCCAGTTTTGGGATTGGGAGCGCTAAGGTCGACTCAATCCTAAATCAAGACGTGCTATATCCTGGTCAAAGTGTGGATGTATCTATCCATGTTTATGGTGGTGCCACTGAACAAGCGATCGACAACATCGATTTAAAACTGTGTTGCCGCTATATCGCGGAAGCTCCTGATGACCGTGGTGCGCGAGAAGGACACAGCATGCGCCGAGTACCTCAGACTCATGTGCTTGCTAAGTGGAGCCTCCCTTATGCGTTTACCATCCATTCCGGCGAAGAGCGTACCTTCGATGTTCAGCTCGATGTGCCTTGGAATACGCCTGTCACCATTGGTGACGCCAAAGTGTGGCTCGAAACCGGTTTGGACGTTGCTGCTGCTTTAGACCCGACCGATAAAGACATCCTCACCGTTCGACCTGATCCACTAATGGATGCGGTGTTATCCGCATTTGAAGCGCAAGGTTTGCGTATTCGCCAAGTGGAGTGTGAGGAAGTGAAAGGGTTCGACCTGCCATTTGTGCAAGAATTTGAGATGGTGCCGACTGACGGGCCATACCATGGCGTGTGGCGTGAGTTAGAATTTGTCGCTCATCGTAGCGAGCAAGAACTCAAATTATGGTTTGAAGTTGACCGCACACGCAAGGGCGAGGGTGGCATGCTCGCAAGCTTACTGGGTAGCGGAAAACTCAAACGAGAGTTGACCATTCCAGCCACGACTAAGCTTGATCAAGTGGGCGAGCTTGTACTTAATTATCTCGATCAAACCACGGCCGTTCATGAGTCTTAATTTAAGCTTACACGTGTAAGCCTAATGTGCCATACTAGAGCAAATTTCAAACTCTAGTATAGGCGCATTGATGTCTGAACTGCAGAAACCTCAATACAGTCAACGCGAAGAACTGGCCAATACCATCACTCATGGCATTGGGATGATTTTTGGTATTGTTGGCTTGATACTGCTGCTAATCAAAGCCATAGACCAGCAAGCTGATACGCTGACGCTGGCCAGTATGGCTGTCTATGGTGCGAGTATTATCGTGCTATTTTTGGCTTCGACGCTGTATCACGCAATTCCGCACCCCAACGCCAAACGCTGGCTAAAAACTTTCGATCACTGCGCCATTTATCTGCTCATTGCTGGCAGTTACACGCCTTTTTTGTTGGTGAGTTTACGTACGCCGCTCGCGTTTGGTTTGATGATTGTTATCTGGACCATCGCTCTACTCGGCATCATCATGAAAGTCGCGTTTGTTTACCGATTTAAAAAGCTTTCCTTGATGACGTATTTGGTCATGGGCTGGCTGTCGTTGATTGTGATTTATCAGTTGGCGATCAACTTGGATATTGGCGGACTGACATTACTCGCAGCTGGTGGGATAGTGTATTCACTGGGGGTGATTTTCTACGTTGCGAAGCGTATTCCATTCAATCATGCGATTTGGCACGGCTTCGTTTTAGCGGGTTGTGTGTGTCACTTCTTCGCAATTTATTATTTTGTCGAGCCTATCTAACGGATAGATATGAACTCGACAAAACATGTGTTATCACATTAACGAGTTTTCACTTCTAACACTTTGGCTGAAAACTGGTATTGCTGAGACTGCGGCACTGCCAGTTTGATGCTTTTACCCTGTTCTGCTTGTTGTGGTCGCAGGTAAGTATCCGCCATTCGCTTGATGGATTGCCAAACTGTGACTTTTTCTTTCGCCAGTTGCTGGCCAGACATATCAAATACCAGAACTTCCACTTCAACTTGAATCACCGATTGTGAGCTTTGATTGGTAATGGACGTTGGCAGTACGAGCTCACCATCTTGATAGCTCGCGGAGCCAATCAGTACGTCGACACCAGAGTCAGACAGCTGCATGGTTGGCTTTTTGGCGTTTACCACCACAGTAGTGCCAACAGTTTTCGTCACAACTGGAATTGTCGCAATTGCGGGAGCTGCGATCGTTTCAACCGCGCCTATTGTCGCTTGCGTCTCTGTTGCTTGCTGCGCAGGTTTTTTCATGACGTATTCCCAAGTAAAGTCATCGTTTAACTTCACTTCTCGACCATCGGCTAAAGTGATGACTTCAGCGGCGTATGTGGATGAGGCGGCAAGTAGGGTCGCCAGAGTGATCCATGTTTTCATTGTTATACCTTTTATTTGTGTCTGCTTAACGGCGCCAAAACGCAGGGAAGAACAGTACAAGAATAGTCAGAATTTCCAAGCGGCCCATTAACATGCCAAAGCTCAGGAGCCACTTGGCGGTATCTGGCAGAGGCGCGAAGTTACCCGTCGGTCCAATCACGCTTCCCATACCTGGGCCGACGTTGGCTACCGCAGTGATGGCACCAGAGATGCTAGTGATGGGGTCTAAACCCAGTGCACTCAAGCAACCCGCGATAAAGATGATGGTGATAAAGAACATCAAGCCAAACGCGACCACCGAGCGAACAATGTCATCATTCACTGGGCGTTGGTTGTAGCGCTGTACAAACACACCTGAAGGGTGAATCAATTTCATCATCTGTTTGTTCAGCAGTGTCATTGCGATTTGGAAACGGAAGATTTTTATCCCGCCAGACGTTGATCCTGAGCATGCCCCCGCCATCATTAAGAAGGCAAAAAGAGTTGTGGGTAATGCGCCCCACGCGGTGAAGTCCTCTAAGCCAAAGCCCGTTGTGGTGACGACAGAGACGATATTAAACATCGACACTCGCAGCGCATCCAGAATGGTGTATCCATCTCGAATCACTAACCAGGCTGAAATCACTAAGCTTGAGAAAACGAACAGGTACGCGAATCCTCGAACTTGAGCGTCGTTAACCAATACATCAATACGGCGTTTACGTAACGCGGCGATGAAGAGCAAAAATGGCAAGCCACCTAGGAACATAAAGGTGGTTGCTACCCAATGTGCGCCATTAGAGAAGTGGTTCATCGACCCGTCAGATGTAGAGTATCCGCCCGTTGATAGCGTGGTAAAGGCGTGATTGATAGCTTCAAACAGGTTCATGCCGGTGACCAAGTAGCCCACAATGCATAAGCCAGTAAGCATCAAATAAACCGCTACGATGTTTTTGGCGACCGTTTTCGCTCTCGGGCTACTTTTATCCGACCAATCGGATGATTCGGTTTGGAATAGCTTCATACCACCGACATTGAGCATAGGTAGCACCGCCACCGCCATTACGATAAAACCAATCCCCCCAAGCCACTGCAAAATAGAGCGCCACAGCAAGATGCTCGGCGCCATGTTGTCTAGGCCACTGAGCACCGTTGAGCCCGTCGTGGTGATACCCGACATCGTTTCGAAGTAGGCGTCGGTGAAGCTGATGTGGTTGATGAACACAAACGGCAAGGCGGCAAACGCACTGGCGATGGTCCAAACCAAACTGGTGATGAGGAACATATCGCGTACGCTGAGTTTGAACTTAGCGGTTCGACCGATCGTCAAACAAATGAAAGCGGCAAGGTGCGTGATCACAACGGCTTGGGCGAAATCGAGAAATCCCCCCGTACCAGTGAAGAAAGCGACCAAAGTCGGCACGTACATAAAAAGGGCCAGTTTGGATAAAACCAGCCCGATAACAAATAGTACGGGACGTAAGTTGACCATAGGAAAATCCTAGAGGAAGAATGGACTCGGCTGGAATAGCGCTTCGACGTCTGATACGTATTTTTTGTTGACCAGGAACATCACCACATGGTCATCCTGCTCGATGACCGTACGGTCGTGGGCAATAAGGACTTCTTCGCCACGAACGATAGCACCAATGGTGGTCCCGGGTGGAAGTTTGATGTCGCCAATCGCGCGCCCAACCACTTTCGATGTACTTTCATCACCGTGAGCGACGGCTTCAATGGCTTCCGCAGCGCCGCGACGAAGTGAGGACACGTTTACGATATCAGCGCGACGCACGTGCGTCAGCAAGGCGGAAATGGTCGCTTGCTGTGGTGAGATGGCCACATCAATTACGCCGCCTTGTACCAGATCTACATAAGCGCCACGTTTGATCAGCACCATTACTTTTTTTGCACCCATGCGTTTTGCCAACATCGCAGACATGATGTTGGTTTCATCTTCGTTGGTCAGCGCGATGAAGACGTCGACTTGGTCGATGTTCTCTTCCGAGAGAAGCTCTTGGTCTGCCGCGTCGCCGCAGAACACGATGGTGTTTTCTAGCTCTTCTGACAGTTTTTCTGCACGCTGGTAGTTACGTTCAATCAGCTTCACGCTGTAGTTTTGTTCTAAGCGCTTTGCGAGACTGGCACCAATGTTACCCCCGCCAACAATCATGATGCGGCGGTACGGTTTTTCTAGGCGCTGAAGTTCACTCATCACTGAGCGAATATGATTACTTGCTGCAACGAAGAACACTTCATCGTCGGCTTCAATGATGGTAGTGCCTTGCGGGCGAATCGGACGGCCTTGACGGAAAATCGCTGCCACACGGGTATCGATGTGTGGCATGTGCTCACGCAAAGCAGACAGCGCGTTACCCACCAACGGGCCACCGTAGTAGGCTTTTACTGCGACTAGGCTGACTTTCTGTTCAGCAAAGCTTACCACCTGCAGCGCGCCCGGGTATTGGATCAGACGTTCGATGTAGCTCGTAACGAGTTCTTCTGGTGCGATAAGGTGATCAACAGGAATAGCGCCAGATTTAAACAGTGCTTCTTTTTCGGCCAGATATTCTGGAGAGCGAATACGTGCAACGCGGTTTGGGGTGTTGAATAGAGTGAACGCGACCTGACAGGCGGCCATGTTGGTTTCATCAGTGTTGGTCACCGCGACGAGCATATCGGCGTCTTGCGCACCAGCTTCGTGCAGCACGTCGGGGTGGCTCGCATGGCCATTGACCACACGCAGGTCGTATTTGTCCTGTAATTCGCGCAGTCGGTCGGCATTGTTGTCGACGATGGTGATGTCGTTGTTTTCACCCACTAGGTTTTCTGCCAGTGTGCCGCCAACCTGACCTGCACCAAGAATAATGATCTTCATACTCTTTTCTCGTTATCTGAAAAAGGCGATTGAAATCACTCCAATCGCCCTATTTAGCATGCTGTTACGCGTGTGTTTTGGTTAGCACTGCGTAGTAGAAACCATCCATGTCTTCTTCGCCTGGTAGAATTTGACGACCAGGCTGGTCGGGATCAGAATCCAGCAGTTGCGCATCCGCGGTACGTGCTAAAAACGCTTTTACTTGCTCCACGTTTTCTTGCGGTGTGATTGAACAAGTCGCGTAAACCATTGTGCCGCCGGGTTTCAGTTGCGTCCACATGGCATCAAAAATTTCACTTTGTAGCTCTGCTAATGCGGCAATGTCGTCTGCACGACGTAGCCATTTGATGTCTGGGTGACGACGAATCACGCCAGTCGCAGAACATGGGGCATCCAGCAAAATGCGATCAAATTGCTCGCCTTGCCACCATTCTTGTGGATTACGCGCATCACCGCAAACCACTTTTGCCTGAAGGTTGAGACGCTTCAGGTTTTCATGCACACGTTTCAAGCGTGTGTCGTCGCAGTCAATCGCGACCACTTCACTGCCCGACGTGCGCTCTAGAATGTGCGCCGTCTTGCCACCTGGCGCAGCACAGCAATCTAAAATCAGCTCGCCGTCTTGTGGTTTTAGATAGTTGATCGAGAGCTGCGCTGCCGCATCTTGTACCGAAACCCAACCTTTATCAAAGCCAGGTAGCTTCATCACGTCACATGGTGCGGCCAATTTTATGGCGTCCATTGCTTCTGTGTGTGGCGTGCTATCAATGTTTTCATTTTTGAGCAGCGCAAGGTATTCATCACGAGTGTGGTGTTGATGGTTCACACGCAGCCACATTGGTGCTTTTTGGTTATTCGCTTCAACAATGCTTTCCCATTGCTGTGGGTAGGCCTCTTGCAGCAGTTTTAGTAACCAGCTTGGGTGACCGTACTTGCCAGCGTTGTTGCTGACAGCCATTTGGTCGAGTTCTTCTTGGTTGCGTTGGTAGTTACGCAATACAGCGTTAATCAAACCACGCAGACGAGGACCTTTCAGCTCTTTAGTGCCTTCAACCGTTTCACCGACTGCTGCGTGCGCAGGAATACGCATGAAGCTCAGTTGGTAAATGCCAACCAGAATTAGGTGATGGAATACACGTTGTTTGCCTTTGAGCGGCTTATCCATCAACTGGTTTGCGATCATTTCTAGGCGAGGTAGGTAACGTAGCGCACCGTAACAGATCTCTTGTAGCAGAGCGTGGTCACGAGGTCGTACCGTTTGTTGAGCCGCTGGAAGAGCGCTTGAAAGTGAGTGGCCCTTGTCGACGACAAGATACAGGACGTTAGCAGCCGCAGCGCGAACATTCATGATGAGTACCTTAAAGTAAAGGAGGGCATCTCTGCCCTCTAAAAGTTCGTATTATTGGGGATAATAACCCCTAGTATGGCTTAAACCAGCAGAGTGCCAACTTCAAACCAAGCCGCACGCGAATTCAGAATATCCTGAACTGACATGGCTTTTTTGCCAGGAACTTGCAGTTGCTCTAGCACCAGTACGCCGTTGCCTGTCGCAACATAAATACCGGTTTTATCTGCTTGCACGATAGTGCCGGCTGGCTTGTCACTGGTTTGCTCTGCGACACGGCTTTGCCATACTTTGATGCTGTTTTCTGCCGCCTCAAAGTGGCTCATTGGCCATGGGTTAAATGCACGAACGCAGCGCTCAATGTGCGCCGCATCGTCGTTCCAGTTGATGCGTGCTTCTTCTTTGCTGAGCTTTTTCGCATAGTTCGCGAGCTCATCGTCTTGCTTCACTGGCACTGCTTTACCCGCAGCAATGTCTGCTAGGCAGTCAATCAGGGCTTCTGGACCAAGCTCAGCCAATTTCTCGTACATTGAAGCGCTGGTATCTGTCGCTTCGATTGGCAGAGTTGCAATCTTCAGCATATCACCAGTGTCGAGACCGATGTCCATCTGCATGATGGTCACGCCCGTTTCTGCATCGCCCGCCCAAATAGAGCGTTGGATTGGAGCCGCACCACGCCAACGAGGTAGGATAGAACCATGTACGTTGATACAACCCAGTTTAGGGGTATCAAGAACCGCTTGTGGCAGTAGCATACCGTACGCCACGACAACCATGAGATCGGCGTTCAGATCGGCAAGTTCTTGTTTCGCTTCGTCGGACTTAAAGCTTTCAGGTTGGTAAACCGGGATGTTGTGTTCCAGCGCCAGTTGTTTTACCGGTGGCGCAGCCAATTTCTTGCCACGACCCGCTGGACGATCTGGGTTTGTGTAAACCGCGATGACTTCATGCTCCGAAGACAACAACGCCGCCAAGTGACGGGCGGCGAAATCCGGAGTACCTGCAAAGACAATACGTAAAGACTGACTCAAGGTAGGCTTCCTTCTAATTGGTATGGTTCGAGATTAAGCGTTTTGCTGCTTCTCGTTAAAGCGTTTGATTTTTGCTAGCTTGTCCTGAATGCGTTTGCGTTTCAGTGGCGATAGGTAATCCACGAATAGCTTACCTTGTAGGTGATCAAGCTCGTGTTGAACACAAATCGCTAGCAGGTCGTCGGCTTCAAAGGTGAACTCTTTGCCATCACGATCCAGTGCTTTAACGGTAACTTCTGCAGCGCGAGGCACAAGTGCGCGTGCACCTGGTACCGACAGACAGCCTTCTTCGATGCCATCTTCGCCACGCTTTTCCAGAATCTCAGGGTTGATTAGCACCATCGGCTCATCGCGAGTTTCTGAAATATCAATCACTACGATACGTTTGTGGATATCAACCTGCGTTGCAGCAAGGCCAATACCTTCTTCGTCGTACATGGTTTCAATCATGTCATCGACGATTTTTTGAATCTCAGGCGTCACCGCTTCAACAGGCTTTGCGACTGTGCGCAGGCGATCATCCGGGAATGTTAATACTTGTAATACAGACATATTCACTCGAAATATTGAACTGTGCCGAAACAGCACAAACCTTGTTGGCTCAATTCTAGACATTTTATAGCCTAAATGACAGCATCCTTGCACCAATTTCCATTCTGGTTCCTGCTTAATAGACCAAGGACGAGGGTCATGAATCGAATTTTCCGCAACGTTGCCAGTGTTACGTTGCCGTTACTTTTCTCTTTCAACGCTGTAGCAAATGTGGATGCGAAACCACTGACTGTTAAAGATGATGCGCCACAAACATATGTAGTCGTGAAGGGCGATACGCTATGGGATATTTCGGCCATGTACTTGGATAGCCCGTGGTTGTGGCCTCGTTTATGGCAAGTAAACCCGGAAATCGACAACCCTCATTTAATTTATCCCGGTGACAAGCTGTCTTTGGTGTGGATTAACGGTCAGCCCGTATTGAGCCTAAAGCCGGTTAAGAAGCTGAGCCCGAAAGCACGCATCACAGAAAAGAAAGCGTTGCCAACCGTTGCTGAAGGTTTGGTGATGCCTTACCTCAAATCGGATCGGTTGCTAGATAAAGATTCGTTGAACAGAGCAGCAAAAGTGATGGGCAGCAGCAAAGGCAGTAAGTATCTGACGGCAGAAGATGTGCTGTACATCGATGGCAAGCAGACCGCGACAGGTTGGGCTATTTACCGACCAGTAGAAACGTTCTCGCGTGACGATGTGTCTAAAGAGATCACCGCGCTGCGTTTGATTGCCAAAGGTGAGCTCGTTGAAGCTTCGAGCGATTATTCTGGTTTGAAGATCACTTCTCAATTGCAAGAAATCCTGCGTAACGATATCGCGTTGCCAAATCAATCAGTCGAGAACACTGACTTCACAACAACGTTCTACCCACTGCCGTCGCCACGAGACAGCTCTGCAAAGTTGCTGGGCAATATCGAAGGTATTCGCTTTAGTTCAACTAACCAAGTCGTGGTGATTGATAAAGGCACGTCAGACAGTCTGAAACAAGGCAGTGTGTTTGATTTAAAAGAAGACGCGCACCCAGTTTACAAAGACGGTGATGAGTTCAAGAAAGAGTTTGGCGTGCTTGATAAGAAAATCACTCTGCCACAGAGTAAAGTTGGCGAATTGCTTGTGATTCGTCCTTATGAGTACTTTAGCTTGGCGTTGATCACAACCAGCACTAAACCCATTAATAAAGAGGTCTCTGTGGTTTCGCCTCTGACGCAAGAGCCGACCACCAATGAAACCACGCAATAACGACAGTGACCTTGCTGCCTGGTTAAAACTGAGTTGTTTACCAGGCATTGGCGGGGTCAAAATGAATAAGCTACTGGCAAGAGACACGCCGCGTAACATCGTAAACTTCTCTCCCGAACAGCTACAACAACTTGGGTTAACAACTAAGCAAATTCAAGCTTGGGCTTCAACAGATAAAGAAGTTGATGCCTGTTTAAGTTGGCTTGAGGCTTCTACAAATCATCATATCCTGACACTGACTGACCCGCTTTATCCACCTCAACTCAAACAAATCGTTGCGCCGCCACCTCTGCTTTTTGTTCAAGGAAATTCTACTTGTCTTTCGCAGCCACAAATAGCAATGGTTGGCAGCCGAAATGCGAGTATTGATGGCTTACAGCATGCACGCCACTTTGCAGCAGAATTTGTTCAGCACGATTTTATTGTCACTAGTGGTCTAGCTTTAGGCATTGACGGTCATGCGCATGATGGTGCGTTGCAAGCGGGTGGTAAGACGATTGCGGTGCTGGGATCTGGCTTAGAAAATATTTATCCGGCACGTCATCGTGGTTTAGCGCAACGTGTTATTGAACATGGGGCTTTGGTGTCTGAGTTTCGCCCCAATGCCAAGCCGCGCCCGGAAAACTTCCCGCGTCGAAACCGCATTATTAGCGGATTATCGCTAGGTGTGTTAGTTGTGGAAGCGGCGGAAAGGAGTGGCTCGTTAATTACTGCTCGTTACGCGCTTGATCAAGGTCGAGAAGTATTTGCGCTGCCAGCCTCGATAAATGCCCCTAATGCCAGCGGTGGCAACCAGTTGATACGTCATGGTGCTTGCCTCGTAGAAAAGACGAAAGATGTCTTAGATGAAATACAGTCTTTGCTTGATTGGTCTATTAATCAGAGTACCGATTTATTTTCTACGTTAAATGATGAAGAAGAATTGCCATTTCCTCAGCTGTTAGCTAACGTAGGAAGTGAAGCTACACCGGTTGATATTCTTGCAAACAGGACCAATATACCTGTCCAGGAAGTCATGATGCAGCTCTTAGAGTTAGAACTCTCTGGGCATGTCGTTGCGGTTTCAGGTGGCTATATTCGAAAGGGGAGGGGCTAGCTATGATGATGGATATACTGATGTATCTATTCGAAACCTACATCCATAGCGATGCAGAGTTACAGGTCGAACAAGACGAGTTGGAAGAAGAGTTGCTCCGTGCAGGCTTCCAACAAAAAGATATCTACAAAGCCCTTGTCTGGTTAGAAGAGCTTGCCGCATTGCAGCAAAGTGACACCTCTTCTGCAATCTCGACTTGCATGGCTTCGTCATCAACTCGTATCTACACAGCGAAAGAGATGCAGCGTTTAGACTTGGAATGCCGAGGGTTTTTATTGTTTCTCGAGCAAATCAATGTGTTAACCACAGAAACTCGCGAAATGGTGATTGATCGAGTGATGGGTCTAGAAACGAGCGAGTTTGAGCTTGAAGACCTCAAATGGATCATTTTGATGGTGCTGTTTAATGTGCCTGGTAATGAAAACGCTTATACGCTAATGGAAGAGCTGTTGTACACCAAGGAACAAGGGATTCTTCACTAACCCAATCTAGGCAAGTTCGAGTTTAGCTAGCAAGAACGCGAGCTTGTCTTTTGGTGTGTTTTTCACGAAACGGTAAGTATGAGTAGTAAAATCGACAACACCCTTTTCTCTGCCCATGAACACGCATTGGAACACGAGCCGTGTCCTAAATGTGGCAGTGAATTGATCCTCAAACATGGCAAACACGGTCCCTTTCTTGGCTGTAGCCACTACCCAAGCTGTGATTACATCAAAGCCCTGCACAACAATGATGGACACATTGTCAAAGAGCTTGGCGTTCCTTGTCCAGATTGTGGTAACGAGTTGGTATTACGCCAAGGGCGTTATGGGATGTTTGTTGGTTGCAGTAACTATCCGGCGTGCCATCATATTGAGTCGATTAATCAACCAGAGCCAGAAAAGCAGTCGCAAGAGCACCACGCGTGTCCTGAATGCGGTAAAGGTCATTTAGTTGAGCGTAAGACGCGCTTTGGTAAAACTTTCTACGCATGTGATAACTACCCTAAATGCAAATTTGCAGTGAATCTCCCTCCGGTAAAGGGGAGGTGCGAAGAATGTGGTTTTACTCTGTTGGTGGAGAAGAAACTCGCCAGTGGTGTGAAATTGCAATGTGCCAACCGTAAGTGCCAGCACACTCAGCAAGGGTAAATACATCAAAGGAATTAAAAAGGGTCGCATCGTGCGACCCTTTGTGGTTTTTGGGGCTAGATTTTAGCGTTATGCTTGTTTCGCAAACTCGTGCACGGCTGGGAATGCCATTGGATCTAAGGCATCCGCGAGAGCGCACAACCTACGGTGCAATTCTCCTGGGTAGTCACCACATACGTTGATGTGACCCATTTTTCGCCCTTCACGCTTCTCTTTGCCGTACCAATGGATGTGACAACCATCCATGGCGAGAAGCGCTTCTGGCAACGTATCTTCACCAAGAATATTCACCATCGAGGTTTCGCGAATCAGTTTGGTGCTGCCTAACGGCAAGCCGCATACGGCGCGCAGGTGGTTCTCGAACTGACAGGTTTCTGCACCTTGCTGTGTCCAGTGACCGGAGTTGTGCACTCGTGGGGCAATCTCATTCACTAACAGTGTGCCATCGACATCAAAGAATTCGAGCGCCAATACACCAACGTAATCTAGGCTATCTGCGACGGCCGTGAGCATCTGCTTGGCTTGGGCTTGCAGTTCTGGCGCATCAATTGCGGTGGATAAGCTCAATACGCCATTGATGTGAACGTTTTCTGCTAGAGGGTACACTTCAACGCTGCCATCTTTACCGCGAGCACCTACAAGTGATACTTCGCGGTTAAAAGGAACAAACTCTTCAGCAACAATCGCTTGAGTAGGTGTTGCCGCGATGCACTCTGCCATCTCAGTCCAAATGTCGTCGACTTGAGAAGCGTCTTTTAAGCGCCATTGACCTTTACCATCGTAACCACCCAATGCACTTTTCAGAACCATTGGCATACCAACGTGTTCAATTGCGCGCTCAAAGTCTTCACGAGTTTCAATCACGTAGTATTTCGCGTTGCGCACGCTAGCATCATCAAGCAGTGCTTTTTCAATACGGCGATCACCACCTGCTTTGATGGCTTGCGTACTTGGTAGGAACTTGCCGCTCGCTTCGCAAACCTTGAGCACGTCATGTGGAATATGCTCGAACTCGGCAGTAATCACATCAACTTGCGTAATCGCATTTTCCAAGCCATGGCCAAGTACCTGTTGAGTTAAAGGGTGAACGACATCACCGCTGCTGACATCGTAAGCTGAAATTTGAATATTCAGTGGCGCACCAGCCAGAGACATCATTCGAGCCAATTGACCAGCACCAAGAACCAGTACATGCATCTGATTAATCCTCAGCTGGATTTGGGTTAGCCAGTACGGTTTCCGTCTGTTCATTGCGGAACGCTTCTACCTTCGCCATGATGCTTTCGTCATGAGTGCCTAGGATTTGTGCCGCTAAGATGCCTGCGTTTGCAGCGCCCGCTTCGCCAATCGCTAACGTACCGACGGCAATGCCTTTCGGCATTTGTACAATAGATAGCAGAGAGTCCATGCCTTTTAGTGCGCGAGATTGAACCGGAACGCCAAGTACAGGCAAACTGGTGAAGGCTGCCGCCATTCCCGGTAGGTGAGCTGCACCACCGGCACCTGCGATGATCACTTTGATGCCGCGTTCTTTCGCGCTGCTAGCGTAATCGGCTAATAGTTGAGGAGTACGGTGAGCTGACACCACCTTTGTTTCGTAAGACACGCCAAATTGATCCAGCATGTCTGCTGCTAGTTTCATGGTTGGCCAATCGGATTTAGAACCCATGATGATACCGACTTTCATCTCAAACTCCTTCAAGCTGCAAAATTAGGTGAGCTGATAAATTTGTGCGCATTATACGGGGATTTTTATCTCAAGCAAACGTTTGCGTCTTGTTGTTGACGCTATTGATACATTTTATAAAAAAATTGCTTTAGTGTCTGAGAATGAATATTTGTACACTTAGTGAAAATAATACAGTCAGACAATCAGGAAGTAATCGGTGGATAACTTTGAACAAGTGCTCAACGCACTACAACAAGGCGAAGTGATTGCCTACCCAACAGAAGGGGTTTTTGGTGTCGGATGCGATCCAGATAACCCAGAAGCAATTCAAAAACTGCTGGAGCTCAAGCAGCGCCCGGTGGAAAAAGGGCTGATTCTGATCGCTGCAAGTTATGAGCAGCTCTTGCCGTATATTGATGAATCTCAACTGACTCGAGAACAATTAGCGACCGTTCATGCAACTTGGCCTGGTCCATACACTTGGATCATGCCTGCGAGCGATAAAGTCTCCAACTGGGTTTCAGGGCAGTTTGATTCAATTGCAGTTCGTGTGACTGATCATCCTTTGGTTCAAAAGATGTGTAATGCATTCGGAAAGCCGTTAACCTCTACCAGCGCGAATCTTTCCGGCTTGCCACCGTGTATGACCACGGAAGAAGTCGAAGAGCAATTGGGTGACAAGCTGGTGGCCATTCTTCGTGGTGAAACCAGCGGTCGTGATAAACCCAGCGAGATTCGTGACGCCAAGACTTCACAAATATTAAGACAGGGCTAACCCTGCTTGCCAGTCATCAACCGGTATCACGTAATAGGTAATAACGTATGTCAGCAATCGATAAGCACGCCGTAAAGCAGTTCCTGATGTCACTTCAGGACTCCATTTGTCAGCAGTTAGAACAAGAAGATGGAGAGGCCGTCTTTGTCGAGGATGCATGGCATCGTGAACCGGGCGAACGTCTTGGTGGCGGTGGGCGCTCACGTGTTATGCGTGATGGCCTTGTTTTCGAGCAAGGTGGGGTGAACTTCTCGCATGTAGAAGGGAAAGAAATGCCAGCATCTGCGACGGCACATCGTCCGGAGCTAGCGGGTCGCCGTTTTGAAGCGATGGGGGTCTCTTTGGTTATCCATCCCAAAAACCCTTACGTCCCAACTTCTCATGCTAATGTGCGTTTCTTTATCGCTGAGAAAGAGGGCGAAGAACCAATTTGGTGGTTTGGTGGTGGTTTCGACCTGACTCCTTTCTATCCTTTCGAAGAAGATTGTCAGTCATGGCACGATACAGCTAAGGCAATCTGTGCCCCATTTGGTGAAGAAGTATATGCAGAACACAAAGCGTGGTGTGATAAGTACTTCTTCTTGCCACATCGAAACGAAACTCGTGGTGTCGGTGGTTTGTTCTTTGATGATTTGAACCACTGGGAGTTTGATAAGTGTTTCGATTACATCAAAGCGGTGGGTGAAGGCTATTGCCAAGCTTACTTGCCGATTGTGTCTCGTCGTAAAGACATCGAATATGGCGAGCGCGAACGTGAATTCCAACTTTACCGTCGTGGTCGTTATGTTGAGTTCAACTTAGTCTACGACCGTGGCACCTTATTTGGTTTACAAAGTGGTGGGCGTACCGAGTCGATTCTGATGTCGATGCCGCCGTTAGCGCGATGGGAGTACCGCTACGAACCAGAAGCAGGAACGCCTGAAGCCGAACTTTACGAGCGATACCTGAAACCACGCGAATGGTAAGCACGGAATCTCCTTTTCTATATAGATAGATAGTGATAGGGTCATCTGTAATCAGATGGCCCTGTTTTCTCTATATCTAAGTAAGGAATAAAGGTAAGGACATGACCCCGCAAATCGATCGTTACGCCGTGTTTGGTAACCCTATCGGGCACAGCAAGTCGCCATTTATCCATACACTCTTTGCTCGTCAAACTAATCAGTCCCTAACATACACCGCAGAGTGTGCGCCTGTGGGTGGATTTATCGAGGCGGCGAAAGCATTTTTTGCTGACGGCGGCAAAGGCTGTAACGTGACCTTGCCTTTTAAAGAAGATGCCTATCAATTTGCTAGCCGTTTGACCGAGCGTGCTCAGCTTGCTGGAGCAGTGAATACACTTAAGAAGCTTGATGATGGTGAAATCATTGGTGATAACACTGATGGTGCAGGCTTAGTGCAGGACTTGTTGCAACATCAAGTCGTTTTAGAAGGCGCACGCATCCTGATCATAGGAGCTGGTGGTGCCGCTCGAGGAGTGATTAAACCATTGCTCGATCAAAAACCAATATCTCTAACGATAACTAATCGTACATTTTCCAAAGCCGAAGAATTGGCAGAATTGTTTTCTGCATATGGCCCTGTTACAGCAAACGAGATGAATACCATTGCTGAAGAGTTCGATGTCGTAATCAACTCCACGTCTGCATCATTGAGTGGTGAGTTACCTGCGATCTCTTCCTCGGTGTTCGCCGCCAATAGTACAAGCTACGACATGATGTATGGCAAAGGTGATACCACATTTAACCAATGGGCTAAGCAACACGGTGCGGCACATGCTTATGATGGTTTAGGTATGTTAGTTGGCCAAGCTGCTGAGAGTTTTATGTTATGGCGCGGTCTTCGTCCAGGCGCCAAACAGATTTTGCGTGAATTAAGAAAGAACCTTGAAGGTCAATAAGCGATGAATCAATCCATTTTATTCCCAGACATGCAATCATGGGATGAAGTATCACAATCAGTAAACTTTGCGGCGCAACAATCAGGCGCACTAATAGAATGCTTTGTGACGAAACAAAAGTTAGAAAAGTTATCTGGCTCAGAGTTAGATACGGAGCAGGCCGTGCTCTCTGCTTTTATTGACTACCGATTTGATCTGGAAGAAATAGCAGAAGAGTTAATAGAAGATGAAGCCTTCAACGAAGAAGGCCATATTATCATCGGCTAATAGACCTTTAGTTCAAGTCTTCTACTTCATGTAAGTAGTCGTTTTTGTTTTGAACATAGTTATTGGCAGACTTTTGCAAAAAAGCTCGTTCTGTCTCTGATAGAGGACGAGCTTGTTTAACTGGACTACCGACATAAAGATAGCCGCTTTCTAATCTCTTTCCTGGCGGCACTAAACTGCCCGCTCCAATCATCACCTCTGATTCAATAACGACAGCATCTAAAACAATCGCCCCCATACCAACCAAAACACGATCGTGGATCTCACAACCGTGCAGCATCACTTTGTGGCCAATCGTAACGTCATTGCCAATGATAAGTGGGTAGCCGTTTGGGTTTTCGGCGTTCTTATGGGTGACATGCAAAACACTGCCATCTTGAATATTAGTTCGATCACCAATGTGAATGTGGTTCACATCGCCTCGTGCCGCTACTAATGGCCAAATGCTAGAATCGTCCCCAATACGGATATCTCCGACTAACACTGAGGTTGAGTCAACGTAAACACGCTCACCAAGTTGAGGCTTTATACCTTTGTAGCTTCTAATTAAGCTCATCTTTTCTCCTTATTAGGGGCGAGTACAGAGGACATGGAGGTAGAATAGTAGTGAAAACTCGCCTTTTAGAATAAAAAACACCCAAACGATAAAAAAATCAAAAAAAACGTGAAAAAGGGCTTGCCAATGTGATCGCAATCTCTATAATGCCACCTCGCTGACACGGCAACGCTTCGAAAGAAACGAAGTCGAGGTGAGCAAGCCAAATTAGCCAAGCGGAAACGCTTGAAGAAAGTTTGAAAAAAGTGATTGACACTAAACTTTAACTCGCTAAAATGGCCGTCCTGTTTTGAGCAAAGCTCAACAGGAAAAGCTCTTTAACAATATAGACCTATCAATCTGTGTGGGCACTCGTTGATGATAATCCAATTAGAAACTTCGGTTTCAAATTAGGTTTCAATGAAACGAAGTGACCATTGAATCTTCGGATTCAGCACAGTCAATTCAAACATTACTTTATGTAATGTTCAGTATTCATTGAGCCGAACAAAATCTTAAATTGAAGAGTTTGATCATGGCTCAGATTGAAC
>NZ_JAWJYE010000017.1:0-66819 GCF_032970445.1 Vibrio sp. T13N
AGGCAGGCTTCCCTCTTCGCTATGCTTTCTAAGCCCTGTCATGAGTGAGGTGTTGCGCAGTTCTGTGTGGTTTCTGCTGAACCGGGTCCCAGTATCGAGCGCTAGTTTTGAGCCCTTGTGCTTACTTACCAAAGCTCCCCTTTATTATTACCTGGAAAGTTTATTCACTAGGTTATGTTATTTTCGGGGGAGATTTCTCTGCTTTAGATGTTTTGATTTAGCCATAGGCGCTCATGAAAATAAACTCAGCGCATTTAAAACTTTCCGAACATGGATTTTGTTTGTAGATCTATTTAAGCCAGTGCCTGCCTTAAAGGATATTTGCTACTTCTTCCCCTCTAACCGTCTCCAACCGATAAAGCCACCACTACGTACGTATAACGTGAGCGGTATAGGTGCTCTCATAGCTGTGTTTGCTGAGTAAGTCGTTCACCTGGCACATTGACTGAGGAAAGGTCTTCTTTCAGTGGACCTTCGTGTAAGTCACGATAGTTTTAATAATTATCTGGTACTTTTTATTATAAAGGTGTACGCTTCACATCGAATATTTTTTCGACAGTAAACCATGTTATATCTCTTGTTTAAAAGCTTTGTAAGAAGGCTGAACTCCGTGCAAAAAACGCGATGAAGTGTTGCTCGGAGTCTTAAATTAATCTTCATCAGGTGTTTTATGCGTGAGTAACTTCGCTTAAGTTATACGCAGGGGTCTGTACACCTGATAAAAGAGAAGAGATGGCCGGTGATATTTCATCATCGGCCTTTTTGTATCTGTTAAGCAGCTACAAAGCATTATCCAGTATTGAAGTAAGGGCCGGTATTGATCACCGGCCCTTTTTATTTGGTTAAAAACATGAGTATTTTACAAGTTAAAAATTTGTCTTATCAGATCGCTGATAAGAGTTTATATAGCAACGCGACATTTCGAATTAACGTGGGAGAGAAAATAGGTATCACTGGAGCGAATGGCGTTGGAAAAAGCACCTTATTAAAACTGCTTATCGGTGAATTATCTGCAGATAAGGGCTGCATTGACTGGTTACCAAACCTTGAGGTGGGGTATTTAGAGCAACATTTTAAGATGGATAATGCGCTGACGGTTTATGAATGCTTAAAGAGTGCTTTTGAGAACTTATACGCTGCCGAGCAGAAGCTTTGGACTTTGTATCAGGCGATGACCGAGTCTCACTCTACATCTCTTTTAAGCCAAGTCGCCCGACTACAGGCATATTTAGAAGATGAAGACTTCTATGCAATTGATACCAAAATTGAACAAGTTGCTGTAGGTCTTGGCATTTATCAATTTGGCTTAGATACACCGCTTGTCTCGCTAAGTGGGGGTCAAAGACACAAGGTCCTTTTAGGGAGGTTGTTACTCCGCAACCCCGATGTGTTAATTCTCGACGAGCCGACAAACTATCTTGATGCTCTGCACATTGAATGGTTGGTCACGTTTCTCAACGAGTACACTGGCACTGTTTTACTGGTTTCTCATGATATTGACTTCCTTAATCAAGTAGCGACCAGTATTTGTGATATTGATTATCAAACGGTCCGAAAATACAGCGGCACTTATGTCAAAGCAATGCAGCAAAAGCATCACGACGGTGCTTTGTTAGAAAAGCAATATAAGGCTCAGCAAAATGAAATTCGAAAGTTAGAGCAATTTATTGCCAAAAATGGCGCTGGAGTTAACGCGAGTCTTGCTAAGGGACGCAAGAAAAAACTGGATAAAATCGAACGTATTCAACTGAATCATATAGAGAAAGTATCGATGTTTGACTTTGCTCACCAGCCTATTGGGCAACAGTATGTGATTGACGCAAAAGCGTTGAAGATAGGTTATCAGCAGCCTCTGCTTCCTGCGCTTGATATCACGTTAGCGCGCGGGGAGAAGTTGGTCGTTTCTGGTTTTAACGGCGTAGGTAAGTCGACTTTGCTTAAAACCCTTATGGGGGAGATCGAGCCGCTCTCTGGTGAGGTGGTATTGGCAAAAGGTGCAATGATTGGGTATTTTTCTCAAGATTTGTCTTGGCGTCACCCTCAGCACACGCCTGAGCAGGAGCTATGCTCTTGTGATCCAACGATATCAAGCAAAGAATCACGCAAGATATTAGCTCGCTTTGGGGTCACCGGAGATAAGACGCAGCGCCACCTAGATACATTAAGTGGAGGTGAGCAAACTCGCGTGAAACTTTGTTGTTTATCAGTCCAGAAATGCAATGTTTTGCTGTTGGACGAGCCAACGACACATTTGGATAGCAGCAGTAAAAATGCGCTTAAAGAGGCTCTCCAGCGCTTTTCTGGTAGTGTGATTGTGGTATCTCATGAGAAGGCGTTTTTACAATCTTGGCCTGATAGAGTTTTAGATATTTCGTTGCTCACTTATGCTGAATCGGAAACAGAACAGGAGGTGGAGCTATGATGCAGTCCATGATCCTATTTCTTGTTGCTTTTCTTGTTGGTGCTGATGAGTTGATGCTTGGATCTATTCTTGAACCTATCGGAAATGATTTAAGTGTTCAACCGAGTCAGGTTACGTTATTTATTACGGCATATAGTTTAGCTATAGCAATTTGCGCTCCTTACCTGGGACGTTTATCAGACCGGGTTGGGCGTATTCGTATCATGTTGCCTGCTTGCTTCGTATTTGGGGTTGCGTCTATTACGACGGGCATAGTTCATGATTTTGAACTTGCGATTGCAAGTCGAGTGATCACAGGTATTGCAAGTGCAGGCATGTTGCCAATTGCATTTGCGTTGGCGGGAGACGCGAAGGGTAATAGAGCGATGCGTCAAATTGTGATGGTTCAGGCGGGATTAACGCTGGGTATGATAACCAGCCCAGCGATCGGAGCATTGCTGACCCAGCTTTTATCATGGCGTGCCGCTTTTATTATTTTGGGCGTTGCGGCTCTTCTTGTCGGTGCCATGAGCGTAGTGTTCATGAACAACAAGCATAATGAGTCCAAGAAGTCAGATACTCTGCCACCTATCACAGACGTCATTCATCTTCCAGGCGCGCTGAGGGCTATTCTAGCGATGTGTTTAGGCCTAGGGGGAGGTATTGGTGTATTTAACCTGATAGGCCTTCATATTCGAGATACCAGCGAGTTGGCGCTCGGTTGGGTGGGCGCTATTTATGCTGCTCTAGGGATCGTGAGTGTGGTTGGAAATATGTGCGTGGGGAGAGCTTGCCGTTGGCTTGGTAGCTCTCGAGCCGTTATGCGAGTGGCTTTAATGGTGTGCATACCTTGCAGTGCATGGGTGTTCTCAAATGAGATGAGTACGGTGACCGCTTATCTTCCAGCTCTAGTGCTCTGGTCTCTTGCTGGAGGGGTAGGCTCTCCGGCGTTACAAGCACATATAGCAAGCTTATCTGATGAACATCGAGGTGTGCTGATGTCTTCTGGAATGAGTATGATGCACTTTGGTGTCGCGATTTGGTCTGCCTTGGCGGGCTTTGCTTATTCTGTAGGTAGTGAATGGGTCGGTGTCGTGGCTTTGTTATTGTTTGGCTCAGCGGTAGTTATATTAAAGCCAGTTGGTAATGCTGAACAAAGTGAGCGTTATTCGTAGTGTTTTAGTAGATAAAGAAAAGCCGTTACCTAAAAAGGTAACGGCTTGTTCCAAATACTTTTTGAAAGCCGGTCTTAGTTCATGCCGTATTTCTTAAGTTTTTTGCGAAGAGTACCGCGGTTGATACCCATCATAGTTGCCGCGCGAGTTTGGTTACCGCGAGTGTACTGCATGATAGTATCTAATAGTGGCTGTTCAACTTCAGCTAGAACTAATTCGTATAGTTCTGTTACTTCCTGGCCGTTTAGTTGAGCAAGGTAGTTTTTAAGAGACGCTTTAACAGAGTCACGTAAAGGCTTCTGAGTAATCTGGTCTTGTGACGTTACTGTAGTTACTGTTAATGCTTCTGAAGTCAGATTTTGTTCGAACATATTCGGTCTAGCTCTTCTCTTAATTATGATGCAACGTTATCAAAATAACCTTCTAACGCCTCAATTTGCAGCGGAGCTGCGTCGATAGCGTTGAAGGTACGGCGAAACTCACTTGCCTGTTCATGCTCTTTCAGGTACCACCCAACGTGCTTGCGCGCGATACGTGGACCTAAGAACTCCCCATAAAATTCATGCAGAGCATTTACATGACCAAGCATAATGGTTTTCACTTCCTCAGTTGGAAGCTCCTCCATTGTGGTGCCGTTTTCCAAATAGTGATGGATTTCCTGGAAAATCCAAGGACGACCCTGGGCAGGGCGTCCAATCATTAAAGCGTCCGCACCGGTGTACTCCAGTACAAATTTGGCTTTCTCCGGGCTATCGATATCACCGTTCGCGATAACCGGAATTGAAATCGCCTCTTTTACCGCTTTAATGCTGTCATATTCGGCCTCACCTTTGTACATACATGCTTTCGTTCTGCCATGCAGAGCAAGAGCTTGTATGCCGCAGTTTTCGGCTAATTTAGCGATCTGGACACAGTTCTTGTTGTCTGTATCCCAGCCAGTTCGAGTCTTTAACGTTACAGGAACGTCCACTGCATTCACGACCGCTTTCAAAATCTCTTCGATAATGTTTGGGTATTGAAGCAGAGCAGAGCCCGCTAGCTTCTTATTCACTTTTTTTGCCGGGCAGCCCATGTTGATGTCGATGATTTGTGCACCGTTCTCAACACTGAATTGAGCTGCGTCCGCCATAAGCTGTGGATCGGAACCCGCAATCTGTACAGAGCGAATGCCCGATTCGCCCTCGTGTACCATGCGCTGTTTCGACTTTGACGTTCCCCATAGTTTTGGGTTAGCAGACATCATTTCACTGACGGCCATTCCCGCACCATAGCGAAGACACAACTCGCGAAACGGTCTATCCGTTACACCAGCCATAGGGGCTACGATTAGATTGTTCTTAAGTTGATAGTTTCCGATTTTCAAAACGTCATCACAGTTCTGTACCAGCAAGGGCGCGCATTTTACGCATTTTTTCACTGCGTGAAAAGACTAATATTTGAGCATTTACAAATTGTTTTTGTAAATTGTATGAATTTCAAACAATTAGCTCTGAAAACCTTGTCTAGCCTTGCTTACGACCAGAGATGCGACACCATTCACTTTGCTCAACAATCGGGTCAATGTGAAGCTCGTCACGGTAATAGTTCGCAACATCTTCGGCTTGAGTGTCTAATACGCCAGACATAGCGAGGTCGCCATGTGGCTTAACTAGGCCTTTAATGATTGGTGCAAGTTCACGCAGTGGGCCAGCAAGAATGTTAGCAACAACCACGTCTGCAATCAGACCTTCTGGTTGGTTTTGAGGAAGGTAAACTTCTAGTTTGTCGGCAACGCCGTTACGCTCTGCGTTGTCTTTCGAAGCAAGCAGTGCTTGAGGATCAATGTCGATCCCTATCACTTTTTCAGCGCCTAGTTTGATCGCCGCGATCGCCAGAATGCCCGAGCCACAACCGAAGTCGATAACGGTCTTACCGCTTAAGTCCATGCTTTCTAGCCACTCAAGACAAAGTGCTGTTGTAGGGTGAGTACCCGTACCGAATGCAAGGCCAGGATCCAACATAACATTAACAGCGTCAGGATCTGGAATGTCGCGCCAGCTTGGACAAATCCATAGGCGTTCACCAAATTTCATTGGGTGGAAGTTTTCCATCCATTCGCGTTCCCAGTCTTTATCTTCAAGCTGTTCTACTTTGTAAGCAAAATTGTCAGCCAGCATATTGCTCGCTTTAATTTGGTTGATGATGAAGTTGGTGTCTGCTTCTGCATCGTACAGTGCCAGAATGTCAGTATCGCCCCATAAGCGAGTTTCGCCAGGTAGAGGTTCGAATACAGGTGTATCCTGCGCGTCTAAGAATGTAACAGACAGCGCGCCAGTCTCTTCCATTAGCATGTCGCCGATTTGCTCAGCGTTTTCATTGGTCGCGTTGAGTTTGATTTGAATCCAAGGCATTGGTTTTTGCTCTTAAAGTGAATGAAGTGGCGCAGAGTTTACCAGAACTCTACGATTTGTTTGAGTATATACCCAAATAAGCCTACTTATCTGTTGAATGCTTAGAGTACATACAAAACAAAAATGCCCACGGGTGTGGGCATTTTTTAAGACGTTAGCTAAGGCTTATTGTAAGCCGAGCTTCTTCTCTAGGTAGTGGATGTTTGCACCACCATGCTGGAAGTTTTCGTCATTCATAATGGAGAATTGCAGTGGCACGTTGGTTTTGATGCCTTCGATGATCATCTCACCCAGAGCATTCTTCATGCGCGCAATCGCCACATCACGGTTTTCACCGTACGTGATTAGCTTACCAATCATTGAATCGTAATGAGGTGGTACTGTGTAACCAGAATAGATGTGTGATTCCCAACGCACACCCATACCGCCAGGCGCGTGGAAACGCTCGATCTTACCTGGAGATGGTAGGAAGCGTTCTGGGTCTTCTGCGTTGATACGGCACTCAATCGCATGGCCACGGATCTTAATGTCATCTTGAGTGAATGACAGAGGTTGACCCGCTGCAACGCGAAGCTGTTCTTTGATTAGGTCGATGCCGGTAACCATTTCTGTTACTGGGTGTTCTACCTGAATACGGGTGTTCATTTCGATGAAGTAGAATTCACCGTTCTCGTATAGGAATTCGAACGTACCTGCGCCGCGGTAACCAATTTCGATACATGCACGAGTACAACGTTCACCGATGTACTTACGCATCTCTTCAGTGATACCTGGTGCGGGCGCTTCTTCCACTACTTTTTGGTGACGACGTTGCATTGAACAATCACGCTCACCAAGGTGGATTGCGCCGCCTTGACCGTCAGCGATAACTTGCACTTCAACGTGACGAGGGTTTTCTAGGAATTTCTCCATGTAAACCATATCGTTGTTGAACGCTGCTTTTGCTTCAGCACGCGTCATTGCAATCGCTTGGATTAGGTCTTTTTCTGCGCGAACGACACGCATACCACGGCCACCGCCGCCACCAGACGCTTTGATTATGACTGGATAACCAATGCGTTTAGCAAACGCCTTGTTTTTCTCTTCGTCGTTGTCCAGAGGACCGTCAGAACCAGGCACACAAGGAACGCCAGCTTTCTTCATTGCGTTGATAGCCGACACTTTGTCACCCATCAGGCGGATAGTGTCTGCTTTTGGACCAACGAAGATGAAACCACTGCGCTCAACTTGCTCAGCGAAGTCTGCGTTTTCTGACAAGAAGCCGTAACCAGGGTGAATGGCAACGGCCCCTGTTACTTCTGCTGCAGAAATAATTCGTGGGATATTTAGGTAGCTGTCGATACCACGAGCAGGGCCGATACATACGGTTTCGTCTGCGAGTAGTACGTGCTTAAGATCGCGGTCAGCTGTCGAGTGAACAGCGACGGTCTTAATACCTAATTCTTTACAAGCGCGAAGAATACGAAGTGCAATTTCACCTCGGTTCGCGATGACTACTTTGTCTAGCATAAGGCAAGCCCCGCTTATTCGATTACAACAAGAGGTTGGTCGAATTCAACTGGTTGGCCGTCTTCAGCTAGGATCGCTGTAACAACGCCAGATTTGTCCGCTTCGATTTGGTTCATCATTTTCATTGCTTCAACAATACATAGCGTATCGCCAGCATTTACTTTCTGACCCACTTCTACGAATGCTTTAGAGTCTGGGCTTGGAGAACGGTAGAAAGTACCAACCATTGGAGAAAGAACTTGGTGACCTGCAGGCGTTGCAGCTGCTGGAGCTTCTGCTGCTGGCGCTTCTGCTACTGGTGCCGCTGCTGCTGGAGCAGGTGCCGCTACTGGAGCTGCTGCGTAGTGAACTGGTGCTTGAGGGGCTGCAGTGCCGTGACGACTGATGCGTACTGACTCTTCACCTTCAGAAATCTCTAGCTCAGCAATGCCAGACTCTTCAACTAACTCAATTAGCTTCTTGATTTTACGAATATCCATCTTTTCTTTCTCTTTTATCTTGTGATTAAGACAACCCTCGTGGGGTTGCAGAGTGTTAGGGTTACTTTGCCTGTAGCTTATTAATCGCGGCAGACAGAGCGAATTCATAACCTTGTGCGCCTAGACCGCAAATCACGCCTTCTGCTTTATCTGACAGATAAGAGTGATGACGAAATGGTTCACGTGCGTGCACATTTGATAAGTGCACCTCAATAAATGGGATGGCGACGCCAAGTAATGCATCTCGCAGTGCCACACTGGTATGAGTGAAAGCCGCTGGATTGATGATGATGAAGTCAATCTTGCCATAAGCAGCATGAATGGCTTCAATCAGTTCGTACTCACGATTTGATTGTAGGTGTTCCAGTTCCACCCCAGCGTTATGAGCTTGCTTCGTAAGAGCATCCACAACTTGTGCTAAGGTGCTGTGACCATAGTGTGTCGGTTCGCGCAGACCCAATAGGTTAAGATTTGGTCCGTTTAGAACAAGAATCCGTGACTTTGCAGACATTATGTTGCTATCTTCCCTTATCGTGAGTGGAACGTTTATATTCCCAAATATACGATAGTTCAGCACGATTTTTTTGTTAAAACCGAGCAAATTTTAAAAAATCGACCAAGATTATAGCTAATTCATAGCAATTAGCAGCAATTTACTGGTCTAATCTCCTAATAGCCACCTTCGTTTCTGTAACCAAGTTAACAAAAACAACATAATTGCCATGTTCTTTGTGTGGCTAATTTGTGCGCAAAAGCAAAAAACCGCCATGAGTGATGGCGGTTTTTAAAGTGCTTTTAAAACAGTTGGTTGAATTTATGCCAATTCTGCTTTCTCTGCGATAAGTTTGTCTACCACGCTCGGATCGGCAAGCGTTGACGTGTCTCCGAGGTTGCTTGTATCGCCCGTTGCAATCTTACGCAGGATTCGACGCATGATCTTACCAGAGCGAGTCTTCGGTAAGGAATCTGTCCAGTGCAGTACATCTGGTGTCGCGATTGGACCAATCTCTTTACGCACCCAATCTTTAACTTCTTTGTGCAGCTCAGCTGACGGGAATTCACCATCGTTCAATGTAATGTAAGCGTAGATAGCTTGGCCTTTGATGTCATGTGGAATACCAACAATCGCCGCTTCTGCAATCTTGTGGTGCGCCACTAGCGCTGATTCAATTTCAGCGGTACCCATACGGTGACCCGACACGTTTAGTACGTCATCAACACGGCCTGTGATCCAGTAGTAGCCGTCTTCGTCACGACGCGCACCATCACTGGTGAAGTACATCCCCTTAAAGGTTGAGAAGTAGGTCTGTTCAAAGCGCTCATGGTCGCCGTAAACCGTGCGCATCTGGCCTGGCCAAGAATCAAGGATAACCAAGTTACCTTCAGCAACGGTATCTTCAAGAATGTTGCCCATATTATCGACAAGAGCAGGCTGGACGCCGAAGAATGGGCGAGTCGCAGAGCCTGGTTTTAGATCGGTTGCCCCCGGTAGTGGCGCAATCAAGATGCCGCCAGTTTCCGTTTGCCACCAAGTATCGACGATAGGTGAGTTCTCGTTACCAATCGTTTTGTAGTACCACTCCCACGCTTCTGGGTTGATTGGTTCGCCCACTGAGCCCATGATGCGCAGGCTTGAACGAGATGTGCCTGCAACCGCTTCATCACCTTTTGCCATTAGCGCACGAATCGCGGTTGGGGCGGTGTATAGAATGTTGACTTGGTGTTTATCAACCACTTCACTCATTCGGCTTGTGCTTGGGTAGTTTGGTACACCTTCGAATAAGATGGTCTTCGCCCCATTTGCAAGTGGACCGTAGATTAGGTAAGTGTGACCGGTAATCCAACCCACGTCCGCGGTACACCAGAAGGTTTCGCCTGGTTGGTAATCGAACACATATTTGAAGGTCATCGCCGCGTAGACGAGGTAACCACCTGTTGTGTGTAGTACACCTTTAGGTTTGCCTGTTGAACCTGAAGTGTAAAGGATGAACAGCGGATCTTCGGCTTTCATTTCTTCTGGTGGGCAAACGTCAGAAACGTTAGCTGTTGCTTCGTGCCACCAAACATCACGGTGTTCATGCCATTCGACATCACCACCTGTACGTTTAAGCACCAACACTTTATTGATGGTTTTTACGTCTGGGTTAGTTAGTGCTTCGTCCACATTCTTTTTCAGTGGAACGGCACGCCCGCCGCGCACGCCTTCATCAGCGGTGATCACGACTTTAGCGTCAGAGTCGATGATACGGCCAGAGAGAGCTTCTGGTGAGAAACCGCCAAATACAACGGTATGAACCGCACCGATGCGGGTACAAGCGAGCATAGCCACTGCGGCTTCTGGCACCATTGGCATGTATAAACACACCACGTCGCCTTTACGTACGCCTTGCTCTTTCAATGCGTTGGAGAACTTACATACTTCTTTGTGCAGTTCGTTGAAAGTGAGTGTTTTGTCGTCGGCTGGATCATCGCCTTCCCAGATGATTGCGACGTCATCCCCGTGTTCTGCGAGATGACGGTCAATACAGTTAGCCGAGACGTTCAGTGTGCCATCTTCAAACCAACGAATGTCGACATGACCAGTATCGAAAGAGGTGCTTTTTACTTTGGTGAAAGGTTTGATCCAATCAACGATTTTGCCGTGTTCGTTCCAGAAGCCCTCTGGATCGGTTACCGACTGCTGATACATGGCTAAGTAAGTATCATTATCCGCGTGTGTATGAGTTTTAATATTTTCTTTTACCGGATAAACGTGGGCTTCGCTCATGGCTTCTCTCCTTGTGCCTTATTTCTCGGCCTTACACCAATCTAGATAAGATTTTGAATATGTTTTTGTAGGGCTGTTTTTTGGTTCTAAATAACTTGGTCGTGGTAATGACGACGTTGTGCTTATAACTGTCAGTCACTGCGCGTATTTCCACAATTAGACTTTAGGATGAGAGTGAGGGAAGCGCCGTGAAATCGCTGAAACAAAAGTATTTCTGGGAGCTAGGTCAACTGATTTTTATGTATACGGCGCGGTTAGGTTGGGCAAATCGCCTTTCGTTAAGCGAACAAAGACCAAAGCGGCAGAAATCGCATCTTGTAAAGCGTCGTGTTTATCTTGGATAGGAAGCTCGAGGTGTTTACAAATGGCATCCAGACTTAAGTCGAAATAGGCATTCGGCAAATGTCTTTCCAGCTTGTCGTGATAAATCTGACTTACCTCGATGAGCGGGTTAGGAAGTGGAAAGCCAAGTTGCCTCAGACAAGCAAGATCTAAGATCTTTTTATCGTAACGAATGTGATAACCGACAAGTGGTCGGTTGCCGATAAAGTCGAGCAGCTCGAGCAGCGCCTCTTTTTCGCTAATCCCGTCGACTAAGTCTTGGTGGCGAATTCGATGAATTTTGACTGAGCCAGAATCGAGCGATTGCGGCGCGCGTAAGCGGACTTCAAATGGCTGGCTAGTGATGATGCGGTTGTCGATGATCTTCGTGGCCGCAATGGTCACCAACTCGGCGCGATTTGGATCAAGGCTGGTGGTTTCGCAGTCGAGAGAAACGTATTCTGTTTTATCGGGCGTGCAAAAAAGCGACTGATAAGGAGAGCCTTTCAGTTTGTAGTGCCAGTATTTGCGTTGTAACCAGTTCATTGCCTACGCCTCTGTATGATTTATGAAAATCATGGTTAATCACGAATTTGATAGTGGAAGCCTAAAAATTGCTTAAATTTTTTCACTACATGTAAGCTGTGGCGAAGTAAATCACGCTCGGTTCTATCCAGTTGTTTAATATCAATGTTATTCAATGCTTCTTGCTTTTTGAGTTGTTGATTAAGGCGAACCTTAAAGAACAATTTCAGTGCTTCGTTGAGGTTATCTGCCGTATCAGGCTCTAAGATGCGCTTATTTCTCAGTGCTTCAATGCGCTCAAACGTGTTCTTCTCCTCAATGGCATATTCCAAAGACAAGGTGCGAATGCCGTGCACAATTGGGAAAATGCCGCCGCGTTTAATATCTAATCCGTCCTTAGCACTTTTTACGTTGCCAAACAGAGTTAGGGGCACAGAAAACTGCAAGGCAGGGCGAGTAAAATCAGACAGTATCAACATGCGATCTTTCATTGTGTCGCGAAGGTGGGCCGCGATTGGAGCCAGCAGCTCGCGATTCCCTGCAACAGCATGGGCGTCACTGAAAATGGCTAAGTCCATGACTTGTTGTGATTCGGCTTTGGCTATCCAGCGGTCTAAGGTGTTTATCCACTCTTGCTGCGTTTTGACCCATTTCGGGTTGTTGACCATGACTTTACCCGGGCAAAGTGGATAACCGAGCTGTTGTAGAGTGTGCGTGAAGGATTGCATCACTTGTTCGCAATGAGGCCATTCCAAACCATCTTGAATAATTAGAGCATTGTCTTGGTCTGTCTTGAGAATTTGTTCTCCTCGACCTTCTGAGCCGAGTACGATTAAGCAGCAATGATCGTGCAAGGCTGGTGGAACCACTAACTCGAACGCTTTTTCGATAATTTGCTCGTTCACGGCGGAAATCAGCTCCATGATAAAGCGAGTGCGGATGCCGTTTCTCAATAAACTCTCGACCAATTGACGCTGGCGGTTTGAGGCCAATGCGAGCTCTTCCACACTGCTTGCTCTGGCAATACTGAGCGTTAACACGTGAGAGTGGGTGGAGAACGCGCTGAGAATTTGGGTCATATCCAGCATGCCGACGGCTTGGTTGCCATCACATACCATGAGACGTTTCATTCGATTTCGGGTCATGGTGATCATGGCATTGAATAAAAAATCACCATCATCAACGTGATAGACAGGAAAGGTGGCGATATCACCAACAGGGGTATTGAGTGCGCAGCCATCTAACATCACGGAGTGCAGCATGTTGGTGCGCGTCACGATGGCGTATGGATGAGCCGAAGGCCATTTTTCTAATCGCGGATCGTCATCATTGAGTTTGACAAGTGCAGCATCAATCCCATTTGCTTTTAGGGTATGCGTCACCTCGTTAATCGGCGTGTCTGGCTCAAGGATCATCGGTGGGTGATAAATGCTGCGGTCCACTTTGGTGAGGATAAACTCTGCCAAGTTTTGTTGTTGGTGAGCGGCTTCAATGAGCTCTTGTCGCTTTGATAAATTGTTATCGAAATAGGCCGCAAACTGACCATTCTCGTTGTAAAGCGCCAGAAAGACGTCTTTCGGCAGCAGATAGGAGAGTGTGTCTTCAAGTGCGATGTATTGATGACGTACGTTGTCTTCAAGTAACGAGCGCACATCAAACATATCGTCGTTGGCATAATGCGCGAACACTTCCTGCTGATCTTGGGAGCGCTCTTCTACCGCGCCTTTGATCAGAATATGCAAGTGAGGGTTCTTCTGTCCGCAAGATAAAATTACATCTCGAGCTCGATAGTAGGCAACGTCCAGAGACGAGCGCAGTCGTGTCTGTTGTGCTTCAGTTAAGCGGTCGAACGGTGGAGATTGCATGTTAAATTTGTCAGGCATGAGAACACCCAATGATGGAAGGAACACTCTCTAAGTCTGACAAATTTCCTACCGGAAGCCAGACGACTTTGGTCTAAATCACGATGATTTCGCTTTAAGATGGCCAATGTCGCAAAGTTAGTATTCCATCGAGGAAACGATAAGTTGCCTATTCTTCCCTTTTTATAATACGCATAGCGATCCATAATTCCCGGTTCGAACGTTGATGTTCCCGTTTTAGGATATTAGTAATGTTGAAACCTTCTCCGTATGGCTGGATTTCCCAGTACTTTCTCGGATTCTTCTTTGCGTATGGCGTATATCTGCCATTTTGGTCACTTTGGTTTAAGGAGCAAGGTGTCTCTTCGACCGACATAGGTTTGCTAGTTGGGTTAGGTCTTGCGACACGTTGTGTCGCCAATATCGTGATCACCCCACGAGTGCACAAAGTTGAACACCTTATGCCTGCTTTACGTTGGTTGAGTTTCGCTGCCCTCCTTTTTGTTGGATTTCACTTTTTTACAGGTGGCAGTTTTTGGTTAATGGCGTTAGCGACGGTGCTATTTAACCTCTGTTGTGGACCGATTGTTCCATTATCGGATGCGATGGCAAACTACTACGCTCGTCTGAAAATGCTCGACTACGGCCGTACGCGCTTATGGGGCTCGATCGCCTTTATCGCGGGTTCGACGGCCGTGGGTTATCTGGTGGCTGAATTTGGCTCTGATATGATCTTGTACACGGCGATGGCCGGGGTATTAGTTTCGTTGCTATTTTCAATGCGTATGACTAACCCGATGCCCGTTACGCTTGGTGGGCAAAGCGCGGAGCGTCCAAAACTGAGTGCTCTTTTGACTGACAAGCCGATACTTAAATTCTTAGTGTTGGTGTCATTAATTCAGGGCAGTCATGCGGCTTACTACGGTTTTAGCGCTATTCACTGGAAAGCCGCAGGTCATTCGGAAGATGTGATTGGCTATCTGTGGAGCTTGGGTGTTGCAGCCGAAGTGGCAGTGTTTGCGCTGAGCAAGCGTTTATTTGTCGGTTGGTCAATGCGCGCGTTATTTGTTGTTGCTGCCGTTGGTGTGATGATGCGTTGGGGCATTACGGCATCGACAACGTCGATTGTTGCTTTGGTGATTGTTCAATTATTGCATGGCGTGACATTCGCAACGGCACACATTGCTGCGATTCAATATATCCAAAACTCGGAAGAGAATAAGATAGTGGCGCTGCAAGCATTGTATAACGCGATTCCTCTAGGCGCATTCATCGCACTGATGACCGTGTTGAGCGGTTGGGGTTATGAGCACTGGGGACCACTTGTGTTCTGGGGCATGGCCGCGATGGGTTTATTGGCATTGTTCATCAAGCTCGAACCACAAGAGCCACATCATGTGGTCGATGTATCAGACAAGTCACTGGAAACACAGAATTAGACTTCTGTGACAAAGGTTAAAAACTAAGCTTTGTCTCCGTTGTGAAAGCAGTGTTAAATGAAACCTCTCCCTAATGGAGAGGTTTTTTTATTCTCTTGCTTTAAAACGGCAAGAAAGGCAAGAAAGGATATCGGATGCAAGGATGGCTGGTGGTTCCCGTTTCTTTGGCGTATTTGGGAGCCTTATTTATCATCGCGTGGTACGGCGACATTCAGAAAAGGTGGTTAGCACGCTGGCGGCCGTGGATTTATAGCCTTTCCATTGCGGTGTACTGTACATCGTGGACCTTCTACGGCACGGTCGGGCAGGCCAGCACTAACCCTTGGTCTTTCTTGCCCATCTATATTGCCCCCATTTTAGTGTTTACCATCGGATGGCGCGTTTTAGCTCGGCTTATTTTGATTGCTAAACGGGAACACATCACGTCGATTGCTGATTTTATCGGAGCTCGTTACGGCAAATCTCAAGGTTTGGCCGTAGTCGTTACACTCATTGCGGTTGCGGGAATTTTGCCGTACATCGCTTTGCAGTTGCGTGGTATCACCATGGGGCTAGAAATCATTGCCCCAGAACTGGCTACCGATTTTGGTTATCAAAACGATAGCGTGTCGTGGTTTGTCGTGGTCGCACTGGCAATTTTTACCATGCTATTTGGTACCCGGCACATTGATAACACGGAACACCATCGTGGGATGATGATGGCGATTGCCTTCGAATCGATTATCAAACTGTTGGCGTTTTTAGTAGTCGGTGTATTCATTGTTTGGTTGGCGATGAACACCGAGAATTTGAGCTTAGTTGACGTTGCCACACAGACGTATCAGTCACCAAACATCCCTACCATATTGATTCATACCGTACTCACGATGCTGGCGATTGTTTGTCTTCCACGACAATTCCATACGATGGTAGTGGAAAATGAACGCGCGCAAGATTTGCATATTGCTCGTTGGTTGTTTCCCATTTATCTGATCTTGATGGGGATTTTTGTTTTACCTATTGCGTGGGTAGGGCAAGGTTTGTTGAGTGGTGCTTCGCCTGATACTTATGTGATCAGTGTGCCGATGTCGGTAGGGGCGAGTGAAATCGCTTTGCTTGCATTTTTAGGTGGCACTTCGGCGGCCAGTGGCATGGTTATCGTGTCGACGATTGCCTTAGCGATCATGGTATCGAACGACTTGGTTATGCCACTACTATTGCGTCGCATGCGATTGACGCAGCGTAACCATCATCACTTCTCTGAATTATTACTGCGGATCCGCCGTGGTCTGATTTTAGTCCTACTAATTGGCGCTTGGGGTTTTTATCAAGCGTTAGATACCATTCACTCACTCTCAGCGATCGGCTTTCTCTCCTTTGCGGCGATCACGCAATTCGCGCCTGCGCTGGTGGGCGGTATGTACTGGCGTCAAGGGAATAAGAAAGGTGTGTATGTTGGCTTGGCGGTAGGCTTTACCATTTGGCTGATTACGTTAATGAGCCAAACGGACATGCTTGCCGGGAATGCCAGTAACAACTTTTTGATTTGGTTGATCACCCCACCAGAGGTATTGGCTGGCTTTGACATTGCGATTTCAGATTGGGGGATGATCCTCAGCGTGGTCGCCAATGCAGTGTGTTTTGTCGTGGTTTCTATGACTACACGACCAAGCCTAAGTGAGCGCTTACAATCGGCGTCATTCGTTGGTACGCCACTGCCTGAAAGCGAAAACATGAGCCTATACCAGAGTCGTGTTACGGTTGCTGAACTAGAAATGCTAGCGTCTAGGTTTGTTGGGCGAACGCGAGTAAAAGCGGCTTTTCAAGCGTATTGGAGCCAGCAACGAGAAGAGCTAATGCCGAATCAGCAAGCGCCATCTTCTCTGATTCGACATACCGAACGTGTATTAGCCGGGGTATTCGGTGCTTCTTCTGCTAAGTTAGTACTTACTTCTGCCCTGCAAGGAAGAAACATGCAGCTTGAAGAGGTGGCGACTATCGTCGATGAAGCCTCTGAACTGTACGATTTTAGCCGAGGCCTACTTCAAGGGGCGATTGAACATATCGGCCAAGGTATTGCGGTGGTCGATAAGCAATTACGCTTGGTGGCTTGGAACCAACGCTACTTAGAACTCTTTGAATTTCCGCCAGGCTTGATCCAAGTTGGGCGACCGATTGCGGATGTGATTCGGCACAATGCAGAGCAAGGTTTATGTGGACCAGGCGATCCTGATGACCACGTCCGTCGTCGCGTTTATCACCTTGAGCAAGGGACTCGGCACACCTCTTCTCGGGTCCGCCCCGATGGTCGCGTGATAGAGGTACAAGGTAACCCAATGCCAGGTGGTGGCTTTGTGATGAGCTTTACCGACATCACCGTATTCCGAGATGCAGAGCAAGCGCTGAAAGACGCCAACGAGACATTGGAAGAAAGGGTACGTCTGCGGACTCGGGAATTAGAACAACTTAACAAGCAGCTGGTGGCAGCGACGCAACGCTCCGATTTGGAATCGAAGTCCAAATCACGGTTCTTGGCGGCAGTAAGCCATGACTTGATGCAGCCACTCAACGCTGCGCGCCTGTTCGCTTCTTCATTGTCGGAAGTAGCCAAAGACAGCGAAGCCAAAAATCTGTCGGCACACATTGAGAGTGCTTTGGAGGCGGCCGAAGACCTGATAGGAGATTTGCTGGATATTTCGCGCTTGGAGTCGGGCAAGCTGGAAGTCAATGTGCACGGTTTTGCGTTAAACGATGTGTTGTCGAATTTGAATGCGGAGTTCAGCGCATTAGCCAAGCAACAAGGCATAGCATTCACCATGATTCCATCCTCACTCATGGTGAAATCGGATCCCAAACTGCTGCGCCGTGTGGTGCAAAACTTCCTGACCAATGCGTTTCGTTATAACCCGAATGGCAAAGTCGCACTCGGTGTTCGCCGGGTAAAAGGGCGAGTGCGTATTGATGTGTGGGACAACGGTGTAGGTATTGAAGAAGAGAAGCAGCAAGAGATTTTTGAAGAGTTTAATCGCGGAACTCAAGTTCGTTCCGACCAAGGTCTCGGGCTTGGTTTGGCGATTTCCAAGGGAATTGCTCAAGTGCTCGGGCATGAAATTTCGATGCGTTCTTGGGTTGGTAAAGGCAGTGTCTTTTCTATCACGCTTGATAAAGCAGCTCATGTGCAGCCGCACCCAGTTCAAGTCACGACAAGTAACCAGTCTGAACTTGGTCATCTAAGAATTCTATGTGTGGATAATGAGCCCGATATTTTAGTCGGTATGGAAAACTTACTGTCTCGATGGGGCTGCGATACGCGAGTGGCGACCGATTTGGTCGAAAGTCTACAAGCTCTCGAGGATGGTTGGATTCCGGACGTGATTTTTTCCGATTACCGACTTGATGATGGTCGTACTGGCTTGGAAGTGCTACAGCAATGTCGCTTGAGACTAGGCAGCTGCTTTGAAGGTGTCATCATCAGCGCGGATCGCACCGATGATATGCTTGATGGCATCAAGGCAAATGGGTTCAGCTTTATTGCGAAGCCAGTTAAGCCGCTTAAATTGCGTTCGGTGCTCAACCGCGTCGCATAGCTTTAGAGTGTTTTAGCGTTGCTATAAAAGAGACCTCCGAATGGAGGTCTCTGTGTTTGTAATCTTATTTTGGTTTGTAGGCTGAGTTTGCCGCTTATTCCGCAACACCACCTTGGGTGAGTTTTGCGGGATTAAGCAATCGTTCTAGCGTGGCTCTATCTAAATCGGTTTCTTCTTCTGCGACATCAATAATCGCACGCCCCTGCTTATAGGCTTTCTTCGCGACTTCTGCCGCTTTCAGGTAGCCAATGACCGGGTTGAGGGCCGTGACCAAAATTGGGTTTTTGGCGAGCGCTACATCCAAGTTGTCTTGACGAACTTCGAATGTTGCAATGGCTTTATCAGCTAAAGCCGTTGCGCTGTTAGCGAGTAAATCGATGCTCTCCAATACGTTATGAGCAATGACAGGTAGCATGACGTTTAGTTGGAAGTTGCCTGCTTGGCCCGCGACGGTAATCGTGGTGTCATTACCAATGACTTGCGCTGAGGCCATAGCTGCGGCTTCTGGGATCACAGGATTTACTTTGCCAGGCATGATGGAAGAGCCCGGTTGCAAGCCTTGTAATTCAATCTCACCTAAACCAGCCAATGGGCCTGAGTTCATCCAGCGAAGATCGTTTGCGATCTTCATGATCGCAACTGCTGTTGTTTTGAGCTGTCCCGATAGGGCGACGATCGCATCTTGACTGCTTAAATTGAAAAAGAAGTTATCACTGGCCGTGAACTGAATACGAGTTGACTGGGTTAGGTTGCTAGCGAATAAGTCTGCAAAGCGTGGATCGGCATTGATCCCCGTGCCAACCGCTGTACCACCTTGGGCTAAGGCTTTTACCGCTGGCAGTGCTTGTTCAATCGCTTGTTTTGCGTGCTCGATTTGGAACTGCCAACCGCCAAGTTCTTGAGCAAAGGTAATTGGCATCGCGTCCATTAAGTGGGTGCGACCGGTTTTTACAACATCTTTCAATGCTTGTTGCTTAGACTCTAGTGTTTGGATGAGGTGTGACAGGGCCGGGAAGAGCTGTGTTTCAATGGCTAATGCTGCGCTAACTTGAATGGCCGTTGGCACCACATCGTTACTGCTTTGTCCCATGTTGACGTGATCATTAGGACTGACGGTACCGCCTAGATGCTGGGAGGCCAGTGTTGCAATCACTTCATTCGCATTCATATTTGAGCTGGTGCCTGATCCGGTTTGAAATACGTCAATTGGAAATTGCTCAATATGATTGCCCTCGATAATCGCCTGAGCTGCGTCAGCAATCGCATTAGCGATATCACCTTCAAGCAGCCCCAATTGTGCGTTGGTGAGTGCCGCAGTCTGCTTGATGTGTGCCAACGCTTGGATGAAGCCAGATGGCATCTTATGTTGACTGAATGAGAAGTTATCGACGGCGCGCTGAGTTTGGGCTTGGTAGAGTGCATCTGCTGGGACTTTCACTTCGCCCATACTGTCAGTTTCTATGCGGAATTCGGTGCTCATGGTAGGGATCCTTTTGGTTAATCGAGTGAGATTTGAATCAGGCGTAATTGTTGTTGTAATGCGAGAAATTTCACGTCGCCTTGTTCAAACTGATAGTAATAGCGTTTGAGACAGAATAATGGCGTATGGATAGAGTCGAGACAGACACGACGGAAGATGCGACTGCGAGTGGAGTCTTGAATTGCGTCTAGTAGATGGAAATAAACCTGACGCAAAAACAGCTCACACAACAATAGATTTTCTTCATCGGTACCGTGTTCATAGCAGGAAGACAACACCATTCCCCAATGAATATAGTCATGAATTACGTCTGGCTCAAAGCCGTGTGGTGCGGCGAGAAGGAATCTATCTTGTGCTTTAAAAAATGCGTTAAAGATGTCCCGTTTGTTGTCCATAACCACCTCTCGTTTAATGTAATGATAATTATTATCAATTAAGTGGTGGGTTGGCAACCCTTTTTAGAGTAAGAGGTTGTTGAAGAAAGACTTACGGAAACAAAAGCCGACGTAAAAGCGTCGGCAGAGAGGGAATTATTTAGTCCTGAGGTGACAATGAGGTATCGACGTTTTGGATATCGGTGTCTTTATCTGTGGCCATTACTCTGTAAATAAAGTTTCGTACTTCACAAACGCGGTTTGTGTTTCGCCGTAATAAAGTGTGCCTCCAGATTGAATGACGACTCTTAACCAACTTTCTGCGGATGCTGGTCTTGGTAAGGTAATGTACCAACTTTTTCCAGCCTGATCGGCGGGCTTCATATCAATCGGCTGAGCATTTTTCTCTTCGTCATTAACGATGGAAACTTTGACCCCTTCGAGTGGATAGGCGGCATTGAGTGACAATTCTAAGCCATTTTTCGTGAGCTGTTCTGAGCGAAACTTCACTTTAAAGTCGCCATTTTCCATATCACACAGTCCACTGGTGTAACGACAGTTAGACTTACTCGCGAGTTTGTAAGTTTCCCCTTCTTGTGCCGCGTGGGGTTTCTCGCTGAGTGCCATATCGGTGCCGAAGTAGGCGATCAAAGAAAGAATCGGCGCAATCAGCAGAGCGATAATGAAGTGCTTGTTTTTGAACATAAAATACTAATTCCATCAATTATCTGTTCATTTTAACTGGCTAAAATCACTAATAACTTCGTTAATGATTTTGAAGGTAGAGCAACTAGCTTGCTGCAATCTTTGCCTTGTTCTAAACGATTGTTTCTGCGTTCCCCGAACGTATAACCAATGCCATTCGTGTGCTTCCTTGCTACGGCTCAGGGAATCTAATTATTAGAATAAGTTAGGTGAATAAAAAAGCCCCAAGTGGGGCTTTTGTGGCTTGCGTTAGATTTTAGTGGTCCACGGCATCGCCTGCACCAACAGGGACACGAACGTGTTCAACAAGATCTTTAACTTCTTGAGGTGTTTCCGCCGTAACTTTCGATACCGCGAATGCCACGATGAAGTTAAATAGTGCGCCGATAGCACCAAACGCGTTTGGCTCAATACCCAGGAACCAGTTGGTTCCCCAGCTTTCTAGATATTTCCAGTCAGCAACGAATAGGATGCCTTTGTGCTGGAATACGTAGAACAGTGTGATACTGATACCGGCAATCATACCGGCGATTGCGCCTTCTTTATTGATACCTTTGCTGAAGATACCCATCATCAACGCAGGGAAGATGGATGACGCAGCAAGACCAAAGGCGAGCGCCACCGTACCAGCTGCAAAGCCAGGAGGATTCAATCCGAGATAGCCTGCGGCTGCGATTGCCACCGCCATCGAGATTCGGCTGGCAAGCAGCTCCTTCTTCTCGGATATGTTCGGATTTATAACCCCTTTAATTAAGTCATGGGAAATCGCCGACGAAATAGCAAGCAACAGACCCGCTGCTGTGGATAGCGCTGCAGCGAGGCCACCAGCGGCTACGAGTGCAATGACCCAGTTTGGTAGCTTAGCGATTTCTGGGTTTGCTAGTACCATGATGTCACGGTCAACTCGCAACTCATTGGTGTCAGGGTTTGAGGTGTACTCGATCAGGCCATCGCCATTCTTATCATCAAAGCCTAATAGACCTGTTGTTTCCCAGTTTTTGAACCAATCAGGGCGCTCATCATACGCAAGGTGCTGACCAGGCGCAGGGTTGACGGTATCCATTAGGTTTAGACGTGCCATTGCTGAAACTGCTGGCGCTGTTGTGTATAGAATAGCGATGAACACAAGTGCCCAGCCTGCAGAAGTACGCGCATCACGTACCTTAGGTACCGTAAAGAAACGGATGATAACGTGTGGTAGACCCGCAGTACCGATCATCAATGACATGGTGTAAACGAACATGTTTAGTGTGCTACCGCGAACCTGCGTAGTGTACTCACTAAAGCCGAGTTCGGTCACCACTTGGTCGAGCCTATCGAGCAGATAAACATCGGTGCCTTGAATGGTACTCCCGAGGCCAATCTGAGGTAGCGGGTTACCTGTAAGTTGCAGAGAGATAAAGATTGCAGGGATAGTGTAAGCAAGAATGAGTACGCAATATTGAGCAATCTGCGTGTAAGTGATGCCTTTCATGCCGCCAAGTACTGCGTACATGAATACGATACACATACCAATCAGGAGGCCTGTTGAGTAATCAACTTCTAGGAAGCGACCGAAGGCAACGCCAACGCCTTTCATCTGGCCGATAACATAAGTGACCGATGCGATGATAAGACAGATAACCGCCACGATACGTGCCGTGTTCGAGTAGAAGCGTTCACCAACAAACTCTGGCACCGTAAACTTACCAAACTTACGTAGATAAGGGGCGAGTAGTAGCGCAAGCAGTACGTAACCGCCAGTCCAACCCATTAGGAATACGGAGCCGCCGTAACCCATAAAGGCAATCAGACCCGCCATTGAGATGAACGATGCCGCCGACATCCAGTCAGCAGCGGTTGCCATACCGTTAGCGATTGGGTTTACCCCGCCACCTGCGACATAGAACTCTTTGGTTGACCCCGCACGCGCCCAGATCGCAATACCGATGTAGAGGACGAAGGTTGCACCAACAACCAAGTAGGTAATAGTTTTCAAATCCATCTGAGTTACTCCTTACTCATCTACGCCGAATTCACGGTCGATTTGGCGCATCTTCCATGCGTAATAGAAAATAATACCTAGGAAGGTGTAGATGGAGCCTTGCTGAGCAAACCAGAAACCAAGTTTGTATCCACCTAATTGAAATTGATTAAGTACGTCGACAAATAAAATGCCGCAGCCGAAAGACACTACGAACCAGATGACCATAAGGCCAATCATGAGCTTCACGTTTTTGTCCCAATAGGCTTTGGCTCTTTCTTCGCTTTCAAATGCCATTGCCGTCTCCTTACGATTGGTATTGTTGTTAAAAAAATGTTTCAACATGTACATTAGCAAGGTGTTGGCAAGAACTCTTTTCAACTTTAGTCGGGGTATAAAAAATAAAAAACTCCCGTGATATGGGCGCTTAGAGAATAGTTAGGGTTATTTGTTAATGTTAAAAAGCTGTTAAATTAGCCAAAGGTCTAAGGAGAAAAATGATAAAAAGCACGAATAAGAGACGTGATTAATTTTTTCTTCATTGATTTTAGCGATCCTTAACAGAAACATTCTGCGTTCTTCTTTTTATCAATCAGCGAAAAAATTGGCGTGAAAAATTCACAAGTAATTTATTTACATAAAGTTTTCGTACCAAATCACCGTTTTAGCGCACAATAAAGTAATATAACTGAGTCATTCTCGTACAACCTCGCGCTTTGGGACGGTTTAAGGAGGAGGCAGATTAAGGCATTAACTTATTAACGAAGTCGCCTTAGCTCATCACAAGCATATCGTTTTTCATTAAGGGAGGGTGAGAATGGACGCAGACACCATTAATAGTTTTTTTCTTATAGGTGCGTTGTTAATCGCACTTAGCGTTCTTTTAAGCCCAGTTTCCTCTAAGTTGGGAATCCCAATTCTTTTGGTATTTTTAGCCGTTGGAATGCTGGCGGGGGAAGACGGTTTAGGCGGTATTTTATTTGATAATTTTTCGATCGCTTACTTGGTCAGTAACCTCGCATTAGCCATCATTTTGCTCGATGGTGGTATGAGAACACGGGTTGCCAGCTTTAGGGTGGCATTATGGCCTTCGGTGTCCTTGGCAACGTTTGGGGTTGCAATCACCACTATTTTGACCGGGCTGATGGCAACGTGGTTATTCGACTTAGACTTGCTGCAAGGTATATTAGTTGGTGCGATTGTCGGCTCCACTGATGCCGCCGCGGTTTTTTCTCTACTCAAAGGTCGTAGTCTTAACGAACGTGTTGGCTCAACGCTGGAAATTGAATCCGGCACCAATGATCCTATGGCGGTGTTTCTGACTGTTACTCTGATTGCTATTTTAGCGAACCCAGATGCAGATTTGAGTGTGGGCTTTTTGGCGCTCAGTTTTCTTAAGCAGTTTGGTATTGGCGCTTTACTCGGTTTTGCTGGTGGCTGGATTTTGTGGAAGGTCATCAATCGTAATCAACTGCCGGATGGCTTATATTCGATTTTAACCGTCAGTGGTGGCTTGCTGATTTTCGCTTTATCTAATGCATTAGGTGGCAGCGGTATTCTGTCAATTTATCTGGTTGGTTTACTGCTAGGTAATCGTCCAACACGCAGCCGCCATTCCATTCTTCATGTGCTAGATGGCATGACGTGGCTAGCTCAAATCGGTATGTTCCTCGTGCTTGGTTTATTGGTTACGCCTTCCAACTTGCTCTCTATTGCGTTGCCTGGTTTGGCGCTGGCCTTTGGGATGATTTTATTTGCCCGTCCAATCTCGGTTTGGATCGGTTTACTGCCATTCAAGAGTTTCACACCACGTGAAAAGTGGTTTGTTTCTTGGGTGGGCTTGCGCGGTGCTGTCCCAATTATTCTGGCGGTATTTCCAATGATGGCAGGATTGCCAGATGCGCAGTTGTACTTCAATTTGGCGTTTTTCGTGGTAATGGTCTCTTTGATTGTACAAGGTGGCACATTGACTAAAGCGATGTCTCTGGCGAAGGTAGAGCTACCTTCTAAACCTGAGCCAATTTCACGCACTGGTGTGGAGATTTACCCGACCAGTGAGTGGGAGCTGTTTATCTATAAGCTTAAAGCGGATAAATGGTGTATTGGTGAACCATTGCGTAGTCTTTCGATGCCGGATGGAACGCGCATCGCCGCAGTATTTCGCAATAAGGCGTTATTGCATCCGTCAGGCAGCACGCGCCTCGAAGAAGACGATACCTTGTGTGTGTTGGCACAAGAAAAGGATTTGGATGCCCTGAGCTTGCTATTTAGTGAAGCGCCTGAGAAAGCGTCATTGGCACGATTCTTTGGTGATTTCTTCCTAGATATTGAAGTGAACCTTGCCGATATCGCGATGATGTATGGCTTGAACTTGGGCGATGAGTCACTCGATAAAAGCTTAAGACACCTTGTAGAAGAACAACTGGGGACTACACCAGTGTTAGGGGACCAATTCGAGTGGCAAGGCTTGCAATGGATCATTGCCGATGTCGTTGACCAACAAGTCACCAAAGTAGGTATCCGTTTGCCAAGCGAGCAAAGCCTGCTCACTGACGAGGAGTGAACCTAGTCGTTCATCTCCGTTAGCATGATGACGGCTTGTGTGCGGTTTTTTACACCGAGCTTGCGGAAAATCGCCGTCATATGCGCTTTGATGGTGGCTTCTGAAACATTCAATTCGTAGGCGATTTGTTTGTTCAGTAAGCCATCTGACAACATCCCCAACACCTTATATTGCTGTGGCGTTAGCGCGGCAATCTTCTCCGCTAAGTCATTACATGCCGCGTTATTGGTGATCAGCCCTTCAGGAAAATACGGGTCGCCATTGAGCACTTGATTGAGCGCATTCACCAATTCGCGCATATCGCTCGATTTCGGAATAAAACCAAACGCACCATGGCTTTTCACTTGTGTCACGATCGCTGGCTCTTCACTAGCCGAGACGACGACGATTGGTAAGTCTGGGTGTTCTGCTCGCAAGTGAATCAAGCCAGACATACCATTTGCTCCTGGCATTTTGAGATCCAGTAGCACCAAATCTGGCTCTTCTTCTCGCTCTAACAAAGCCAGTAGTGCGTCGAGTGAGTCCGCTTCAAGCAAATTTGCCCCACTGATTGCCATGTGGATAGATTGAAACAAGGCATTACGGAAGAGTGGGTGATCGTCTGCAATGATGATGGTGTAGGTCGAATCCATGACGTTAAACACTTTTGACTATTTCGTTAAATTTATTATTGTCCAGCTTTGAGAGAGTGGACAATATTTATTCGCTAAAAGTCTGAACCAAATCGACTTTTATTAGGAAAATTGCATATAAGCGCAATTTTCTCATTCAAATCTGGGTAATAAAAAACGCCAGTGGTCATCACTGGCGTTTGAATATCTGATGATCAGAATTGTTGGATGTGCTCTAAGAAAGGCTCGGCTTGCATAAAGCCGGTTAAACGCGCGTTTGAAATGTGTTCGCCATTCGCATCCCAGAACTCGATGGTTGGCAAGCCAAGTACGTTCATGTGTTTGAGTAACTCAATATCTTGCACTTGGTTCTTGGTTACATCAGCTTGCAAAAGAACAAAGTCTTTTAGCTTGGCTTCGACGCTTGGATCATGGAAGGTGTACTTCTCAAACTCTTTACACGCCACACACCAATCGGCGTAGAAGTCGAGCATCACAGGTTTGCCAGCTGCTTTGGCTAGCGCTAGTTGTTCTTCCAACTCTGCAACATTGGCAATGCGTGTAAAGCTTACGGAAGTTTGTTGAGCTTGCGTTGCGTTATTACCAAACCAGTAATTTAATACTGGCTGTGCTGACGCGAGCAAACCCAATACGGCGATGATGCCAACGGCGCTTTGTTTCCAGCCACCAAACTCCAAGCTGTTTTTCACATGATACAGCCAACCAAAGGCAGCGATGCCCAGTGTTGACCACAGAATTGTTGACCACATTTCTGGCATGATGCGTTCCAATAAGAAGATAGGCGCAGCAAGCAGAATAAAGCCGAACAGCGTTTTCACGCGGTCCATCCAACCGCCGGCTTTTGGTAGCAACTTGTTGCCAAATACCGCCACAAGGATCAACGGAATCCCCATGCCCATCGCCAGCGCGTAAAGGGCGACCCCACCAGTGAGTAAGTCGCCACTTTGTGCGACGTAAAGCAGCGCACCAGAGAGTGGGGCGGTAGTACACGGAGAACAAACCAAGCCAGATATTGCCCCCATTGCAAACACGCCAGCACTGCTACCACCTTGCTGCTTGTTACTTAAGTTATTCAGCCACGTTTGCACGCTGCTTGGTAACTGCAATGAGTACAGACCAAACATCGACAGAGCTAATGCGATGAACAGTACACTCAAACCAATCAGCACATAAGGGTGTTGCATCGCCGCTTGGAACTGCATACCCGCAGACGCCACTACAAGGCCGAGCAGCGTGTAAGTCAGCGCCATGCCTTGTACGTAAACAAATGACAAACCAAGCGCACGACGTTGGCTCAGCTTGCCACTGCCAAGCACGATGCTGGTCAAAATTGGGTACATCGGCAGCACACAAGGGGTAAATGCTAGACCCACACCAAGTGCCAAAAACAACAACGGCGTCCACCACTTGTCGGCTAGATTCGCGGCTAAGCTATCTTGCTCACTGACTGGTACTGAAGTGGTGGTTGGTTTTGTTGCTGGCTGTACTTTTTCTGTCGTCGGTGCCTTGCCAGTCGGTGCTACGGTGTCGGAATTGGATGAAGAAAACGCGCTGATTGGAATCTCACGTGTTTCTGGTGGGTAGCAGAAGCCCGCTTTCGCACAGCCTTGATATTGCACAATGACACGTGCGCCCTCTTGCCAATTACTCAGTGGGATATTGACAAATAGTGGTGTGGTATAGATATGCACATCACCAAAGAATTCATCTTTATGTGGCGTGCCGTTTTCCATTTGCAGTTCGCCCAGTGAGATGTTCTCACCAGACACAGATAAACGCTCTTGATACAGGTAATAACCATCGCGTACCTGCCAATCGAGCATCAATTTGTCGTCTTGCTGGTAGAAATTAAACGGAAATGCCTGATCGACCGGAACAAAGCTGTCGCTGCTGCTACCAAAACTGTTGTTCTGGCTATTGGTAAACTGGTCTTTGCCAAACAAGGCCAAAGACGGAGTGGAAAAGGTAATAAGCCCTAAGAGTAAAACGGAAAGTAATGCGCGCATAAAAGAGTCAATTCATCTTAGATAATTGCCGTTAGTGTAACTCAATCAGACCCGGAGGCGAGTCAATAAGTTTCATGAAAATGAAGATTTATTGAGCATAATTCAAGACGACAGGCAATAAAAAAGGGAGCCGAAGCTCCCCGAGTAAGACTCTGTTTCCACTAGATCAGTAGACCACCGAATGCGAAGCCAAGTGCTACCGCAGAAGCAATGGTTACCACACCAGGTACAAAGAATGGGTGGTTGAATACGTACTTACCGATACGCGTTGAACCCGTGTCGTCCATCTCAACCGCTGCTAGAAGCGTTGGGTAAGTTGGCAGTACGAATAGCGCACTTACTGCTGCGAAAGATGCAACGGCGGTTAGTGGTGCCACACCGATAGCAAGTGCTGCTGGCATCAGCGCAACCGTGGTTGCACCTTGCGAGTAAAGCAGCATAGACGCGAAGAATAGAACAAGCGCTAGCATCCATGGGTAGTCTGCTAGTAGTGCTCCAGCGACTTCTTTGATGCCGTCAACGTGCGCGTTAACGAACGTAGAACCTAACCATGCCACACCAAGAACACACACACACGCTGTCATACCAGAGCGGAATGTTGCTGCGGCTGGAATTTTGCCAGCGTCGATTTTACAGCTCATTACGATAGCTGCCGCGGCTGCTAGCATTACCGTCATGATAGCTTCGTTACGACCTAGAGCAGGGGTCTCGATAAGGCCAACAGAGCCAGAAATTGCTGCTGCGTAACACACTACGAATGCGATTGCGCCTAGGAAGATGAACGTCGCTTTCTTCGCTGTTGGTAGGATTTCGCGTTTTGCTTCTGTATTTAGCTTGATTAAGCCTTTTTCTAGACGCTCTTGGTATTCAGCATCGTCTTTTAGCTCACAGCCCATGAAGTTCGCCACGAACGCACCGATCATGCACGCGATGAACGTCGTTGGGATACAGATTGCTAGTAGTGTTAGGTAGTCAACGCCAAATGGGTGCAGCATTGCCGCAAACGCTACAACAGCCGCTGAGATTGGCGAGGCAGTGATCGCGATTTGCGATGCGACAACCGCAATAGACAGAGGACGAGAAGGGCGTACACCTTGACCTTTCGCGACTTCTGCAATTACTGGCAAAGTAGAGAATGCCGTGTGGCCAGTACCCGCCATTAATGTCATTAGGTAAGTTACGATAGGCGCATAAAAGGTGATGCGCTCAGGATGCTTGCGCAAAAAGTTTTCAGCAACTTGCACCATCCAGTCTAAACCACCAGCCACTTGCATTGCTGCGATGGCCGTGATGACCGACATGATGATTAAAATTACGTCAACGGGAATGTAAGCTTGGCTTGTTGGTACGCCCAAGATCAAAGACAACGCAATGACCCCAGCACCACCGGCAAAACCAATGCCGATACCGCCGATTCTAGCCCCCAAATAGATGAAGAGCAGAACCACGAAGAGTTCGACCATGACCATATTGATACCTCTTTAGTTTTTATTTGATTCTGATTTTTTGAACACTCAGGAACAGGAGTAAATGCTCAGAGAATTAGAACCCAGTTGCCTAGTGGCAATAAAAGCATATAAAAAATGTGGTTAACCGTATGAGAGCCTAAAAAAGGGGCCTGAGTGGCCCCCTTCGAATTAGTTATTACTCGTAGCGTTTCGCTTTGTAAGTTGGATGCATGAAGTTTTCTACTGACAAGATTTCATCAAGCTCTTCTGCGGTTAGCAGACCGCGCTCTAGCACAACTTCGCGAACACTCTTACCGGTTTCCGCACAAATCTTACCTACGATGTCACCTTCGTGGTGGCCGATGTATGGGTTTAGGTAAGTGACGATACCGATTGAGTTGTAAACGTAGTTTTCACAAGTCTCTTTATTGACTGTGATGCCGTCGATACATTTATCACGTAGGTTCACACACGCATTGTGTAGTAGAGAGATAGACTCAAACATGCTTTGTGCGATAACTGGTTCCATTACGTTTAGCTGTAGCTGACCGCCTTCTGCTGCGAAAGAAACCGTGTTGTCGTTACCTAGAACTTTAAAGCAAACTTGGTTTACTACTTCTGGGATAACTGGGTTTACTTTTGCTGGCATGATTGAAGAACCTGCTTGCATTTCAGGTAGGTTCAACTCATTTAGACCTGCGCGAGGGCCAGAAGAAAGTAGACGAAGGTCGTTACAGATCTTCGATAGTTTCACCGCTAGACGTTTTAGTGCACTGTGCGTCATTACGTATGCGCCACAGTCAGAAGTCGCTTCGATAAGGTCTTCTGCCGCAACAACGTCAAGACCTGTTACTTCCGCTAGGTGTTTTACTGCAAGAGCTTGGTAGCCAGTCGGTGTATTTAGACCTGTACCGATTGCGGTTGCGCCTAGGTTGATTTCTAGGAGTAGTTTAGAGGTGTAATCTAGAGCACGAATCTCTTCGTTTAGTGTTACTGCCCAAGCGTGGAACTCTTGACCTACAGTCATTGGTACCGCGTCTTGTAGCTGAGTACGACCCATTTTCAGTACATCTTTAAACTCAATTGCTTTAAGTTCGAATGCGCCTTTTAGGTACTCAATTGCTTCCATTAGTTTGTGTACGCTGTTGTAAACCGCGATACGGAAACCCGTTGGGTACGCACAGTTGGTTGATTGGCTCTTGTTTACGTGGTCATTTGGGTTAACAAATTCGTATTGACCTTTCTCTTTACCCATTAGCTCAAGCGCAACGTTTGCGATCACTTCGTTCGTGTTCATGTTCACTGAAGTGCCCGCACCACCTTGGAATACGTCTGATGGGAACTGATCCATGCACTTGCCAGTTTCTAGGATCAAATCACACGCTTCGATGATGTAGTTTGCAACGTCTTTTGGAATCGCACCAAGTTCTTTGTTTGCCAACGCCGCTGCTTTTTTGGTCATTACCATACCGCGTACAAATTCTGGTACGTCAGAGATGGTCATATTAGAGATGTTGAAGTTCTCGATCGCACGTAGCGTATGAATACCGTAGTACGCATCTGCAGGGACATGACGTTGACCTAATAGATCTTCTTCAATACGAGTGGCTGGGTTTGCTGTTTTTGGAGCATCAGATAGGGTAGCCATAGCAGGATCCTTAGATGATAATTCTGATAATAAAGTTATTTATTAGCCATTTCTGCAATCTAGAATCCATTCATCAGAATTTTTGGCTGGAAAATCCGTCCTGACTTATGTGGCACATGATACTGCACCTAGCGCATAAAAATAGTAACTAGATCACCTTTTTCGTTTTTCATGAGTCAATAATTTGCAAAGTATGAACGGGTTATTAATAACCCTTTATGGGTACTCGATTTTCCTCGACAAACATGGGTTTTTAGAGTTCGAAATTAGCACTTTAAAAGCACGAAAAAATCGGTATGCAATTGAATGAAACACTCCACTACCACTTTTTCTGCGTAGGAAGAGACCAGTATGAACACGCTTTTTTACAACGATTCGTTTGAGCTTAGTCCGCTTTTACCATTACACTGAATTAAACAAAGGAGGGCGTGTGTTTCCTATCTTATTATTGGCGTTTATTTTTGTCCCGATCATTGAAATCGGCTTATTTATTCAGGTGGGCGGCTTTTTAGGTTTATGGCCGACTATCGCATTAGTATTAATCACGGCATTTGTCGGTGCATCGTTGGTGCGCAGCCAAGGCATCCAAACTCTGATGTCGGTGCAGGGGCGTCTGGAACAAGGTGAAATTCCAGCCCAGCAAATTTTTGAAGGCGTAATGCTAGCGGTGGCTGGCGTGCTGCTGTTAACACCGGGCTTTATGACCGATGCTCTTGGTATGCTGGTGTTGCTTCCTGCGCCACGCGCCGCGATTGCCAAATACTTGATGAGTAAAATGGTGGTGAAAACCATGCATGGTGGTGGCTTCCAAGGTGGTTTCTCTAACCAAGGGCCATTTGAGCAAGACCCGTTCCGCCGTGACCCATTTAATTCCCAGTCAGACGATGGCAATACCTTTGAAGGGGAATACGAGCGTAAAGACGATGATGATCGCAACAAGCTCAACTGATTGAGTCAGAGAGTAAAGAAAACAAAAGGGCGCACTAAGCGCCCTTTTTTGTGTTTGGAATTCGTGGTGCTTACAACGCGCCTTCAAACCCCATTTGACGCCATGCTTCAAAAGCAATGATCGCAACGGCGTTCGAAAGGTTTAGGCTGCGCGCATCTGGCATCATTGGAATGCGGATACGCTGCTCCATTGGCAAGCTATCGATGATTTCAGCAGGCAAGCCACGAGTTTCTGGACCAAACATCAATACGTCACCTGCTTGGTATTGTGCATCAACGTGGTGACCTGTGGTTTTGGTGGTGCAGGCAAACAATCGGTAGTTACCTTGTTTCTCTTTCTCTAAATATTCTAAGAATGCTTGATAGTTCTTATGACGCGTTACGCGAGCTAAATCATGGTAATCCAAACCAGCGCGGCGGACTTTCTTCTCTTCAAGATCGAAACCTAGAGGTTCAATTAAGTGAAGGTTTGCACCGCAGTTGGCACAAAGTCGAATGATGTTGCCGGTGTTCGGCGCGATTTCTGGTTCGTATAAAGCGATATCAAACATGGTATTGAAATAGAGTTGGTCAAATAGAGGGGCAGTATATACCCAAGTCAGCAAGATATGCGAGATTCAGCAAGATTGACCTGGGTATGAAAGCAGTCATTAGCGCGGACGCTAATACCGTAAGTATCGATGCTCTTTATAATAGAGCGTGAGCGTAATTTTCTTCAACCGCTCGCCAATTAACGACGTTCCACCATGCATCAATGTATTCTGGACGACGGTTTTGGTAGCTGATGTAATACGCGTGCTCCCACACGTCAAGAGCGAGAATTGGCTCGCCGCGTACATCCACTACATCCATCAGAGGGTTATCTTGATTGCTGGTGGACGTAATGTGAATCTCTCCATCTTTTACGATCAGCCATGCAAAGCCAGACCCAAAGGTATTAATCGCGGCTTGGGCAAACGCTTCTTTAAATTGCGCAAAGCTACCAAATTTATCGTTAATTGCCTGAGCAAGCGCGCCTTGAGGTTCACCGCCACCGTTTGGTGACATGCAATTCCAATAGATAATGTGGTTGTAGTAGCCGCCGCCATTATTACGCACTGCAGGGCTGAGCTTGGATATATTGCCAAAAATCTCGTCTAATGACTGAGTTTCGAGCTCGCTCCCTTCAACGGCACTTACGAACTTATCGAAATAAGTCTTGTGATGTTTGCTGTAATGCACTTCCATGGTTTTCGCGTCGATGTACGGCTCTAGTGAATCGTACGGGTAAGGCAGAGTGGGAAATGTATGTGACATAGTAAATCCTCCTTAATTGGAAAATTCACTTTAATGCTAACGATAATTATTATCAACTTTGATCTTTGTAAGGGTATTCGAAGGCGTTCCCACCCAATTTCTAAAGTGAAGATGAAGCCGTGAATCTCTCACTCTAGAAATAGGGTGTGGCTTACTGTTAGCTCATCGGCTTGAAGTTAACGATTGATAGGTAAGGTGATACTCATGCGCAATCCGCCTAACGGACTTCGACTGGCGACGATCGTTCCACTGTGCTGGCGGATGGCACTTTCGGTAATGGTTAGGCCGAGACCCGTGCCGCCGGAGTGGCGATCGCGGGCAGTCGAAACGCGATAAAACGGGCGAAAAATCGCGGCTAATTCTTCTTCAGGAACGCCCTCGCCATTGTCATCAACCGTGATATGCAGCGTATCATCATCGGCCTTGATGTCGATTTGCACCTCATCTTTCCCGTAATAAATGGCGTTACGAACGATGTTTTCCACCGCACTCATCAGCAGTTTAGGATTGCCGGAGATACTTCGTTTTGGCAGTTCAGAATAGTGTAGGTGCTTACCCATTTGCTCAGCTTCAAACTGCGCATCTTTAATGATCTCTTCCCACAAACTTTCCAGTGGCTGCGTTTCGCGAGTCATATGGCTGTTCGCCTGCATGCGAGACAGTTCAAGCAATTCGCTGATCATCTGTTCCAAGCGCTGCGCTTCGGTATCGATACGAGTCAGTTCTGGGCTTTCGCCTTGTTTACGCGTTGCTAATGCGCTTGCCATGCGTAGACGAGTTAAAGGTGAGCGCAGCTCGTGAGAGATATCGGATAGCAGGCGTTGTTGTCCTGAAATCATTTGATTAACCGCCTCGACCATCTGGTTGAAGCTGCTGCCAGCCTGACGAAACTCTGCCGTGCCTTTTTCTAAATTTGGGTCTGTGACAAATTCGCCTTTCGCCACACGTTGAGCGGCGGCTTCAAGACGACGCGCTGGCTGACTTAGTGCCCAGGCAAGCCATAACAGCAATGGTGTACTAACCAGCATGACCGCGAGCAACAGCTGGAATGGGTGATCAAACAGACGCAAGAGTAGTGGTGGTGGCTCATTCCACTTGAAGCCCACATACATCAAGATATCGGAGCCAGCCAAAGTTATCGGGATTGGACCTGCAATCATGTATCGACCATACAGTTTCTGCTTTGGCTGGTTGTAATCTTCGATACTGGTGACAAAGTTTTGCATGGCACGTAATTGGAAATTACTGCGTTTTTCTGTCGTAAGAACATTACCGCTGTAGTCAGAAAAAAATACGCGCGGACGAGGGTCATGCTTACCGTGACGGTTACCCTCGATACGAAATAGTATTCGACCTAAATCAGTTTGCTGACGGTATTTTTGTTGGATTGCGTCACGCGTTTCTACCATACGTTTATAGTGCTCTTCTGGAATGTCGCGAGCTTTGCGAGGGTCCAAATGTGGCAGTGATAGCACGGCTATCAACACCAATAACATAGTGAACCAAAAAATGGCAAAGATGCGTCCATACAAGCTATTGATGTTTGGCAGTTTGATGCGTGATAGGCGCATTAATCCTCCTCAAGCAGCATATAGCCACGACCACGCAGGGTTTTGATTCGCGGCTTGCCATTGCTCTGATCTGGTAATTTTTTACGTAAGTTCGAAACATGCATATCGATCGCGCGATCAAAAGCAGCGAGTCGTTTACCAAGCACATCTAGGCTCAATGTTTCTTTAGTTAGCACTTGTCCTGGGTTTTGCACAAAGTGGGTCAACAGAGCAAACTCGGTTGCTGTGAGATCGAGCAACTGTTGATCGCAGTATGCTTCTTGTTTACCTGGGTAAAGACGGAGCTCTTGATACTCAATGCAATCGCTGTTTTTGGTGTTTTTCTGTGTGCTGCTGGTACGGCGTAAGATCGCACGGATACGAGCTAACAGCTCACGGTCACTAAAAGGTTTCGGTAAATAATCATCCGCGCCTAGCTCTAAACCGATCACGCGGTCAATTTCTTCCCCTTTAGCGGTCAGCATCAAGACAGGAGTTTCCCAGTTTTCACGCAAGCGTTTAAGGGTTTCCATGCCATTTAGCTTCGGCATCATGACATCCAACAAAATCAAATCAATCTTATCATTGACCGCGGCTAAGCCTGCTTCGCCATCATTTGCTTCGCTGACGTCAAATCCTTCGAAACTGAGTACTTCTTTTAATAAGCTGGTTAGCTCGATATCGTCATCAATTAAAAGAATGTTTGCCATGGGGGCACCTATAGTAAGTTACCGATAGCTTAATATTACATTGGAATGATGTGCTGCGAAGAGGGTAAAAATCACTCTTTACGATTCTTTACGCTCCCTATACGTCGCTTTACCTAGTGGGTCGTATTCTATACTCAAGCGCTGTGAGAACAGCTCAGAAGAATCACTCACCTGTGTAAGGAATCAAATTATGAAATCTGCAAAAAAACTTGTGTTAGCTGCTGTTGTTCTACCTCTTACTCTCGGCGCAGCAAGCGCATTCGCTTACGGTGGTAAAAACCATCATCAAGGCCCGCGTGATGAATGTGGCATGGGAATGGACCGCGGCATTATGCGTGATTTGAATTTGACGGATGCTCAAAAAGATCAGCTTAAGTCTTTCCGTGAAGCAAACCGCGCACAGATGAAAGGCAAATATTCTGAAAATCGCGAAGCCCGTATGGCTGAGCGACAAGCACACCACGCAAAAATGCAGTCACTCTTACTAGCGGATAGTTTTGATGAAGCGCAAGCGACCGCATTAGCAAAAGAAATGGTTGAGCGCCAAACTGAGTACCGTGTGCAAATGCTAGAAAGAAAGCACCAAATGCTGAGCGTATTAACGCCAGAACAAAAAGCAGAGTTTGTGAAGTTGCAAAATGAACGCATGCAAGAGTGTGGCGACAGAATGCATAAGCGCATGGAAAAATACCGCAATAATTAAGTCATGAATTGATGTTATACAAAGAGGCAGCCATTGGTTGCCTCTTTTTGATCTGGTTATTTCATGGGCATTCAATATACTCAACGTATGGTTTGAGTTAACTCTTTGATTATGAAACAGCAATATGCACGTTTAGTGACGACCGCAGCTTGGACTGCAACTATTGTGGCGACTCTTCTCTTGATTGTAAAAGTCATCACGTGGTGGGTAACCGGCTCAGTTAGCCTATTGGCATCACTGATCGACTCAATGTTGGATATCGCCGCGTCGGTGGTAAATCTCGTTGTTGTCCGTTATGCCTTACAACCAGCAGACCGCGAACATACGTTTGGGCATGGTAAAGCTGAGTCTCTAGCGGCCTTGGCTCAGGCGATGTTTATTTCGGGGTCGGCGGTATTTTTGATCCTGAACGGGATTGACCGATTTTTCCGTCCACACGCACTGCATGCGCCGGAGCTCGGTGTTTATGTATCGCTGTTTGCGATTGTGGTCACACTTGGCTTGGTGATGTTCCAAAAACATGTGGTACGCGTGACAGGGAGCCAAGCAATCGCGGCGGATTCTCTGCATTATCAGACTGATTTGTATATGAACGCTGCGATCATGGTGGCTCTGGGACTCAGCTACTTTGGCGTGACGCAAGCGGATGCGGTGTTTGCGATTGGCATTGGTGTCTTCATTCTTTACAGCGCCTTCAAAATGGTCAGCGAAGCGATTCAGACGTTATTAGACCGAAAGCTACCGGATTCCGAATTGGAGCAAATCCGTAATGAATGTTTGAATGTGAAAGGGGTTCTTGGGGTTCATCAACTGCGCACCCGTATGTCAGGGCCGACACGCTTTATTCAGTTGCACTTGGAGCTAGACGATAACTTACGTTTAATCGAAGCGCACTATATTGCCGATAAAGTTGAAGAAAACCTTTTAGCTTTGTTTCCTGATGCGGATGTTTTGATCCATCAAGATCCATTGTCTGTCGTTTTTGGGCCAGAGAAAGAGCAAAAAGCGCAAGATTGGTAGGGCTCGAAAAATCCATAAGTGCCTGACGACAAACAGGCACTTATTGACTATCTTTCCATCAATACTTATTAAGATTCGTGATCCTGATGTGAATCAACAAAGTTTCATAGAGAAACTGTAATACTCTTACATAAGTAGAAAAGTTACATAAAAAAGTGCGTTTTCATTGGTAATCCTGTAGAGGAAATGTAACATAACGCACAGTTCTGGATTATGCAGGTTGCTTGGTAACAAGGGGCCTAAAAGAAAATTAAATAATTGATTGCCAAAGATCGAGGGTGAGCATGATTAAGAAGATCGGTGTTTTAACAAGTGGCGGTGACGCACCTGGTATGAACGCGGCGATACGCGGCGTAGTACGTACAGCACTATCCGAGGGATTGGAAGTATTCGGTGTGTACGACGGCTACCTAGGCCTATACGAAGGCCGCATCGAGAAGCTAGATCGTTCTAGCGTTTCAGATGTGATCAACAAAGGTGGTACGTTCCTAGGTTCTGCACGTTTCCCTGAATTTAAAGAAGTGGAAGTGCGTGAAAAAGCGATTGAGAACCTGAAAAAACATGGTATCGATGCGCTAGTCGTGATCGGTGGTGACGGTTCGTACATGGGTGCGAAGAAACTGACTGAAATGGGTTACCCATGTATCGGTCTACCAGGCACAATCGACAACGATATCGCTGGTACTGACTACACAGTGGGCTACCTAAGTGCACTAAACACAGTTATCGATGCAATCGACCGTCTACGTGATACTTCTTCATCTCACCAACGTATTTCAATTGTAGAAATCATGGGTCGTCACTGTGGTGACCTAACTCTGATGTCTGCAATCGCGGGTGGTTGTGAGTACATCATCACTCCAGAAACTGGTCTAGACAAAGACAAGCTGATCAGCAACATCCAAGACGGCATCGCAAAAGGTAAGAAACACGCAATCATCGCGTTGACTGAGCTAATGATGGATGCCAATGAACTGGCTCGTGACATCGAAGCGGCGACAGGTCGTGAAACTCGTGCAACAGTACTTGGTCACATCCAACGTGGTGGTCGTCCAACGGCATTTGACCGCGTTCTAGCATCTCGTATGGGTAACTACGCTGTTCACCTATTGATCGAAGGTCATGGTGGTCGTTGTGTCGGTATCGTGAAAGAGCAACTTGTTCACCACGACATCATCGACGCGATCGAAAACATGAAGCGTCCAGTACGCAACGATCTATACAAAGTTGCTGAAGAACTGTTCTAAGCAAGTTTGAAATAGATAAAGAAAAACCGCGGCTTTCCGCGGTTTTTTTGTATTTGAGTATCAGCCAAAGGAAGCTGAGGGATCGGACAGAATCTTACGAAGCGCCGCTCTGTTCAATGAGCGTCAATTTACGTTCGCGCAGTGCAAACATATAGCCCAGTAGGCCACCTAACGTATTCCCCACAGCGATACCTATAAACAAGCCTTCAATACTGTAAATCTGGCTTCCGATCCATGCTGATGGCAGGGTAAACACGAACAGACGCATAAAGCTCCATTGGAATGCTCGTAATGGTTTGTGCATCGCATTCAAACCACTGATTAACATCATCACAATGCCTTGAAAACCATAACTGAACGGCACCACAAGCAGGTAATGCCACAGCAGATTTTTAACTGCTTCTTCCTGCGAGAACAATGCCGCTAGAGGAATACTCAATGGCACCATCATCAAGAAGATAAACCCTTGGAACACCACCGCAAAACGCATGCTGATAAATAAGCCGGAAAAGGCGCGTTGAGGGTTTTTCGCCCCTAAGTTTTGTGCCATGAATGGCGTGAGTGCTGAGGTCAGAGACATCAAGACTAGGATCAAAATAGACTCAATACGCTGCGCCGCACCGTAAGCCGCAACTGCTGCCGTACCGTGGTTGGATAACAGCATCATCAGAATGGCACCGGACAATGGATTCATCGCGTTCGACAGTGCGGCAGGAGTGCCGATTTTTAACGTTTGCTGCCAATCTTGTTTCAGCAAGGACCATTGGGGTTGAGCGAGCAACTTTTCGCGTTTAACTAGCACATAGAATGAGCCACATAGTGCACCTAACCAGCTAAAAGCACTGGCTATTGCCGCCCCTTGGATGCCAAGCTCGGGGAATGGGCCAAGTCCGAAGATCAGTAGTGGATCGAGCATGCCGTTAATCAAGCCCGCCAACATCATGATTTTGGCAGGTGTTTTTGTATCCCCAGATGCTCGTATCGCGCTATTGCCCGCCATTGGGATCACCAACAATGGAATGGTGAGATACCACACCTGCATGTACTCTTCGATGAGTGGAATTAGGTCGTCGGCTGCGCCAAGAAAGCGGAACAGTGGTGCAATAGTGGCAAAGCCAATCGAAGAGGCGATAGCCACGAGTAACACCGCTAACAACAAACCGTGAGTGGTAAACCGAGCGGCTTGTGGGGCGTGACCTTGTCCAAGTAAGCGACCAATATTGGTCGATAGACCCATCCCTATTCCCATCGTGATGCAGTTAACCGCAAAGGTTACAGGGAAGGTATAGCTGATCGCCGCTAGTGCTTGAGTACCAAGCAACGAGATAAAAAACGTGTCCACCAAGTTAAACATCAAAATCGCGATCATGCCCATGGTCATGGGGACGGTCATTTTCCGCAGCGTTTCAGGAATAGGTGCGGTCAACAAACCATGCTTATCGGTCGCTTGGGGTTCCAGCTTGTTATTTTCCTGCATGTATGACAACTATGTGGTGAGCAAACTGCAAGGATACAAGAAAGCGAGATGCCGGGCGAGTGAGCATTTCGAACGCAAACCGTTGCTTAGTTGTTCGTTATTTTAACTAAGTCACAAAAATTTTGTGCCACCCCCTTGGGATCGCTGCTTCGACCCCTTATATAGGGATCACGTGTCTGGGGCTACAGTCCCTAAGGACAATTATCAAATAAACATGGAAATTTTCAGGAGAGACGACCGATGAACATTCGTCCATTACATGACCGAGTTATCGTTGAACGTAAAGAAGTTGAATCTAAGTCTGCTGGTGGCATCGTTCTGACTGGTTCTGCTGCAGAAAAATCAACTCGCGGTGTTGTTCTAGCTGTGGGTAAAGGCCGCATCCTAGAAAACGGCACAGTACTGCCGCTGGACGTTAAAGTTGGTGATACTGTTATCTTCGCTGAAGGTTACGGTACAAAAACTGAAAAAATCGACGGTAAAGAAGTGCTTGTCATGTCTGAAAACGACATCATGGCGATCGTTGAATAATAGCAATCATTGAGTAATTTTTTGCTCAGATTCAATTACGAAATTACACACAAAGAATTTTAGAAAGGAAATCAAAGATGGCTGCTAAAGACGTTAAATTTGGTAATGACGCACGAGTTAAAATGCTAGAGGGTGTAAACGTTCTGGCTGACGCAGTAAAAGTAACACTGGGTCCTAAAGGACGTAATGTCGTTCTAGACAAATCTTTTGGTGCACCGACTATCACGAAAGATGGTGTATCAGTAGCGCGTGAAATTGAACTGGAAGATAAATTCCAGAACATGGGCGCACAAATGGTTAAAGAAGTTGCGTCTAAAGCAAACGACGCGGCAGGTGACGGTACAACAACAGCAACAGTACTAGCACAATCTATCGTAAACGAAGGTCTAAAAGCAGTCGCAGCGGGTATGAACCCAATGGACCTTAAGCGCGGTATCGACAAAGCAGTAGCAGCAGCAGTAGAGCAACTAAAAGAGCTTTCTGTTGAATGTAACGACACGAAAGCGATCGCACAGGTTGGTACTATCTCTGCAAACTCAGACGCAAGCGTAGGTAACATCATTGCTGAAGCAATGGAGCGTGTGGGCCGTGATGGCGTTATCACTGTTGAAGAAGGTCAGGCGCTACAAGATGAGCTAGACGTAGTTGAAGGTATGCAGTTCGACCGCGGTTACCTATCTCCTTACTTCATCAACAACCAAGAGTCAGGCAGTGTTGATCTAGAAAACCCATTCATCTTGCTAGTTGATAAGAAGATCTCAAACATTCGTGAACTTCTTCCAACGCTAGAAGCTGTAGCGAAAGCGTCTCGTCCACTGCTTATCATCGCAGAAGATGTAGAAGGCGAAGCGCTAGCAACATTGGTTGTCAACAACATGCGTGGCATCGTGAAAGTTGCAGCAGTGAAAGCACCTGGCTTCGGTGACCGTCGTAAAGCAATGCTACAAGACATCGCTATCCTAACTGGCGGTACTGTGATTTCTGAAGAAATCGGTCTAGAGCTTGAAAAAGTAGCACTAGAAGATCTAGGTCAAGCGAAGCGTGTTTCTATCACGAAAGAAAACACGACTATCATCGATGGTATCGGTGAAGAAGAGATGATCTCTGGCCGCGTAGCTCAAATTCGTCAACAAATCGAAGACGCAACTTCAGACTACGACAAAGAGAAACTACAAGAGCGCGTAGCGAAACTGGCTGGCGGTGTTGCAGTAATCAAAGTTGGTGCAGCAACTGAAGTTGAAATGAAAGAGAAGAAAGACCGTGTAGAAGATGCGCTAGCCGCAACTCGTGCAGCGGTTGAAGAAGGTGTTGTTGCTGGTGGTGGTGTTGCACTTATCCGCGCGGCATCTAAGATTGCTCACCTAACGGGTGACAACGAAGAGCAAAACGTTGGTATCCGCGTTGCACTACGTGCAATGGAAGCGCCAATCCGTCAAATCACGAAGAACGCAGGTGAGGAAGACTCAGTGGTTGCGAACAACGTGAAAGCGGGTGAAGGCTCTTACGGTTACAACGCGGCAACAGGCGAATACGGCGACATGCTAGAAATGGGTATCCTAGACCCAACGAAAGTAACTCGTTCTGCGCTACAGTTCGCAGCATCGGTTGCGGGTCTGATGATCACGACTGAAGCAATGGTTACTGACCTACCGCAAAAAGACGCACCAGCGATGCCTGACATGGGCGGCATGGGTGGCATGGGCGGTATGGGTGGCATGATGTAAGCCAGCTTATCTCTTTGCTCTAAGGGAATCCTTATAGCGGAAAGATAACCGACCAAACCTTTAAAAGTCGAGGCATTTGCCTCGACTTTTTTATGTGCGTTATCCGAGAAATATAGCATTCTGATGTGGCTTCGATTGTGAGAGGCGAGTTCAAGAAATGTCAGTGGAAAAACATGAAAATAGAAGCGATAAAATTTTTTCTTTTGAGTCAGATGGTTAAATCTGACCTACCGCTAACACTTTTTGAACGTGGATAGCGCAAAATCTGAACATTACACTATGTTGTAAATTGTTGCTTCCCATCATGGAGATGAAAATGAAAAAGCTTATGACGTCATTGGCGGTTGCAGCCGCTATCGCATCACCAGTTGCTCTTGCTGACAGTACACCTGTGATGTTCTCTACTATCGACAACACAAACGCACCTTCTAACTCGTCAGTTGGTGGTGTTCGTTTAGCCGTGTTGCATGGACAGGTGAATGAGGTTAAAGGTGTCGACTTTTCACTGCTTGGTATGTCAGAAACGGATCGTACGACAGGTGTGAACTTCGGTCTGTTTTTTGGTGCAGCAAAGGTAAACCAAGAAATGAAAGGTGCGTCTTTAGGCTTAGTTAACTGGAACCAAGGTCAGACGACGGGTGTTAACTTGGGTGCTGTCAACATTACGAACAATGTAAAAGGCTTGAACTGGAGCGCGGTGAACTATTCTGAAGGCTACACCATGGCGGATGTGGGCTTGGCGAGTATCTCTAAAAAGTCTAACTTCCAGTTTGGTTTTTTCAACATGACCGATCAAATTGATGGCGTACAAATTGGTCTTTTGAACTGTGCGGATAACGGTTTCTTCAAATGTTTCCCACTCATCAACTTCGCTAAATAATCCCTGAGCAAGTCGGAATCTTTAGATACCGAAAGCCCTCGATATTCGTCGAGGGCTTTTTAATTACTGATGGGGTGAAGCGAGTTTATCGGCGCGTTAACTATTTAATTAAGCGGGATGAGGTTTTGCGTTGTTGAATTCTTTGGTGAACCCCTCGGCGCAATGCTTTGATGTGGTTTTCTGCTTTATCCACGCCCAGCAACACCGTTAAAGCCAGTAGGGTAATGACCACCGACTGTGTTAAATAACCCAAACCGATCATCAACCCTAATCCTGCCAGTACCCAAATAACCGCTGCGGATGTTACGCCGTGGATTTTTCCATCGAGTGTCATCATCACCCCTGCACCCAAGAAGCCGACGCCAGTAATAATCTGACCAAGCACGCGTGCTTGATCGAGTGTATTTGGCGATAACGATACTGCCATCGACATAAATAGGTAAGTGCCTGAAATAATAAGAATTGCCGTGCGAATGCCAACAGGTTTACCACGAGTTTGGCGTTCGATACCGATCATTAGCCCATTAATGGCACAGCATAGTAGGGCAGGCCAGCTGAATGGGCCAAGATCGAAAATTTGTTCGAGTGCTGTATGCATCTTGACCTCCAAAAGAGCGGAGTATGCATAGACTTACCGTGCAAAGCGAACAAAAAGGAACGGTCGTGACGACAAATTTAATTGAGCGTCAGGACCTATTCTAAATGCAAATCTAGTGGAGTTTTACTTGGCCTGCCACCAATTTCTCGTGTGAGTTTTGGTACCAGATAACCCGATACACGTGTGATGAGTCCGCGCATAATGGCTTTTGCTTCTTCGTCCGAAATAAAGTAGTGCGCCGCGCCTTGCACCTTATCAAGAACGTGGAGGTAATAAGGCAAGATACCCGCGTCAAATAAGGCTTCACTTAACGCCACTTGAGCTTCTACCGAATCATTCACGCCTTTCAGCAGAACGCCTTGGTTTAGAAGCGTAACGCCTGCTCTTTTGAGCTTGAACATCTGTTCAGCAAATTCGTCATTGATTTCGTTGGCATGGTTGATGTGAGTCACGAGGATGATTTGCAACCTTGATGCTTGCAGCAGTTGGCATAGTTCATCAGTGACTCGAGCGGGAATCACCACAGGTAAACGGCTATGAATACGCAGACGTTTGATGTGAGGTATGTGAGCAATGTGCTCTAAAAGCCAATGAATCTCATCGTCTTTTGCCATTAATGGATCACCACCTGAGAAGATGACTTCGTTCAACTCTGGTTGCTGCGCCATGTACTCTAAGCACTTTGTCCATGCCTGCTTGCCGCTTTTATTTTCTTGATATGGGAAGTGACGACGAAAACAGTAACGGCAATTTACCGCGCAGCCACCTTTGACGATCATTAAGGCGCGGTTGCGATACTTGTGTAGCAGACCAGGGACTTCATTATCCTGCTCTTCTAACGGATCGTTGGAATAGCCCGGATGTACTTCAAATTCGTCACTTAATGGTAAAACCTGACGTAAAAGAGGGTCTTTAGGGTTGCCTTTCTCCATCCTATCGACAAAACTTTGCGGTACACGCTGTGCAAACAGCTTGCGCGCGGCAAACCCGTCTTGCCACGGTGAAGGATCTATTTCCAGTATTTCGAGCAATTTTGCAGGATCAGAGATCCCATTCGCCAACTGTTTGAGCCAGTTTTGCTCAACAGATTCGACTTTTCGGGTTATTATGTGCGGCATTGAATTTAGCTCTAAGAATGTAAGAGGAAAAAATGGCTACAGTTAGCACCAATGAATTTAAAGGCGGTCTTAAGTTAATGCTTGATAACGAGCCTTGTGTAATTCTGGAAAACGAATACGTTAAACCAGGTAAAGGCCAAGCGTTCAACCGCGTTAAAATTCGTAAACTTCTTTCTGGTAAAGTGCTAGAGAAAACATTCAAGTCTGGTGACACTTGTGAAGTGGCAGACGTAATGGATATCGACCTAGATTATCTATATTCAGACGGCGAATTCTACCACTTTATGAACAGTGAAACGTTTGAACAGATCGCAGCGGACGCAAAAGCGGTAGGTGACAACGCTAAGTGGTTGGTAGAAAACAACACTTGTATGATCACTCTTTGGAACGGTAACCCAATTACTGTTACTCCACCAAACTTCGTTGAGCTAGAAGTGGTAGACACAGATCCAGGCCTGAAAGGTGATACTCAAGGTACTGGTGGTAAACCAGCTACGCTATCAACTGGCGCTGTTGTTCGTGTTCCTCTGTTCATCTCAATTGGTGAAGTGATTCGCGTAGATACTCGTACGGCTGAATACGTAGGCCGTGTGAAGTAAGCACTTTAGATTGATTGTTAGAAAGGTCGCTTCGGCGGCCTTTTTTATTGCCTGTAATTCTCTCTTGAATGTTCCTGCATAGAAAATCGATATCCTCCGCAAATTTTCGATGATTTTGTATTATTCGTAAAAATCTTATTTATTTCATGAATCTGTCGATTATTCCTTAATGTAACATTTTGATACATTAGTTCTTGTTGTTGAGTTGCATAGCAATCTGATTTTTATCGATTTAACTCAGTAACAATCCAAAAAGGAGAACAAAATGGAAAGCAGAGGCTTAGGAAGGGGTTTAAAGGTGGAAGAAAGACGTCAGTTACTACACAAAGGATTGAAAGCTGCGGTGTTTGGCGTACCGCTGTTGGCAATAGGCTTAACGATTAATAGCTCTGTGCTGATGACCGATGCAGGTTACAGCTACGTGCATCAGAACAATATCACTGGTGAGTTGGATGTGTTTACTGAACCTGGCATTCATTTTCGCATGCCATTTCTGTCCAAAATCACCAAGTATGACCAAGTGATCACTGTGTCATTCGGTAACAGCAAGGGCGAAGATTTTTATCAACGTCTTGATGCGATTCAGGTTCGGTTTGCCGACACCTACATTGGTCAGATCCCCGTAACATTCCGCTTTAAGCTCAGTAATGACCCTGAAGCGGTTAAGAAGATGCACAAAGAGTTCCGTAACAACAGTAACTTGATTGATGCGCTGCTTGTAAAGAACGCACGTAACGTGACGGTGATTACTGCTACCCAATACACGGGTGAAGAGTTTTTCCAAGGTGGTTTGAACCAGTTCAAATCGAAACTTGGCGATCAGTTGCGAGAGGGGATTTATCTAACAGAGCGACGTCAGGTTGAAGTGGAAGAGTTGGATCTTGCGCCTGTTGGGGCGAATCAGGCCAATGCGAACCAACTACAGCGCACCAATCAACTGGTTTGGAAAACGGTGCCAGTTGTAGATAAAACCGGGCAACCAATTCGTCAAGACAACCCGTTACAACAATACGGCATTCAAGTGACGCAGGTGACCATTGGTGATCCACAGCCAGAAAAGCAATTGGATCAGCTATTGGCGGATAAAAAGCGTTTAGTGGCGGATCGTATTCGCGCGATTCAGGAGCAAGAAACGTCAAAAGCACAAGCAGAGACCGAGCAGTTACGCAAAGAGATTCAGCGAACACGTGAAGTGCAAGACGCTCAGCGTGGTAAAGAACTCGCTATTATTGCTCAGCAAAAAGAAGTGGAAGTTGCACGTCAGATTGCAGAGCGTGAAATCGTTGAAGTGGAAAAAACCAAACGACTTGCTGAAGTCGAGAAGGAGAAAGAGCTAGCTATCGCAGAGGCTAACTTAGCCATTCAAAAGGCGAACGCACTTTCTGCTGAGTTTGAAGCGAAAGCGATATTAGCGAAAGGTCGTGCAGAATCTGAGGTCCTAAAAGCGAAGTACTCGGCGTTAGGGGCAAACCGTGAAGTTTATTTGGCAGAGTTGAATCGAGACGTAGCGAACTCGTTGTACAACAACTTGCAAAACTTCCAAGTTCAGATGCCACAAAACTACATTGGTGGTAGCGAAGAAACGGGCTTGAAAACAAACCTAGATGTGATTACTGGCTTTGGCGCCCTGGGTCTTATGGACCAAACGAAGAAAGTCATACAGCAATAAGATCATGGGTGGTCAAAAGCTTAAAAAGCAAAAAGATCATGGGTAACCCAAAGCAATAAAAAAGCTGGCATAGAGCCAGCTTTTTCTTTTTAGTCAGTATCTTAAATCATGAAGATAAAGATAACGGCTAGTGCAGTAATGAGGCCTGCAAATGCATAGCATGCAATTTTACCTATCACACCAGTGTGGAATTTAAGGTCGTGCATGCCGTGGTGTACACGGTGCATCGCATGCCACATTGGTAGAGCTAGGGTGCCAATGATGAATAGCGCACCGATGATACTGGTTGCGAATTCGGAGACACGCTCGTAGCTCATCGCTTCTGCATCAATCACGCCTAGTGGGACCAAGATACCTAGCACCAATACCGTGATTGGCGTGATCATCGCGAACCAAGTACCACCAGCACCAAATAGACCCCACCAGATTGGCTCATCAGAACGTTTTGGTGATGTGTTTACACTATAATTCGGTTTCATGCTCAGCTCCTTACACCACGATGAGAACGATCAGTGAGATGAACGCAACCGCGGCCCACTGAGTCAATACGATGATTTTCTTGTCCACCAGTTTGCCTTTCAAACGAATTGGCATTACTTGCGGCATCATGCTGAAGAAAGTTTGAGCGTGGAATAGGCTACCTAGTAGTGCAACGATGTTGATCGCGACTACGATTGGGTTTGCCATAAAATCCAACCAACCTTGCCATGCTTCAGGGCCTTTCACCAAGCAACCTAAACCGAAAGTTAGGAACAGAGTGAATAGGATCAAAGGCAGCACAGTCGCTTCACGTAGCATGTAGAAGCGGTAGAAAGGATGGTTCTTCCACCAAGTGCGTTTTACTTCACGAACGTAAGGTTTACGATTGCTCATCCTTATGCCTCCACTTTCTTTGGTGAACCATCAGGTTTCAACATAGCAATCACGAAGTCCATAGAAGACTCCACTTTGCCTTGGTTTACTGCCGCTGCTGGGTCAACGTTCTTCGGACAAACTTCAGAACAGTAACCAACAAACGTACAACCCCAAGCACCGTTTTCACCGTTGATAAGCTTCATGCGCTCATCTTTACCGTTGTCACGACTGTCTAGATTGTAGCGGTGCGCTAGCGTTAGTGCCGCAGGACCGATGAACTCAGGGTTCAGACCAAACTGAGGACACGCCGCGTAGCACAGACCGCAGTTGATACAACCAGCGAACTGCTTGTATTTCGCCATTTGCTCTGGCGTTTGCAAGTTCGTACCGTCTTCTGGTTTACGGTCGTTACCAATGATGTACGGTTTGATTGCTTCAAGACGTTCGATGAACGGCGTCATATCAACAATCAAGTCTTTCTCGATTGGGAAGTTCGCTAGAGGCTCGATAGTCACACCGTCTGGGTAATCACGTAGGAAGCTCTTACAAGCAAGCTTCGGTACGTTGTTCACCATGATGCCGCAAGAACCACAGATCGCCATACGGCAAGACCAACGGTAAGACAGATCTTTGTCTAGGTGATCTTTAATGTAGCCCAGTGCGTCAAGCACAGACATGGTTTCATCGAATGGCACTTCGAATGTTTGCTTGTATGGTTCTGCATCTTTTTCTGGGTCATAACGCAGAATGTCTACTTTTTGAATGCGATTTGCTGACATTATGCTTGCTCCTCTGCGTTCTTCTCTTCAGCTGCGGCTTTTTCTGCTGCTTCACCGTATAGACGAGCTTTTGGTTGTGACTTAGTGATAGTCACATTGCTGTAATCGATACTTGGCGCTGAATCTGGTTTGTAGAAAGCAAGTGAGTGTTTTAGGAAGTTCACGTCATCACGTTCTGTACAACCGTCGTCCAGACGTTGGTGCGCACCGCGAGATTCTTTACGTAGAATCGCAGAGTGAACCATCGCTTCTGCGACTTCTAGGCCGTAACCCACTTCAATTGCGTACAGAAGATCAGTGTTAAACACTTTGCCTTTGTCTTTAATGCTGATGCGTTTGTAGCGTTCTTTTAGTTCGGTGATCTTGTTAATGGTTTCTTGCATCAAATCTTCTTGACGGTAGATACCACAACCCGCTTCCATGGTATGACCCATTTCAGTACGGATGTTTGCCCAGTTCTCATCACCTTCTTGGTTCATCAGTTTGGCGATGCGCTCTTCAACTGCTTTCACTTGAGCATCGATTGCAGACTCGTTCCAACCTTTGAATTCTTCAGCGCGTTTCACTGCGTTTTCACCCGCTACGCGACCAAATACCACAAACTCAGCCAATGAGTTAGAACCTAGACGGTTTGCACCGTGAAGACCAACAGACGCACATTCACCAACCGCGAATAGACCTTTAATGCGAGTTTCACAGCCGCCGTTTGTCTCGATACCACCCATGGTGTAGTGAACCGTTGGACGAATTGGAATTGGCTCTTTTGCAGGGTCTACGTTTACGTAAGCTTTTGCTAGCTCACAGATGAACGGTAGACGCTCTTGTAGGTACTCTTCACCAAGGTGGCGAAGGTCTAGGTGCACCACGTCACCCAGTGGGTGTTTGATGGTGTTGCCTTTCTGTTGTTCGTGCCAGAAAGCTTGAGAAACTTTGTCACGAGGACCCAGTTCCATGTATTTGTTCTTCGGTTGGCCAACTGGAGTTTCAGGGCCCATGCCGTAATCTTGTAAGTAACGGTAGCCGTTCTTGTTAACGATGATACCGCCTTCACCACGACAACCTTCCGTCATCAGGATACCTGTGCCAGGAAGACCGGTTGGGTGGTATTGAACGAATTCCATATCACGTAGAGGAACGCCGTGACGGTAAGCCATTGCCATGCCATCGCCCGTTACGATACCGCCGTTGGTGTTACAGTGGTAAACACGGCCCGCGCCACCTGTTGCTAGAACAACAGATTTTGCTTTGATAGTAACAAGCTCGCCTTCAGACATGTGAATAGCAATCAGACCTTGAACTTCGCCTTCATCAACAAGCAGATCCACCACAAAGTACTCATCAAAGCGTTTGATGTTGCTGTACTTCATGGATGTCTGGAATAGCGTATGAAGCATGTGGAAGCCAGTTTTATCTGCAGCGAACCAAGTACGTTCAACCTTCATACCACCAAAGCGGCGTACGTTGACTTCACCGTTCTCTTTACGACTCCATGGGCAACCCCATTGCTCCATTTGGATCATTTCGCGAGTCGCGTTCTCTACAAAGTATTCAACAACGTCCTGTTCACATAGCCAGTCACCACCGCCAACAGTGTCGTTGAAGTGGTTGTCTAAGCTATCTTCATCCTTGATAACTGCTGCTGAGCCACCCTCTGCAGCGACCGTGTGGGAGCGCATTGGATAAACTTTAGAAATCAGAGCGACTTCTAAGTCTGGGTTTGCTTCAGCCGCTGCAATAGCAGTACGAAGACCAGCGCCGCCTGCGCCGATGACTGCGATATCTGTGGTGATAATTTGCACAGTTATCCTCCAGTGTGTGATTGCGGAAATCCGCTTGTTATTGTCATTACGAGGCGCTCTTTAAAAAGAACTCCCCAAAAGTAGTAGGGTTAGTGTAGATGAGCCACATGGCAGAAAAATTGATGTAATTGGGTTTTTGCTTCGGTAATGCACTTAAGGGCATAGAATTTATAGGTTATGTGACTGCTATCACGGCATCGAGGTTTTGGCCCTCAAGCATTAACATTAGGGATGTTAAACCTGTGTTGCGTGACATTAACCGCATGGATAATAGGATTTTAACTGAGTGTTTTTTGTGCTGCGGCACGAGTAATGCTTGCCTCAAATAGGCGAGCACGTTAGTAAAAATAAGAAGGGATATTCCTCTCTTCTTGAAGAGTAAAAAGCATGTAGAATGAGACTTTCCTCGCTGAATTAAAGTTTGAGAGACTTGTTATGCAAACCAACTGGCAACCTACTGCTTCCATTGACCAACTTCGTCAACGTGCGACGTTAATCGCGTCGATTCGCCAATTCTTCGCTGATCGACAGGTGATGGAAGTCGACACGCCAGCCATGAGTCACGCAACCGTGACCGACATTCATTTGCATACTTTCCAAACCGAGTTTGTTGGCCCGGATTACGCCGATGGTAGCAAGCTGTTCTTTATGACCAGCCCTGAATTCCACATGAAGCGCCTGCTGGCGGCTGGCAGCGGTTGTATTTATCAAATCAACAAAGCATTTCGTAACGAAGAAAATGGTCGTTACCACAATCCAGAATTCACGATGTTGGAGTGGTATCGCGTTGGCTTTGACCATCATAAATTGATGGATGAAATGGATGATCTGTTGCAACTGGTATTGAAGTGTGGCGCAGCGCAGCGCATGACGTATCAACAAGCCTTCATTGATGTGTTGGGTGTGTGCCCACTAGAAGGCTCGATGACGGAGCTGAAAGCGGCGGCAAGCAAGCTGGGTTTGAGTGACATTGCAGAGCCTGAAGAAGATCGCGATACGTTACTGCAATTGCTATTTAGCGTGGGAGTCGAACACAAAATTGGTCAGGATGTGCCTGCTTTTGTGTACGACTTCCCGGCATCACAGGCGGCGCTTGCGAAAATCAATCCTCAAGACCATCGTGTTGCGGATCGCTTTGAGGTGTATTTTAAGGGAATTGAGCTGGCAAATGGGTTCCATGAGCTCGATAACCCGAAAGAGCAACTGGCGCGTTTTGAGCAAGATAACGCGAAGCGTCTCGACATGGGTTTAAAACCGCAGCCAATCGACTATCATTTGATTTCCGCATTGGAGGCAGGGTTGCCAGATTGTGCGGGTGTTGCGTTAGGCATCGATCGTTTGATCATGCTAGCGCTCGGCTGTGACCACATTGATCAAGTGACGGCTTTTCCATTCCCAATCGCATAAGGATATTCAATGAACTTGGCTGCTGCACGTTTGGTCATTCTCAGCTACGCAATACTGATCGCTTACTTATCGTTGAGCTCGGGCGAGTTGCAAGACTGGGGCAACATTGCGTATCTTGATAAAATGCAGCACGCCATGGCGTACAGCGGATTTGCGTTTTTAGGTTGCTTTTGCGTGTGGCGTTGGCGTCAACGTTGGGCGGTGGCGATTGGTATCTTATTATTTAGTGCTGCCATCGAATGGCTACAAGGGTATGTTGGAAGACAAACCTCTTGGTTAGACCTTGTCGCCAACTCAACGGGTATTCTAACTGGTCTGTTATGTTACCGTATTTGGAGCCTCTATCGACCTAGGTTGGTGAAGTCGCTATACTCGATTCGTTAATGAAGAGGGAACACGATAACAATGAAAACGCGCGACAAAATCGTCTACGCGGCACTGGAGTTGTTCAACCAACATGGTGAACGCAACATCACCACCAATCACATTGCCGATCACATCGAAATTAGCCCAGGTAATCTGTATTACCACTTCCGTAATAAGCAAGAAATCGTTCGTGAGATCTTTGCGCTTTATTCAGCAGAACTTTTAGAAAGATTTACCCCTATTCAAGGCTCACAAGAAAGCCTGACTATGCTGAAGAGCTACCTAGATTCCATCTTTACGCTAATGTGGAAATACCGCTTTTTCTACGCGAATCTACCTGAGATCTTGTCACGAGATGAGCAGTTACATGAGCAGTACATTGATGTGCAAGAAAAGCTGCAAGCGAACCTTATTGCGATCATGCAGGAGTTTGTATCGCTAAAGCTGCTTAATGTTGATCAACAGCAGTTGAAGTCACTGGTGTGTACGTTGCATTTGATTGCGTGTAGCTGGTTGGCGTATCAATCTGCAATGGCTTCGAAAACCAGCATCACTGAGCAAATGGTGAAGCAAGGGATGTTGCAGATGCTTAATGTCGTTAAGCCATTAGCAACTGAGCAGGGCTTAGAGCAGCTACTGTTACTGGAAGATGCGGTCAGCAATCTACACAGTTAAACGTCAAACTGCTTAATATTTCGAGAGTCACTCTCATTTTCGAGTCGTGGCTCGAGTTGACTTGTCAAATATGCCACGCACAATAGTCCTCATACCGTTCAGCCCTCTCTGGGATATGACTCTCGATAAAGGAACTATCGCTCCATGAATTACGACATTTTTAATGGCGATGCTGATGGCATCATTGCGCTTCTACAATTACGCTTGGCTGATCCTATCGAGGCTCAGTTAATTACTGGTGTAAAGCGCGATATCAAGCTGGTGGAAAAAGTAGACGTGCAAGCGGGTGATGAGCTAACGGTGTTAGACATTTCGATGGAAAAGAACATGGTAGGCCTAGAGCAAGCATTGGCTCAAGGCGCGCACGTGTTTTACGCCGATCACCATAAGGCGGGTGATATTCCTCAGCATGGCAACTTGGATGCGCACATCGATCTCGATGCCAACATGTGTACGGCTTTAATTGTCGATCAATTGCTAAATGGACGTTTTCACACATGGGCGATTACGGCGGCTTATGGCGATAACATGATCGCGAAAGCAGATGAATTGGCTGACAAGGTCGGATTGTCACACGATCAGAAAGCGCAGCTTAAAGAGCTTGGCACTTTGATTAATTACAACGGTTACGGTTCGAAAGTGGATGACTTACATTTCCATCCTGCGGATTTGTACCAAGCCTTGCTGAAGTACACGTCGCCATTTGATGTAATTGAAGATAAAACTTCGCCTTACTACCAACTGCAGTCTGCTTACCAACAAGATATGGATGCCGCTCTGGCAGTGCCTGCCACGCATGAGAGCGGTAAGCTAAAGCTGTTCGAGCTACCAAACACGGCCGCATCACGTCGAATCAGCGGTGTGTATGGCAACTGGCTGGCAAATCAAAACCCAGATTCTGCTCATGCAGTACTCACCGAAAATGCAGATGGCACTTACACGGTCTCTCTACGTGCCCCGTTGAACAACAAACAAGGCGCCGTTGCCGTGTGTGGACAGTTTCCAACTGGTGGCGGCCGAGAAGCGGCGGCAGGCATCAACGCATTAAGCAAAGATGATGTAAGTGCTTTTATTGATGCGGTAGAAACGTACTACGCATAGCATTTGCCAAAATATGAATACAAAAAAGGAGCCGAGTGGCTCCTTTTTTATTATAAGTCGATGAGTCAGATAATTAGCGCTTCAACCAAGATTTCGGGTTTTGTGCTTCACTGTTGCGGCGAATTTCGAAATAGAGTGATGCGCGATCTTGCCCGCCAGTATCACCCGCAAGAGCAATCACTTCGCCTGCGGTCACTCGATCGCCTTCTTTTTTCGTCAACGCTTGGTTGTAGCCGTAGAGCGTCATGTCGCCTTTGCCGTGGTCAAGCAATACCACTAAGCCATACCCGCGTAAATACTCAGCAAATACGACAGTCCCCGGATAAACGGCTTTCACTTGTTGACCGTAATTGGCCGCAAGCACCATTCCCTTCCAGTTTACTTGCCCGGTTTGGCGAGTACCGAAGTTGTGTAATACACGACCTTTGAGTGGCCATGGCAGTTTACCGCGCTGTTTGCCCAGTCCGTCCATTGGCACGGCATTACGCTTAGCCGCTTTGGCGATCTCGGCTTTTAGGCGTGTTTCGTTGCGCTGCAGTTCAGCAAGGTAGCGTTTATCGTTCTTGATACTGCTCTGAATTTTATTCAGGGTTTGCTTACGTTTGGATTGTGTACTTGCCAGCGCCGTACGTTTCTCAGATTGCTGTTTGAGTAACGTCTCGATTTGCTCTTTTTCTAGCTCAAGCTGGTTTTTGTTGTGTGCCAATTCTTGAGTGGTTTTGGTGATTGCATCAATCACTTCCGCACGCGCTTTGGCTAAGTGCTGGAAGTATTGACTCATGCGGTCTTCTTCCACACCTTGATTCAACAAGTGACCATTGGCTTTCGCTCGTTCGGTCACGTAATACGTTTGCAGCAACTGTTTGAGCTCTTCCTCTTGCTCTTGGCGCTGCGCTTCTTGCAAGGCAATTTTATCTTCTAGCTTGTCTATGTTTTTGTCTGCTTGTGCTAGCTCAGATTTGGTTTGTCTTATTTCGCGTTCAAGTTTAGAAATGCCAAGTTCTTGCTCTTTGAGCGATTTTTGTAGCTCATTGAGTTGCTTTTCTTGGGAAGAGAGAGATTTGCGTTGACGGCTTATCTCACTTGATACGCCTTTGAGCTCTTGTTGACTAGCGGCAGAAGAGGTGAGGGGATATGTGGCAGATAAAGCACAAGTTAATAAAATAGCCGAGCGTAGAACAGGGTGATTTTGTTTTCGCACTTGAGATTTACCTACCACGTTGTTGTCAAAGGTTTGTTGACGATTAAATACCATCTCCATGGATAAAGCTTTGTGATTTACCATTAAAGCCTTGATCCATATCGAGAGAAGGTTTGTCCGTTTTTGGACGACCGACGATTTTCGCAGGAACCCCCGCCACAGTTGTGTGTGGTGGTACTGCTTGCAATACCACAGAGCAAGAGCCGATTTTCGCGCCTTCGCCCACTTCGATATTGCCAAGAATTTTTGCACCTGCACCAATCATCACACCTTCACGGATTTTCGGGTGACGATCGCCGCACTCTTTACCCGTACCGCCTAAGGTAACGTCTTGTAGAATTGAGACGTCATTATCGATAACTGCAGTTTCACCGATGACAATACCCGTTGCGTGGTCGAGCATTATGCCGCTACCAATGCGTGCTGCCGGGTGAATGTCTACCTGACACGCAACCGAAATTTGGTTTTGCAGGTAGGTGGCCAGTGCATGGCGCCCTTGCTTCCATAGCCAGTTTGCCACGCGGTAGCCTTGCAGAGCGTGGTAGCCCTTTAAGTACAGCAGCGGCATAGAGTACATCGAAACTGCAGGGTCGCGATTAACCGTGGCACAAATGTCACAAGCGGCACAATCGGTAATGGTTGGGTCGGCAGAGAACGCTTCTTCTACCACTTCACGTACTGCCATTGCTGGCATCGATGCCGTGTTTAACTTGTTTGCCAAAATGTAGCTGAGCGCGGCACAGAAACTTTCATGCTTGATGATGGTGGCATGGTAAAAGCTGGCCAGCATTGGCTCTTGCTCTGACATTTCGCGGGCTTCTGAGACAATTCTGTTCCAGACTTTTTGTTTTTCGCAGTGTTTCATTCTCAATATCCTGAGTGGTTCTTCCGTGACCCGACAACTTCTATTCTTCTCAGATGAGGTGCGAAGGGGCGTAGAGTGCTACTTTCCTTCGGCTTTTTTGTCACGAGCAAGTAAATCTTGCGCTGCCAGGCGTGCATCCTTACCTTGATACAATACTTGATAAATTTGATCAACAATTGGCATCTCAACACCCATGCGTTGAGAGAGCATCCATACTTCTTTCGTGTTGCGGTAGCCTTCTACGACTTGGCCAATTTCTTCTTGTGCCGTGTCGACGTCTTTACCTTGACCTAGCGCTAAACCAAAGCGGCGGTTACGTGATTGGTTGTCGGTACACGTTAGGACAAGGTCGCCCAAACCAGCCATACCCATGAAGGTTTCTGGTTTTGCACCAAGCGCAGCACCAAGACGACTCATTTCGGCCAAACCACGAGTAATCAATGCAGTACGCGCGTTGGCTCCAAAACCGATGCCGTCAGACATACCCGCACCAATTGCGATAACGTTTTTCACCGCGCCGCCCAATTGCATCCCGATAAAGTCACTATTGGCGTACACGCGGAAGGTTTTGCTGCAGTGGATTTTTTCTTGTAGGTCAGCGACAAATTCAGCATCTGGAGACGCAACTGAAATTGCAGTAGGCATGCCCATCGCGAGCTCTTTGGCGAATGTTGGGCCAGACAATACAGCCAGTGAGTAGTTTTCACCGATAATGTCATAAGCGACGTCTTTAAGCAGACGCCCCGTTTCTGGCTCAAGACCTTTGGTTGCCCAGCAGATACGAGAGTCTTCACGTAAGAAAGGTTTACAGCTGTTCAGCACGATGCCAAAAACATGGCTTGGAACCACAACCAATAAATCTCGGCTTGCTTGTACGGCTTTTTCTAAATCCGATTCAATGATCAAGCTTTCAGGGAAATCAACGTCAGGTAAGAAAGCGTGGTTCGCGCGATCCGCTTCTAAGCGTGCCATGTGCTCAGGCTCGTGTCCCCAAAGGACTACGTTCGCGCCGTTACGAGCGAGTGAGATCGCCAGAGAGGTACCGTATGAACCTGCGCCAATCACCGTCATTGCGATGTCTTTACCGTAAGCATTGTTTGTATTTGCTTGTGTCATGCTACCGCCTAATTGTCTTTCTACTAGTAGAATCTAGTTCCTAATCGTCAAATTTTACGCCTTCTGGCGATTAGGAACTAGGAACTTTTGTCAGAAATAAAAAATGCACATTGCATCGGATGGTAGACGCTCTGTGCATTTTATTAGAGTCGGTGACGTCAGCACTCAGGCTATTCGTCACTTACAAAACGTGAATTACGCTTCAGCTTCGCCTTGTTGAGCTTGCTGTTGTAGGTAGTTCATGAATAGCGCGTCGAAGTTAACTGGCGCTAGGTTCAGTTGAGGGAACGTACCTTTAACCACTAGGCTTGAGATAGTTTCACGAGCGTATGGGAATAGGATGTTCGGGCAGAATGCGCCTAGGCAATGTGCTAGTTGGCCTGCTTCCATTTGCTCAGCAGTGAAGATACCACCTTGTTGAACTTCACATAGGAACGCTGTTTCTTCTTCGTTCTTCACAGTTACAGTTAGACGTAGAACCACTTCGTAAACGCCTTCACCAAGCTCACGGCTTTGAGTGTCTAGGTCTAGTTTAACGTCTGGGTTCCATTCTTTTTGGAAGATTACTGGAGAGTTTGGCGCTTCGAAAGAAACGTCTTTTAGGAAGATGCGTTGAATTGCGAAGTTTTGTTGTGCTTCTTGAGGTGCTGCTTCAGCCATTTTTTAATCCTTAAATAAATATTTGTAGAGCCTAGAAACGTCTAAACTCAGAAAACTGGTATATCCCGAGACTAACTGAGCCAATCTACCTTGACTAGATGAAGCGTGTATTACGTGCAAAGCGTCACAACTTAATGCTTCAACTGCTTTCAATTTGCTCAGTTTATTATCCACGAAGCTTGGCAAAAACACGCTTGGTGCGTACCTTGTATTTTGCCTCTGCCACGTTATCGAAGCTGCCGGGTATTACTTTTTACCACGAACTAAAGGCAGGTTCGCTTCGTTCCATGCAATCAAGCCGTTCTTCAGTAGGCTTACTTTTTCAAAGCCTGCTTTTACTAATAGGTTCGCGCTTTCTTGAGCGTTTTGCCCTGTCTTGCATACCACAATGATTGGGTCTGATTTGTGGTTTTCAAGGCTACCAAAGTTACCCGCTTTGATATCTGACGGTAAAATGTGAAGTGAGTCGGTGATATGACCTTTTTTGAACTCGTCCTTTGTGCGGATATCCACTACAACGCCGTTTTCACGGTTCATAAGATGAGTCAGTTGGTTTACGTTGATTTCTTTGTATGCGGCCGTCGCTGACTTCACGATGTTCATGATAAAGGCGACAAGAAGACCTACCCAAACCAAAGATAGAATCATGTTCTGTTGGAAAAATTCAATGTACTCTTGCATGTCTTGAGCTCTTACGCTGTTGGCGGAAAAATAAAGCAGGAGTATAGCGGGGTTAAGCCTCTTAGGCGAGAGGGTTAAAATTTTCTAACGAATAATTGAGATCTCTATAAACCCTTTATGTTATTGCCATCCGTGCCTTGGACTATGGTAGCTTGATTGTTTTTGCCTATTGGATTTATCGACTTAAGTGACTTTTGTTTTACCGAAAAAAGCGAACAATAGGTACTAACCAATCTTGTTCGATCATGCGTTAAATAAGCGCTGTTTCAGGTGCAAAAACAAGAATCAGAAGCGTAAGAAAACCGAACCTAGACTGGGGTGTACAAAGCGTATTAGGAATGACTATGCTTGTGGAACACGTTTGTCGGCACTGACTCGTTGTTCGCTTAACTTGTAAGATAGCAACAATAAATCGCAAACATTATTTGATCTTAACCTACAGTTTTGGTTAAAAAGTGTAGTAAAATTACGCTAGTTTTGTTTCAAGGTTAGATAGGGCAGCGAGGCCCTACGCCAAAAGTTACTTAAATTTGATGAGGTCATCACTATGTCAGCTAAGAAGCCACTGGCTCTAGTTATCCTTGACGGTTACGGTTACCGTGAAGACACAGCAAGTAACGCAATTGCGAATGCGAAAACACCAGTAATGGATGCTCTGATTGCGAATAACCCACACACTCTAATCTCTGCTTCAGGCATGGATGTTGGCCTTCCTGATGGTCAAATGGGTAACTCAGAAGTTGGTCACACTAACATTGGCGCAGGTCGCGTTGTATACCAAGATCTAACTCGTATCACTAAATCGATCGCTGACGGTGAGTTCGCTGAAACGCCAGCGCTTGTTGAAGCAGTTGATGCTGCTGTTAAAGCAGAGAAAGCGGTACACATCATGGGTCTGATGTCTCCAGGTGGCGTACACTCTCATGAAGACCATATCTACGCAGCGGTTGAAATGGCAGCGGCTCGTGGCGCTGAGAAAATCTACCTACACTGTTTCCTAGACGGTCGTGACACGCCACCACGTAGTGCAGAAAACTCGCTACAACGTTTCCAAGATCTATTCGCGAAACTAGGTAAAGGTCGTGTTGCTTCTCTAGTAGGTCGCTACTACGCTATGGACCGTGACAACAACTGGGATCGCGTTCAAGTTGCTTACGATCTTCTGACTCAAGCGAAAGCTGAGTTCACAGCAGAAACCGCCGTTGCTGGTCTAGAAGCCGCTTACGCTCGTGAAGAGAACGATGAATTCGTGAAAGCGACAGCCATCAAAGCGGAAGGCGAAGAAGACGCAATCATGCAAGACGGTGATGCGGTTATCTTCATGAACTACCGTGCTGACCGTGCACGTCAAATCACACGTGCATTCGTTCCTGGTTTTGACGGTTTTGAGCGCGCAGTATTCCCGGCAGTTAACTTCGTTATGTTGACTCAATACGCGGCAGATATCCCTCTAGCAATCGCATTCCCACCAGCGTCTCTAGAAAACACGTACGGTGAGTGGCTGTCTAAGCAAGGTCAAACTCAGCTACGTATCTCTGAAACAGAGAAATACGCACACGTGACTTTCTTCTTCAACGGCGGTGTTGAAAACGAATTTGAAGGCGAAGAGCGCCAGCTTGTTGCTTCTCCAAAAGTAGCCACTTACGACCTTCAGCCAGAAATGAGCTCCCCTGAGCTTACAGAGAAACTGGTTGCGGCGATCAAGTCTGGTAAGTTCGACACTATCATCTGTAACTACCCGAACGCAGATATGGTTGGTCACACTGGCGTTTACGAAGCAGCTGAGAAAGCAATCGAAGCGCTAGATGAAAGTGTTGGCAAAGTAGTTGAAGCAATCAAAGAAGTTGGCGGTCAGCTACTGATCACTGCGGACCACGGTAACGCAGAAATGATGGTTGACCCAGAAACGGGTGGTACTCACACAGCGCACACTAACCTACCGGTTCCTCTTATTTACGTAGGTGATAAAGCGGTTGAGTTCAAAGAAGGCGGCAAACTTTCTGACCTTGCACCAACCATGCTTTCTCTAGCAGGTCTAGAAATCCCAGCAGAAATGACGGGCGAAGTGCTAGTTAAGTAATTAACTGACAGCTCATAATGACAAAAGCCCGAGTTTAAACTCGGGCTTTTTTGTATCTGGCAACAAGGGCTGGTCTGTAAGGTTATTGAACCAAAATGCCTGCACCAATCACGGCTAGGGCTGCGCCCAACCATGCAAATCGGTTTGGTCGGCGTTTAGTGTAAATCCAGAGCAGTGGTAGCAACATAATTGGCGTGGTTGAAGATAGCAGTGCAACCATACCTACATTTCCTTCTTGCAGTGCGTATAAGATCAGCGTCATGCCGACGGCCATCGCCAAGAAACCGTTAAGCGCAGTAATACCAAATACTCTCCAAGTAATGTGTTGTGTCGAGCGAGCGACTTTGACCCCTAGAACTAACAACATGCTGTGGGCGAAAAATGCACTGATCATTCGAATAGCAGAAGCCGCAACAGGGTCAATGCTGGTTTGCATTACTGGCTTGGCGATGATACCACCCAATGCTTGGCACATTGCAGCGGTTAAGCCAAGTCCAATACCCACCCAGATGTTACCTTTAATGTCTTCCAAGACGTTATTCACTTGGCCTCTTCGACCAAAGAATATCGCCATCACCACGCCGCTAAATACCAAGGATGCGCCCAGTAGTTCTATTGTGGTCATGACTTCGCTAAATAAGAAGTAGCCCAAAATAGCAGAGAATACCGCATGGCAGGAAAACAGTAGCCCGGCTTGTCTTGGCCCCATACGATTCAAGCACGCGAACAGAGCGGTATCGCCAATAAAAATACCAATCAGTCCTGAGGCCATCATTGGCGTTACATGTTCCCAAGAAACCGTTAACCAGCCGCCAGTTATCCAGGCCATTGTTGATAAGATCACGGCCGTACAGCCCATGCGCCAGCGGCTGTAAGAAAATGCGCCTAGGTGTTGTGCAGGAATGACAGAAATAAGGCTAGAAATTGCCCACAAAAAAGCGGCACATAAAGCAAGCCATTCGTAACCCATGATGTGTCGACGTCCTTGTAGATTTGAGGAGTCTTAATATGCACGAAATTTATGGGATGTAAAAGCCGCTCTGTGAGGGCAGTAGATGGAGAGCAGCTCCATGACAACAAGCTCTGTCACGGAGCTTATCGATTAAAACAGCACCAAAACTGCGCCATACACGATAAATAGACCAATCAAACCAAGAATCAGCCCCACTTTCGCCATGTCTTTGCTCTCGATTAGGCCTGTTGAATAAGCCAAAGAGTTTGGTGGCGTGGAAACCGGTAAGATCATGCCAAGTGATGCGGAGAATGCGACGACAACCAGTAAACCTTGTAGGCCACCAACCGCAATAAGGCTTGGCATGGATGTACCAATAGCGGCAGCAATAGGCATTAATAAGTTTGCCGTTGCGGTATTAGACATAAAGTTCGCCATTAACCAACATACGACCGATAGGGCAAAGACAACGGCAAATGGTGATAGTAAGCTGTAATCAATGGCGTGTGCTAATGCTTCGGCTAAGCCTGTTTTGTCTAAGGCAATACCAATTGCGATACCACCGGCAACCAGCCATAAAACATCCCAGTTAATCAGCTTGAGTTCTTCTTTTCCCATAATGCCCGTTAACGTGAACACCGCCAGCGGGATAATCGCAACAACATACGTGTTCATGCCGTGCACTTTTGTCGTCATCCAAAGCACAATGGTTAGTGAAAAAGTGATGTAGACGACGATCGCGCGCCAGCTCTTTTTGAACGTACCATCCAGCTTTAGTTTCATTTCTGGTTCGCTGGACGGAAACAGCTTCTGCAACAAAAACCAAGCAACAGTGAGTTGTATCAGCACAAATGGTAGGCCCATTGTCATCCAGGATAGGAAGTCTATGGCGTTTTCTCCGGTGAGGTATTGGAGCGCTATTGCGTTAGGTGGAGTGCCTATCGGAGTTGCAATGCCGCCAGTATTCGCGGCAATTGGAATGCACAGCACCAGCGCTTTAATCCCTAGATCCCCTTTAGGTGCAGAAGCGACGATTGGACCGAGCAGCGCCAACATCATGACCGTCGTGGCAGTGTTGGACATGAACATTGAAAAAACGGCGGTAATGAGCATCAAACCCAGCATGATGAACTTAGGTTGTGTGCCGAATGGTTTTAGTAGTACTCGGGCGAGATTGTTGTCGAGTTCGTATTTGGAAGCCGCGATGGCGAGGGCAAACCCACCCATAAAAAGAATAATGATCGGTGAAGAGAAGGCAGAGAAAATATCAGTGTAAGCAATTAACTCTCCTAAATCATGCCCCGCTGGTGGATTGCGAAATAGATGCAAACCTTTATCCGATATCATGATCAGTTCAAGAGCGATAATAAGAATGGACGTAGCAAAAACGGGGACCGGCTCAAGAACCCAAAGTAGGGCAGCAAGAAGAAAAATAGCCAACAGGCGATGCTGAATTAAAGTAAGATCATCAATAGGAATAGCATCAATCGGCATCATCAAAACACCGAGCGGAATTAAAAAGCACACCAGCAATTTCGCCAGCGTGTTTACACTCATCTTTGGCATTGGCTGCCCCTCTAAATATTCATCCTAAGCGCAGGATAATTGATTGTGGAATGAAGGTCTTAGAGGCAGGTATGAGTTTGAGAAATAGAGGCTAAATTTTGAACGGAATTTTGCTTTTTATCAATAAAAAGAGCCCTTGAGAAAGGGCTCTTTTAACGGGGTTTTGTTTATTTTTTCAAGGCGTAAGGTGTGCCCATTACGGTTGGCTTACCGTTTTCCATGCTTGCGTCAAACTCAATCGCGTCTTTGGCAAACAGGTTAATAACAGTAGAGCCCAGTTTGAAGCGGCCCATCTCTTCGCCTTTTTTCAAGATCACGGCCTTGTCACCCTCAGCTGGGTAATCCCATTTGTAGACAGTATTGCCACGAGGCGGAGTGATCGTGCCAGCCCATACTTGCTCAATGCTACCTACGATGGTTGCGCCAACAAGCACTTGTGCCATAGGACCAAACTCAGTGTCAAAGATACACACCACACGCTCGTTACGTGCGAATAGATTTGGAACGTTTTCTGCCGTAAGTGGGTTTACCGAGAACAGGTCACCAGGCACGTAAATCATTTGGCGCAGTGTGCCGTCACACGGCATGTGTACACGATGGTAATCGCGCGGAGACAGGTACAGCGTGGCAAAAGATCCATCTTTAAATTCGTTTGCTAAATTCGCGTCACCGCCCAGCAGTTCTTGCGCTGAGAAGTGATGACCTTTTGCTTGGATAAGTTGACCATCTTCAATAGGGCCAAATTGGCTAACACAAGCGTCGGCTGGGTGAGTGATGACGTTTTCGCCTTCAGAAATTGGGCGTGCGCCCTCTTTTAGCTCACGAACGAAAAACTCGTTGAACGTTTTAAAATGCTTAGGATCTGAGTGCTTCGCCTCATCCATGTTCACATTGTATTGTTTGATAAACCAACGAATAACTGCTGTTGTTAGACCGCTAGCTTTTGCTGAAGCCAGTTTACCCATTAGGCGAGTGAGGCCGTGTTGTGGGATCCAGTACTGCAGTCCAACTTTAAACTTGTCCATCTTTAATTCCGATACTTCTGTTAGATTCGCGCTTTAGGGCGCGTGATGTTACTGAAATTTAATTTGCTTGTCAGTATTAGGTGAAGACTTTTTACACAGTTACAGTCTTAACTTAATTACAGATCGGCTTTCTTATTGCGTGAATACTGACGGTTTGCTTTGTTTTCAACCATGCTTTCCAAAATGCGATGGTAGTTTTCAAAGCGAGTTTCGTTGATTTCCCCTTTCTCAACAGCTTCACGTAGAAGGCAGCCAGGGTCGTCATTGTGCTTACAATCTCTGAACTTACAACCGCCTAAGTATGGTCGGAATTCAACGAATGCTTTCGTTACTTCTTCTGCTTCCAAATGCCAAAGCCCAAATTCACGCACTCCAGGCGAGTCGATCAAGTCGCCACCCGTCGGAATATGATACAAGCGCGCTGCTGTCGTGGTGTGTTGGCCTAAACCTGAGTTCTCGGAAACTTCGCCTTCTTCAACTTCGCTCTCTAGTTCCGGCATTAACGCGTTGACTAAGCTGGATTTCCCTACGCCTGATTGACCAACAAAGATATTAATTCGGTCACGCAGCAGGGTTTCTAGTTCAGCAATGCCTTCTCCAGACTTCTTGCTTACCAGAAGCACTTTATAGCCAATGCGTTCATATTCTTTGAGCCATTCTTCATACATTGCACGATCATCGGCTTCTAGAAGATCGACTTTGTTTAAGACCAGCAATGGTGCGATATTCAGTGTTTCTGATGCTACGAGGTAACGGTCAATAATATTCAGTGATAGCTCGGGCAGTACCGAGGAGACAATGACCATTTGATCAATATTGGCAGCTACGGGCTTTAGGCCATCGTAGTAATCTGGACGAGTGAGCACTGAAGAACGAGGTTCTACCGCTTCAACAACGCCAGAAATGCCAGCCATAGACTCCAAGCCTTCGCGCCATAAAACTCGATCGCCAGATACTAAAGATTCGATACCACGGCGAAGGTTACAGCGTTGAATCTCGCCTGTTTCAAGGTCTTCAATATCCGCGTGCTGGCCAAAACGAGTGATCACTAGACCTTGTTTGCTTGCGCCTAGCATGTTTTCATCCCACTGGATGGACTCTTCTTGCTTTTTTAAACGCTTTTGTTGGTTGCTGCGTACGCGTCGCACTTGACCTTTGGTTAACTTTTTCTTCTTTGCCACAATTCTGTACTTTATGTGAATTTACTCAAATGGTTGAGCCGTGATCTTGGCTCTGAGTGAGTATCGTGTTTCCCGTATTTTGAGGTATAGTACCTCTTTTATCGATAAACAAATAGGCGGCGTAACCATGTCCTTTAGCGATCAAAACCTAATTTGGGTTGATTTAGAGATGACAGGGCTTGATCCTGAAACGCACAAAATCATTGAAATTGCTTCTATTGTCACGGATAGCGAGCTAAATATTTTGGCTGAAGGTCCAGTATTAGCGATTCATCAGCCGGAAGAAGAGCTAGCGAAAATGGACGATTGGTGCACCAATACGCATACGGCAAGCGGCTTGGTGGAACGCGTTCGCAACAGTAAAATCTCAGAACAAGATGCGGTCGCACAAACCATTGAATTCTTAGAAAAATGGGTGCCGAAAGGGGCGTCGCCAATATGTGGTAACAGCATTGGGCAGGATCGTCGCTTCTTGTACAAACACATGCCGGAATTAGAAGAGTTCTTTCATTACCGATATGTTGACGTCAGCACTCTTAAAGAATTGGCGCGTCGTTGGCAACCTGAAGTATTAAATGGGTTCACAAAACAGGGAACACATTTGGCCTTGGACGACATTCGCGAGTCGATTGCAGAACTTAAGTACTATCGTGGTACTATTTTCAAGATTTAACTGTTAAGGTTGCGATCCAAATTGTTGTAATTTATATCGCTTTTGATTGCTTTTTCATCGTTCAGTAAAAAAATAAAGTTTTTTTGAAGGAAGGACTTGCATCACAAAAAAATGCTCTTATAATTCGCAGCCCTAAACAGCGGAAACGTTGTTGATGCGACACTAGCTCAGTTGGTAGAGCGCAACCTTGCCAAGGTTGAGGTCACGAGTTCGAACCTCGTGTGTCGCTCCAGTTTYATAGTTCTCACGGTACTTAACGGTGACACAATACGGACGCGGGGTGGAGCAGCTTGGTAGCTCGTCGGGCTCATAACCCGAAGGTCGTCGGTTCAAATCCGGCCCCCGCAACCAAATTCTATTAATAGCGACTGCTGTTGATATGCGACACTAGCTCAGTTGGTAGAGCGCAACCTTGCCAAGGTTGAGGTCACGAGTTCGAACCTCGTGTGTCGCTCCAGTTTYATAGTTCTCACGGTACTTAACGGTGACACAATACGGACGCGGGGTGGAGCAG
>NZ_JAWJYE010000018.1:0-54408 GCF_032970445.1 Vibrio sp. T13N
CCGTGAGAGAGTCAAGCATTTTTTCAAATTTCTTTTTCTCTCACTTCCGACTCGCTGTGTGACTTTCGTCTCACTCCGTGTCGGTGGATGCGCAGTATAGGGAGTTGAGAAATTAGTACAAGCGTTTTTTGCAAAAAAACTTTCAACAGGTCATTAGTTAGCCAAAAGCGTGATGTTTGCATATTTCTTCGTCACATTTGAGACATATCACAGCAATTGGTTGGAAAAACACCAACCATATACGTAAGATTCATGTGTCTATTCTGTTAATGGACAATCGATCTCTTTATCACTATGTGTAGTAATTAAAATGACGTCTAAAAAAAATCTGATTTTATGTGCTGGGCTGGCCGTCGTTGGGGGAATCGTCTTCTCTCAAGTCACCATCCCACCAGCCTTGAGTTTTCTCATTGGTGTTATCGCTACTGCTTTTTTATTTTCATTTTCTAGCCAGACACCTTCTATTCAATCAACAGACTCGGATCCATCAACTAAAACTCTGTATGTCGGCAACCTTCCTTATAAGGCCAATGAGAGTCACGTTCGCGATTTGTTTGCTGAATATGGACAGGTCTATGCAGTACGCTTAATGAAAGATAAGCGCACTGGAAAAAGAAGAGGGTTTGGTTTTGTCGTGATGGCTGCGGCAGATGCCAAGCCAGCTATCGCTAAACTGAATGAAAAGGAATATATGGAGAGAACGCTAAAAGTGAGAATTGCGAACGATCCTAAACACCCGGATGGTGGTAAACCAGAACAGGATTAAAACCTAGCTTCTTTAAACAAATGTTCAGTGCATCTTCCTGCCAAGGAGTTGCACTGGCATAAATCGACTTACTTCCCTCTTCCGTATCCTCAATTTCATCACTTAATAGTAATGCTTTTACTCGACGTGCAATGGCTGCACCCGAATCAATTAAAGTAACGTCCCCACCCAAAGCTTGATGAATTTCCTCTTTGATTAAAGGGAAGTGAGTACAACCGAGCACCGCAACGTCTACTTTATCGCGAAGCGGAAGCAGGATTTTTGTCAGTTCGTCTAGAGAAACGCTGTTGCCTCGCAACTTCTCTTCGGCCATATCCACCAAGCGAGTTGATCCCAACAGCTCAACTGGTTTGCCTTGCGCAAAGTCTCGTATTAACTCGTGAGTATATTGGCGTGTTACTGTCGCCGGAGTGGCGATCAGCCCTACCCCTTTTGATGCCAAAAGCGATGCGGGTTTAATCGCAGGGACAACACCAACAACGGGAATCGATAGATTTTCACGTAAGGAAGGAAGCACTATGGTGCTTGCCGTATTACAAGCAATGACAACAATGTCGACTTGGTGTTCTTCGACTAATGAAGAGACCAGTTGGTTAACTCGTGAAATGAGTACCGCCTGATCGAGTTCACCATAAGGGTAAGCCTGATTATCGAATAAGTATAAGTAGTCAAGATGCGGCAATAGGCGATGTATCTCTTGGAATACAGAAAGACCACCAACACCGGAGTCAAAAACTAGGACTTTTTTCTTACTTGCTACTCGCACGAGCCTTACCTAAAGAACAGAAACGTTGCGATCATACTGCTTAGATTTGTTTTGGCAATGCTTTAGCATGGTATCTTTGATGGCTGAATCTATCTCCAGATTCTACATCTCGCTTCGTCAGCTCGATATGCCCTTGAAAAGACGGCGAAGACGTGACCAGTGTGTGAAATTCACCATTTTCCCCACAGGGATCAATTTGACTTGGTAATGACTCTATTAGGACTTTGTCATACCAGCGACCACACCACTCTGGAGGGAGAACACTTCCGTCGATGGTGATCAACATAGTTTGAATACCACGCTCTATGATTTCCATCGCTAGTTTGTCGCTGCTCTCCCCTAATAGCGGAAAGACGCACTCCCAGCCAGCAGGTTCAATATAGCTGCGTCGGTACTCGGCAATGCCATTGCAAAACATATCGCCAAATGCGACAGCTTCTATATTCAGACCACTACTTTGTAATGCATTAACGATGGTCGATTGATAAATGTCGTTACTCGGAAAGACTTCAGGCAGTTCGATAGTAATGAGCGGAAGCGCAAGTAAGTCTGCTTGCATTTGTACAACCTCAAGCGGAGTTGCTTGGAAAGGGACTTCTTTCCCTACGTAAGTCGTGTACAAACCGACAACTTGATAATTTGGATTCTCGTTAAGGCGCTCAAGCGTTAATGTCGAATCTTTACCGCTGGACCAACTGATCACCACTTGCTTAGGTTTCGTCATTCGATTTTCCATCACAAAAATATTAAAAACCGCCCGAAGGCGGTTTGTGTTCATTCACGATTAGAATTCGTAGCCGACGTTTAGATAGTACGCTCGCTCCGCGGCAGGGTAACCTTTTGCCATCTCATACTCTTCATCAAATAGATTATCGATACGAGCACTAATAGAGGTCGACTCATTCGGATAGTAAGTCACAGCCGTATCAACCAACGAGTAAGAAGAAAGCGTGATATCTTGTGAAGGCCAAGTGCTGTAATCCACATCTGGACGCTTACCTACGTACTGATAGCTAACCGACCAGTCCACTTTATCGAAGCTCACTAAAGCGTTCCACTTATACATTTCTTTAGCGCGGCGCTGCAACTGATGCCCTTTATTGTCTTCAGCATCTTTGTAATCCGCACTCAACTGGTGCTGCACAATCCCTGTATCAAACTCAGCAACAAGCTCCACACCTTGGATATGTGTTTCACCATCGACATTCAAATATTTATATGTGGTTGGATGGTAATCGATAAGATTCGTGATTTTATAGTCATAACCCGTTACGGACCAAAAAACGCCTTGGACATCACCGCTGAATGCTAGCTCCCAAGCATCTGACTCTTCCGGCTTAAGATCTTTCTCACCGTACGTTGGGTCATACTGTTGATATAGGTTTGGAGCCTTAAACGCAGTACCAAAAGAAGCTTTAACCCCAAACTCTGGCACAAATTGGTAACCAGCCGCTAAACTGTAAGTGAACTCACTACCGTATTCTTCGTTATCATCAAGGCGAGCACTGCCCTCAAGCATTGCTTTATCAATACTAGTGGTTGCCATACCAAACAGAGCGCCATTGGTACGATCAAACGTTTTATTCGCACTCTTGTCTTTATAAGACTCATTACGCCAATCAATACCACCAGCAAACGTCGTATTATTGTTTAGCAAGTAACTGTTGGTCCACTGGACATTTTGCTGCTCAAGTTCATCTTCAGTACCTGAGTGTTTGCCTTTTGCTTGCTCATAGTTCCAAGACTTCTGTTTCTGTGCCGTTACTTGTAGTTCTGACATCACATTATCAGACTGATACTTACCGCCCAGAGTGGCAGAAAGGTCGTCTTTTTCTGCTTCGTAATAACCGCGACTGCCGTAGCTGCTGTCATATTGATAAACATTTTCGTAAGCACGTAGGTTACCAAATACAGACCACTGGTCATTGAAGTTATGCACGTAACCTAGCAGACCATTCTTTGTATCAAAGCCATGGCGATCGCCGTCATTAACTCCCGGTACAGGACGAACGTTATAACCATCATCACTTTCACTACCAAGCGCGATATTCAGCTGGCCGCTCTCTGTGACTTTAATGCCAGATGCCACACTCAATTCTTGGTAATCTAAGCTACCTAAACCTGCGCTTAACTTCGTTCCTTCTTCGTCAGCACGCGCAATAGTGATGATATTGATCACGCCACCAATCGCTTCTGAACCATAAAGTGACGCACGCGCACCACGCACGTACTCAATCCGTTGAACGTAAGTAAGTGGGATTTGGTTAAAGTCCACAGCGCCCTTCGCTGCACGCGCAAAACGTACGCCATCAACCAGTACTAGAACTTGGTCGGAACTGGTACCACGAACAAATAAAGACGCTAACTGACCACGACCACCATTTTGTGAAACTTGAATACCCGTAAGACGGCGCAACACATCTGGTAGGGTTTTCGCTTGAATGCGATCAATGTCTTGTCGAGTAACCACTTCGACATCTGCCAACGTACGGCTTTCGGCTTGCTCAAAACGGTTTGCAGTAACAACGATGGTTTCGTCAGTGGAGGTTTCTTGGGCCTGTAGATAAGAGACAGGTGAAAGCAGCGATGCCAAAGTGATCGCCAGTGCGGATTTTCTCATTGTATTGTCCTAAATCGCGTAATTCCTTCCGAGCCCTGTCGTCATGACAGTCCAGTGCTGTGGCTCAGTTGTTGGCAGGTATTCGGACTCAAGAGCACGGGTGTACCGCCTACTTGCTCGACTTCCCACATAAACTAATGCAGTGTCTGATGAGCGTTCGTTCTCTTTTACCGCTGCGCGTCAGTTCTGGATTCACACCAGATTCCCATTTCAGCCATCTAGATTGCTAGATAGCACCAACTTGAGGCAAATATTATTCAGCTATTGATTATTTGTCCAGCCAATATTGTCCTTAGAAGTTGTAACGTTTTGATTGATTTTGCTTTCTACTCTGTCTGTACGCACTATCTTTAAATCAATTCCAGTACAAAACTGGACATCCTATTGAGATTGAATAAAATCTGCGCTCTTAAATTGAATGCACCATAAAAGGTAAGATCATGGCTACTCTTGATGTAAACCCACAACGCTACCAAGAACAACTGGCTGAAAAAGTCGAACGTCTCACGGATATGTTCGCGCCATACAACATGCCAGAACTGGAAGTGTTTGAATCACCAGAGCAGCACTACCGCATGCGTGCTGAGTTCCGTGTTTGGCATGAAGGCGAAGATCTTTACTACATCATGTTCAACCAAGAAACTCGTGAGAAATACCGTGTTGACCAATTCCCTGCAGCAAGCCGTCTTATCAACGACCTGATGCCACTATTGGTTGAAGCGATGAAAGACAACGACTCGCTACGTCGTAAACTGTTCCAGGTGGATTTCCTGTCGACGCTAAGCGGTGAGATTCTGGTTTCACTGCTTTACCATCGCCAACTTGATGAAGAGTGGATTGAAAACGCGAAAGCCCTTAAACAGCGTTTAAATGATGAAGGCTTCAATCTAAACATCATTGGTCGTGCTCGTAAGATGAAGATTGTCCTAGACCGCGACTACGTGATCGAGAAGCTCGATGTAAATGGTCAAAGCTACATCTACCAACAAGTAGAGAACAGCTTCACTCAGCCGAACGGCAAAGTCGCAGAGAAGATGCTGGAATGGGCGGTCGACTGCACCCAAGAAAGCACTGGTGACCTACTAGAACTTTACTGTGGTAACGGTAACTTCTCGCTGGCGTTGGCACAGAATTTCGACCGCGTCCTGGCAACTGAGCTAGCTAAGCCATCGGTTGTATCTGCACAGTACAACATCGCGGCCAATAAGATTGATAACGTACAAATCTTACGTCTATCAGCAGAGGAATTTACTCAAGCGATCGAGGGTAAGCGTGAATTCCGTCGTCTACAAGATGCAGGAGTGGATCTGAAGAGCTACAACTGCAACACGATTTTTGTCGACCCACCACGTGCTGGGATGGATGTCGATACTTGTAAAATGGTGCAAGGTTACGAGCGCATCATGTACATCTCTTGTAACCCTGAGACTCTAAAAGAGAACTTGGACATTCTATGCGAAACACACAACGTGACGCGTTTTGCTCTGTTTGACCAATTCCCTTATACCCACCACATGGAAGCGGGCGTGCTATTGGAACGCAAAGCGTAACCCACGGCGTCAAATACAAAAAAGCGAGCTCAATGGCTCGCTTTTTTTGTATTTGATTCGTTTTGCTTATTCCGCAGAAGTCTTCTTGCTGACAAACCCTAGCTTCTTACCAATCCATGCGAGTAAGATCATTGAAACCATGATCGCAAAGAAGTTTGAGCCTGCTTCTGGGTATTGCGCTTTAATAAACGCAGAGTGACCAAACGCACCTACGAAGAAACACGCCAAGCCAACTAATGGGATATCTTCTGATACCGGATTATTTAGGTACTCTTGGTAAAGAGCTTGTACAGCCAGTACGAGTGCAATCAATGGGAAGATTGAAAAAGACACTTCACTCATGGTCAACCATGACAACAAAGCATCACCACACATACCTGCAACCAGTGCCAAAATCAGCGTTTTCTTTTCAGATTTATTTCCATTCGACATTATTCTATCCCGCCTTTTAATCGGTTACGTTCACGTTCTTTGCGATACCAATAGGCCCCTTTGGCTATCATTCGCAATTGCATGATCAATCGCTCGGCGAGTTCATCGCGCTCACGTCGATCTAAATCTAAAGCTTCAGCCCCCGAACTGAAAACCAAAGTCACAGACGCTTCTGCTTGAGTATACGCCTCTTCTCTGGTCACGCCGGTGCTCATTAAATACTCGGTTAATTCTGCCGCAAAATGCTGGATTTCTCGAGCAACAGCGGTACGAAATTCAGCAGAAGTGCCGGAGCGCTCACGCAACAATAAACGAAAAACGTTCGGACTACTTTCAATGAATTCCATAAAGGTTTCGACCGAGGTACGAATTACGCTACCTTCTTTCACAATACGTTGACGCGCCTGACGCATCAGTTGACGTAGTAGCAAACCGCCTTCATCAACCATGGTTAAGCCTAGCTCATCCATATCTTTGAAGTGACGGTAAAAAGAAGTCGGTGCAATCCCTGCCTCTCGGGCGACTTCTCGCAAGCTAAGGCTGGAAAAGCTGCGATCCGCACTTAATTGACTAAATGCCGCATCGATCAATGATCGACGTGTCTTCTCTTTTTGCTGTGCGCGGATTCCCATCGATTTCATTCTTAACTTGCTCTTTTTCTGTAGGGTACAAGAGCCTCAATATAACGCAATTTGTTCCTACGGAGAAAGATATGTTGCTTCGCTCGCTCTGAGCGCCGAGAACGTTACTATTGGCATGCATCTAATTGCAATGTTCTCGATGCAATTTATAGACATACAACATACCAAATCATCCTTTTGGTCGATTCTGCGTGATCACTTCCACTCTCTAACAGGCATGACGTGTACCAATAGAGTAAATGAGTTAAAATCGCGCTAAAGCAATGTTAAGCAAATATAACAAGGAAGGCATCATGGCGCATGTTAATCACTATGACGTGATCGTAATCGGTAGTGGCCCTGGCGGAGAAGGGGCTGCAATGGGATTAACCAAAGCGGGACTGAATGTTGCCATTGTCGAGAAAGAAAGCAGTGTCGGCGGCGGTTGTACTCACTGGGGTACTATTCCATCAAAAGCACTGCGTCATGCCGTTAGCCGCATCATTGAATTTAATAGCAACCCGCTATTTTGTCGAAACAACACCAGCGTTCATGCAACATTTTCTGACATTTTAGGTCATGCTAAATCGGTCATTGATAAGCAAACTCGACTTCGTCAGGGCTTTTATGACCGTAACTCATGCACACTTTTGTTCGGAACCGCGCGATTTATCGATAACTACTCAATTGCAGTAATGCAAAGCGACGGCACAGAAGAAATCTATTCAGCGGATAAGTTTGTCATCGCGACGGGTTCTCGTCCGTATCAGCCTAACGACGTTGATTTCTTGCATGAGCGCATCTACGACAGTGATTCCATTTTGAGCCTGAAACACGACCCTCGCCATATCATCATTTACGGTGCAGGCGTTATCGGTTGTGAATACGCTTCTATCTTCCGCGGCCTTGGAGTGAAAACCGACCTTATCAATACCCGAGACCGCTTGTTGGAGTTTTTGGATAACGAAGTGTCAGATGCGCTGTCTTACCACTTCTGGAACAGCGGTGTGGTAATTCGTAATGATGAGACCTATGAAAAAATCGAAGGCACAGAAGATGGCGTGATTATTCACCTACAATCTGGCAAGAAGATGAAGGCGGACTGTTTGTTGTATGCGAATGGTCGAACAGGTAACACCGATAAGTTGAATTTGGGTGCAGTGGGTCTGGAAGCGGATTCTCGCGGACAACTAAAAGTAAACCGTAACTACCAAACCGATATTGAGCACATTTACGCTGTAGGCGATGTCATCGGTTACCCTAGCCTTGCAAGCGCCGCTTATGACCAAGGGCGATTTGTCGCACAAGCCATTACGAAAGGTCAGGCAGAAAACTATCTGATTGATGATATTCCAACAGGTATCTACACCATCCCAGAGATTAGCTCTGTGGGTAAAACCGAGCAAGAGCTAACAGCTGCGAAAGTACCGTATGAAGTAGGACGCTCTTCGTTCAAGCATCTAGCTCGTGCACAGATCGCAGGGAAAGACATCGGCAGCTTGAAGATATTGTTCCATCGTGAAACCAAAGAAATTTTAGGGATTCACTGCTTTGGCGAACGTGCCGCGGAAATTATCCACATCGGTCAAGCCATTATGGAGCAAAAAGGCTCAGCGAATACCATCGAGTATTTCGTCAATACCACCTTCAACTATCCGACGATGGCCGAAGCGTATCGTGTCGCTGCATTGAATGGTTTGAACCGCTTGTTCTAATCTATGCTTCTTGATAGCAAACAGAAAAACAGCAGGCTTGGACCTGCTGTTTTTATATCAACATTGTGCGAGGAAGGTATCCTTACGCCATTGGTAGAGAAAGATAACCCCTAAACCAATACCCCGCATCAACATAAAGCTCGTCATTGCAAACCACAGCGCGTGATTTTCCCACTCGGCGAACAAGTAAAAGACAACGAAGAAACTGCTGGTCGCGACAAACATACTATTGCGCATGTCTTTGCCTTTGGTTGCACCGACAAAAATGCCATCCAATAGAAAGCACCACATCGACGCAAGTGGCATCACCACCAGCCAAGGTAGATACACCGCTGCTTGCTGTTGTACAGCCTCAATTGAAGTGATCATGGCGATCAACTGCGATCCCGCCAAACCAAAGAGCGCGGTCAGTCCTAAGCAAATAGCCAAACTCCAAAAAAAAGTACCGACAAGCGATGCACTCAATTGTTGCCTATCTTTGGCGCCAATCGCCTTCCCGACCATGGCCTCCATTGCATAAGCAAAGCCATCCATGCCATACGAGATAATCATCAGGAAGCTCATCAGTACCGCATTTGCAGCGACAACCTCATCACCAAAGCTTGCGCCTTGGAACGTCATAAAGCTAAAAGCCGCTTGCAGACACAAAGAGCGCAAGAAAATATCGCGATTCAATTTCACGAAGCGCCCTAAACCGTGATGAGTGCTGGTTAGCAACTTTTGAGGTGATGGTAATTGCCTCTCTCGCCAGGTTTTCCAGACACACATGAGACCAAAAACCATGCCTGAGTAGTCAGCAATCACCGATGCCAGCGCAGCGCCTTCTACTTTCCACCCCAAACCCATCACAAACAACAAATCGAGGGCAATATTAGTCACGTTGGTGATGATCACCATCCACATAGGCGCTTTGGAGTTTTGCGTGCCGAGCAACCAGCCCAACAACACAAAGTTCATTAGAGCTGCGGGGGCACTCCACACACGGATAGAGAAATATTGCATGCCGTAGTGCTTCACTTCAGCACTGGCATCACTCCAGCCAAAAATCAGATCAGCAAGTGGGTTATGGGCAATAAGGAAGACTAACGCAAACAGCAGTGCCATGAGTGAGCCTTGCATGAACACCAAGGCAAGTTGTTTTCGGTCTTCACCGCCATAGGACTGCGCCGCCAACCCAGTAGTCGACATACGTAAAAAACCAAGCAGCCAAAATGTCACGCTGATCATGGTACTGCCCAACGCAACACCGCCCAAATACCAAGCGTGGTCTAGATGACCAATCACCGCAGCATCGACCAAACCGAGTAATGGAACAGTAATATTCGACAGCACCATAGGTATCGCTAAAGCTAAGACTTGGCGATGAACTTTTGGGTTAGATAAAGGAGAGAAGATTGAATTTGTCACAGGCACCTCATCAGTAAGATCGACGAGTGTACCTGAGCGCTTAACGACTAGCCAATTACCACTTGATGTGAACGAGGACTGGCGTGAGGCGATGCTTCAACATTGGAATCTTATTAAGCCAACGCTGCCAAGCTTTCCAACGAGAACAGAATCGATCGAATGGCGAAAAAGCTTTCACCCACTGTGCCCATGGTAACCATTGCAATATCTGTTCTGCGGGCGCTTCAAAGCCATGTGCATAGCGATCAGAGCCAAGCTTTTGTCCCCACTTGGTTTCCGTTAAATCTCCTGCCAGCACCATACACAGTTCAGCAGAGACAAAATGTCGACCCAAGGTTTGAATAAATTTCGCGACTTGACGCTCTGTGCAATCGAGCAGTGCCATTTCACATAAAATGAGTACCGGTGCTTGCTCTGGAATGGCTAACGTCTCTAGCCACGACATTTCATCCACACTGCCAGAGCGATGTTCATAACGTTCATTTTTGTGGAACAAGCGCTGACGCCATACCAAATTTTCCGTCACATCCAGCTCTATCCAATGGCAGCGTCCATTATCCAAACGATAAAAGCGGGTATCCAGCCCAGCTCCGACATTGATAATCCAAGCATCGGGATACTGCTGTAAGAAGTGACTAACCTGCTGGTCACAAAGCTGGGTCAGCGTCACGTGCAGCAATTGCTTCTGCGCAATATCACCACTCAAACAATCCGGCGCCATCTTACAGCTCAAACACGCTTTAGCAGCAATCGGATCGTACACCAAGCCATTGTCGACCATGCTTTCACGGCTACGCAATAACAGTGGCTTTAATAAATGGTTAGGAACTTGATGTTTAGACTGATACATGGGCATTTCCTGCGCCAGAGAGAAAACATAGACATTGAAATAGATGATAATGAATATCAATTACATTATCAAGCTTATAAATTGGTCAAAACAAACAAGGTCAAGATGATAAGCAAGCTTTTGGAGGAAGTAGAAAAAGAGAAAAGAAGAGAAAAGACAAAACAGCCCAGATGAACTGGGCTGCTTAAATACACTTACATCCAATCGGTATTACGAATAATACCAACGGCTAAGCCTTCAATCGTAAGATGCTGAGACGTTAAGTCCACTTGAATTGGGGCAAACTCTTCATTCTCAGCATGCAGTAATATGGTTGAACCTTTGCGCTCCAAACGCTTCACAGTCACATCATCATCAACACGCGCAACGACAACTTGACCGTCTCTCACGTCTTGGGTCTTATGCACCGCGAGCAAGTCACCATCCATAATCCCGATGTCTTTCATACTTTCGCCATTTACACGAAGTAAGAAATCCGCTTGCGGCTTGAACATCGCAGGGTCGACTTGGTAGTGCGCTTCTACGTGTTCCTGAGCCAATATGGGCTCACCCGCAGCAACTTGACCAATCAAAGGCAAGCCCTGTTCGTCATTAGCGGCAGAGTCATCAAGTAGGATACGAATCCCACGCGATGCACCTGGGATAATTTCAATTGCTTGCTTACGAGCAAGCGCTTTTAGGTGTTCCTCTGCGGCATTCGCAGAGCGGAAGCCAAGCTCACGCGCAATCTCTGCACGAGTTGGTGGCATTCCGGTGTCATCGATTTTACTTTTGATCAAATCGAAGACTTGTTGTTGGCGTGGCGTTAACGGCTTCATGTCTCACCTGTCTTTTTATACAGTTAACTGTGAGTATATCCAGTAAATGCTCAAATGAAAACCCAATTGGTTGTTTTTTAATTTATTTGTGGAGTGCACTTCGTTTGCTGCCCAAGTTCATTATTCATGCGTTTAAAACACCGCCTTTTCAGTTAATCAAAGTAAAGCAACAACTTAGGAGTTAGACTAATTTACAGCCAATAAAATTAAAAGGTTTGACCAGTTTCTGGTATCCTTGCTGCGCTTAAATTTTATCGCCTAGGCTTATTTCTTTTGCCGTACTCATTTCTTTTTCTATAGAAGACATGCAAAGCGGACACTGAAATAAGGTTAGGCCTGTTTGAATACCTATTGAGGCTGTGAACTTTATGTCTTCTGGACAATCATTTTCACGTTCATTACTAAAACTACCTTTATCGGTACTGGTAAAGGGCACCACAATCCCGTCGAACCCGATTGAAGATCTGAATATCGACCTCGCTAAGCCGATTGTATATGCCCTGCCGTTCCGCTCGAACGTGGATTTGCTGACACTGCAAAAACAAGCCATGAGCCTTGGTCTGCCTGACCCGCTCAGTCCGCTGGAAATCAATGGCAAAACGCTGAACCGTTTCGTCTTTATCGCTGCGCGTCCAACTGTGATGAACAACGATAATGATGTCCCAACCGATTCTGTCTCTCTGTTCTCTGACTTACTGGAACTGCATAAGCTGGATAGTGAGTTGGACGTTCAAATGATCCCTGCAACCGTGCTTTGGGGTCGTAAACCAGGTAAAGAAGAAAACCAAAAGCCTTACCTTCAGCCAATGAATGGCCCGCAAAAGGCGAAAGCGGTAATAGCAGCAGGACGCGACTGCTTGGTTCGCTTTAGTCCCGTGGTATCTCTGCGTTATATGGCAGACTCTCACGGTACCGACAGCGCAATTGCGCACAAATTGGCTCGCGTGGCGCGTATCCACTTCTCTCGCCAAAAACTTGCGGCTTCAGGCCCAAACCTGCCACAACGCCAAGTGTTGTTTGCTCGTTTATTAAAATCTCCAGCTATTGAACTGGCGATCGCTGACGAAGCCAAGAGCAAAAATATCTCGATTGATAAGGCACGTAAAGAAGCCCACGACATCATGGATGAAATCGCCGCCGACTTCTCCTACGGTCTAGTGAAAAACGGCGACCGCATCCTGAGTTGGTTATGGACCAAGCTGTACCAAGGGTTGCACATCAATAACGCCTCGACTGTGCGTCGTTTAGCGCAAGATGGCCACGAAATTGTGTACGTTCCGTGTCACCGTAGTCACATGGACTACCTACTGTTGTCTTACGTTCTATACCATGAAGGCATGGTGCCTCCGCACATTGCGGCAGGCATTAACCTGAACTTCTTCCCGGCCGGTCCTCTTTTCCGTCGCGGTGGGGCGTTCTTTATTCGTCGTAGCTTTAAAGGTAACAAACTGTACTCAACCATTTTCCGCGAGTATCTAGCTGAGCTGTTTGCCAAAGGCTATTCAGTCGAGTACTTCAGTGAGGGTGGCCGTTCACGTACAGGTCGCTTACTGCAAGCGAAAACGGGTATGCTGGCTATGACCATCCAAGCAATGCTACGTGGTCTAAACCGCCCAGTAACACTAGTGCCGGTCTACATCGGCTACGAGCACGTAATGGAAGTAGGCACTTACGCGAAAGAGCTGCGTGGCAAACGCAAAGAGAAAGAAAACGCAGGGCTTGTACTGCGTACTCTGCGTAAACTGCGTAACTTTGGTTTGGGCTATGTGAACTTCGGTGAGCCAATTCAGCTCAACCAATACTTGAACGAGCACGCTCCTGAATGGACGAAAGACATCGACAGCATGGGTGGTAACAAACCACAATGGATGAACCCTGTGGTCAACGACCTTGCTAATAAGATGATGACGCACATCAACGATGCGGCGGCGGCAAACGCGTTGACCTTGTGTGCAACCGCACTGCTTGCTTCTCGTCAACGTGCACTTTCTCGTGACTCGCTGATCAACCAGATTGAGTGTTACTTAAAGCTACTCAAAAACAACCCGTACTCAAGCACCTCCACTATCCCTACTGAAAGTGCTGAGGAGTTGGTCGATCATGCGATTTCACTTGATAAGTTCGTGATTGAAACCGATAGCATGGGTGACATCATTTCGCTGGATCGTAGCCAGTCAATCCTGATGACCTACTACCGCAACAACATCATCCACTTGTTTGCTCTGCCATCATTAATTGCTCAGATGATCATTCGTCAGCGCAACCTTTCGGTAGAAAAGATTCAAGCGAATGTCGCGCAAATCTACCCATTCTTGAAGAAAGAGTTGTTCTTAAGCTATCAAGAAGACGAGTTGGATGAATTGGTCGTTAAAACACTGCATGAGTTTGCCGATCAGAAAATGATTAGCCTCGATGGTGATAAGCTGGAGATCAATCAGTCGAACAACCAGCCTTTGGTTCTGCTAGGTCGTACAATCACGGAAACACTGCAGCGCTACTCTATCGCGATGAACTTGCTTGTTGCTTACCCAGAGCTCGGTAAATCGGACCTAGAACAGAAGAGCCAAGATATTGCTCAACGTTTAGGACGCTTACACGGTATTAATGCGCCAGAATTCTTCGATAAAGGTGTGTTTACCGCTATGTTCAATACGCTCAAACAGCAAAAATACCTCGATAACGATGGTAACTGTGACACGAAGAAAACGCAGCAATTTGCACGATTACTATTCACTCTGCTTTATCCAGAAGTGAAACTGACGATCGAAGAGAGTATTCATCAACTTCAGTCGTAACCGTTTTACCTTCTTCCAAAATAAGAAAAAAGGCATCCAATCGGATGCCTTTTTGCTATTTCTTCGCTTACCAAAATGCGGCCAATAATCCTATCGCTATCACCATGCCAACATAGTTGTTGTTGAGGAAAGCCTTAAAGCACAACTCCCGCTCACGGTGACGAATTAAGTGCTGCTGATAAACAAACAACGACGCTGCAATCAAAAGGGTCCAGTAGTAACTTTGTCCCAATTGGTAGAACTGCCCTAACCAAACCAACATCGCGAGCGTAATCAGTTGCAACACACCAATAATAAGTTTGTCATGACGACCAAACAAAATTGCCGTCGATTTAATGCCAATCTTTAAATCATCATCGCGATCGACCATCGCATATTGAGTATCATAAGCAATGGTCCATAAAGCGTTAATCAGAAACACAAACCAAACTATCAGTGGTAGCTCCCCGGTTTGTGCAGCCCACGCCATTGGAATTGCCCAGCTAAAAGCCAAGCCTAAAAAGAGTTGTGGAATATGAGTGTAACGCTTCATAAATGGATAGATGAACGCCAACACAATGCCAGCGAAGGATAGCTGAATCGTCAACGGGTTCATGGTCAGCACTAACAAGAATGAGCTGATACCCAAAACCAAAAATAATCCAATCGCTTCTTTTGCTGTCACTTTCCCTGATGGCAGTGGGCGTTGCTTGGTACGTTTTACATGGCCGTCGACTTTGCGGTCAGCAAAATCATTAATCACGCACCCCGCGCTACGCATTAGGAATACACCCAATACAAACACGATAAATACATCCCAACTCGGCATCCCTTGGGCTGAGATAATTAGCGCCCAAATCGTTGGCCACATCAGTAACAGTGAACCAATCGGGCGATCCATGCGCATCAGTTGCCAATATGCTTTGGCTTTTTCTGCGGACATTTACACTGTCTCCTTAGCGTAAACTGGTGAATTAGATAAGAATAACTCGGCGACCAGCATCGGTTTGTGATTCATCCACAACCTTGAGCGTCGCGCTAACAAACGTCCTTCTGGTGCGGCTACCCATCCCATTTGCAAAGAGTCTCGCTCAACGTTGTCTGCGCTGAACACTGTTAGTCCTAATGGGATATCCCCTTGTTGAGCCAAATCATACTGCTGATCAACTAAGGTTGAGCGAGGAATCAATGTCCGTCCGATAACCCAGTTATCATTGTCACCACACAAAATTACCTCTCGCAGTAAGCAATCTTGTTCGGACAATAACTGGCTTTCGTCCTGTTTTAACGTCGCCGCAGTGACGATCTGATTTTGTAGCAATTCTACCGTTAATGCTTGGCAGTGTTGCTTTAAACGACGTGACAAAGACCCTTGCTCTTCAAGCCAGTGCTTGGCAAATTCATTTGGAAATTCGAATTCGTCGGGGTTTTGCCACTCTACTTCCAATAAAGAAGCAAGATAGAGTGATGTTGGCTGATTCATACTAGTATTCAATTGGAGGCTTTATGCGTACAATAAAGCAACAACTTACCGTCCATAGTAATGTATGTAACCGTAAGTTCCGTTATTTGTTATAGACGGCCCATTGTATCAAGACTGAAGCGATTCGAATATCGCGATCCAGAGAAAGAAAAGTTAGAAATATGTACAAACGTTATATAGCCCAAATTATTTTTGCGTTAACCATACTGTTCGCCGCACCAAGTTGGGCTGAAACGGAAGAAACTGGACCTAAGTTGGCATACTTTACCCTTGAGCCTGATCTCACTACTAACTTTTACACCAAAGGCAAAAAGTTAGGTTATGTGCAAGTGCGCATCGACATCATGGTAATGAGCCAACAAGATTTATCGATTGTTGAACATCACCAACCTTTGATTCGCGATGCAGTAATTGAATTACTGGGTAAGCAAACAGAAGATACTATTAAGTCCCTTTCTGGCCGAGAAGATCTGCGCAAAACCTTAGTGACGACCCTCAACGAAACACTTTTGCCCGAAACAGGTAAAACCATCATTGCCGATTTGTTGTTTACAAAATACCTTTACCAATAAACCCAAATCGTTTTGAACATAAAAAAGACCGCTCTTGAGCGGTCTTTTCATTTCAGCTTTAGGCTTGCTGTTGGTATTTCATCTTGCCTGAATCAAACAGCGCAATCGCCATCCCCGACAGTAAACCCACTAAGTGAGCGGTGTTTGCAATCGCCATGAACGGCTGCACAAAACCAAGAACTAACCATACCAACATAAAAACGATGATTGGCTTGGGTAGCGTAAGGCCTAAATGTGGCAAGCGGTAACCCAATATCCACAAATAGCCAAGCAGTGCATAGACCACGCCAGACAAGCCACCGAAGTTTGCCCCTTCAACATAGAATTGGCCAGCCCCAGAAAGCGCTGCTGATACTACAAAGAGTTGCAATAGCTTACCGGAACCGAGACGACGTTCGATGTCGCCCCCCAACTGCCACCACCATAGTAAGTTGAACACGATGTGAGTCACTGAAAAGTGCAGTAACGCATGGCTTAGCCATCGCCACACTTGCCATTGTTGCCCCTCAAAAGCCGGGAAGTGCAACAACTTAAACACGCCATTGCCAAAGCCAAACATTTGTAACAAGTAGATGATGGTACACACCGTCATGATCAGCAAAGTCATAGGGCCTGCTTTTGCTTTGACCATGCTCATGATACTCGGGCTAGAATAATGAAAGGTGCTCTTGCGAGTATCGGCAACGTCCCACGAGGCGGCGCTGTATTTTGAATCAGATGGGTTAGCGAGGAACTGCTTAAGTTCCGCTTCCGCTTCTATTTCATGCTGGCTATCAGTCAGCCACAGCGCAAATTGCCCGTCTCCTTCTGGCATCATTTCGATGTCAATTTGGCGAGAGGCCATATAATCAATAAAGGCTTGCGCCATACGTGGATTATTTAACGTTACCAATCTCTTCATTAACTTCTCACTATCGGTAGTTCTGCTCGGTGCCAGGCTTCAAAGCCACCATCCACACTGTACACCTGTTCAAAGCCTTGGTTAACTAAATATTGTGCGGCACCTTGGCTACTAATGCCGTGGTAACACATCACCAGAATGGGTTGTTCGAACTCCACTTCATCCATAAACGCAACGATCGTATCGTTAGTTAAATGATACGCGGACTCCGCATGCGCAACGGCAAACGATTGAGGGTCACGGATATCTACAAGCTTTGCATCACCCTGCTCGAGCAGTGCTTGCGCACCTTGTACATCGATATGCTTAAACTGATCCATTTACTTTCTCATTCTCTTATGAATATACCCAAGCAACCTCGAACCTAACGTGCTAATCAGCACCCGTGGTACAGCATAAAATCTATATTTGAAGCCGCTTGGGTATACTGCCGCTATTGTAACCTATCCAACGGCAAACTTAGACACATGGATAATCAGGGCTTTCAAAAGTGTACACATTCCAACCATTTGTGGATAAAGCTGTGAATTGCGTTGATAAGGTGTATTTGGATCTTTTGATCCACAATATGTAGTGATGATCCTGATCTAACTGTGTGTATATCTATAACTATCCCCAGATGGAAAAGTGCTTGAATCCCTTATTTTGTCCGGGTTTCGAACAGTTGATAAATAATTACTTCACAGAGTTATACACAGGTAGCACATAAAATCCGGATCGCAAACGCTATCGATTTTCGATCGACAATAAAAAAGCCGAGATCACATGATCTCGGCTTTCTATGAAAATCTTACTTTCAATTAGCAGTGGAAATTAAAATTCACCCACGGCCAATTTTAGTTTCTTCATTGCGTTTTTTTCTAGCTGGCGAATACGCTCGGCAGAAACACCGAACTCATCAGCTAAGTCTTGCAATGTTGCTTTCTCATCATCTAACCAACGAGAACGCACGATGCGCTGACTACGCTCATCCAAACTCGCTAATGCATGACCCAGACGATTATTGGTATGCATTTCCCAGTTTGCAGCTTCGATGTTGTCAGCCACATCAGACGATTTGTCTTCTAGGTACAGCATTGGCGCTGTGTAAGCGTTTGAGCTGTCGTCTTCGTCAGTTGGCATATCAAAGGTTGAATCCACCGCCGCTAAGCGTGATTCCATCTCGCGAACTTCAGAAGGCTCAACACCTAACTCACGCGCAACGGTTTCGACTTCACCGTTGTTAAACCAACCCAAGCGCTTTTTCGACTTACGCAAGTTGAAGAACAACTTACGTTGCGCTTTAGTGGTCGCAATTTTCACGATACGCCAGTTACGTAGCACGTATTCGTGGATCTCTGCTTTGATCCAGTGGACAGCAAAAGACACCAAGCGAACCCCTACCTCTGGGTTAAAACGCTTAACGGCTTTCATTAGACCGATGTTACCCTCTTGCACAAGGTCCGCCATTGGCAAACCGTAGCCAGAGTAACCACGAGCAACGTGAACAACGAATCGTAGGTGCGAAAGAATTAGACCTTTTGCAGCCTCAATCTCACCTTTGTAGTGTAATCGTTCTGCCAGCTCACGCTCTTCGTCTGCAGTCAGCATTGGGTAGCTGTTTACTGAGCGAATATAGCTATCAAGGCTATCTTGCGTGACTAGAGCCATCGGATACGCTTCTTTTGTCATTCAATTCCTCATCAATCTCTGATCTGGAGCATTACATTGCAAATTTAGCTTCGATATCTTGAACTCAAAATGAACAAGTTTCAAGAAGGGGAAGCAATTATCCATAAACATTCGGTCTAAACAAGGGATCCAGATTAGCTAGTGCTAATAAAATCCAAGTAGTAAGACCTTCATCACTTAAACTGGTTCAATTTCTTTTAAATGTCGTTGCGCAGAAAAGCGCGCCGCAATGCATCCCAAAAGACTACCAATGATGATTAATAGCAAAGATTCATCCCAGCTTAGACCAATCAGGCGAAACTGGCTGTCGTACAACGCAGCAAGATCTTCCACCGCACTATTCATAACAATGGTCACTAAAGCCGTTACCAACCACGCGATGGTGGCACCTAATACGCCAAACCACATCCCCGTGTACAAATAAGGGCGCAGAATAAAACTGTCCGTTGCACCGATCAGTTTCATGGTTTGAATCTCTTCTTTATTCGCCAGCACATTAAATCGCAACGTGTTGCCAACGATTAAAAATACCGCACCGAGCATCAACACTGTCAGAGTAATGACAATAATACTCGCGAGAGTTTTGATCGCATCAAGACGCGCCAGCCAGTCTTCGTCAAGTCTCACGTCGGTCACGTCTTGTTGCTCTCGAACATCTTTGGCTAATGACTGAATATCACTTTTTAGCTCCGAGGCTGGCGTAATCACCAACACACCGGGTAGCGCATAGCCACTTAAAAGGCTGATAGCCTGATCGAATCCTGCATATTGGCTCAAATCAGACAGACCTTGCTGTGGAGAAATATATTCTACTTCTTTTACCAAAGGCCAAGTTTCAATTTGATCTTTGAGAACCATCACACGTGCATCCGGCATGCCTTCTACTAAGTAAGCACTAACTTGCGAGGGAGATGCCACATCTTCCGCGGCACCCGCGACGTTTTTGCCCAGTAGATACAAACAAGCTGGCATAGCAAGTGCCATTGAAATCACGGCTAGGGTCAGGATATTACCTAAAGGTCGTTGCCATAAGGCGCTAAAAGAGGATTTTGCTTGTTTTGCGTGGACAGAGAAAAAACCATCGGTATTTGCACGCTTGGCACTGCGGCCTTTCCCCTTCTTTTGGGAGTGCTTGTTACCTGCCATAGTCTTCTACCTCACTTAGGAAGCCTTGGTTTAATTCAAAATGACGATACTGTGGGCGAGTGTTTACTAACCCCACATCGTGCGTGGCGAGTAAGATGGTCACTCCCGCACGATTAAATTCTTCGAACAACCGCAATACGCGATTGGATAGTTCGGGATCGAGGTTACCTGTCGGCTCATCAGCCACCAGCAACGTTGGTCGATTGACCACGGCACGGGCAATACCGACGCGTTGTTGCTCACCACCAGAGAGTTGGCTCGGCAGGCAACGAGCCTTATCAAGCAAGCCAGTTTTATCTAACGCCGCAGAAACGCGGCGTTTGATTTCGTTTTCAGAAATCGATTCGATGCGCATCGGCAGAGCGACATTGTCGTATACGCTGCGATCCATCAGTAGACGATGATCTTGAAAAACAATCCCAATATTGCGGCGCAAAAAAGGGATGTCTTTGCTTGGAATGCGCGTGATATCGTGACCATTAAAATGGATTTTTCCATCGGTTGGGCGCTCTATCGCGCAGATCAATTTCAGCAAGGTACTTTTACCAGCCCCGGAATGCCCGCCTAAAAACGCCATTTCACCGCGCCTCAGGTGAAAATCGACTTTTTGCAGTGCTTGTCGACCACCTCGGTAAGCTTTGCTCACTTGCTGAAATTTGATCACCGTTGATTTCCTCTAACTCTTTTTATTCTTCACGACTAAACAGTGCGTCAATAAACTCTTGAGTTTCAAATGGACGCAAGTCTTCGATACCTTCACCCACACCAATGTAACGAATTGGAATACCAAACTGATCGGCAATAGCGAAAATTACGCCGCCTTTCGCTGTACCATCCAGCTTAGTCAAGGTAATCCCGGTTAGAGGGGCAACATCACTGAAAAGTTTCGCTTGGCTGATGGCATTTTGCCCTGTACCTGCGTCTAGCGTCAGCATGATCTCGTGTGGTGCAGAGTCATCAATTTTCTTCATCACACGTACAATCTTACGCAGCTCTTCCATTAGGTTCGCTTTGTTCTGTAAACGACCCGCGGTATCGGCAATCACAACATCCACACCACGTGCTTTTGCCGCTTCAATCGCATCATAGATAACAGAAGCACTGTCTGCGCCAGTATGCTGGGCAATCACAGGAACGTTGTTACGCTCACCCCATACTTGTAGCTGCTCAACCGCTGCGGCACGGAAAGTATCGCCCGCTGCAAGCATCACTTTTTTGCCTTGAGTTTGGAACTGCTTGGCAAGCTTACCGATGGTCGTGGTTTTACCCACGCCATTTACACCCACCATTAAGATGACGTAAGGCGTTTTGTTGCTGTCGATTTCTAGTGGCTGCTCGACTTTAGAAAGAATCTCAGCCATTTCTTCTTTCAACAAACCATAAAGGGCTTCGCCGTCTTTCAGATCGCTACGTGTGGCTTTTTCTGTCAGGTTGTTGATAATTTTTGTTGTGGTATTCATGCCCACATCAGCAATAAGCAGTTGCTCTTCTAGCTCTTCAAATAAGTCTTCATCGATTTTCTTACCGCTGAACAGACCGAAGAAGCCAGCGCCGATGTTTGCTTTTGTGCGGCTTAGGCTGCGTTTGAGGCGAGCAAAAAAGCTCTCTGTTGGCTTTTCTTGTTCTTGAACGCGAGGTGCAGCAGGCACTTGAGGCTCTTCTGCTTCTGCTTCTGCTTCTGCTTCTGCTTCTGCTTCTGCTTCTGCTTCTGCTGGGGCAGCCTCCGCTTTTTTCGATTCTTCTTCAAGTTCTGGCGTTGCTTCCGCTTGCTCAGCAGCCGCGTCGGTTTGCTGCTCTTCAGAAGGCGCATCCACTGCTTCTTCTTTTACTGTTTCTTCAGTTTTTGGTTTTGGGCTTTGTTCTTCGTCACCAAAACCTAGCCACGAAAGTAATCCGCGCTTCTTTTTTTCCGTCATCTGGGGCTATCCTAGATTGTTCTTTTATCTATTAATGACTCTTTTTTGACAAGATTATTATCTGTCTAAAAAAGGCTAATGACAAAGTTGTGAAAACTTTCCGATTAGGTAATTCTAATCTTATTAGTGTTACACTCTGTCATCTTGAATATTCTGGGCTGTATCCAAGCTCCAAGCTCACGGCTTGGGCGATTAGATATAGTATCACTTTATTAGCGGTCAAAAAATCTATGGTAAGACGTCGCCAGCAAAACTCATCACAAAAAAAGCCAACAACGGGCTTTGTTCGCATTATTAGTGGCTTATGGAGAGGCAGAAAACTTCCTGTACACGATGCTGAAGGCTTACGCCCAACGACCGATCGCGTCAAAGAAACGCTATTTAACTGGCTGGCTCAAGATGTGCCGCAGGCAAAATGTCTCGACTTGTTTGCTGGCTCTGGCGGCTTAGGCTTTGAGTCAGCTTCGCGCCAAGCAGAGCAAGTGACCATGGTTGAGCTGAACCCACAAGCTTTTCAGCAATTACAGAAGAACGTGGCATCTCTTAACGCGAACAACATCCAAGTAGTGAATACAGATGCCTTGAGCTTTTTAAAACAGCCGGGTACTGCGCATCATGTGGTGTTTATTGACCCACCGTTTCGCAAAGGTCTGTTGGATGAGACCGTGGCTCTGCTAGAACAAAATGGCTGGCTCGCGGAAGATGCGATGATTTATATTGAAACAGAAAAAGAACTCAATATTGCCGACTTACCAGAAAACTGGCAGTTACATCGAGAAAAAACAGCAGGCCAAGTGAGTTACCGTCTATATGAACGTACCTCCGCATAACGCCTCGATTTAAAAGGACACTTAAATGAAAGCATTAATTATGCTGGCCAAAGCGGCTATCGCCTTTGTTTGGTTAGTATTGATCCTAAATATCTTTATGCCGTTTCCCGGTAATGCCGCGATTGCGCTGTACATCATGACCGCTTTTTTGTTCATCATGCACGGTTTACAAATGGCCATCTTCATTGGTGCATTTGGCGACAAAATTAAAATGAGCAGTTGGGAAAAATATTCCATCCTGATCTTTGGTATTTTTGCCCTGCTCGATATTCGTCGTAAACACATGATGTAATCGCCCAAATACTAAAAAGCCGCTCTCAAGAGCGGCTTTTTTATTGCGTATCTTCCGTCACCCAAGATAACTCTTAACACCATCCAAAAACATTTGAGTGGAGATCATCACCAGCAACAAGCCCATTAAACGCTCTACCGCTTTTAGACCACGCTCGCCCAACAAACGATTAAAGAAGCCATAAAACATTAGAATAAAAAATGTTGCGCCCCACGCAATCACAACTGATGCGGACATTTCCAACATTTTTTCTGGATGCTGTGAAGATAGCAAAAGCAATGCTGCAATCACTGAAGGGCCCGCGATCATAGGAATGGCCATCGGAACAATAAAGGGCTCCTCCCCTGCCGCCAGTCCAGTGATGCTGCCAGCGCTCGGAAAGATCATCTTAATCGCGATAATGAAGAGAATAATACCACCTGAAATGCTGAGCGTTTCTGGCTGGACATGCAAAAAACTTAAGATGCTTTGTCCTGCAAACAGAAACAACATCAAGATCAGTAAGGCAAACAGTAGTTCACGAATCAATACCTTACGGCGACGCTTAGGATCGATGTGCTTGAGAATAGACAACACAATCGGCAAATTACCGAGAGGGTCCATGATTAGAAACAGCATGGTCGCTGCAGAAAGAATGTCCATATTCTGGCCTCACCTAAAAAATGGCGGCCAGTGTATAGCAAACTGACAACGTGAGTACATGGCTGAGGGCGAAAACAGCATATTCACCCTCGCATCATAGCCGCCGCTTAGTGATTGCAGACACGCGCCATATTGACCACAAACTTACCTTCAAGCTCACGTATTTTGTCGCGCTTGAGCAAAAATGCTAGCAATGCATCTAAGTCTAGATCATTCAGTTTACAGGTGTGAAAGCGAACGGTGTTGCCAAAGTGCTGTGCCAGCGCTTCGCGATCCATTGGCGTTTCTCGAAGTAGGTTTAGCAGCTCGTGGGCATGGATTTCACTCATTATTGACTCCAGTCATCAAGAACAATACGTCCAGTTTACTGAAATCTTCGGGAGCTGCTTTGACTTAAATTAGTAAATGATAGAGGCAACAATGAGGGCGTGGGCAAAGAAGTAGCTACCACTTACCCACAAATAGGCGTGTTTCATCGGTTTTCGGTAACCGTGTATCGCATACGCCAACGCCGAATAGATCAAAACTAGGGTTCCGCTGAAACCGATAGCATTGGCATAGCTCGGGGCCTGCAACCAAACTTCACCCGCCGCCCAAGCAAGCTGAACCAACATCATCCCCATGATCACAACAGGAAACACCAGAGAGTCGAGTTGAGGTAGCAACAAAAAGAACGCCACGATACTCGCTGCGAGCAGTAGGGCCAACAGCCACCAGACAATCTCACCATTAAGCTGCACCCAAAATGACTTGCTGTAGCACACCTGAGCAAGCAAATACGCAGCAAAGTAAATTAGCTTGCGAGTTTTAAACGAGTGCAGCGTATCTGCCACCATAGACACAATAAGCCCACCCGCAATCCAGTAGGTATATGTTGCGGATGCGCCTTGAGTTAACACCAACACAAGAAGAAGTAGCAGAGTAAAGATTTTAAACACAAGGGATTGTGTCGGGTTAGCTTGTTTTGCTCCCAACACGGAATACACACCTGATAGCCCTATCGCCAGCCAACTCCACATGCCGTATACACCTTTTACTTAAACTCGCCGCTAGTCTAGGTAGACCAGTTTTGATGTAAAGACACAATCTGCGAAAGTTGGATCTCGCTAGCGATTCGAAACATTTTGTAACCCTCACTCTGCACAACAATTAAGTCGATGAGCCTTAATGACGGCCATAAATATGGGGCAGAGCCCTATCCCATGAGCCAAGTTCATCAAATCACACGGCACAATAACCCGCGCTTAGTCAGGCCATTTAACTAAAAAGCAGCCCAATGGCCTTGGTAACCCATCACGTCAAAAACTGATGACTAAACCATCAGACTGTATACATCACAGGCAACAAGAATAAATAACAGACACAAAACAGAAAATCATCTTGGTAGCGAGCTAAGATAGTAGAAACCACCGATGAACAGATTAGAACAACATGAAAAATCAAACTTAACTCAATAACAAAAACATCAAATAACGAACGTAAGCCAATGATAAATAAAGCCACATTCTCAATAACCATCGAAAACACCGACTTCATAAACCATCAAATCACTAAACACTTTTTAAGCCCATATTTTCTCATTAGATAAGAAAATTCCCCTTCCACACCTCAACTCAATGATGCACCTCCATAGCACATCTTTTTATTTTCTCAATTTTTGAGAAACACAGACAAAATAGGCAATCAACATACCAACCGAAACAAAAAACAATTTCCAAGTCAACAACAAACCAATATTGACACTTTAAAATCATACACTTAAATAAAATACGAACAACAATCACACAATACGAGCATTTTAAATACAACACAAAAAACACAGTTTTATTAGTCAAAAACACGTAAAAAAAGACAAGTTAAGTGTATTTTTTGAAAAGATTATCGAGCATATGTTGATCAAACCCCAAAAACAGTGCTATATTAAATTCATCGAGTTCATCAAAGATTAAGGGGTAGTGTTATGATTTCATCTTCTCAAAAACAAGGGCTGGTAATGATTGCAGTGGTTGTGGGTTTAATGACACTGCCAATGATGTACTAACCTACTGATTAAAATAAAAAAGGACGCAWWTGCGTCCTTTTTTATTTATCTGTGCTTTTCTACTGTATGTGTTTGGACAAGATATCCCAATGCATATAGTAGAAACCAAGAGCGGCGAGCGTAATCAACGTCATTAGCAAAATTGCTGCACGCCAAATAAAACGAGAGCTTCTTGGCGTTAGCTCTTTTTCGCAAGCGTCACATGCCGCCATAAAGCCTTTCCGATCATCCAGCTTATAATCGTCTTCGTGAACCACTTTATTACGCACAGTAGCGATAAAACGAAGTTTCGCTATCACGTCATGTGGTAAACGTTCTTCACAACTATTAATAAGTTGGTGTAACCCTTTCCCTTCTGCATGGTACTGAGTACGCAAAAGTTTTTCGATCGTTCGGGTACGCATGACTACTTTTTCAATATCTGACATCGTAACCCTCCTTACCAGACCCTTCCCGTGTTCGTTATTTTTATTCTTCTATAAATTTAGAGCTTTTTCGAGCCGTTAAGTGCAATTTTACTTTCAATTTGTGCCCTTGAGCGCATATAGCCAGACAAGTGAAAGCTGCTTAGTTCAGCTTTAGTGACGTAGCTTGCAGATGAAGCAACGATTTCATCGCGTCCCCATTGAGATAAACCGTGAAGTGCGCCGAATAAAATTCATGTCCCTTTCATTAGATTATGAATAAGTTATCTCAACTCATCGTTTCATCAGTGAGTTCTGTAGAATAGAGCTCAATGAAACATCGGAGGTTAACATGCCAATCTCACTTATTGTTGCCCTATTCGCCCTTATTGCTTTGGGCGCATGGGTATTTTTTCGTTTCTATAGCAAGCACTATGTGGGCGAAGATGCTCCAGAACAAAGTGCACAGGTAACTATTTTAGATAAGCAAGCTATCGACATCCCAGATGCACCACCTGGCCAAGACGACCAAGAATATTGGATTTATGTCCAACGCGGTTCTATTGGCCCTAAACGAGAGTTCCAAATTGGAGTGCACTACTACCATGCACTCAACCCTGGAGATAAAGGAACGCTAACCTATCGTGGTAACAAATTCCTTCACTTCGCCATCAAACGTTAAGGCAGTAACCAACGAGTCTTGGCAGAGCGAGAAAAGAGATAGCTCATCGCCAAGGCTCCAGCTCCACTGATAATGATCCAGACTGGAATCACCCATGCGGGATGTCCGGTGTACCAACCAAACGCTTTCATCGGCCATAAGAAAATTGGGTGAAGTAAGTAAATCCCCAAGCTGTGCTGACTGATCACACTCACCACTTTTTGTACTTTTGGTGACAAGCCTTCCCCAAAGTAACGACCGATCATGAAAATCATCGAAGCCGCTAGAATGACATTCAGTGTTTTGTAAGAAAGCCAGCGTCCAACCGTGTACTTCTCCGCCTCTAAACTGTTCGTCACGACCATAGTAAATGTCACAGCCAACGCGACGAGGCCAAACCCTGTAAATAAGGTCACCATAGAGCGGTTCAAAGGCACTTTTTGAAATAGAACATAACCCAGAGGAAGGTAACCCATGTAGAGCCACATTTGGTTACTCCACGGACCATCAATCTTGAACAAAAACAGCGTGCTGGTGAAAAGCCAAAATGCGAGATAGGTATACAACACATTGTCATCAACGTTGCGTACCATCCATTGGAACAACGGAATCACAAAATACAGCGGTATAAAGTAATAGAAGAACCCTAGGTGGTAATACGTCGCGTGGAATGGGCTATTGCTCAATACCTCTTTTACGGTTTCAAAGTCAAACCCTTGAGCCGTCCAGCCAGAGAGGTATGCATAAAACATCGACCAAATAAGAAATGGGACTAAGACTTTGCCTAAACGCCTTTTGATATAATACTTACCGTCAAATGGTCGAGTGTCACTGAGCATCAGCGCTCCGGTGATCAGAATGAAAACTGGCACCGCCCAGCGGGTAACGCTATTAACACCTACCGCCGTCAACCATTGGTCAAACGGAATCACTCCTAACTCATTTCGATAAGGGGCCAAGACGTGAATGGCGATCACTGCCACCGCAGCAAAGCAGCGCAATAAATCAAAAAACAGAACCCTTTCTCTCATACCTTTCCCTACTTTGAGTCGCTTATCGTTTATAGCATAGGGTAAATCTCAGCCAGTGAAATGGTTAACAATCTGTTTTTGCTTATTTTTAACGCAACAATGACCTACAACGGGGATTTCATCGCCACTCTAATCCGTTGGCGGGAACAAAAAACAAACATCAGCATGAACTCACGAGACCGAATCCACACCACTTGATTACGCCGTGTGACGTACAAGAAACAAAAAGTGGCTCCAAGTTGAAGCCATTTTGTACGATCTACAGATAAAAACACCGGGCAAAATTTACGCTGTGGCAACGTTAGCTTTTGGCAACTTAATCGAAATCAACGTCGTCAACGCCAAGAAAGCAAAGGAGACCCATAAGCACGCCGCAAGACCAGCCTCTTGGTAGATCCAACCCGATAATACCGTGCCAATCAAACGTCCCATCGCATTGGCCATGTAATAGAAACCCACATCCAGAGATACGCCATCGCCTTTGGCATAGCTCACAATCAGATACGAGTGCAGCGAAGAGTTAATGGCAAACACAGCGCCAAAAATCATTAACCCCACAACAATCACCAACTCAGGCTGCCAGCCGATTTGCACACCATAAGCAATACCGCCCGTAATTAACGCAAGAATTCCTGCCCATACTAATGCTGCACTACCATCAGGCACGCGACCTTGCGCTTTACCAGTAATACGCGGCGCAAAGCCTTGCACAAACCCATAAGCAATGACCCATGCGGCTAAAAAGCCACCGACCCACAAGTGATCCCAACCAAACACGCTGCCGAGATAAATAGGCAGAGCGACCACAAACCACACATCACGCGCCCCAAACAAGAACATACGTGCCGCAGATAAAATATTTATAGATTCGGATTTGGAGAAAATTTGGCGAAACTTAGGTTTACTCTTTGCTTTACCCATGTCAGCTTCTAGCCAGATCATGCTGCAAACAAACACCAATGCCAGCACACTCGCCATAATAAACATCGAGTTTTGGAAACCCACCCAAGACAACAGCAAGCCACCGACAAAGAAACCCGCTCCTTTGAGCGCGTTCTTCGAGCCCGTCAAAATGGCCACCCATTTGTAGAGTGCGCCTTGCTGCTCGTCTGGTACTAATGTTTTAATCGCACTCTTGGCACTCATCTTGTTGAGATCTTTGGCAATCCCCGACAAAGCTTGCGCCGCCATCACCCAAGGAATCGTCAGCCATGCGTTGGGTACTGCCAGCATCAACAACGCAAACACTTGCATCGCTAAACCAATGTTCATGGTTTTGTTCAGGCCTAACCTTGCGCCCAACCACCCACCAATCAAATTGGTCACCACACCAAAAAATTCATAGAAAAGGAACAGTGAGGCAATAGCTAACGTGGAATAACCCAAGTCGTGAAAATAGAGCACCACCAGCATACGCAGCGCTCCGTCGGTCACGGTAAAGTTCCAATAGTTAAACGTCACTAACATGTACTGACGAATACTTTTGCTCAATTGAGAAATCATATTGACCTCTTATGTACAGCGATAGATGCATTTAGATCATCATGTGCCAAATGCTTATTAACCTGTACACCAACCATAAGGCGATACAACCTTAGTTCGAATTCACAAACACACCGAAATTTACAAATGGACAAAGATAACCAATAAAAAAACAAAAACTTAAATTTAATTTTTAGTTTTACTGCTGACCTATTTTCCATTATATAAACTGGAAAATAGCTTTTGGATCATGATGTTCCAAAAGCTATTTAAGCTGATCAAGCGTCTTTCGCCACGCGTTCGATGTACTCAAGCTGCACCGGTTTTGTAAACGCACCAGGGCGAAGAGCTTGCACTTCTCGCACGATATCTTCTAACTGCCATTTCTTCTCTAGCAACAAGTGAGCCGCAAACAAACCTGTGCGACCCGAGCCGCCCATGCAGTGCATCGCGACTTTGCCACCTTGAGCAAGAATCGCATGCAGTTCCGGGCTGGCTTGTTGCCACTTCGCCGAAAATTCTTCACTTGGTGCGCAGTCATCTTCAATCTCGATCTGGAACCATTTCATGCCCAGCTGCTGAGTGATGTCACCCAAAGCCGCAACGTCTTTCGCGGCTAACTCGCTATCGTCCAATGCAGTAACGATCGCTTGAACCCCCTGATCCTTCAACTGTTCCAACGACGCTTTCAACTCGACGCCTTTGGTACCCGGGCACGGTGTCAGAACTAATGCACCAGAGTCCAAATCTAATTGCCATGTAGGATGAAACATTATGAACTCCTGTTATGCCAGACCAACGTTTCGAACCAATTCTGCGGTGCGCGTTGCGTATCCCATTTCATTATCGTACCAGGCGTAAATCTTCACCATTCGTGATCCAACCACCATGGTGGATTGTGCATCAACGATGGTTGAGCGTTGGTCGCCTTTGTAATCGATCGACACCAACGGACGCTCTTCAAAGCCAAGAATGCCTTTTAGCTCACCTTCTGACGCTTCTTTCAGCAAAGCATTCACTTCTTCTGCTGTGGTATCGCGTTTTACATCGAAGATGATGTCGGTCAATGACGCATTCGCCAGCGGTACACGCACTGCGTGGCCGTTAATCTTGCCTTTTAAGTCTGGGAAAATTTCCACAATTGCTGTTGCACTGCCGGTAGTGGTCGGGATAAGACTCATGCCGCACGCACGAGCACGACGCAGGTCTTTATGTGGCGCATCCAAAATGGTTTGCGTATTGGTCAAATCGTGAATTGTCGTGAAAGAGGATTGCTCAATGCCCAACTTCTCATGAATAACTTTCACCACAGGCGCTATACAGTTTGTTGTGCACGAAGCGGCTGTCACGATACGATGTTTTTCAGGATCGAAGATGTGGTCATTCACACCAACTACAATGTTCGCAATGCCTTCTTCTTTCACTGGTGCACTCACCACCACGCGCTTCACACCTTGATCGAGATATTGGTCTAGGTACGAGTTTTTGCGGTGTACACCTGTCGCTTCAATCACAACATCGCAGCCAGACCAGTTCACAGCGTCGATATCACGTTGCTGAGTCGTGGCGATGCGCTTGCCATTGATGACGAGTTCATTGCCTTCAACCTGCACTTCATGGTGCCAACGACCTTGCACTGAATCGAACTCTAATAAGTGGCCAAGCGTCGCTGCATCACCTGCGACATCGTTGATTTGCACAAACTCTAACTCTGGCCAGTCGAATGCCGCTCGCAGTGCTAAACGACCAATTCGGCCAAAGCCATTAATGCCTACTTTAATTGTCATAGTTTTACCCTTTAATCTTCTACCTTGAATCTCTGTTTGCTATTAACAGCAAGCCTCACGACTTTTATCGTGCAAGCGTGTGATGTCGTCTTGGTACTCTTGCTTCAAACAGTTTGATGCCACTAAGTCTTCAATCAGCTTACGCATCCAACCTGGTAATTGCTGCGATAACTCGTAGTACACCCATTGCCCTCGGCGTTTATCCACCAAGATGCCACTAGAGCGTAACTGAGCAAGATGACGAGAAACTTTCGGCTGACTCTCTTGCAACGCAAACGCCAAATCACCCACGCAAGTTTCGCCTTCACGGGCCACCAGCATTAAACAACGTACGCGCGTTTCATCGGATAACAGCTTGAAAAACTGATGTGGAAGCATAATAAACATACCTATATATGGATATGCGTATATATTTATTTAACTCTGAGATGTCGTCAAGAGTGATCCCATCATCGTCATAAAAGTTTCACATCGAAACAGCTAATAAAGATTGAGAGAAGAACGGTTAGAGAGAATAAAGATACGGAAGAAATTTACGCAGTTGCGACGTTTTGACTCCAGCGAACCGCTTCACCTAACGAGAGCTTGACCTCTTCCAAAGACAATCCCAACTGCGTCGTGATTTTTTCAACGCCTGACCAGTCGGCACGCTCGTAACACTCTTCGAGAGAAATCAGCGCACCATAAACTCCCTTGCGATGTAATAAGGCTTGTTGTACGGATTCGCTAAGTGGCAATTGCTTGACTAAAGATTCCACCGACAAATCAAGCATCGCATCTAAAATCGATAATAAACCGACCATAAACCCTTGTTCGTTAAGGTGAGAAAATGGCTGATAACGCGACATTAATTGGCAGAACTGCGCTCGTTGTAATGAAAGGTGATACAGCTCTCGAGGCTTGTTACTAGAGATATACGACGCCACGACCAAGGAGACAAACTGCTTAAGATTATCCTGACCAAGGTAGATCAAGGCCTGACGAAACGAGCTGATTTCGACAGCGAGGTTTGGCGCTTGCGTATTTACAAAGCGCAATAATTTGTACGACAACGCGACATCTTGCGTAATGATGGTTTCAATACGAGTAAAGTCTGGCTCTGGTGAGCAGACTTCACGAAAAAGCTGTAGCGCTAACACTTGCTCAGGGCTCACGTATTTTGTTTGCGAAACTAATGGCTTACTAAAAAAGTAGCCTTGGAAAAACTTAAAGCCAGCCGCTTTGGCTTGCTCAAACTCTTCTGCGGTTTCAACACGTTCCGCCAAAAAGTGGTACTTGACGCGTTTAGCAAGGTGATCTTTGACCAACGCACACGCTTTTTCCAGCCCCATTGCCATGATATCGAGTTTAACGATGTGCACGTAAGGTAAGAAGCGACGCCACTCCGGCGTTAAGGTGAAATCATCCAGCGCGATCAAATAACCTTCTCGATACAACTCGCGAATCGCATCGAGAAGATCATCGGTCGGCTGGCAAGTTTCCAGGACTTCGACGACGATTTTGTTTTTTGGCAAGCTGCGCGGTAAGCGGCGCACCAAGCTTTGATGAGGAAAATTGATAAAGCATCGCGAAGAAGCAATCACTGGGTTAGTGCCGAGTGATAGGAAATTCTCAACAATTAATCGGTATGTTGCTCGGTTTGACTCAATATGCGAAGGGTATGCGTTACTCTCCCCATCTCGAAACAACAATTCATAACCCAGCGTCTGTCTTTTGCGGTTAAAGATCGGCTGGCGAGCAACATACGTTGTATTCATGCTAAAGAAGGACCTATAAATGGCTTATGACTTTGCAGCTGCTAATAATGCACCACAACCCATAAACATTGAACCGAAGACTTTGTTTATTTTCCCCATGATTTTATCAGAGCGAATAAAACGTCCCATTTGCGCCGCCAAGGTGGTGTAACCCAACATCACACACGCGTCGATCACAACAGTCGTAACACCAAGCACCAACAGTTGCGTCAGTTGGTCTTGTGCCGGGTCAATAAACTGTGGAAACAACGCCACCAGAAAAACAATCGATTTAGGGTTCGTCAGGTTAATCAAAATAGCTTTGTACAAGAGTGCCATGCCAGACATGTCTTTGTGGCTCTCTGCCGCCACCAAGCTGGAGGTGTCTCGCCATTTCTGGATACCCAACCAAACCAAATAAGCCGCGCCAACCCATTTAATGACAGAAAATGCCGTTGCCGACTGTGCGACCAGCGCACCAATTCCCGCCCCAACTAACGCAATGTGAATGGCCAAACCAATTTGGAGACCGATCACTGCCCCCAAAGATTTGCGAGTACCGTAACTCAAACCATTGCTGATTGAGTTCACCGTGCCAGACCCCGGAGCCAAACTAAAAACGATTGCAGTTACTACATAAGCTAACCAGACGTGGGTATCCATTGCATTTCCTCACTAATTCTTCGATGATACATCGCGTAAACAACGTATCTTCAGGTAATCGACTAATGGCTACTAACCATTCACCTTTGACTTATACTCAAGAGTCATTATTTGAGCAAGCAATTGGTGGTCCGATCGCGGCACTTTGGCAAACTCGCCAAGAAGGCTTTGTTAAAGGAACTGAGAAAAAGAACATCTACTGGTGCAAACTGACCAACCCAGAACATAAAAAAGCCGTGCTCATCGTTAATGGGCGCATTGAATCTTCCTGGAAATACCAAGAACTGTTTTACGATCTCTATCGCCAAGGCTTCGACGTCTATTCCTTTGACCACCGCGGACAAGGTTTATCAGATCGTCTATTGTCTGACTCAGATATGGGTCACGTCTATGACTTTACTGATTATATTGACGATATGGACGTGGTCGTAAACAAACACGACCTTAGCGATTATCAGCAATGTTTCATCATTGCCCACTCCATGGGCGGCGCAATCGCTACACGTTATCTGCAAACTCACCCAGAACATCCCTTTACCGGCTTGATTCTTAGTGCGCCTATGTTTGGTATTAATCTGCCATGGTACTTATCGCCAATAGCGATTCCAGTGACACAAATTATGTCAGCGGTATCCACTTTGCCACGCTATGCACCAGGACATCAGGCCTACTTTCCTAAGCCCTTTGAAGATAACCCGCTCAGCCAAAGCTATGGTCGCTACCAATGGTTCCGAAATCTCTATACGGAAAAGCCGGAACTGCAAGTCGGTGGACCGAGCACACGATGGGTATGGCAAGGGCTAATGGCAGCAAAACAATGCTTTTTATTGACTCGCCAAGTCAAAGTACCGGTGCTCCTGATTCAAGCTGGGAACGATCGTATTGTCAGCAATCTGGCGCAAAAACGTTTCATCGATAAATTGCGTAAAACCAACCCACATGCGGAGCTACTTTCTATCGAAGACGCTCAGCATGAGATCTTATTCGAGACCGACCAGTATCGTAATCAAGCACTCGATGCAATCTTCCGCTTTATGAATGACCCGAAATCATCGCTAAACGAAAAAACATAATAAGAACTCTAGGCGACCATTTCACGGCCATGATTAAAGAGGAAATGTCTGCACATTGATTTACCCTCTTTTTCATCCTCATTTTGACGTACACTGCTTGGGTCTGGCTGCGTTGAACCACGTAGATGCAACCGACCAAAGTTCCCCCGCATTCGGAGCAGCATGATCTAGTCAGTCTGCTGTACTCCGTTTGCAATCACCTGTTCCACACTATCCAAACCGTTTACGAGGACTTCATGAGCACATCGCTACCTTGCAAAGAGATCACTAAAATCGTTGCCTCTGATCTGGATGGCACGTTACTCGCACCAAACCATCAGCTCAGTGCTTACTCAAAAGAGACGCTAAAAGCGCTGCATGAAAAGGGTTACACCTTTGTCTTTGCAACAGGCCGTCACCACGTAGACGTTGCGAGCATCCGTCGTCAGGTCGGAATTCCGGCTTACATGATCACCTCGAACGGTGCCCGTGTGCATGACCAGGAAGATCAGCTGATGTACAGCGAGAATGTCCCTGCAGAACTGGTTCAAGGCGTGATCGACACGATCAAGCACGATCAAGAAATACTTATCCACATGTATCAAAATGACAGTTGGTTGATGAACAAAGACGACGAAACATTGCGTGATTTCCATGACGAATTCACATACGTCTTATTCGATGAAGACCAAGCGCCAACTGACGGTATTGCGAAAATCTTCTTCACCCATCCGGCACAAGATCACGAACGCTTGGTGGTGTTTGAAAACAAACTACGTGAACAATTTGGCGATAAGCTGAATATTGCGTTTTCAACACCATGGTGCTTGGAAGTAATGAGTGCAGGTGTGTCTAAAGGCCATGCTCTTGAAGCGGTAGCGAAAAAACTCGGCCTCACGTTAGAAAATTGCGTGGCATTTGGTGATGGCATGAATGACGTAGAAATGCTGTCGATGGCAGGTAAAGGATTGGTCATGGGTACATCACACGAGAAAGTGATGAAAGCATTGCCAAATAACGAAGTGATTTGCAGCAATGCAGAAGATGCGGTTGCACACTACCTACAAGATCACTTGCTGTAAGCTGCAATACTCCAAACAATAACAAAGGGCTGCACATTCGCAGCCCTTTTCTTTTATCGCTGACTTGGCAACTTCTCTTTGCCAAGGATCGCTTCCCACTCTTCTTCTGTCACAGGCATGATCGACAAACGATTTCCACGTTTCACCAATGGCATGTTCTCAAGTTCTGGCATCGCTTTCATCACCGATAACGGAATCACTCGCGTCGTTTTACGCACGAATTCGACATCCACCATAATCCAACGCGGGTTGTCTGGGTCTGACTTTGGATCGTAATAATCGCTTTCAGGATCGAACTGGAAATGATCGGGATAGGCTTCTCTCACGACTTTAGCAATACCGGCAACGCCAACATTCTTGCAAGAAGAGTGATAAATCAGGACTAAATCGCCCACCTTTACTTGGTCACGCATCATATTGCGCGCCTGATAATTACGAACTCCCTCCCAACATGAAACCTTTTGGGTTCGAAGCGTGTCAATAGAAAAGGTATCTGGTTCAGTTTTAAATAACCAATATGCCATAATGCCATCCGATGCCGATTGAGTAACAATAATGAGGAAGATATAACATGAAGGCTTTGAAAAACCCAGTGGCGCTTGCCACTCTGCTGGTTCTGCAAGCATGTAGTTCGCAGCCGCCACAATCTGGCGCTGCCGACCCAACTTCTCCACCAGCCACCTTAGATAAGCCTGACACCATTCAACCTCAAACCTTTATGCTACGTGGAAAAGTGATCGTCGGTCACGAGAGTCAATACATCATGCCTTGTGGCAGCGACAAGCAATATTGGTTACAACTGTCACCACAGCAAATGCAACGAGCAATTCAGTTAAATAACGAGCCTTACCAGACCATGTATGGCGAGGTTATCGGCCATCTCAACCCACCGGGCATCGATGGGTTCTCTGCCGATTTCGATGCTAACTTTGTCGTGGAACAAGTGAACTTCCTCACAACGGAAAATCCAAACCGTTGTCAGCAACCAAACAAACCAACTCGCGTGTTTGGTAATGAGCCTTCTTGGTCGGCAAGCTTTGAGGCTAATGGACTGACATTCCAGCAAATCGGCAAACAAACCAAAAAATTAGCGATTAAGAGCAGTCAACTTCAACCTCGCCAGCGCACATATCAACTACAAGATGGTGAACTTCGCCTAACAGAAAACCTCTGCTCAGATACGATGAGTGATTCTTTGTATGGCTGGAAAGCGACGCTAAAACATGATGGCGACACTTATCAAGGTTGTGGTACGGCTGCAAACGTGGACGCTACGCTTAGCTGGGCCAATACCTATGTCGCGACTTCAACCCAATCACAAGGTTTTGAGGTGCAAATGACCTTAAACCCAGACCACAGCGCCACAACAAAATACAGTTACGCCAATGGGCAGGCACCGTTAATCGAGCGTGGGTACTGGCAACAATTAAGTCCGTCTCAGGTTCAAGTCGTCATGACGCATCATCAACAACAAAGACTGATGTCAGAGCGACTGTTTACGCGAGAAGGCAATCAGCTCAAAGCGACCAAAGAAAAAGTCGGTAACTTGGTATACCCAATCGCCGATGGTGGTTTAGTGCTTTACCCTGCCACCACTCGTGATGAGGGCATGATGCAACCAGCCGAGAAACGCGCCAACAAGCCCATCAGCAGTGCAGACGTACCTTCTAGTGCGGAGTTTGACTCAAAAGTAGATGCCGCCGTGCGCAACTACTTCTTCATTCACCAAACCAACCCCAACAACAACCAGTACCGTTGGCTAACTTATGACCTCAACGGCGATGGTAACGAAGAGCTATTAGTACAGCTGGATTGGTGTGGTTCCGGTGGCTGTACATTGCTGATCTTTGAACATCACGAAAAAGAGTGGCGCTTCAATAGCCGCATCACACTGGTACAAAGCCCGATTATGCTCGGCCAACAAACCTCTCATGGCTGGCGAGATCTAATTTTTAATGTCAGCGGTGGCGGAGCTAAGGCAGCGCAACACGTGATGCAATACAGTGGGGTTAGCTACCCACTCAACCCAAGCATGGCACCAACGGCAACGCCAAACCAAATCAGTGGCGTGCGTCTGTTCTCGGATGGGGTTAGCCCTGTGCGCGAAGGAGTTCGTCTGTAATGTCGCAACCGTGTCCAAATTGTGGTTTTAAATTCAACTGTATGTGCTCATTGGTGCCGAAACTTACCAGCGAGCACAACATCTTGCTGTTGATGCATCCGAATGAACTGACGCGTGATACTAATACCGGCCAGCTACTAGAGCAGTGCCAACTCAATATTGAGCGAGTAATCTGGGACCGAAAACAACCACCAGCAGAATTGCTCGCTCGATTAGCTGATCCGTCGCTGTATCCAGTGCTTCTATTCCCAAGTGAAGAAAGCGTCACACTCGAACATGTGGCGCTCCAAAGCCAACAACAAACCAAAAATCCGCTGTTTATTATTTTGGATGCCACCTGGCAAGAGGCGCGCAAGATGATCAACAAGAGCCGTTGGTTAGAAAGTATCCCTACTATGGAGCTGTCTGCATCGGCAGACTCGCAATATCAGCTGCGACGCAACCAACAACAAGGTAACTTGTGCACGTTTGAAGTCGCCGCACATTTACTCGGACAACTAGGCGAGCAAAATAACCAGCAAAAAATGCTCACATTCTTTGCTCACTACCTTGCACTATTTCAAGCCGAAAAAAGTGGACACGCTCTCAAGCAATCACCGAGCTCACGCAACTAAAACCGAATTACTCAAAATAAAAACGCAGCCAAGGCTGCGTTTTTATTTAGAATGGTTTCACGTGAAACAGCATTAAAATAATCGGGTCGGCTCACCCAGATAATAGCCTTGCAGATAGTCGACGCCCATATCCTGCGCGATTTTGCACACCTCTCGATTGTGGACAAACTCCGCGACCGTCTCCGCGTTAAACACCTGACATAAACGCACCAACTGAGAAGCTATTTTGCGCTGCTTTAAGTCTTTATCGATATCACGGATCAAGCTACCATCGAGCTTTATGACTTCCGGCTCCAGCTTTAGGATTTCATCAATATTGGAATAGCCTGAGCCAAAATCATCAACAATGATACGCGCTCCTAAGCTTCTAAAATGACTGCATACTTCGATCATTCGACCGTAGTCTTTGATTTGCTCAGACTCCAACACTTCCAAACCAATTCGCCTAGGGTCATTGAGCTGGCTAATTTCATGCTCTAAAAGCATTAAAGTTTTATCACTAAGCAAATCTTGCGGCGATAAGTTAATAGAAAAGTCACCTTGCTTATCTCGCATGTAATATAACGTAGAATGGATCATGTGCCGACTCAATCGAGTATAAAGATGCGTATCGGAAATAATAGGCAGGAAGCGCCCTGGCGCAATCACCGTTCCATCCTCCTCCAAAATGCGAACCAAACATTCTTGGCTTGCCAATTTATGGCTATCCGCATGCACTATCGGCTGGCTATAGGTGATGATGTTCTGTTTGAGAATGGCTTTACTGACGCAACTCAACCATCCAAGTTGCTCTTTACGCACATCTTCACTGACTTCGATGTCTTTCGCATTGCAGATATGGGTATTACTGCGCACACCGGAACGCCTCGCTTCAATGCCTTTAAGCAATAGCTCATCTGCAGAAGCTGATGGAAAATCTCGACGACTCACTAAGCCACCGCACAGCGAGATAGAAAGATAATCTATTTCGCGCAGACCAATTGGCTCAAAATTAGTTTGCTCTACCGCGTCGGCAAAACGAGTAAAGTGCTGTTTGATGGTTTCGCTGCTTTGGTCAGCTTTAAATATGAACGCCCACTCACCAACCCCAATACTATAAAGCTGCAAAGCCGTTGGCATGCCAAAACGCTTTCGCAGTCGATTCGTAAAATGCATTGAGAGGTCTTTAAGTAGCTGATCCCCTACTCTATAACCGTATTTTTCATTGATATGACTGAAGTTAAGTAGCTTTAGAGTCAGCAAGTGCTCATCCAAATCAATGCTACTCAGCCGCTCTTGCAGCGCGACTCGGTTTTGTAATCCAGTGCGACTATCTCGCCGATAGCTTTCTTGTAACTTGCGCGTTTGGCGATCGAGTTGATACCCCATATGCGCGTTCATATGGTTGAGGTCGCCAATCGCATTTCGAATCAAGCTAAACAATGGTGAAATAGAGGAGCTAACGGGCGACTTAGGCAAGTTCAATGCTTGTACTTCGTCTCCCTCTCGCATCGCTAAATACGTCAGACTGTGATGAAGAATTTCTGGCTGTCCAATACCGCCATGCAGTTCCCCCATACAATAACTACCAAACGTCGTCGCGATATCTTTGAAGGCTTGGACTTCGTCGCTGCTGTCAATAAAGTCTAACCGTGACGCGCAGTTAAAAATCATCACGACTTCAGGTTGGTGCATGGCTAACTCAACCACACCATGTCGCACCTGTTCGAGCGTTAATGAGGGGTGGTTATAGCAAAATTGTACTTCGTCACCAAGACACCAAGGCCTGTCGAAACTCATACTGCCATCAGCGTGTAGCTCCGTTACCGTGCAAACTTCCTTACGCCCCAAACTTTCTCGATACAAAGGAAAGCTGAGCAGTTGACTCAGCGTCACGTCATGCCCATCCGCCAAGTAACGCTTGTATACGTCCAACGCTTTCTGTTCACCTAAGCAATACAAGCGCGTTCCTTTTGCATGGGTGACTTTATGTGGCATGCCAATCGGGTTCCATTCCGAATACGCATCTGTCCATAGCTTCAAGGTATCGCTGTGCAAAGCTACGGCAACCACAGCGTTATCGTAAACTCGGTTTTGATATAGCACCCAGCATCCATCATCAATACTCTGCGCCAACCCTCCAGAGATCACGACTTCTTCACTAGCGAACGTTTGAAACAAGGGATAGTCACGTCGTTCAATTTGCACAGCAAAGCTGAGGATCACTTGCGAATTATGCTGCAACAGAAGCGAGCGTTTGAGCTCTCCACCATCAATATCGGGGGAGTAAGAGTAGGTTTGTACAGCAGAAGTAAGCGTGGTTTGTTCGAACTCAGTCACACTGATCAGGCAACCAGAGGTAAATATCTCCCCCTCCAGAATGACATTACGCGTACTATGCCCCATGACATGAGCATTCGGCAGCAACAATAAAACAGCGTCCGCAAGTGTGGTCGTAAAGTCGCGTGATTGAGTCGACAATATTTGCACCAAATATTGTTTACTTGAAGAGAACTGAGAAGTGACTAAAAAGTCATTTAACTGACTGACATCATAAACCAGTTTTGAAAAAGCTCGCATGCACCTACCACTGCCGTAACACTATCTTCACCACGACGTGTGGCGTTACTCTTTTTACTTAATAGTGAATAATTTACGTGGCTTTACGCTGCTTTTCTAGACACAAAATGAGATTAGAATGGATTAATGCGAAAGCAATTAAAAAAGTGTGAGTAACGGCTGCAAACTATTGATTTCAATATCAGGTAAAGTACGTGTTTTTGAATGGTTAATGACATTTTTATTCATATCATTGAACCAACAAGCCGCAAAACCAGCCGACTTTGCACCATGCACATCCGTGGTTAGGTGATCACCGACATGCAGAATATTCTCTGCTGGAATATCCAAGAACCGTTTCGCCTTAGCAAACATATCGGTGGCGGGTTTCGCCAACCCATCAGGCCCTGCTTTGAGTACACATTGAAAATACGGCGTTAAGCCAATTTTATCTAAATCGACGTTTCCGTTTGTGATCGCCACGAGCGGAACTCGCTCTCCCAGTTGTGTTAAAACATCTAAGCTTGATTGGGGCACTTCAAACTGACTGCGCCAATCCAAAGCGAGCTGCACACCCTCTTCAGCTGCGGCTTGAGCTTGCGCTTCATCATAGCCAACTGAAAGAAAACCATGCTTTAGCTGCACTAAACGCCAAAGCGTCACATCGCTTCTGAGATCCGGTCTCTGCTGGAGCACATGTTTTTTTACCTGCATCCAATCAGCCTTATCCATGTGCGCCACGGCTGGATGTGTTTGCTGCAACCAAGCTAGCAACTCACGCTCCATACGGATAATCACCGGGTAATTGTCATACAGCGTGTCATCAAGATCGAAGGTCATGGCCTTAATAGGCTCGATACGGCGATAAAATTTCATACTTCGGCTCACTCCCCGTTCTTTTTACGTGCTCGTGGGTGGGCTTGGTCGTAGGCTTGCGCTAAATGTTGGAAATCCAAGTGCGTGTAGATTTGGGTCGTCGAAATGTTCTCGTGCCCTAAAAGCTCTTGCACCGCACGTAAGTTATTGCTGGATTCGAGCATATGTGTCGCAAACGAGTGACGCAATTTATGCGGACTAATATGGCTCGCCACAGACTGTTTCTGTCCCCATTCTGCCATACGTTTTTGCACGCTACGGTGCGAAATACGCGTTCCGAGTTTAGACACAAACAAGGCGGGTTCACCTGGTGCAGCAAGATCGCACCTGACTTTCAACCACTTGGCAACCCATTCAGTTGCCATGCCAGAGAATGGTACTTTACGTTCTTTGTCGCCTTTACCGATAACACGAAGCTCGCCACTGCGCAGTTGTACATCACGTACATCCACACTCACCAACTCAGCCAAACGCAAGCCAGCACCGTACATCAGCTCCATCATGGCACGATCACGCACAGCCAACGGGTCGTCTTCGTTGACCTCAAGCAGTTGGCTCACTTCATCAACATCGAGGTTTTTCGGCAACGGGCGCTTTTTACGTGGCGCTGAAACCCCTTTGGCAGGGTTAGCTGACATCTCGCCACGCAGAATAAGGAAATCGAAAAAGCTACGCAGCGATGAGAGGCGCGTCGCCAAACTGCTGGCTTTCATGCCTTCCCGCATGCCCTTACCTGCTAATTGGCGCACCCAGCCTGCATCCACTTGAGACCAATCTTTAAGTCCCATTTCAGCCAAGTGCTGCGCCATGGTTTCTAGCTGCTGTTTGTAATTGCGTTGAGTATGTAGGCTGAGCCCCTTTTCGCTTCGTAAGAATTCATAGAAGCGCTCAAGAGGCTTTTGCAGACTATTTGGCAGAGGAGTGTTGGGAGTTGTCGTCATCGTAACTTTGCCATACCAATGTTTGAGCGAGATGTGCCACTACTAATGATAGGTGACGCAAAAACAAGGTATCCATATCTGGTTGAAAATGACCGCCATCCTCACTAGAGAACGCAAGCACGCCCAGTGTTTGCTGTTTCACGAGCGGTAGTACCACATAGGACCCCATTTCCGGCACATCCATATTGCCAAACAAAGCTTCACGATCCACTTTGCGAAGACGTCCTAAGTACGCGTCTTTGCCATTTAAGTGGGTGGTCGCAAAACGTTGATAACTTTCCTTACTCAATTGAATCGATGCGTCGCATTGACTAAACAGTCGAACAAACGCGCGTAAGCCCAGTGCTTTAGCTTTCTCTTCAATAGAATGAATGACTTGTTTAAAGTCACCACACTTTAGAATCTGCCCCTGCAAATCCATAAATTCGTAAAAGGTGCGATCGTTGTTCGCCGCAAGCGACATCAGTGTGGTGATCTCTTCCTCTAACTCTTCAATGCGCTGACGTTGGCGATTCATTTGTATGTGCACCAAAGACACCGCACCCAAGTCTGAGTGTGGGAAAGATAGACGATCCACAAGCTCTGGACGCTGCACAAAAAAATCGGGATGATCTTTGAGGTACTCGGCCACCACTTCAGCCGTTAAGGCATCTGCTTCTACTTGAGACAAACCGTTTCCTTTTTCTTCTACTAGCAAGACAATTGACCATCAAATACATGCGTTGTAGGTCCGGTCATAAACAACGGCTTACCCGGACCTTGCCACGCAATTCGCAGTTCACCACCTGGTAGAGAAACCTTAACGTTTTCATCCAGCAGACCCTGATGAATCCCTACCGCTACCGCCGCACATGCGCCACTACCACAAGCTTGTGTTTCACCTGCGCCTCGCTCGTAAACTCGAAGACGAATATGGTCACGACTCACCACCTGCATAAAGCCAGCGTTGACGCGCTCTGGAAAACGCTCGTGCGACTCAAGCAGCGGGCCTAATGTATCGACATCAGCAGTATCCACGTCATCAACCACCGTCACCACATGCGGGTTACCCATGCTTACCGCGCCACAGAACAGCGTTTTTTCACCAGCGCGCATGATGTAGGTTTTCTCTTTTTGCTTGGCTTTAAAAGGAATCTTGTTCGGCTCAAACTCTGGAACGCCCATGTTGACCGTCACTTCTCCATCATCTTCGATGTTGAGAATCATCTTTCCTTTTTTGGTGCTTACGCTGATGCTGTATTTATTGGTCAACCCTTTTAAGCGAACAAAACGCGCGAAGCAGCGCGCGCCATTCCCGCACTGCTCGACTTCACTACCATCGGCATTGAAAATCCGATAATGGAAATCAGTTTCCGGGTCGTAAGGGGCTTCTACCACGAGCAATTGGTCAAAACCAACGCCGGTATGACGATCCGCCAAACGGCGGATCAGGTCTTGCGAGAAAAACACGTTCTGGGTAATACAGTCGACGACCATGAAGTCGTTGCCCAAACCGTGCATTTTGGAAAAGTGGAAATGCATTTGTTGTGTGTTACTCCGGTAGAATCTGTTCCAGCTGCCACAAACTGGTCAGCTCCTCACGCTGGCGAACTAAGTGGCTTTGTTTACCATCCACCATTACTTCTGCCGCTCGGGTACGAGTATTGTAGTTCGAAGACATCACAAAACCATAGGCACCTGCTGAACGAACCGCGAGTAGATCACCTTCTTGCAAAACGAGTGCGCGATCTTTACCCAAGAAGTCGCCGGTTTCACAAATAGGGCCAACCAAATCGTAAGTCTGTGCTTCACCCATGCGCGGCGAAACTGGCACGATATCTTGCCATGCTTGGTATAGTGCAGGACGCATCAAGTCGTTCATTGCCGCATCGATGATGGCAAAGTTCTTGTGCTCAGTATGTTTTAAAAACTCAACACGCGTTAGCAAGATACCTGCATTCGCAGCAATTGCTCGGCCCGGCTCAAAAATCAGCTCCAAGTCTTGGTGATTTTCAAGACGACCTAGTAACGCTTTGGCGTAATCTGAAGGCTGAGGTGGTAACTCATCACGATAGACCACACCCAAACCGCCGCCGACATCAAGGTGACGAATGTTAATGCCTTGCGCTTTTAAATCATCAATCAGGGCTAATAAACGGTCTGTCGCGTCGATAAATGGGTCGATATTGGTGAGCTGAGAACCAATGTGGCAGTCGATGCCTTGCACATTCAAGTTCGGCAGGCTTTGCGCGAATTTATAAACATCTGGCGCACGATCAAACGCAATGCCGAATTTATTGTCGCGAAGACCAGTCGAAATGTAAGGGTGTGTTTTCGCGTCGACATCTGGATTGATACGCAGAGAAATTGGCGCAATCACACCAAGCTCACCCGCAACCTTATTCAAACGTTCTAGCTCGGGCTCAGATTCAACGTTGAAACATTTGATACCCAGCTCAAGAGCACGCTTCATTTCTGCAGGTGTTTTCCCAACACCAGAGAAGACGACTTTCTTCGGATCACCGCCTGCGGCAATCACACGCTCAAGTTCACCACCTGATACGATATCAAAGCCCGACCCCAAACGCGCCAGTGCGTTCAATACGCCTAGGTTTGAGTTCGCTTTCACCGCGTAGCAAACTAGATGAGGATGTTGACCCACAGCACTATCAAACGCCTTCCAGTGGCGCTCTAGCGTGGCTCGAGAATATACGTAAAGAGGAGTGCCATATTGCTCTGCAAGAGCTTGAAGTGGGACGTCTTCGGCCCAAAGCTGGCCATCATCCTGATAGTTGAAGTAATCCAAAATTCGCTTCCCTTATTTTATTCGACTGCTGAACCCTAATTTCACCCTAAGGCGCGGTTATTTATTGTGATTGCTCATTCTGTTGAGTGTCATCTGGAATGTATAGTGAGCCAGACTGGCCACATCCCGCTAACGTCGCGGCAACCATCACAAACAACACAGTAACTAATTTTTTCATTTCGCATATCGTGATTATTGAATCAATGCCCCCTATAATCGCACCACACTCAGGAAAAGCAATAGGATAGACGGATGAACGATACTGAATTTCATCAACTGGTGGATGCGCAGATGCAAATCATCGAAGAATCCATCGATGATTCAGGCGCAGACATTGATTACGAAGTCACTGGCAACGTAATGACATTGGAATTTGAAGACCGCAGCCAAATCATCATTAACCGCCAAGAGCCGATGCATGAGATCTGGCTAGCGTCCAAATCTGGTGGTTTCCACTTCAAACTTATTGAAGATAAATGGACCTGCTCAAAAACGGGCATGGAGCTATTTGAAATGGTGAAGCAAGAGTGTGAAAAGCACGCGGGCGAAGCCATTGATTGGGCATAATGCTGGTCAATCGTCACCAAAACAAAAAGAGCACCGAAGTGCTCTTTTTGTTTATTGATACGGGTTTAATTACGCGTTTACCGCTTTCGTCGGACGATGCGGCGAGCAACCATCATTACGATAAGGGATGATATAAGCATTGCCCTCTTCAGGATGGATAATCTGGTAGTACTGCGGCAGGTTAAAGTTGATAAATTTCGACGCAACACGACTGTCATCTTTTACGGATGTGTAAAAGCTGTTCACAGACGAAATCATCTCGTCTTTGGAGCCACTAAACTGGTGATACACTTCAACTTGGTTTGACTCATCCAACACATAAATATTGAAGCCATCTTCATTATCTTCAAAGAAGAATTGCACCAGACCTTCACTGGCAAAACCATCCACCGCTTCTGGCATTTGATACTCTTGCTCACGATCGAGCATTAATAGCGGCGAGCCTTTAAGTTTGTTAGTAGAAATGCTGCGATAGAAATCAATGGAGTTTTCTAACTTCTGCACCGACACACCACGACGTTCAAAGAACAGCCCGTAAGTTTGGTTACCGAGGCGCATCGCTTTAAAGCGGCGGCGTTTTTCTTGCTCTACTGGCTTCAAGCGTAAGTCGATACATTCCGCTAAAAGCTGGTAGACCATATTACGCATCACACCACGCATGTTCTTCGCATAACAGAACACATCCACCGATTCTGGTGGCAACGCGTCTTGGTGCATTTTGCCCAGAATGGTTTTCAGTGCGTCCAGCATCGCCGTTTCCCCTTTGAAATGCAGCGTACGCACTTCATGCCAGGAGTTACGGTAAACCAAGTCGACACTGCCGACTAAGTTTTTATGTTCCGGACCAAAACTGAAGATATCGGTATTTTTTACATCCACTTTCAGTGAACGGCCCGAAAGCTCTGACGTAGGATCATTTTCAAAGTTGATGAACATCGCTAGCTGGCTTATTTCACATGGGCTCGCTAATGCCTGCATCGTCGGACGGCGCTTACGCAGCGCAAAGGTATTTCGTAAGTCGCTCACCATTTGGTAGAACTTATCGATATCCAGTTGCGCTTCACGCACCACCGCGTGCAAACGAGTCGACTCGGTGATTAAACCATTAAAGAATGCCCAAGAGACTAACTTGCTCAAGTATTCATGATGTTCTAAGTATGGCTGCCCCAAAATGCGGTGCGCGATCAGAGGTTGTTTATAGAGATACCAACCAGACTTGTTCACACCACCATCTTTCACTTCGATGAAGCTTAAATCCGGTTCATGCAAATCAGGGGAAATCTGTGGGTTGAGCAACGTCACTTTGCCCGGCAATACTTCAAAAGCGGCGTAAAGCTTACGAGCCAAAATACTGATGTCTTGCGGGCTGATAGCGGAGGTAATGTCGTTGCGACGCGCAAATTGAATCAAATTACGGTAGCTCTGCATCAACGCATCCAGCAACGCATGATGCACCACTTTTACCTGTTCAACTTTCCAGTTGCGGCGATCATCGAGCTCAGCAACAACGCTGGCATCCCAATCCCATTTTGCAATCATGTCGCTCAGCGCTTCACGGCGCCAAGCCACTGAACCGACATCTGGTTCACGCGACAACTTTTCATGGGTTTTGAGATAGAAGCAACGGCGCACCAAATCCAAACGAGTGTCGTCTTGGATTCGCTCTAAATAGCGGGTTACTTTTTCCAGCATTAAGTAGTATGCATCCATGCCATAAAGGTCTGGCTCATGGGCAAAGAAACGACGCTTGGTATCGATGCTTAACAGTTGCGTATGCGGGTATTCCCACGAATAAGCTTCAAGCAGAATGGCTTTTAATACCGATTTGTAGGGAGAATCGATACTTTTGTATAGCTGCCACAAGTTCGAGCCGAAGTACTCTTCAGCAGGAATGCGGTTCAATTTGCCAAAGTCAATCCATTCACTACAGTCAATGTAACCTTCACTGCACAATTGAGAAACGTACTCGTCGTAACACTCTTCCATTTCTGGCGGCACTATTTGCCATAATAAACGCTGTCCAGCAATACGCACCGCGCTACGATAGAATTCATCAAGCAAAAGTAAGTGCTGAGATGAGCCACAGTTATCACCCGTCATCTCTTCAGAATGGTTGCTTCTAAAGCGTTCTTCATCCATTAAGAAGAAGTTCGCCTCCACCCCTTGGCTTTGTGCCCAGTCGGTGATCAGCAAGCATTTATTGGTCAGCAATTCTCGCTCGTCACAATCCATATCTGGCGAAATACACACCCAAATATCTAAATCACTAGAAGTACTTTGACCAATTGATGAGGTACTGCCCATGGTGTATAAGCCCAAGATAGCCGGTTTCTCTGCCGTCTTAAGTGGCTGACCAATCGCGAGTTGAATGTCATCAATGAATTGCTGTTGAATGCTATTTAGCGCCAGCCCATGTACACCAAACGGGACATCGGCATCGTAATAGCCAGGAATCACAGGGTGGTTGTAGTTCAACAAGGCAGGAATCAAGTGGAAGACTTGCTGGCTTTGCGAATTCATAAGCGCCAGCGCGCGATCAACTCGCTGCTGATTCAAATTATCTAGTCGCTGAATGATTTTTTGGGTGTAAGCCTGCAAGGGGAATTCCTTGGTTGAACAATCACGAAAATCTGCTGACGTTTTAAACCAAAATGGCCTAAAAACGTGATCAATTTAACACTTTTATTGGTGCGGGTAAAGTTTCACGCCCACGCACCAATCAGGATGCAAAACCATACTTTAGTCACAAAATTAATCGCGCGGTAGTGTCGCTCTTATTACCTATTACTAATAATAGTCCTTAGTCTAATTGAGAATCCAGTCACACTATTTTCATAACGTCATGTAATTCCATTCATAGCTCTCAGAGATAACGAACTAACAGTAAGCATTTCTTGATGAGAATGGTAGGATAAACCCAAATCCAAACAGCATTGAGAAGATCATGACACAATCCACACCTATTCGCATTGCAACTCGAAAAAGCCCTCTTGCTTTATGGCAAGCTTACTTTGTCAAAGACGCCCTTCAAGCCGCTCACCCTGGTTTGGAAGTCGAGTTAGTAACCATGGTGACCAAAGGTGACGTGATTTTAGATACACCGCTAGCAAAAGTTGGCGGCAAAGGCTTATTCGTAAAAGAGCTTGAAGTCGCAATGCTAGAAGGCCGTGCAGACCTTGCCGTTCACTCAATGAAGGACGTGCCCGTCGATTTCCCGGAAGGTCTTGGCCTCGTGACCATTTGTGAACGTGAAGACCCTCGTGATGCCTTCGTCTCTAATACCTATAGCCACATTGATGAGCTCCCTCAAGGTGCCGTGGTTGGTACTTGCAGTTTGCGCCGTCAATGCCAACTGAAAGAATATCGTCCGGACATCATCATCAAAGAGCTTCGCGGTAATGTGGGCACTCGCCTTGGTAAGTTAGATGCGGGTGAGTATGACGCAATCATTCTTGCTGCGGCTGGCCTTAAACGATTGAAACTTGAAGAGCGCATTCGTAGCTTTATCGAGCCAGAGCAATCATTACCTGCGGTTGGCCAAGGTGCTGTCGGTATTGAGTGCCGCCTTGACGATGAAAGACTGCTTAAGCTGCTTGAGCCACTTAACCACCAAGACACCGTAGACCGCGTTTTGTGTGAGCGCGCAATGAACCTTACGCTAGAAGGCGGCTGTCAGGTACCGATTGGCAGCTATGCCCTACTAGACGGCGACAACATTTGGCTACGCGCATTAGTTGGCGAACCAGATGGCAGCGAAATTGTTCGTGGTGAAATCCGTGGCCATCGTAAAGACGGCGAAACGTTAGGAGTGCAGTTAGCCAATGAACTACTGGATAACGGCGCTCGTGAAATCCTAACTAAGCTGTACGCAGATCACGAATAATCATGGCAGTGTTGGTCACTCGGCCGGGAGAGCAAGGCAACGCGCTTTGCTCTCTGCTCGAAAGGCACGGCATTTCCGCATATCACCATCCTCTGATCGACATTGTCGCCGATCTCACGGACACGCACCTCTCTAAACACCTGCATCAAGCTCAAATTGTTATCGCTGTTAGTCGACATGCCGTGCAATGTGCACAGCAAATCATAGCCAGCAACGAGACATCATGGCCGAAACAAGCCATTTACCTTGCCGTTGGTCAAAAAACAGCACACTATTTAAGCAAATGTACCCAACAGAAAGTACACTATCCCCAAGTCAGTGATAGTGAACATTTATTGCGACTGCCAGAGCTCAATAATGTGGCACAACAACAGGTTCTTATCCTTCGTGGGAACGGTGGAAGAGAGCTGATCAAAGATGCATTGGTGAGACGTGGCGCAAAAGTTCACTATAGTGAGACTTACAAGAGAGAATTCATCCCATTCGATCCAGTAAGCTGTGTCTCACTATGGAAAACCCTACAAATTGACCAGATCATCGTCACCAGTGGTGAGCAACTGGATTATTTGTGCAGCCAATTGACGTCAGAGCAATTGACTTGGCTTAATCAACAAGAGTTGTATATCCCCAGTCAGCGTATCGCTGACATCGCACTTCAAAGGGGGTTCACTCGGGTGAGATGCACGGGAAGCGCATCCAACCAAGAATTACTGGCGGCTCTCCAGCCCTAGCTACACAGGATATAGGCATGACAAGTAAAAATAACGACCAAAAAAATAACGATAAAAACCTTTCCGAAGAAACCTCATCGGCACCGCTAGCCGAAAAAAGCACATCGCAGCAGGATGCGGCCCCTAAAAAAGAACAGCCAAAAGTGGCCGAGCCCCCAAAAACAGCCGAGCCAGCCAAAGTCGAATTTGAAGAAAAACAAGGCAAGCGCGGAGTTAAACTAGGCACAGTCGCTATCATCTTATCGATTATTTTTGGCGGTGGCCTCGCATACAAGCTACATCAGCAGCAAGCCGATTACCAAGCGCAGATCGCCCAACTAAAAAGTCAGCTAGAAAGCACTCAAGCTTCCATGAAGCAAGAGCTCAGCCGGGTACAAGAAGAAACCATCGAGAAAGCAACGACCGTGACACACAAAGCGGAAGTGGTACTGGGACAGCAACAGAAGAGCATTGAAAGCTTACAGCTTGCCGTTGCCGATGTGAAAGGTCGTCGACCAAACGACTGGCTACTTGCTGAAGCCGATTACCTCGTCAAATTAGCAGGTCGTAAACTGTTCTTAGAACATGACGTAGAAAGCGCAACTCAACTAATGGAAAGTGCTGATCAACGCATTGCAGCACTGAATGACCCTAGCCTCGTCAAACTACGTAAAGCAATGGCGAACGATATCACCAAACTTCGTACTATCCCGCTGATTGACCGTGATGGATTGGTACTACGCTTAACTGCTCTGCAACAGCAAGTAGACAAGCTACCTCTCGCCAATGCACTACTCCCAGAAGCAGAAGCCGTAGAGAACACTGAAGTGTCGGAAGATATTGCAAACTGGCAAGATAACTTAATGACATCTCTGAAAGACTTTTCAGAAAACTTCATTACCTTCCGCACGCGCGATGGTAACGTCATTCCACTGCTTTCTCCTGAGCAACACTTTTACCTAAAAGAAAACATCAAAGCCAAATTGGAGACCGCAATAAAAGCGGTGTACCAAGAGCAAGGTGAAATTTACACCACGTCTCTAAAAACGGCCGACAAATGGGCATTAGCTTTCTTCAACCAAGGCGATAATTCCGTTAAAGAGTTCAACAAAACTGTTAACCAGTTAAGCCAGCAAAACATTCAAGTGGAATACCCAACGAAACTGCAAAGTCAGTCTCAACTATCAGATGTCATCCGTGAGCGCCTACGTCGCGAAGTCACAACGATGACAGGTATGGAGGATAAGTAATGTTTCGTCTTATTTTCCTATTTGTTGTACTAGGTGCAGGACTATTTGTTGGCACTCAATTTTCTGGTCAGCAAGGCTATGTACTCATCTCCATCGCTGAGAAAACGATCGAGATGAGCGTAACGACATTGGTCGTATTCGTTATCGCAGCACTCGCAGGTCTTTTTCTACTTGAGTACCTAATTAAAAAGCTAGTTTACGCAAGTTCTACAACATGGAACTACTTCAGTGTGCGCAAAATGCGCCATTCCCGTCGATACACCAATGAAGGCATTATTAAACTCCTTGAAGGAGACTGGAAAGGTGCCGAGAAAAAAGTGACTCGTTGGGCGAATCATCACGATATGCCGCTACTTTGTTACTTAGTTGCGTCTGAAGCTGCACAAGGTCAAGGTGATAAAGCAAAACGTGATCACTACCTGGAGCTAGCAAGCCAGCAAGAGAATGCTCATCTTGCAGTAGAGCTAACTCGTGCTAAACAGTTTATTCGCGATAACGAGTTCGAGGCTGCTTTCGATACTTTGCAATCGTTAAAAGGTCAGTATGCGAGTAATTCGATTGTATTGAACTTGCTGAAAACAACGTACATGCAGCTAAAATTGTGGCAACCTCTTATTGACCTCTTGCCACAACTCACCAAAGCAAGACTCATCACGGAAGAAGAACACGCAGAGCTGATTCAAAAGGCGCAATGCGGCTTACTCCATGAAGTGGCACAGCAGCAAGGTAGCGAAGGGCTTATCTCTCATTGGAATGGCCTTGCACGCAAAGTAAAACAAGACACACACCTAGTCGCCTGTTTTGCTCGTGAGTTGATAGCCCGGAAAGCAGATGCTGAAGCCTTTACTGTGCTAAAAGAAGCATTGAAAAAACAACCGGCTCCTGAGCTTTATCAACTACTGCCAGATCTAAACCTGCCAGATATCCACCCTGTCGTGGTTTTCTTAGAGGGAGTAGTGAAGAAAGAGCCAGATAACGCCGCTGCGCATAGCGCATTAGCGCACTTCTATTTCCGTCAAGAGAAGTGGCAAGAGGCCCAAGACCACTTTGAGATCGCCTTAAAGCTTCGCTCTGACGTCTCTGATTATGCATTCCTAGCAGATACACTAGAGAAACAAAATCTAACTAAAGCCGCTCACGAAGTCTCTCGTAAAGCTCTCACGCTAGTTCAGAACGACTAATTAGCAGTCATCTAACCAAGCCGACAGTTTACTGTCGGCTTTTTTATTGCCTGTCACTCATCAACACTACACAAACCTGCAATATCCACTAGAGCTAATGCCCTTCAATCGCCTAAACCTCATTGAGAGCCTCATCGCTTCCAGCAGCACTCCATTAAGCCCACTAAAATCCTCTAAAAAAATAGCTTGCACACTTTCTTCAAGGTGAACAACCAAATATAAGTTTCTAGGAAGGAGCTCTACTAACAAAATACAGGTAACTTGAAATAGTGCAGGAAGCAAAAATAGGTACATAAGCTCCGATACTCTCCATTCTCTTCAATGAAGGACTGTCCTATACAATGCTTAGAGCGTATTTATTGTACCAACTAGGGCAAGATAGCGAATAGCCATTAGGTAACACTAAGATCGCTAACGCACGTAACATAGAGTAAAGAGTAAAGACAAGTCTCTTGTTAACAGAAACACTTCACCCTTAGAGGTAGGAATGCCAATACTCAGACTTGATGGTTCTCGTTAGAAGATAAAGTTATGAACTTCTGTCGCAGCACAACCCGTGGATAGCGAGAACGCGCTTAAAGCAAGGCTTCTCAAGTGACATAGTGCAGGGATACGTTCGACTAAGGGATTAAGTCCAGTCCCTAACAAATTTCCAAGCGTCAGAAACGAAGAAAGCCTCGCTATTTCTAGCGAGGCTTCTGAATAGTGGCGGAGAGATAGGGATTTGAACCCTAGATACGCTATTAACGTATGCCGGTTTTCAAGACCGGTGCTTTCAACCACTCAGCCATCTCTCCACAAATTGTCATCAACAGATTAGTACACTGATGATGTTGTTACTTGTCTATGCAAATAACGATATTTAAAGCCTGGCGATGTCCTACTCTCACATGGGGAAGCCCCACACTACCATCGGCGCTATTTCGTTTCACTTCTGAGTTCGGCATGGAAATCAGGTGGGTCCAAAACGCTATGGTCGCCAAGCAAATTCTTTATCAATTTGCTCGCAAATTCAAACGCACTTTAGTGCGGCCCTTTAGGGTGAGATTTGCTTGCAAATCGAATAATTCGGAAAGCTGTTTCTTAATTCTCGTTACTACACATTCAACGTTCTTTCATTGAGTCCATCAAAACCCCTTGGGTGTTGTATGGTTAAGCCTCACGGGCAATTAGTACAGGTTAGCTCAACGCCTCACAACGCTTACACACCCTGCCTATCAACGTCGTAGTC
>NZ_JAWJYE010000019.1:0-51834 GCF_032970445.1 Vibrio sp. T13N
GTTCAATCTGAGCCATGATCAAACTCTTCAATTTAAGATTTTGTTGGGCTCAATGAATACTGAACATTACATAAAGTAATGTTTGAATTGACTGTGCTGAATCCGAAGATTCAATGGTCACTTCGTTTCATTGAAACCTAATTTGAAGCCGAAGCTTCTAATTGGATTATCATCAACGAGTGCCCACACAGATTGATAGGTCTATATTGTTAAAGAGCAACTCTTCTTTGTGATTGACATCACTTCGGAAGAGGCGGCCATTCTAGCGAGATAATTTATTGTGTCAAACACTTTCTTCAAATTATTTCGTTTTTCTTTTCAGCCTTATCAACTTCGCTTAAACCCTTGTGAGGCCTTGCCCTGTCGACGAGGAGGCATTATAGAGATCGCGCTCACATTGGCAAGTGTTATTTTTCAAAAATTGCAAAAATAATGGTTAAACGATGAGTTTTCGATCAAAGCTTTATTTATTCAACTTTACCCCAAACTCTCACACAACTTATCCACAGAGTTGTTCTTTGAGACGTGTTTTTCAAGTACCATAAATAAAGAAAGCTGCTTTATTGCAGCTATCTTTATTAAACTTAACCTAAACTCTATTTAAAGAGCATTATGGCTATATGCCAGACCCATCTTGTTCAGAACCATCATCTTCGTGTAGGCCACATTCTCGCTTTAAGCCAAAGAATCGAGTTTCTTCCTCTGACATTCCCGGCTCCCATTTACGAGTGGTATGTGTATCACCAACTGAAAGGTAACCTTCATCCCACAATGGGTGGTATTTAAGGCCGTGTTGTTCTAAGTAGTAATGAACGTCTTTATTAGTCCAATCAATTACTGGTAGAAATTTAAACACACCGTTCTGAATTGATAGAATCGGTAAACCTGCACGAGATTTACTTTGCTCTCGACGCAGTCCAGAGAACCACGTTCCAACATTAAGCTCTTTTAGCGCTCGACGCATTGGCTCCACTTTATTGAGCTTGTTGTATTTTTCAATTCCCTCTACACCCTGCTCCCATAACTTTCCATATCGAGCCTCTTGCCAATTCGCACTTTCTTTCGCTCGATAAACTTTTAAGTTTAGGTTGAGAGCATCTGTCAGCTCATCAATGAATTGATAGGTTTCAGCAAACAGGTATCCTGTATCGGTTAGAATGACGGGGATATCCGCTTTGACTTGAGTCACTAAATGAAGCATAACCGCGGCTTGAATACCAAAACTAGAAGAAACCGCAAACTCGCCCTCTAGATTTTCTAAAGCCCACTTTACTCTATCTTGTGCCGAAAGCTTTTCGAGCTCGACATTAATTTGAGCAAGACGGAGGATTTGCTCCGTCTTTGTTAATGTCAATAACTCTGTAAGCTCAAGCCTGGATGCTACAGAATCAAGCATGAAAGTCCCTCTTTGATACGAGCACTTCTTGGATAATACCAGCACGAATTGTGAAATCGCCGAAGGCTTCGCCTTCTTCACGCTCTTTCGACCATCGAGCCACCAGCAGATCAATCTCTTCTAAGATTTGCTTATCCGTGATGTTCTCTTTGTACATTTTTGGTACTCGAGTACCAGCACGGTTACCACCTAAATGTAGGTTGTAACGACCTGGCGCTTTACCAACTAAACCAATTTCAGCCAACATGGCGCGACCACAACCGTTTGGACATCCAGTTACACGCAAAATGATGTTGTCATTTTCTGGTAGGTTGTGCTTTTCCAAAATCCCCTCCACATCAGTAACAAACTGAGGAAGAAAACGCTCTGCCTCTGCCATTGCTAACGGACACGTTGGAAAGGCAACACACGCCATTGAATTTTTGCGCTGCTCACTGATATTGTCATCCATCAAGCCATGTTCACGAGCGATCTTTTCGATCTTCGCTTTTTCGCTTTTAGGTACCCCCGCAACAATTAAGTTCTGGTTGGCAGTCATACGGAAATCGCCTTTATGGATTTTGGCAATTTCAGCAACACCCGTCTTAAGTGGTTTACCTGGAAAGTCTAATAAGCGACCGTTTTCGATGAAAAGCGCTAAATGATATTTACCATCAATTCCTTCTACCCAACCAATACGGTCACCACGCTCAGTAAACTCGTACGGGCGGCTTGCTTCAAACTGAATGCCTGCTCGCTTTTCGACTTCGGCTTTAAAGACATCAGTACCTACACGGTCAAGTGTGTATTTGGTTTTGGCATTCTTACGGTTTGAGCGATTACCCCAATCACGCTGAGTGGTAACCACCGCCGCTGCAACATCAAGCGTTTTCTCTAATGGGATGAAACCTAAGTCGTCAGCGCGGCGCGGATAAGTTGACGTATCACCATGTGTCATCGCTAGGCCGCCGCCAACTAAAACGTTAAAGCCTACCAACTTGCCGTTATCCGCAATTGCTACGAAGTTAAGATCATTGGCATGAACGTCTACGTCATTTTGCGGTGGGATCACCACCGTGGTTTTAAACTTACGTGGTAAGTAGTTCTTGCCTAGAATAGGTTCATCTTCTTCAGTGCTTTCTACTTTCTCACCGTCCAGCCAAATCTCTGCATAAGCGCGCGTCTTTGGTAATAGATGCTCACTGATCTTCTTCGCCCATTCGTAAGCTTCTTGGTGTAACTCTGACTCCACTGGGTTAGTGGTACACAACACGTTTCGGTTTACATCACCCGCGGTTGCAATCGAATCAATGCCAATACTGTTGAGCGTTTGATGCATCAACTTAATATTCGGTTTTAATACCCCATGAAACTGGAACGTTTGGCGAGTTGTCAGACGAATACTTCCATATAAAGAGTGCTCCGTTGCGAACTTGTCGATCGCTAACCATTGCGTTGGCGTGATGATGCCTCCAGGCATACGAGCACGAAGCATCACGTTATGCAATGGCTCTAGCTTTTGCTTTGTGCGTTCATTGCGGATATCACGATCGTCTTGCTGATACATACCGTGGAAACGAATTAACTGGAAATTGTCGGCAGTAAAGCCACCAGTAATACGGTCCTGTAAATCTTGCTCAATGGTGCCACGTAATAAGTTACTTTCTCGCTTCAGGCGCTCGTTATCAGATAGCGGCCCTAACTCTTCACCTAATACAACCTGCTTATTATTGTCCGTAGAAAAAGTCATTAGTACACATCCCTCTGATAACGTTTCGCTTTACGTAGGTCATTAATAAATTGTTCCGCATCGTCACGCGGCATCTTGCCTTCTTGTTCAGCAACGATAACCAGTGCGTCGTGCACATCTTTTGCCATACGAGTGGCATCACCGCAGACATAGATATAAGCGCCTTCTTGGATCCACTGCCACACTTGAGCGGCGTTTTCTAAGATGCGATGTTGTACGTAAACTTTTTCTACTTGGTCACGACTAAAAGCAACATCCAATCGGCTTAGTACTCCTGACTTGAGGTACTTTTGCCATTCAACTTGGTATAAGAAGTCTTGAGTGAAAGTACGATCACCAAAGAACAACCAGTTTTTGCCTTCAGCATCGCGGTTTTCACGTTCCTGAATAAAGCTACGGAATGGTGCGATCCCTGTGCCTGGACCAACCATGATAATTGGAGTGCTATCATCTTCCGGCAGTTTAAAGTTGTTGTTATGCTCAACAAATACTTTAACTTCATCTCCCTCTTCGAGACGCTGTGCTAAGAAGCTCGACGCACCACCATATCGTTTTTCGTCGTTTTGTTCGTACTCAACCAAAGCAACCGTTAGGTGTACTTCTTCATCGACCTCTTCTTGGCTTGATGCAATAGAGTAAAGGCGAGGAGTAAGACGACGAAGCAAACTAATCAACTCATCTGCGGTTAACTTGGTTTTCTTCTCTGCCAATACATCAACAATTTGAGTATTGGCAGAGTACTCGCGAAGTTTATCTTTATCGTCAACCAGCTTTTGTAGCTTCTTGCTACCGGATAACTCGGCAAACTTTGTAATGAGCTGAGGGTTAGATGTTGTGATTTCATATTTACTCACGAGAGCACTATGGATTGACAAGCTTTCGCCATCAACATCAACGGTTTCAACCCCAGACAAACCGACCTTACCAAGAATGGCATTAGCAAGTTCTGAACTATTTTCAAACCACACACCTAGCGCATCACCAGGCTGATACGTTAACCCCGAACCTTCCAAGTCAATTTCTATATGACGAACATCCTTTCCAGAATCACGACCCGTGATTTTTTGACTGGTCAGTAACGTCGCTGTGTATGGGTTTTGTTTATTGTAAGGAGAGTGCGCAGTCGCCGCCTGACCCACAGGAAGTTGAACCACATCCGCTTCAGTGCCAGAAGAAAGCGTATCTTTTACCTTACCTAACGCATTCTTACGCCATTCAGCTGCTGGTGCTTCATAATCCACATCGCAATCAAGACGATCGATAAATGGGGTCGCGCCTAACTTTGATAGGTAAGCGTCGAAGTCTTTACCGGTTTGGCAGAAGAATTCGTAGCTCGAGTCACCCAGAGCAATAACGCCATATTGAAGGTTTGACAGCTTAGGAGCTTTCTTAGATTGCAAAAACTCGTGTAGCTCTATAGCGTTATCTGGTGCTTCGCCTTCGCCATTCGTCGATGCCACAATAATGACATGTGTTTCTTTGGCTAAGTTTTTACCTTTGTAATCACTTGCATCAAAAAGTTCGACAGCAATTCCTTCTGCTTTTGCTTCCTGTTCTAGAGCTTCAGCAACGCCTTTAGCGTTGCCAGTTTGGGAAGCAAAAATAATACTCAACTTACCTGCAGGCTTCGCTGATACGGCTGCCGTCGCTTGTGCAATTGGCGTTACCGCTGTATTTGGTTGATTTTGAGCTAATCCCCAAAAATACCCACTGACCCAAGCAAGTTGCTGTGAAGACAACTCAGAGACAGTTTGTTGGAGTGAGCTAATTTGTTGGTCATTCAGAGGGCTTGCGATTGGAGGATTTCCTCCTTGCCCATTATTATCTTCAGACACATTCTTGTGAGAATACTCATTCTTTTGAAAAGACATTATCACGACATCCCTATTCATTGCGTGACGATAGAGTACCCACTCTCCTTAATAACAAGAAAGAATAGAAGTGAATGTTTTATAACTTTTTGGAAGTAAGAACGGCTTATTTTTTGCTCATCGATCTTCAATGCGGACTTGTTGAAAGCCTACTGCCATTGCCGATTTTGACGCTGCATCCAAATCTTCATAAAGACATTCTTCACCATGACTGTCCGTCAGAAAAACAAAACCACCGCGCGCATGTCTGAACTCCACAACCCAGCCACCCTCTTGGATTGCAGGTTCAATAATCGCTTCGACAAGCTGGTTTTCACGGAATAGATGTCTTAGTTCGTTTATTGTCATCGCTATCCCTGCTTTAACTTTCACATTGCTCCTAGGTAAGCATGGTCTAAGTCAGCAAAATAGGCAGAAAATTCGATTGGATATAATGAAGTGATATAAAAAAACGCCGCTTATAAAGCGACGTTTTAAAAAATCGAGTATCTAATCTGGCTGCATTTAGAATGCGTATTCTGCACTCACAAAAAAGCCGTTAGCAAAAATAAACTCTTTCCCTAGATCCGACATGAATTTCTCGGACTCCAAATCAATCACGCGGTAACCACCACGAAAAGCCAGTTGAGCTTTTTCGAGCGGTACATGGTATTGAACACCGGCCATGAAATCAGTGCTTTTGATACCTTTGTTGTCACCAAAGTTTATCTCACCAATCACATCAAAATTTGTGTCCGGAACTTGAATCTCTGCGTAACCGTACCAAGCCCAAATCAGCTCATCAAACTCTTCTATACGCTTGTTTGAGCCAGCATCAATGTATTTAGTGTCACTTAAATTACTGAATGTAACACCCGCATCAAAATGCAATAAATCATGCTCCAGAACTTGGTAGTACATGGTGAAATCGAGCTTATCGAACCCCATGTAATCCGCATCAACACTTGAGTAACGAAGGCGCGCATTAGGAACGTATTTAACATCATGTTCAATCGCCGCGTAAAATGCGCCTGTTGTGCTGCTATCTCGTCTTACTTCATTTACTTTAGTGTCAGCAGCCCAGATCTCTGCGCCGACTTTCGTCGATACAGAATATTCTGCAAAAACAGGAAAAGATACTGCCAACGATAATGCTGTTAAAGCGATGGTCGCTTTATTTGTCATGTAGTGTGTACTCCGAGATAGCTGATGTTCACGTTGAAGACGTGAGAGGAAATATACCATACTCTCACGTCTCTCTATCAACTAAATCATGTCACTCGTTATTTATAGCGGGGCTGGGCAACGTAATTCTTGAAGAACCAAACACCCAATGCAATCACGATTAACCATGGCAATAGTTTGAGTACCGCTCCGACCATTCCCAGTAAAAACATCACAACTAACGCAATACCGGTTGCTGCGAATACGGTCATCATTGTGATACCGGTAACCAATAGGGTCGCCGCAAAGACTAAAATAAAGATTAGCTCCAACATAATCACTTCTCCATTTGTTTTTAATAAACAGAGCAGTTTCCATACCAACTTACCAAGATAACGATAACACAATGATTTTTATTCAAAAATAAAGCCAGAGGCATTTCTGCACTCTGGCTTACTTGTTCTTTAGTTGGTAATTTTAGCCAACCACTGGTGAATTTTACACATTCAATTCTTTTGGAATCTTCGCTAACGCGTCTTGCAGCACTTCTAGACCAGAACCTGGTTTGTGCGCATTTTCACTGATATGACGACGCCATTGACGAGCACCGGGCATGCTTTGGAACAAACCTAACATGTGGCGGGTAATATGACCAAGGTACGCACCTTTCGCTAATTGCGCTTCAATGTATGGATACATCTCTTCAACAATTTCGCTGCGTTTCTTCACTGGAGCATTAGAGCCAAACAACTCTTGGTCTACCGATGCCAGTAAATATGGGCTTTGGTATGCTTCACGACCAATCATCACACCGTCAAGATGCTGAAGATGTGCTTTTGCTTCTTCTAATGATTTCACGCCACCGTTAATCGCAATCGTTAGGTGTGAGAAGTCTTGCTTCAATTGGTAAGCGCGTGGGTAATCCAATGGTGGGATCTCGCGGTTTTCTTTTGGGCTTAAACCACTTAACCAAGCTTTACGAGCATGGATAGTGAACTGCTCACAGCCACCCTTTTCTGAAACAATAGAAATGAAATCCGTTAGGAACTCGTAAGAATCTTGATCATCAATACCAATACGAGTCTTGACTGTCACAGGAATATCAACCACGTCCTTCATTGCAGCGACACAATCCGCAACCAACTGTGGTTCCGCCATTAGGCAAGCACCAAAGCGACCGTTTTGTACACGGTCAGACGGGCAACCCACATTGAGGTTAACCTCATCATAGCCACGCTCTTGAGCCAGTTTGGCACACTTTGCCAAGTCTTCTGGGTTTGAACCACCCAACTGAAGGGCCAACGGATGCTCTTCTTCGTTGTAAGCCAGGAAATCTCCTTTTCCATGAATGATCGCACCTGTCGTCACCATTTCAGTGTACAGCAGGGTTTCTTTGGTCATTAAGCGATGGAAGTAGCGACAATGACGATCGGTCCAGTCGAGCATTGGTGCTACGGAGAGCCTGCAAGAATGAGTCATGATATAAACACCCGTTTTTATGTTGCCAAGGTCGAGCGCAGCAGTACGCTCAAAAAATAAGTCGGGTATTGTATACCCAAGCACCTCTAGGTGCTAGTTTCAGCGAGAATGATTTGGTTGGCTGGCTAGCCAAATGCTTAAGAATATGCAGCAGTAATACGAATTCGTCACTCGTTGATTCATTCTGTGATGACTATTCCGACTTCACACCACCACCGACTTGCTTTAATTCATGATTTTCGTTCTGATAGTGGGTAAAATGAAGCATTTCTAAACGAACTTCGTATAGAAATGATTTATCATAGAGCACGTCCGATAGTTATGGTGAAAGGTTTGAACCCAACAATCATTGAACAAATTGAAAGTATCTGCGCAGAGCGTGGAGTACGATTGACTCCGCAACGCCGACGCGTATTTGAACTCATTTGTTCTAATCGCCGCGCCTCAAGTGCGTATGAGCTATTGGAGCAACTAAAAGAGAGTGAGCCTCAGGCTAAGCCTCCCACTGTTTATCGAGCATTAGATTTTCTCCTAGAGCAAGGCTTCATCCACCGAGTGGAATCGACAAATAGCTTTATTACTTGTTGTTCTTTCAATACTCAGCAGCACTTTTTCCAATTACTAATTTGCGATAAATGTGGTGATGTCGTTGAACTCGAAGATGAGACGCTGATATCCTTGTTAGCCGAAAACGCCGAGAAGCATGGATTCAAACTGACCAACCAAGTTATTGAAACTCATGGTGAATGCCAGGCCTGTTCCTCCGAGACGAAAGAAAAAGTATAGAAGAACGTTATGCGCGCTGAATTTGTAAACCCGTTTTTAGCTTCTTTAATGAACGTGCTAAAAACCATGGCTTCTCTTGAGCTGAAGCCACAAAAACCGCGAATCAAAAAAGATGAGATCGCACGAGGTGACGTTTCTGGTCTGATTGGCATGGTAGGTCCACAAACTCGTGGTTCAATGTCGATTACCTTTGATGAAGCGCTAGCTCTAGAAATCATGCAGAACATGCTTGGTGAGCGTCCAAATGGACTCAATGAAGAGGTCACCGATATGGTGGGTGAGATCACCAATATGGTTACTGGTGGTGCGAAACGCATTCTGGCGGAAAGTGGTTTTGATTTTGATATGGCAACACCGGTAGTGGTTTCTGGCCGAGGCCATACCATTCGCCACAAATGTGAGGGCTCAATCATCATCATGCCTTTCTCTTCCCAGTGGGGAAATGCCTTTATCGAAATCTGCTTCGAATAAAAGAGAAAAAATAGGTTGGCACTGGCCAACCTATTTTGTTTCTGCCTCAGGCAATAAAAAAGGTCAGCACTTGCTGACCTTTTCTTTATCTATTCAAACATTAAGCTTTGAACGCTTTAAATGCGTTGATTAGACCATTTGTTGAGCTGTCGTGCGAGCTGATTTGAGACTCGTCTGCAAGCTCAGGTAGGATTTGGTTAGCCAGTTGTTTACCTAGCTCCACGCCCCATTGGTCAAAGCTGAAGATATTCCAGATAACACCTTGTACGAAAATTTTGTGTTCGTACATTGCGATCAAGTTACCTAGCGTACGAGGCGTGATTTGCTTCACTAGGATAGAGTTTGTTGGACGGTTACCTTCAAACACTTTGAATGGCGCGATCGCTGCCACTTCTTCAGCGTTCTTACCTGCTTTCACCAACTCTTCTTTCACTGTTTCTTCACTCTTACCAAACGCTAGTGCTTCAGTTTGCGCAAAGAAGTTGGACATCAGTTTTTGGTGATGATCGCTAGCTGGGTTGTGGCTGATTGCAGGTGCAATGAAGTCACATGGGATCAGCTTAGTGCCTTGGTGAATCAGTTGGTAGAACGCGTGCTGACCGTTGGTACCTGGTTCACCCCAAATAACAGGGCCCGTTTGGTAAGTCACGGCATTGCCTTCACGGTCAACGTATTTACCGTTTGATTCCATGTTACCTTGTTGGAAGTACGCCGCGAAACGGTGCATGTACTGATCGTAAGGTAAGATAGCTTCTGATTCCGCACCGTGGAAGTTGTTGTACCAAATACCGATAAGCGCAAGGATCACAGGGATGTTGCTTTCTAGGTCTGTTGATACGAAGTGCTTGTCCATCTCGTGAGCACCTTCAAGCAGCTCAACGAAGTTGTCGTAACCTACCGCTAATGCGATTGATAGACCGATTGCAGACCATAGTGAGTAACGGCCACCAACCCAGTCCCAGAATTCGAACATGTTCGCGGTATCAATACCGAATTCAGACACGGCTGTCGCGTTCGTTGAAAGCGCAGCAAAGTGCTTAGCCACGTGCGCTTGATCGCCCGCTGACTCTAAGAACCAATCACGAGCAGTGTGCGCGTTAGTCATGGTTTCTTGCGTTGTGAACGTCTTAGACGCGATCAAGAATAGCGTCGTTTCTGGGTTAACTTTCTTCAACGTTTCAACGATGTGAGTACCATCAACGTTAGATACGAAGTGAAGGTTTAGATGATTTTTGTATGGTGCTAGAGCTTCCGTCACCATGTAAGGACCAAGGTCAGAACCACCGATACCGATGTTCACGATATCTGTAATTGCTTTACCTGTGTAACCTTTCCACTCACCGCCGATAACGCGTTCAGTGAATGATTTCATTTTTTCTAGAACCGCGTTCACTGCTGGCATTACGTCTTCGCCGTCTACCATTACTGGTGTATTCGCGCGGTTACGTAGTGCAGTGTGAAGAACAGCGCGACCTTCTGTTTGGTTGATCGCTTCACCACTGAACATCGCTTCAATTGCAGATTTCAGCTCAGTCTCGTTCGCAAGAGCGAACAGGTGCTTCAGAGTTTCCTCATTGATGAGGTTCTTTGAGTAATCGACTAGGATGTCTGAGCCGAAACGTGCAGAGTATTTGTCGAAACGCGCTGCGTCTTGAGCAAATAACTCTTTAAGATCCATATCTTGTGCAGATTCGAAATGCGCAGTTAGCGCTTTCCAAGCTTGTGTTTGCGTTGGATTGATATTTTTCAACATGGTCTTTATCCCGATGTTACAGTAGGTTCCATTCCTTACAGTCTAGCGAAAACTGTGGAATCCCCGATTTAGCAAATAGAATATTAATTAGATGTTTGGGCGAATTGCCACAAAACAAGTCTTTGTAATTTTTTTTCAGGTGCCAATTATGACTGAGAGTATTTACACTCACATTGAGTTAGGTCACGTTCCCTGCCCTGAAAATGAACAATTCATTTACGATGACAAGAATCATATCACTTACTAATGACAGGCTCTAATTGGAATAGGATAGACGCCAATTTATAAATTTCCAAAGGAACACGTATGTGGGCACAAAAAACACTGCAATTAAAAGCGAGAAGCCGCGGTTTTCACCTAATAACTGATGAAATTGAACAACAATTACCACAAATAAACGAGCTTTCGGTAGGTTTATTACACCTATTTATTCAACATACCTCCGCCAGTTTGACCTTAAATGAGAATGCTGATCCAACCGTGCGTATGGATATGGAAGCGCACTTCAATAAGTTTGTGCCAGAGCGTGCTCCTTATTATCAGCACACCTATGAGGGGGATGACGACATGCCAGCACACATTAAAGCATCCCTACTTGGCAGTAGTGTGACGATACCAATCCAAAATGGTCGATTAGCTTTAGGAACATGGCAGGGCATTTACTTAGGTGAGCACCGAGACTATGGCGGCGGCCGCCGCGTTATTGCTACGATTAACGGTGAGTAGATAAAACAAAGGCTAACCTTAGGTTAGCCTTTCGCTGTTTATTTTGAGTACTCCATCTCGACGCGAGGCGTTAGCTTAGTCACGAGTTCATACGCAATGGTACCAATGTGACCCGCCACTTCTTCTACTGGGAGCTCTTTCCCCCAAAGAATCGCTTCGTCGCTGACTTTATCCGTTGCATCTGGTCCCAAATCGACCGTCAGCATATCCATGGAAACTCGACCTGCGATAGGTACTTTACGACCATTTACCCAAACCGGCGTGCCGTTCGGGGCACTTCTTGGGTAACCGTCGCCATACCCTACAGCGATGACACCGACTTTTGTATCTCGCTTACTGGTCCACATACCGCCGTAGCCAACACTTTCGCCCTTCTTAACTTCACGTACCGCAATAAGATGGGATTTAAGTGTCATCACGGGTTGATACCCCAGATCTTGTGCGGTCTTGTCATCAAATGGCGATACACCATACATGATGATGCCCGGACGAACCCAATCCAAATGGCTTTGAGGCCATGCCAACAACCCCGCAGATGCCGCAAGTGAACGCTCCCCCTGACAACCAGAGGTCAACGACTTAAACAGCTCAATCTGTTGGGGAGTGATATGGCTATCCAGCTCATCTGCACATCCAAAGTGACTCATGTAACGTAACGGCTTGGCTACATTTGGACACTCTTTCAACCGCGTGACAAACTCATCATATTGCTCAGGGCGAACGCCAAGACGGTGCATCCCACTGTCAATCTTAAGCCACACGACAACCGGAGTTTCAAGGTCGGCTTGCTCCAAAGCGATAAGCTGCTCTTCACAATGCACCACGGTTTGGATGTTGTTCGTCACAAGAACAGGTAAGTCACCTGGAGAGTAAAAACCTTCTAGCAATAGAATCGGCTTTACCACGCCACAAGCGCGCAGTTGCAACGCTTCTTCAATGCGCGCAACACCAAAGGCATCCGCATGGTTGGCATGTTTTGCAACGTGACGTAATCCGTGACCATAGCCATTGGCCTTCACTACAGCCATCACTTTACTTTGGGGCGCTTGCGCTTTCACGCGCTGTAAGTTGTGCTGCAACGCAGACAAATCAATGCACGCCTTGGCCGCTTTCATATAGCTCATGGGGTTACTCATCATCAATATCGAATGCAGGACCCGCGTAGTTGTCAAAGCGCGAGTGTTGACCTTGGAAGGTGAGACGCACAGAGCCGATAGGACCGTTACGTTGCTTACCAATGATTATTTCTGCCGTACCTTTGTATGGGCTATCTGGGTGATACACCTCGTCACGGTAGATGAACATGATCAAGTCGGCATCCTGCTCGATAGAGCCCGACTCACGCAAGTCCGAGTTTACTGGGCGTTTATCTGAACGTTGCTCTAGGGAACGGTTAAGCTGAGACAGCGCCACGACGGGCACATTGAGCTCTTTTGCCAGCGCTTTCAGAGAGCGCGAAATCTCCGCGATTTCCAGCGTACGGTTATCAGAGAGTGCAGGCACGCGCATAAGCTGAAGGTAGTCGACCATGATCATCGACAGACCGCCATGTTCACGTGCGATACGGCGAGCGCGTGAACGCACTTCGGTCGGAGTTAGACCGGAGCTGTCATCAATGTACATGTTTTTCTTCTGCATCAAGATACCCATAGTAGAAGAAATACGCGCCCAGTCTTCGTCATCCAACTGACCCGTACGGATCTTGGTTTGGTCAACGCGAGACAAAGAGGCCAACATACGCATCATCAACTGCTCGGCTGGCATCTCTAGCGAGAAAATAAGCACAGGTTTCTCTTGTTGCATGGCCGCATTTTCACACAAGTTCATCGCAAAGGTCGTTTTACCCATAGATGGACGCGCCGCGACAATCACCAAATCAGAACCTTGCAAACCTGCGGTTTTCTTATTGAGGTCAGTGAAACCTGTGTCGACACCCGTTACACCATCTTGCGGCGTTTTATATAACAACTCGATACGTTCTAACGTCTTTTCGAGTATGTTATCGACATTTTGTGGCCCTTCGTTTTCACTGGTTCGTGACTCAGCGATGGCGAAAACTTTGCTCTCCGCCATATCAATCAGATCTTCCGAACTTCGACCTTGAGGATCGTAACCCGCATCCGCAATCTCATTCGCGACACCGATCAAACCACGGACAATCGCACGTTCGGCAACAATATCAGCGTACGCATTAATGTTAGCGGCGCTTGGCGTGTTTTTCGCCAAATCTGCAAGGTAAGCAAAACCGCCCACATCTTCTAATTGCTCGTGACGCTCCAGGTATTCCGATAAAGTAATAAGATCGAGAGGCTTGCCCGCTTCAAGAATGGTTTTTACACCTTCAAAAATTAGGCGATGCGGACGACTATAGAAATCACTGCTTACAACACGTTCGGCAACGGTGTCCCAACGTTCATTGTCCAGTAAAAGACCACCAATTACTGATTGCTCGGCTTCTAGTGAGTGAGGTGGCACTTTGATTGCGTCGACCTGACTGTCTGAAGGTTTGCGATTTCTGTTTTCCGCCATGACTTTGCTCGATAACTACTATTGACCCACGATTATAACCTTAACCTAACTGAGATGCTTCCCCGAAGCGACAATTACTTGTTAAGAAATCAACATGCGAACCGCACAAGTAATAGCCTGGTTCTTCCGCCCAGCTCTAATAAAAATTAACCTACCATTGACCCAACAAAATATCTGTATCAGTATCATGCCCCTCCTTTTTAATTACGTTCGAGGTTGATGTGTCCCGATACTGGTTACTTAGCTTTAGCCTACTATGCGCTAGTGCATCGTATGCTGACGAATCAGTACAGCCAGAGCAAAATATTGATGTGCCCGACCCATTAAAAACCGAGGTGGAGTTCGGCTATCAAGCTCACACAGGTAACACGGACTCTCGTTCCCTGAATGCTCGTTTGAGTGCTGAATATACGTCAGGTCGACACCGTTCTAATGGTGAATGGAAGTACTACAACTTGTACAAAGACGGTGAAGAAGACAAACGCTCATCCACCTACGCCCTACAGAGTGACTACAAGTTAGGCCCTAAAACGTATTTGTATGGCAGCTTTAAAGGGGTGGATTCTCGTTACAGTGCCTATTTTAAAGACTACACCTTATCAGGTGGTTTGGGTTACCAGTTTTCCTACACTGAAAACTTCATTTTAGAGGTAGAAGTCGGTCCTGGTTTTCGTTATCAAGAACCAAATTTAGATGAGATAGATGATGACGACATTGTCTTTCCCGATATCGTTCGAGAAGGCATTTTTCGAGGGAATATCAATACGACTTGGCACGCATTAGATAATCTGAGTTTCGCGGCTGATATTACGTTGGTAACAGGTAAAAGTAACACTCGGGCCGATAGTGAACTCAGCGTGACCAATGATATTACTGAAGATATTGCACTGAAGCTGGCACACTCTCGTCAGTATCACGATAAAGTGCCTGAAGGCTTAAGCAAAGCGGATAGCGTATTTTCCGTTAATTTACTCTTCGCTTTTTAACCCGTTTTTTCTCCCAGTTTTAGAAATAAAAAAAGCACCTCCGAAGAGGTGCTTTTTAGTATTTCGTCTTGATACTGAATTACTCAGCAGCAACAACTTGTAGGTTCACAGTTGCGAAAACTTCAGAGTGAAGTTGAACGCTGATCTCGAACTCACCAGTTGTACGTAGAGCACCTTCAGGAAGGCGAACTTCGCTCTTAGCAACTTCAACGCCTGCAGCTGTGATAGCATCAGCGATGTCACGAGTACCGATAGAACCGAATAGTTTGCCTTCGTCACCAGCTTTAGAAGCGATAACTACAGCTTCTAGAGCGTTAACTTTCTCTGCGCGAGCTTCTGCAGCAGCTAGTTGCTCAGCAACTTTAGCTTCTAGTTCAGCACGACGAGCTTCAAACATTTCAACGTTAGCTTTAGTTGCCATAACTGCTTTACCTTGTGGGATAAGGAAGTTACGAGCGTAGCCAGATTTAACGTTTGCAGTATCGCCAAGACCACCTAGGTTACCAATTTTATCAAGTAGAATAACTTGCATTGCTTAATCCTCTTTCTTAATAAAATGAACCGATTACTGATGCTTGTCAGTGTACGGTAGTAGAGCTAGGTAGCGTGAACGCTTGATAGCACGTGCTAGTTGACGCTGGTACTTAGCGCTTGTACCAGTGATACGGCTAGGTACGATTTTACCAGCTTCAGTGATGTAGTTTTTAAGAGTTGCTACGTCTTTGTAATCAATCTCTTGTACGCCTTCTGCAGTGAAACGGCAGAATTTACGACGACGGAAGAAACGAGCCATGGGCTATCTCCTGATCTTAAATTTGAGTAATGTTGTCGGCGTGTAACACTAATTTTCCCACGCCATTTCGGCCGGTTTGATAAGTGACAAAACCACTTACCTTAATGTTACTGCCTTGAACTAAATTCTGAGTTAGTGCTTGTGACCCAAGCCCGCTGACGACTACCGGCATACGACAATAAACTTGTCGAGGTAAGTCAGCTTCGATAATAGTAGAGCGATGCTCCAGCCAAAACCGACAGTGTTCAATGCCACCAGGGCTTTTACTACGAATGGGCGGTTTGGCTATGGTGCCGCTCAGCTCCATTCGATTGGCCATAAGAAAACTTACTCAGCAGCTTCTGACTTAGCTTCAGGCTTAGCTTCAGAACGCTCTTCACGACGTGGAGCACGCTCTTCTTTTTGCTTAAGCATGATAGATTGCTCAGTGATCGCTGCTTTAGTACGCATGATCATGTTACGTAGAACTGCATCGTTGAAACGGAAAGCAGTTTCTAGCTCATCAATTACAGCTTGGTCAGCTTCAACGTTCATAAGAACGTAGTGAGCTTTGTGAAGCTTGTTGATTGGGTAAGCCAGTTGACGACGGCCCCAGTCTTCTAGACGGTGGATTTTACCGCCAGCTTCAGTGATTGAACCAGTGTAACGCTCGATCATGCCAGCAACTTGCTCGCTTTGATCTGGGTGCACCATGAATACGATTTCGTAATGACGCATTGGTTGCTCCTTACGGATTATTCAGCTTCCACAAATGGCTCAGTCGTCCAGAGGAAGCAAGGAACTAAAGATAATTGACTGAGTTTAAGGAGCACGAATAGTACAGAAAGGGCGCAAAATAGGCAAGTGATTATTTGCTCAACGCAGGGGATATTTTATTTCATCCAACGCTAGAAATAACAAAGGCTGCCAATAAAGTGACAGCCTTTAAAATCAGGGCATTATCGCGCGTATATCGGGACTTATTTTACTTCAGCCAGTTCCGTGCGCATTTGGTCGATCACTTGTTTGTAATCTGGCTGACCGAAAATCGCCGAGCCTGCAACAAACATGTCTGCGCCCGCTTCTGCGATTTCACGAATGTTGTCAACCTTCACACCGCCATCAATTTCTAAACGGATATCGCGACCAGACTCATCGATCATCTTACGAACTGCACGCAGTTTATCTAGCGTGTGAGGAATGAATGATTGACCACCAAAGCCAGGGTTAACCGACATCAGTAGAATCATGTCGACTTTGTCCATGATGAACTCAAGGCTCGCAAGTGGCGTTGCTGGATTTAGTACCACACCAGCCTGACAGCCGTGCTCTTTAATTAACTGCAGTGTTCGGTCTACATGATCAGAAGCTTCCACATGGAATGTAATCATCGACGCACCCGCTTTTGCGAAATCAGGAATAATGCGGTCAACCGGTTTCACCATTAGGTGAACATCGATTGGTGCGGTGATGCCGTAATCGCGTAGTGCTTTACACACAGGTGCACCAAAAGTCAGGTTTGGTACATAGTGGTTATCCATAACGTCGAAATGCACCACATCCGCACCCGCTGAGAGTACTTTCTCGACATCTTCACCGAGACGAGCAAAATCTGCCGATAAAATGGATGGAGCAATAAGAAAATCTTTCATACCTGACCTCAGTAGTAATGAGCAAACAATCTGCGCGCAATTCTACCGAAGCCTGTGGGGAGATCCACTATTTAGATTTAATAGTGTGAGAACTAAGAGCTTGGTTGATCCATCTCAGGGGCATGAAAAAGCGCAAGCAGCTCATCGACTTTATTACGACCACTGCCATTGCGGCTAATGGTGCGCTTCACTTTTACTACATTGAGATCCGCACCGTGATACAACCGACGCGTCAGCGTAGTGTCGTGGTTAGAAATCAAAACCGGAATACCACGCTCAGTCGCCGTTCTTTCAGCAATGTCGGCTAATGCAGCCTGATCATCCAACGTGAAACCATTACCTGCGTATGAGGTGAAATTTGCCGTGTTTGAAAGCGGTGCATAAGGAGGGTCGCAATACACCACACTCCCCTTACGTGCTCGACGAAAAGTTTCTGGATAACCTTCACAAACGAACGTGGCTTTCTTGGCTTTTTCGGCAAAAAACTCCAATTCCGCCTCTGGGAAGTAAGGCTTTTTATATGAACCGAACGGAACGTTAAAACCGCCTTTTTTGTTGTAACGGCATAGACCATTAAAACCAAAGCGGTTCATGTACAAAAACGCTAAAGAGCGGTACATCACGTCATCGGTTTTATTAAACTCAGCGCGAATGTGTAAGTAAGCTTCTTTACGGTTGTTCTCAGCGACAAACCAACGCTTCGCTTCAGAGATGTACTCTTCCGGGCGTTCTTTCAGTAGGTTGTACAGATTGATCAGATCTGGATTGATATCTGCCAGTAGGTAATGGTCATAGTCGGTATTCAGAAAAACTGAGCCCGCGCCAACAAAAGGTTCAACTAGCTTTCGAGCCGGCGGTAAATGACGTTGGATGTCTTCAACCAGTCCGTATTTTCCTCCTGCCCATTTAAGAAAGGCTCGTTGCTTTTTCATCTACTGCTCTATCTATCGACCAAAAATTAAGGCTGCGGAATGTAACATATTTTTCAGCGAAGCTCAGGTTTATTTCACGCGATCAATTTCGCGATGAACCTGACGGAGTGATTTTGCCCAAGGACTCACCGACTTAACCGAATCAGGCAAGCTTGCAACGGCATCGCGAGCCATTTGAATTGTCGGATAATCTTGGTATGTGATGATATACCACTCGGTGTCATTGCGAACGGTAGGATAAATTCGTACTTGATTATTCAGCTGATGCTCATCGAGGAAGGCTTGTACATCCTCCAGTGACGTCATAGCAGCAAGCTGCAGTGTATAGGCTCTTGGTGATAGTGCTTTTAATTCTTCGCGAGCAAATGAAAACTTAACCACAGGCTGCTTCGCACCGTCTTCTCCTGACCGAGCAGAAGTTTGCGTCATACCTTGATTTGGTTTTACGACTTTTATTAGGGGTGAGCTGGTTTCATCAGTGGCGTCTTGCTTCTCAACGCCTATAACATCATCAATCGCTTTTGTGTCTGCTGAATCAGCTTTACCTTCAAGCAATGCATCGACCACATTCGACTCAATCACCACTCTCTGTTGATTATCATCACTGCCAACGCTCGCCACTTCTTCCGTTACTGCTGGCGGTAATGAATCAGAATCATCAATCGCGCCAGAGCCATCAAGGCTACTGCTAGTGTCATCAGTCACAGATTGTAGTGAAGACTGCGCAGCACTGATTCCTGAATCTTCAAAAGTTGGAATAGCCGTTTGCTCTAAACTACCAGCAATTTGCTGCGCTTTATCATCAGGGCTTGGTTGATTATACATCCACCAATAGCCACCAGCAGCAAGCAACAGTAATGCTAATACCACTAACGCAATATTCAGCGGTGAACCGACAATCGAGCGGATAATGATCCTTTTTTCCACTTTCATCTCTCCTAACGCCATGATGTCACCCGGTACTGGGTCAACTTTTTTAAATGCATCTCGAACCCGCTTCTCCGCCTCATCATCAACATAGCGCGCAACAAGTGATTCAAAGAAACGACGGGCTTCCACTTCGGACAACATATCAATATCAAGCTCAACAGGCTTTATCTCTTGTCCGTAACTGAGACGTGACAGCAATCCTTCTAAGCGCCCAGACTGCGTAAATAATAAGACATTGATGGTCCAATTCGGCTTATGATGCGCCTCTAAAACCAGCATCCAAAGCTCAGAAACGAGCGTCTCACTTAATAAATGCGCATCATCAACCACAATCGAGATATCACAAGGCTCATCACCCAATAGTCTTTCGAGACTATCAAGTAAAGGCTCTTGCTGATTAAACAATGCGTCCGAAACCAGTTGACTCAAAATAAGGATGCGGCGCTGCACATCATCTTGATTAGAATGACAAAGTAACAAACATTGATTCTTGTTACTGGCACCCACTTCAAGGTATCGCTGCGCTAACCAAGATTTTCCATAACCATCATGACCATTAATCGCAATGAAGTTGGAACCAAAATTAGTCAGCAATCCTAACCTATCAAGCAACTCGATTTGAGAATCTAATTCCAGAACGTGAGCAACACTCATCTAATAACCTTAATACACTACAAGAATGACGCCCAAAGGCGCCATTACAAGGTTAAATATCGCGACCGAAGTCTATCGCCTGTTTGAGTACGTCTTGTGTCGTATCAGCAATGACCTCGGCACTACCAATGCCTGTAGGTAGAACTAATCTTAATTGACCAGAGAGGACTTTTTTATCTCGCATCATATGTTTGAGGAAGTCATCGAAGCTCATACTTTCTGGAGTATGAACAGGCAGTTTGGCACGACGCAAAATCGCAACAATACGCTCAAATTGCTCTGCTGAGATAAGACCGCGCAGATGCGAAGTTTTGGCCGCCATAACCGTGCCAGCAGAAACCGCTTCACCATGCAGCCAATTGCCGTAGCCAAGCTCAGCTTCAATCGCATGACCAAAGGTGTGACCTAAGTTGAGCAGAGCGCGGATGCCCGATTCTTTCTCATCCTGAGCCACCACTTCCGCTTTTATTTCACAGCAACGTGCAATGGCATAAGTTAGCGCCTCTTCATCCAACGCGTACAAGCGTTCAAGGTTTTCTTCCAACCATACAAAAAAGTCTGCATCGTAAATGATGCCGTACTTAATGACTTCTGCGATACCTGCTGCGAATTCACGCTCAGGCAACGTCGATAAACAGTTGGTATCGATGATCACGGCTTTAGGTTGGTAAAACGCACCTATCATGTTCTTACCCAACGGATGGTTAACCGCGGTTTTTCCCCCCACCGAAGAGTCCACTTGAGATAGTAATGTCGTTGGTATTTGAATAAAGTCGACCCCACGCTGGTAACAGGCAGAAGCAAAACCCACAAGGTCGCCAATAACGCCACCACCTAACGCGATGATCACAACATCACGAGCGTAATTCCCCTCGAGGAGGAAGTTCATCACTTGGTTAAACACATCCAAGTTTTTGTACTGTTCGCCGTCAGGCAATTCTAACAAGGATGCACTACAACCGAGCTGCTCGAGTTGCTTTAAAATTTTGTCAGCATACAAAGGCGCCACTGTGACATTACTGATCACAACAACTTTTTGTTTTGCATTTTTGTTTGAGAGAACTTGAGAGAGGTACGCCGGGTCCTCAAATAACCCGGCGCCAATAGAGATTGGGTAGCTACGCTCAGCTAGGTTGACCGTAATCCGTTCCATCGGTTTGCTCCAATTAAAAAAAAGATAAAAACTTATCTCTCTTCTAGCATTTTTACGATCTGGTTGGCTACCACTTTTGCACTCTGATCGTCAGTGCGAACAGTGTAATCCGCTACTTCTTCATACAGAGGATTACGTTCTTCAGCTAATTGCTCCAATACTTCGCGAGGGTTGTCCGTTTGAAGTAGAGGACGCTTCTTGTCACGGTTTGTGCGCGCAAGTTGCTTTTCAATCGTCGTTTCTAAGTAAACAACAACACCACGTGCCGAAAGACGATTACGGTTTTCTTTGCTCTTAACAGAGCCACCGCCAGTCGCAAGCACGATGCCTTGCTCTTGTGTTAGGTCTTCAAGTACCGCTTCTTCACGCTTGCGGAAGCCTTCTTCACCTTCTACATCAAAAACCCAAGAGATGTCTGCACCAGTGCGTTCTTCGATCACTGTATCGGAGTCAACAAACTCCATATGCAGTTGCTGTGCTAGATGTCTACCAATTGTACTTTTGCCGGCGCCCATTGGGCCAACAAGGAAAATATTACGTTTCTCAGCCATGTTTAGCAGTAATTTACAACATTGATTCAATAAGATCGCCACAAGAAAACACAGCTAAATCGCTGTTCTACAAGGCTTGTGGCACCAGTTCCTCACAGATAATTCGTGATAAGACCCGAAATTATCCAAGCATGGTGCCACTATTGCAACTTTATTTTTGATTTAATCAGTTTTTCACGAGGTAGAACTACTGAATCACCACCTTAGGGGTGACGAAAATCAACAGCTCACTTTTACCAACATTTTCATAACTTCGACGGAAAAGCGCACCTAATAGTGGCAGATCGCCTAACAAAGGCACTTTGTCCACCGAGTTAGTAATGCTGTGCTGGAAAATACCACCAAGAACGACGGTTTCACCGTTATTTACTAACACTTGCGTCCCGATACGTTGAGTATCAATCGCAACGGCTTCACCAGTACCTGTTTTCACGACTTGTCCAGGTCTATCTTGCGTAACGCTTAAATCCAACACAAGGCGGTTATCCGGTGTAATTTGTGGCGTCACCTTCAAACTCAATACTGCTTTTTTGAACGTTACCGTCGTAGCACCACTTGATGAGGACTCTAGATAAGGTATCTCGGTACCCTGCTCAATATAGGCAGGCTTCTTATTGGTAGTGATCAAACGTGGGCTTGAGATAATCTCAGCTTTGGACTCTTGTTGCAGCGCAGAAAGCTCGAGGTCTAACAAGGTGTCTGAGCCTAATTTTGCAACCTGAAAAGCAATGCTGGTCGCGTTTGGACTGGTTGCAGCTAAGTTTACGTTTAGGAAGTCATCGATACCTACTCCATCACCGTCACCACCGTCTTCTCCTTCACCACCACCGTTATATAAACCGATCGTGGCCAGGTTGTTTTCGATAGAACCACCAACCGTGTTATTGCCATTAATAGAGGTAAAGCCCCAGCGAATTCCCAACTCGTCCATGTTGCCTTCATTGATGGTCACAATACGCGCTTCAATTTGAACCTGCTTCACCGGGATATCCAAAGATTCAATAATTTCTCGAATCACTTCAATGTTTTCAGGTAGCTCACGAATCAATAACGAGTTAGTCCGCTCATCAATGGTCATACTGCCTCGCTCAGACAACATACTGATGTTCCCTTCTCCGTTGATCATCTCTGCAATATCTGATGCTTTAGCGAAGTTTACCTTGATGATTTCAGACGAAAGCTCTCCCATCGTTTGTTCTAGCTGCTGCTTTTCGAGTTGCTGTTTTTCGCGCAGATCAAGCTCATCTGTTGGAGCAACCAGAATCACGTTGCCATCAACACGCTTATCTAACCCCTTAACTTGCAAAATAATATCCAACACTTGCTGCCACGGAACACCATCAAGACGAAGTGTGAGGTTACCTTCTACAGAGTCTGAAACAACCAAGTTGAACTGGTTGTAGTCAGCAATCAGCTGTAACACATTACGTACAGGAATATCTTGGAAGTTAATCGAAATGAGCTTGCCTTCTTTTTCTAGAATGCTTTTATCCGGGGCTTTCTCATTGGGTTTGATCTTAGCCACTTTGATTTCCAAGAATCGTCCCGTTAAACGGTAATCATGCGTATATTCTTCATTAATGTGCGCAACCAAGCGCGTAGTTGAGGTATCGCGAAATACCTCTACGCTTTCAACCACAGTCGAGAAATCTTTTACGTCTAGGAGATACAGTTGCTCGTCTTTTACCGAAGTATTAAGCAAATCGATACTTAACCCTTCCTGTACGCGTTTGACATCAACAATCGCGGCAGGTGACGCCAGTTCAACGACAATAACGGCGTCTTTATCTTTATTAGTGCGAAAATCGATACTCTTTAAGGCATTAGACGATACTTCTTCTGCTGCCACTAAAGGGGCTAAAAATACAAACAACCATAAGGAGAAGAGCCCAGTTAGTATCCTTGGTGTACGTGTTAATCCTTGTCTCATTTTCATTACTCAATATCAAAAATAAATGGGGCTATCTCAAAGCCAACTTAACTTTACGCTTCTGCCAACACCCTAAGCCGTCGGGCAACGTTTCATTAATTAACAAATAGGAATGGCTGACATGGGTCACTTTGCCATTGTTGCGTCCGAGGTATTGCCCCGGCTTCACTTTATAAACGGTGCCGTTGGGTGCTTGAACGAGACCAGAAACCGTATTACCCATGCCCATAACTCCTTTCAAACGTAATTGGCTTAATGGGAATTTTTCTAATTTGCCAGTGCGCCTTCTTGAAGGCGGTTGCCAGCAATCTTTTCTTGCAACGGGCTGAGTGGCGATCGTGGCTTCTTTTGGTAACTCAAAGGGCGCACGCTGTACTTCAGGTGCGTACGTGACGGCAACATACTTATCTGCAGGCTTAAGTTTCTCGACATCTCGACGCGCCTGACTCTCAACCCCTCGAATAAAATCCGTTAATGACTCATCATTCGCCTGACATCCAAGTAGCAGAGACCCCATCAGTACCAGTAACAAATGCTTACTTGTCATTGTTCGTCTCCTCTGGCTTAAACTGATAGGTATTGGCTCGTACCCTAAAGTGCAGAGTTTCACTTTCTTGGCTGACACGCTGCCAAGTCACATCTTTAAACGTGATGATTCGAGGTAGCGTTGCTATCGCCTGAGAAAAATGTCCGATATCATGAAAATCTCCCGTTAACTCAATGTTTAAAGGAAGACGATAGAGGAAATGCTCTGATTGCTTTTCACCCCAGTCGATACGGGTAAAGGTCAACTTATTGTCGATACCGAGTTCATTCACCGAAGCGAGCATCGTAGCCAACTCTTTTTGCGCGGGCAGTTGTTGTAGCAATAACTCGTAACGCGTGGTGAGTTCATCCAATTGAGATTGAAGCTGAGGCAATGCAGCTACTTTGTTCGCTTTGATCTTCAGTGCTACCTTGAGCGTCTGCTCCTGCTGGACCAAGTTATTCAATTGCTCTTCTTTTGGCTTAAGGTAAAACCAATAGCCAAAACCTTGAATGAGGAAAATCAGCAGCGCGATAACCACAAGCTGAGGCAACAATGGCCACTCTGCCATTTCATCTATTTCGAGATCCTGCCAATCAACCATGCTGGGCCTCCACTTTCTTCTCCGGCACTTTGAACATGAAAGACACTTTGAACGTTTGGAACTCTTTTCCAAAACGCGCTTTTCCGTGGACGATGGAGTGCATTTCTACATCATTCAACTTGGCCGAACGCTCCATGTTGTCCAGCATCGTGGCAAGTTTTGGAGTGCTATCAGAGATCCCCGAGATCTCAATTTCCAGATCATTCATTTTGATCTTGTCGACATATACACCTTCAGGAATGACGGCTGGCATCAAGTTCATAAACTCGGTCGTTTTGTTTCTACCGTTTTGTAACCCTTCAACCACTTTTAAACGTTCGAGGATTTTGCTGTGCTCTTGCTCGGCGATTTTCATTGCTTCAATACGCTGGTCGAGCTCAGCAATGTAGTGAGTAAGGTAATCAAGCCGCTCCTGCTGCTGATCTTGTTGGTACTCAAAAAACTTTCCAATACCCCATTGAATACCAATGGCGACCAACATGCCTAACGCGACCAAGCTAATGAAACGACGTCGGTGCTCTTCTCTTTGGTTCTCTCGCCAAGGAAGTAAATTAATGCGATAAAGCACGCGCACCTCCTAGCCAATGAATGCCACAAATCGCGAGTCCTGCGGCTGTAGAGAAATGCTGCCAATCCGCGGCACGACGCTTACGTTTGGACACCTTCATCTCAAATAGCCCTAGCGGGTTTAGCAATTCACACTCTAGTGACAGTTGCTGAGATAACTCTTCCGCGAGCATTGGTGTCGAAGCTCCTTCCCCTGACAACCAGATACCCTTGATGTTTTGCGAGCCATTAATTGAGGTGTAGAGCTGCATCTGACGTTTCACCCGCTCGACGATTTGGCGATTAAACAGTTCTGTTTTCTCCTGAGCACCATCGGACAGCAAATCATCTTGAACAGGGCTGTTTGCTCCTCGAGTGCCGCAAGCAAACTCTTTGTGAAACAGCTCACCTTGTTCGGTAAACATGGTAAAGGAGCTCGATGAGGTGCCAATATCGAGTAAGCAGTACTTATTTTTGTCAGGAAAGCGATCGGCGGTGAGCTTCCAGATATGACCAAGACTTTGTGAATGCACGTCTACTAAAACGGGTTTTAGTCCGGATTTTTTTAATGCATCCACGCGACTATCGACCACATCTTTTCTTGTCGCAAACACTTGATAGTTATCAGTCCCACGCAACCCATCTTCGGCACGAAGACGGACGAAGTCTAAACTCAGCTCTTCGACAGGGAATGGCGATTGATGAGAAAATGCCTGAATCACAGCAAACTCAACTTCGCTATCTTCAAGGTTTTGTTCTATTTGCAATTTTTTACTGATCAGCGAATTATCAGGCACTGAAATTGCGACCTTTTTAGCACCAAAAGGCAGTTCTTTTTTAATCAGCTTTAGGGTCTTTACAATTTCTTGATGATTTATAGTGTTATTTTCAGCGACAATACCTTCCTTTAGTAATATTTCTTTGTAACCCAACAGAGCGTAATTGTTGCCTGTGGGTTTAAGTACTACGGCTTTGAGGCTGTTATGGCCTATATCGATGCCGGTAACGATTAGCTTATCCATCTCTTACTCTCGCTCCGAAATTTCTTCGTGCAAAGGTTGTTATTAGCACCCAAATAAGAGTTAATATCTCTATGTGCTAAATTTTTGACCTAAGAGTACAAGGGTTTGCCGTTACACAGCCTCAACCAATCAGGGATTCTCCGGTGAAGTTCATAAAGCGTTTATTATTTTTAACATTGATTTGCATAATTCTTGGAGTCACCACAATATTTGGCTTCTATCAGTACGTGAAGCCTGAATTGCCAGATGTTGCAACTCTAAAAGACGTTGAATTACAAACACCTATGCAGGTGTTTAGTCAAGACGGGAAGCTGATCGCACAGTTCGGTGAAAAGCGTCGTATTCCTGTTACTTATGATGAAATTCCTCAAGACTTAATTCATGCGCTAATCGCAACCGAAGATAGCCGTTTTTACGAACACCCAGGTATCGATCCTATCGGCATCACTCGTGCAGCCGTTGTAGTTGCGATCTCAGGTTCCGCTAAGCAGGGCGCAAGTACCATTACGCAACAGCTAGCGCGTAACTTCTTCTTATCTAATGAGAAGAAGATCATGCGTAAGATTAAAGAGATTTTCATTGCTATCCACATTGAGCAGCTTCTGAGTAAGCAAGAAATCATGGAACTTTATGTCAATAAAATCTTCCTTGGTTACCGCTCATATGGTTTTGGTGCGGCCGCTCAAGTTTACTTTGGTAAGAGCCTTGATGAGTTGACGTTAAGCGAACTTGCGACACTCGCAGGGATGCCAAAAGCGCCATCAACGATGAACCCAATTTACTCTCTTGAGCGTGCGACAAAACGCCGTAACGTCGTGTTAATGCGAATGCTTGATGAAAAATACATCACGCAAGAACAGTATGACGAAGCACGCAACGAACCTATCGTGGCGCGTTACCACAGTGCTGAAATTGAACTTTCCGCTCCTTATGTGGCGGAACTAGCTCGTGCATGGGCCGTGAAAGAGTACGGTGAAGAAGAAGCCTATACCTCTGGCTTGAATATCTACATGACGGTGGACTCTAAACTGCAAGATGCCGCGAATACATCCGTGGTAAATAATCTGCTGTCATACGATGAACGTCACGGCTACCGCGGTGCGGAGAAAGTGCTTTGGAAAGAAGGTGAAACCGCTTGGAACAGCGAGCAAATAGAAAAGCACCTTAAGAAGCAGCCAACTTATGGTGACCTTTATCCTGCCGTCGTGACAAAAGTCGATGATAAGACTGCACAAGTTTGGGTTAAAAACCATGAAGAGCAGACCATTCCTTGGACTGGAATGCATTGGGCACGTAAATACATCACCGAAAACCGCCAAGGCTCAACACCAAAATCAGCGCATGATGTGCTAGCGACGGGTCAACAAGTTTGGGTTCGCGAAGTGAGCGAAGCCAATGAAGATGACAACACGACACAAAGCTGGAAACTGAGCCAAGTGCCAACAGCGAACACCGCGTTTGTCGCGATGAACCCGGAAAATGGTGCGATATTGTCGTTAGTGGGTGGCTTTAACTTTGTTCATAGTAAGTTTAACCGTGCCACTATGTCCGTGCGTCAGGTTGGCTCAAGTATCAAACCATTTATCTACTCAGCTGCAATTGACAAGGGACTTACCTTAGCCACTCTGATCAACGATGCGCCGATTAACAAATGGGACGCAGGTTCTGGTTCGGCTTGGCGACCTAAAAACTCACCACCAACCTATGGCGGTCCAACTCGCCTTCGCCTCGGCTTAGCTCAGTCAAAGAACGTGATGGCAGTGCGTACGCTGCGTGAAGTAGGCCTTGATGAAACTCGTCAGTACCTTACTCGTTTTGGTTTTGATATTAACCAAGTACCACGTTCAGAGACCATCGCGCTCGGTGCTGGTAGCTTAACACCAATGAAAGTGGCACAAGGCTACTCTGTATTTGCGAACGGAGGTTATTACGTCGAACCGTTCTACGTAGAACGCGTGGAAGATGCATTCGGTGAAGTGCTGTTTAAAGCGAATCCAAAAAGCGTTTGTCATAAGGATTGCCCACAAATGAGCGATGAGCCAGACAATCGCTATGCCGATGAGTTTGGCGAACAAGACGTCGCGATTGATGGTTTGGCAACAGACAACGCACTGGAAAATGATGAACCTCAATATGCTCCACAAGTTATCTCTGAGCAAAACGCATTCTTGATGCGTGAGATGATGTACAGCAACATTTGGGGTGGTGGTAACTGGCGTGAAGGTACGGGGTGGAACGGTACTGGCTGGCGTGCACAAAAACTGGGGCGTCGTGATATCGGTGGTAAAACGGGTACAACGAATGACTCCAAAGATGCTTGGTACAACGGCTATGGTCCTGGTGTTGTTGCCATTGCTTGGGTTGGTTTTGATGATCACTCACGCGCCCTTGGTCGCACAACGGTTAATAGCAACCTAGGCAAAGGCCAAATTTCCGGTGCTGAATCGGGTGCGAAAACCGCAGAACCCGCTTGGATTGACTTTATGCGCGTTGCACTAGAAGAAACACCTGAGCAAGGTAAAAATATTCCAGATAACATCATTCGTGTTCGTATTGATCGCAACACTGGCATGCTAACGCACAAAGTAGACAGCACATCGATGTTCGAATACTTTGAAAAAGGCACTGAGCCTACCGAATACGCTGGAGACCGTTTGGAAGACAGTATTTATTCTTCCGGCTCTGGTGCAGAAGAGCTGTTCTAAATCACTAAAGCAAAAGGGAGAGCATTCGCTCTCCCTTTTTTATGTCGGCTTTTACGCCGCGGCGTTCAATGAAGGATAAGAAGCCAATACTTCTTTAATCTTCGCCGCCAAAGCTTCAAACCTTGCACGCAGTGGTGAGCCCGGGCGATATACAAGGACTATATTGCGCGAAGGCGTAGGGTTAACGGCTGGTACATAGCACACGCCATCTTTTTGTTTCTCATTGGGGATAGAAAGCTGAGGCAATAACGTAATCCCAGCACCAGCAGCGACCATATTCCGCAGTGTCTCCAAACTGGTTGCCTTAAAGCGTTCATCGTCTTTCGCTCCGGCAGCAAAACAGAAACCTAACGCTTGATCACGCAGACAGTGACCGTCTCCTAGCGCTAAAACGGTTTTACCATTCAACTCCAACATATCAACATGGTCGAGAGAGGCCCACTCATGATCACATGGCACCGCTACGCTTAACGGCTCGTTATACACTTCGATTTCTTTAAAAGGTGCCGTTTCATCAACCGAAGCCAAGACCAAGCAGTCCAATTTACCTTCTTCTAATTGACGCACCAACTGATGTGTTTGAGCTTCGTGCAGGAACAGCTCCAGTTCAGGAAATGCTTCTTTTATCTGCGGCAGAATTTTGGGTAGTAGATACGGACCTACCGTCGGGATGAAACCGATATGCATAGGCCCAGTCATTGCTCCGCTCTGACCACTCGCCATATCTTTAAAAGTTTTCACTTCACTTAAGATACGCTTAGCTTGCTCCACCAACTGCAACCCTGAATCGGTAAACAAAACGCGACGGCTGCTTCGCTCTAAAAGCGTGGTACCGAGTTCATCCTCTAGCTTACGAATTTGTCCACTCAATGTTGGTTGGCTAACAAAACATGCTTCTGCCGCTTTGCGAAAGTGCTTATGTTCCGCAAGTGCAACTAAGTACTCAAAATCTCGAATATTCATAACTCACAATTCGCTTCTTTTAACAATAGCTAATACCTATCAAAACCATAACACCAAACGATTAGAGCTATCAAAGGATTTTTACAATAATGGGCTCAACAGAACGAAACAGAGCAAAGAAAAACGCTAAGCTCTATACGCATAATTTAAAATAGTTAAAGGAAATCATTATGTTTGTATCTAAAGAAGGTCAACAAGTCCCTCAAGTTACTTTTCCAGTTCGTCAAGGTGACTCTTGGATGAATGTAACGACTGATGAGCTATTTAAAGGTAAGACCGTTATCGTATTTAGCTTACCGGGTGCATTTACTCCAACCTGTTCATCAAGCCATCTACCTCGTTACAACGAATTGTTCCCTGTATTTAAAGAGCACGGAGTGGATGAGATTATTTGTGTCTCAGTCAATGATACGTTCGTGATGAATGCATGGAAACAAGACCAAGAAGCAGAAAACATCACCTTCATTCCTGACGGTAATGGTGAGTTCACCGATGGCATGGGCATGTTAGTGGATAAAAACGACATCGGCTTTGGTAAACGCTCATGGCGTTACAGCATGCTAGTAAAAGATGGCGTAGTGGAAAAAATGTTCATTGAGCCAAACGAACCAGGCGACCCATTCAAGGTGTCAGACGCAGATACGATGCTGAACTACATAGCGCCTGACTACAAAACGCAAGAATCCATCACGGTGTTCACTAAACCAGGCTGCCCTTTCTGTATGAAAGCGAAACAAAACCTGATTGACCACGGTCTTCAATATGAAGAAGTGATTCTGGGTAAAGACGCAACGACAGTTAGTCTACGAGCTATATCTGGTCGCACGACTGTTCCACAAGTCTTTATCGGTGGCAAGCACATCGGCGGTAGCGAAGAGCTAGAAGCGTATCTAGGCTAAGCTGTCCATAGCCTACACCCTCGGTCTCCGGTGCCTTTGGCTCGGAGGCCAACCCTAACTCACTTCTTCTACTAGTCTAGATAAGTAGTCGTCTACCGATAAGGTGACTCCTTATACAGATTCAACGACCCAATTCACTCTCCAAGCTCAATGTAGCTAGCTTGGCTTAAAAACAAAAAGCGAGAGTTCACGATGAAACAAGTTAATGTCGACGTAGCGATTATTGGTGGTGGTACTGCTGGTCTTGGCGCTTATCGAGCAGCAAAAGCTCATACTAATAGCGTAGTAATGATTGAAGGCGGCCCTTACGGAACAACCTGTGCTCGCGTCGGTTGCATGCCCTCTAAGCTGTTGATTGCGGCCGCAGAAAGTGCCCACCAAATCGAAAAAGCGCCTGGATTTGGGATCCATCCGCAAGGTGAAATACGCATTAACGGACAAGAAGTCATGGATCGTGTAAAACACGAACGTGATCGTTTTGTTGGCTTTGTGCTTGAAAGCGTCGATGATATTCCCGCAGAAGACAAGTTGTCAGGTTACGCGAAGTTTGCCGATGATCATACACTTATCATAGATGACCATACTCAGGTCACCGCAAAACGGATTGTGATCGCGACGGGCTCTCGTCCCGCCTATCCAGCAGCTTGGAATGAGTTGGGTGACCATCTCGTAATTAATGATGATGTCTTTGATTGGGATGATTTGCCTGAGTCCGTTGCGGTATTTGGCCCTGGAGTGATCGGTCTTGAACTCGGTCAAGCATTGCACCGCCTAGGGGTGAAAGTGAAGCTCTTTGGTCTTGGTGGTCAAGTTGGTCCACTGACAGATCCAGAGGTGATGGCTTACGCAGATAAAACTTTTAAAGAAGAGTTCTATCTTGATGCCGATGTAAAAGTAGAAAGCATGAAGCGCATACCCTCATCGAATGCAGCAGGCGCAGACAAAGTTGAAATCAAATTCATTAACCACGACGGTGAATTAGAAACCTTTATTGTTGATTACGTTTTAGCAGCCACTGGACGACGTCCAAACGTAGATAAGCTGGCGATCGAGAACACCAGTGTGGCATTAGATGAACGCGGTGTACCAACCGCAGATCACTACACATTGCAAACCTCCGTAGAGAGTATTTTTATTGCGGGTGATGCAAGTAACCAAGTTCCATTGCTGCACGAAGCCGCTGACCAAGGCCGCATTGCTGGTGACAATGCTGGTCGTTTCCCGGATATTCGTGCAGGTCTGCGTCGTTCGCCAATTTCAGCTGTATTCTCCGATCCGCAAATAGCTATGGTCGGTGAAACTTTCAAACAACTGGAAACTCGCTTAGGAAGCTGTGGTTGTTTTGTTACTGGCGAAGTCTCGTTTGAGAATCAAGGACGTTCGCGTGTCATGCTACGAAACAAAGGGATGTTACATGTCTATGGCGAGCAAGGTACTGGACGCTTTTTAGGTGCAGAGATGATGGGGCCGAACGCAGAACACCTCGCGCATCTTTTGGCTTGGGCACACCAAAATAGAATGACGATTTCTGAGATGCTAGATATGCCCTTCTATCATCCAGTGATCGAAGAGGGTGTCCGCACCGCTCTACGTGATTTGAATGCAAAACTACACTTAGGGCCAGAAATGGTGAAACATTGCCTTGACTGTGGGCCTGGTTGCTAACGCTTTCATGCTCAATCGAGCCAGTCTTTACATACCAAACAAAACAGAAAGCCTCGTGATTAACGAGGCTTTCTGTTGACTACTTTGAGGCGATTACATAAGTACTACACTGCCATCATTGCGTAACGACTTACCATGATGATCGCGACTACACCGATCGTAAAAAAGCCACCAGCGATACTCAGCGCAAATTTCAATTCTGTCGACATGATTATTTTTCCTATTAAAGACTGACAGCGCACCATACATCAATCACGTGCCACATAAGCTCTACAAAGCTAACTTTCCATTTTTGGTTGTGTTCCTGCGCTCTAAGCTGCGACAAAAAACGCTTTCTCTCTTTGTGTTGGGTATATAATCTGAAGCAACACTGATGCCTTGGAAAACACTATGACTTGTCGCCGTTGCGAGGAACATTGGTTTTGGAAAAAGCTTGGGCGTTGCCAACGATGCTTGGATCAGTTAACGGTGCTTTCGGTACTGTGCTGGATTGTGTGGTGGTTTGCGTTCAAAGATGATCCACAAAGCATCGAGTCGATCGCTTTGATCTTTGCTGGTTTCGCTTTCAATATTTTATTGTTTTTGCACTTATGGATGCGTTTTGTCATCTTGCCGTGGCAACGTAGGCGAGGACGAAAAGAGACGGATAAAAAAGAGTAAAGTGGCAGATAGAAAAAAGCCCCAAAACCAATATCAGTTCTGGGGCTCTCTTAGATTCTTCTAAGAAAAAGCAGTGGTACTTTAATAGACCGAGCTTCCTCTCAAAGGTTCCAAATTTTTTCGATTTTTTTAGCAAATACTGATGTAAGTGAATCAGAAAATAACTATGTCATTGAATGCTAATAAAATCACTCCGAAATTTCAGCTCATGCCACATGCGATTTTTGGATCACTTGCTCCATTAAATTGATCTCTAGCGCCACTTCATCACACGCGTGCTGACGTGGACACTGATCGCAATCTTTCAAGACTTTTTCTGGCAACAGCGACTTCGATGTTGGTAAAAAGCTCTGCTTCATAAAGAACTCTGGCGTTCGAGTGAGGACAAAGACCTTCTTGATCGCCATTTGACGTGCTTTCTCAACCAAGTGATTTACGATTGCACTGCCCTGCCCTTGGCCTTGCCAGCCCGCTTCGATACCAAGAGAGCGTATTTCAGCCAACCCTGAGTCATACACATATAGAGAAGCGCAACCTGTCACTTCACCATGATGCTCAGCCACCGCGAAGGAGCCAATATCTCTCACGAGCTCATTACGAGAGCGGGGTAGATTCTCACCGAGGTTCGCCCAATAAGCCACCATGCCCTCTAGTGTTTCAATGTCCGTCAAACGTGCAGGACGCACTTTCACTGCCGAGCTGTCACGCTGGCTCAGACGTTTATCCGCTTGCTCTACCGCATAAGCGACTTGGTGAGGCGAAACACCACCCAGCGCACAACGTTTTTCCAAACAAGACTCTATTGTCAGAATGTCATACACATCATCTTCAATCACCTCAGAGAAGGTTTTTAGCTCTTGCAGAGACAATTCTTCCAGCGCGCAACCTTTGTCAATTGCCCCTACCACCGCCACGCCCACAATATGGTGCGCCTCACGGAATGGGATGCCTTTCGCCACTAAGTAATCAGCTAACTCAGTCGCGTTCGCATACCCTTGCTTCGCAGCTTCAAGCGTACGCTCACCATTTACTTTAATGCCATCAAAACACAGCGCTGCCATTTCCATGCAATCATTCCATGTGTCTAACGCATCAAACAACCCTTCTTTATCTTCTTGCATGTCTTTGTTGTACGCCAATGGTAGGGCTTTCACTGTCATCATCATGCTCGATAATGCGCCATAGACACGCCCTGTCTTACCACGGATCAACTCAAGTGCATCTGGGTTTTTCTTCTGTGGCATCAATGACGAACCAGACGTCACCGTATCCGCTAACTCAATAAAGTTAGACTCCCCTGAGTTGTAGAAGATCATATCTTCTGCAAGACGAGAAAGGTGCAACATAGAAATCGAGGCCACCGACATCAGTTCCATCACATGATCACGATCCGAAACCGAATCGAGTGAATTACGCGTAGCGCGGTGGAAACCAAGGTTATGAGCTAATTGTTCACGATCAATCGGATAAGCCGTGCCAGCTAAAGCACCCGAGCCAAGTGGACAAGTGTCGAGGCGCTGTAAGGCATCATTCAGACGAGAGTAGTCACGCTCGAACATTTCAACATAAGCCAAACACCAGTGAGCAAAGGTGACAGGTTGAGCGCGCTGAAGATGAGTATAGCCAGGCAATACAGTGCCTTGGTGCTGCTTAGCAACATGAACCATTTGTGCTTGCAGACGATCTAAAGCAATCAACAGTTGCTGGCCTTGCTGACGACACCAAAGTTTTAGGTCTGTCGCTACTTGGTCATTACGAGAACGCCCAGTGTGGAGTTTTTTACCTAAATCTCCCACTTTACTAATCAGCTGCTGTTCAACCCACGAGTGGATATCTTCTGCATCTGAGCGAAGAATTTGATGAGGATCTTCCATCACTTCTAACTTCAGCTCGTTTAAAGCAAGTTCCAGCTTTTGCTGTTCTTCTGCCGATAGAACATCTACAGAAAGCAGAGCTTTAGACCATGCGATTGAACCTACGATGTCTTGCTCAGCCAATCGGTAGTCAAAACGCAACGAATCGTTAAACTCTTTAAATCTAGTGTCTGCCGCTTGGGTAAATCTTCCGCCCCATAATGCCATTGCGTTTCTCCTGATGACTATTGCTTACTCTAACGTTCTCGAATGAGTAGTAACCAATTTGATGGTCATTTGCTCACTTTTTCTTATGGGTCAACGTTACGGCAATTTCGACAAAAAATAAAGTATAAATTCAATATTTTTACATATATATTCAAATGGAGTGAATTTGCATCTTTGTGCTCATAGACATAAGCCAACAAAAAAGACCTGCTATCCAATAGCAGGTCTTTACTCAATCCGAGATGTGGAGAGATTATTTCTTCTGGCTGTTCAATGCACGGATACGGCTTGATAGCGAGTAAAGACGGATGAAACCACCCGCATGGCTTTGGTCGTAAACCTCATCTTCACCAAAAGTCGCGAACTCTTCTGAGTACAAGCTGTTGTCAGAACGTTTTTGCGTTACCGTGGCTTGGCCTTTGTAGAGCTTAACAACCACTTCGCCATTCACGTCTTGCGCTAGCTCTTCTGAAGCGGCAAGGATCGACTTACATAGTGGCGTAAACCAACGGCCATCGTACACAAGGTGAGACGCTTTTAGACCCAGCTCTTCACGGAATTCGAATGATGATTTGTCTAGCACGAGCTGTTCAACGGCACGCAGCGCTTCCATCATGATGGTGCCTCCCGGTGTTTCGTAGCAGCCACGAGATTTCATTCCTACTAGACGGTTTTCAACGATATCGATACGACCAACACCGTGCTTCGCACCTTTTTCGTTTAGATAAACCAACGCGTTGTATGGTGTCATCGCTTCGCCATCAACTTCGACCACCTCACCTTTTTCTACTTTCAGCGTGACGTATTCCGCTTCGTTTGGTGCTTGCTCTGGGTCTACAGTCCATACCCAGCAATCTTCGTTTGGTGCGTTCCACGTATCTTCTAGGACGCCACCTTCAGTGGAAATATGCCATGCATTTGCATCACGTGAGTAGATCTTAGTAAGAGACGCTGAACAAGGAATGTTACGCTCAGCTAGGTAATCTAAACATTCTTCACGGCTCACTAGGTCCCATTCACGCCAAGGGGCAATCACTTGTAGATCTGGTGCTAGTGCTGCGAATGCGCCTTCGAAACGAACTTGGTCATTACCTTTACCTGTACAGCCGTGACACAATGCGTCCGCGCCCACTTTACGTGCGACTTCAACCTGTGCTTTAGCAATAATTGGACGCGCCATTGATGTACCCAGCAGGTACTTACCTTCGTAGTACGCGCCGGTTTTTAGCGTTGGGTAAATGTAATCCGCCACCATCTCTTCTTTCAGATCAGCGATGTAACACTCAGAAGCACCTGAAGCTTTTGCTTTCTCTTCAATACCTTCTAGCTCTTCTGCGCCTTGACCAACATCGGCAACGAAAGCAACGACTTCACAATCGTAGTTCTCTTTTAGCCACGGGATAATTACTGAGGTATCTAGACCGCCTGAGTATGCGACTACCACTTTATTTACGTTCACTTTGCTCATCTTTCTTCTCCAAACTTAACTGGCGCTGCGCTCGGCGGTCAGTGCCAACTACTACTTCCTAATATTGAATTCTTTTGCTGATGCTTATTGAGGCAAAAATTGCGTTCCAATACTTTCACCAGCGAATAGCTGTACTAATTTTTCTGGGTAACGCCAGGTCGCGACTTCGATAGGGCGACCAAGATCATTGGCCGCCTCCAAAGCAGCTTTCACTTTGACGATCATGCCGTCTGTGATCACATGTCCATCGATCAACATGTTCGCTTGTTGTTCCGACAGGGTTTTGATCAAATGGCCTTTTCCATCTAGTACACCACTCACGTCTGATAACAGGACCAACTCCGCATCTAATGCGCCCGCAACCGCGACTGCTGCTTGATCAGCATTCACATTCATCATCTGGCCATCTTTGGTTAAACCAATTGAACTGATGATCGGCAGTGCACCTGTGTTTAGCACCGCTTGTAATAGTGCTGAGTCACCCGGTGATGCTTTGCCTACCGCGCCGAGTTCTGGGTCAAGTTCTTCAACAAGACACAAACCACCATCCGCAAGGCTAAGACCCACAGCGTTAAGACCGTCCGCAATCGCTTGACCTTGAAGTAACTTATTCGCAGTGCCTGCAAGCGCGCCTGCAATCACAGGAATTTGATCGTAAGGCGTTACGCGTAAACCGTTTTTCTTTACGGTTTCAAGCTGAAGCTTTGCCATCAACTCATCAACTAGGTAGCCACCGCCATGAACGATGGCGATTTGTCGCTGTGCCGATTTTTGGTAAGCCGCAATGGCACCAAACAGTTGGCTTAAGGTTTGAGTGCATGATAGAGCTGCACCACCTAGCTTAATGACTAAAGGAGCTTGATTGGTTTGCGTCATCGCATTTCCCTCTTTCAACGACTACAGCAACGCTGTCAGTTCTGGGTAACCGTAATGAATATTGAGACATTGCATCGCTTGACTCGATGCACCTTTAAGTAGATTGTCGATAGCCGAAATCACAATGATGTGTTCGCCTTGTACCTTCCAGCCGATATCACAGAAAGGGGTATTTTCGACATCCTGAATACGTGGAATACCGTCGCCTTTAAGACGCACCGCAGGCTTGCCTTGATAAGCTTGTTCAAACGCCTGTGCCACTTGTGCTTCTGTCACACCTTGCGCAAGCTTCATGGTGATAGTGGCAAGAATGCCGCGTTTAAAGTTGCCGAGGTGCGGAGTAAAAACCACATCGCAACCCAAGTGCTGAGCAATCTCTGGCTGGTGACGATGGTTAAAGACACCATAAGGTTGCAAGCTCACTTCACAAAAGCTGTTAACCATGGAGGCTTTACGCCCTGCACCTGATACACCGCTGGTTGCGTTAATCACTGGCCATTGGTTGTTATCCAGTAATGCGTGTTCTAATAAAGGTTTGATTGCAAGCTGTGAAGCGGTTGGGTAGCAACCTGCTACTGCAATCAAAGGAGTGGTTTTTATTGATTCTTGGTTCCACTCTGCTAAGCCGTATGCTGCTTTATCTAGCCAGTTGTTATGTTGATGCGCGAAGCCATAAAAAGTGTCGTAAAAGCCTTCACTTTTCACACGGAATGCACCCGATAAATCGAATACCTGACAGCCTGCCTCCAAGAAAGTTGGGGCTAAATCATGGCTGACTTCGTGAGCCGTTGCCAAAAACACCACGTCCGATTCTTGAGCGATTTGCAGTGGATCCGTTAGTGGTAAAACTGGCATATCAATGATGCCCGCTAGCTTACCGTGTAGCTGCGCTATGCTCTTTCCCGCATCAACACTGTTGGCGGAAACGTATAAACCTGATAGCGTGAGTTGTGGGTGTTTATTAACCATTAACGCTAACTCTGCGCCGGTGTAACCGCTGGCTCCAATAATCGTGGTTTTTAGCATTGTGTGACATCCATATACTTAAAGGCTCAAATGACTAATCATATTTAATTTTTGCTTTATTTTGATTTTTTATTCATTAAATATGATTTAATATGTGTTTTACATTTTTGTGGTCTGTCTGTCAACAGGAGATTTGAAGAATCCATGCAATTATCAACTTTTCTAGAGGTCTATGAAGGACTCATCAGCACCTCTTCTATCAGCTCCACGGATCCGAGCTGGGATCAGGGCAATGCAAAAGTCATCGAAAAACTCGCATCTTGGTTTAAAGATCTGGGTTTTAGCGTTGAAGTGATCGAAGTCGAGCCAGGCAAGCACAATATGATCGCACGTATGGGAGAGGGTGAAGGTGGCCTTTTACTTGCTGGCCATAGTGATACCGTGCCATTCGATCAAGGGCGATGGAATTTTGATCCGCATAAACTGACGGAAAAAGACAACCGCTTCTACGGTTTAGGCACAGCAGACATGAAAGGCTTTTTCGCCTTTATTTATGAAGCAGTGAAGAAAGTCGATTGGAGCAAGCAGACCAAGCCGCTATACGTATTAGCCACTTGTGATGAAGAGACAACCATGTTGGGCGCGCGACATTTCACAGCAAACGCCCCCTTTAAGCCGGATTACTGCATCATTGGTGAGCCTACCAGCCTCGTTCCTATTCGCGGCCACAAAGGTCATGTGGCGAATGCAGTTCGGGTCACGGGTAAGTCAGGCCATTCATCCGATCCTGCCTTAGGCGTTAACGCGATTGAGATCATGCATGAAGTGATGTTTGCCATGATGCAACTGCGCGATAAATTGGTGAAAGAATACCACCATCCGGGTTTTGCCATTCCAAGCCCTACCCTAAACCTTGGACACATTCACGGCGGTGACAGTGCTAACCGTATTTGTGGTTGCTGTGAGCTGCACTATGATGTTCGCCCACTACCAGGGATCAGCCTGGATGGCCTAGAAAATATGCTGCGCGGAGCATTAAAAGAAGTCGAAGCAAAGTGGCCTGGACGCTTGGAGATAATTCCGTTACATGAACCAATTCCGGGTTACGAATGCCAACATGACCACCCATTTATCGGTGGTGTTGAAGAGATCTGCCAAACCAGTTCAGAAACCGTGAACTACTGTACTGAGGCGCCCTTCTTACAACAGCTCTGTCCAACCTTAGTTCTTGGTCCGGGTTCAATTGACCAAGCGCACCAACCGGATGAGTTTCTCTCATTTGATTTTATCGATCCCACAATTGATGTGCTTTCAAAGGCAATGGTCAAGTATTGCTGTTAATACGCGAATAAACTCAAAAGTCAGTGCAGCTCGATTGAGCTGCATCTTTTTATCTTCACAATTTAGCGCTAGCCTTAACACTTCTTTAACTTGTTATTTTGTAATTAATTTTCACTTCTTATTCTACAGCTGCCGTAAATTTGCTCTAAATCAGGAGACAGCGGAATAATTGCAAACTTAGTCTGCTTTATTTGACTATAACTGGTGCTTTTCGCTAGATTGGAGTCTTAACAAGGACAATGGATGTAGTTTTTTTACGAGGCAGGACGACAATGAACGAGAAATACGCCGCACTCAAAAGCAATGTGCGCATGTTAGGCCACTTATTGGGTAACACCATTCGCGATGCCCATGGCGAAGAAATCTTCGAGAAAGTGGAAACCATTCGTAAATTATCCAAATCAGCTCAAGCAGGAAATCAAGCAGACAGGGATAGCTTGATCGAAGAAATCAAACATTTACCTGATGAGCAACTAACGCCCGTTACCCGTGCGTTTAACCAATTTCTAAATCTCACCAATATTGCTGAGCAATACCACACGATTTCACGCCATTGTGAAGAGCACATTTGTGAACCAGACGCGATTAACTCGCTGTTTTCTAAACTGGTACAAAACGATGTGAGCAAACTGGACACTGCGCAAGCGGTTCGTGATCTGAATATTGAATTGGTCTTGACGGCTCACCCAACGGAAATCACGCGTCGCACGATGATCAACAAGTTGGTCAAGATCAACGAGTGCTTATCAAAGTTGGAACTGAGTGATCTTTCTTCTAAAGAGCGCAAGAAAACCGAGCGTCGCTTAGAGCAACTTATCGCACAAAGCTGGCATTCTGACGTGATTCGTCAACAACGCCCTACTCCATTGGATGAAGCGAAATGGGGTTTTGCCGTAGTAGAAAACTCACTGTGGGAAGCAGTGCCAGACTTCTTACGTGAAATGCACGATCGCTTGAAATCTTACTTGGGTGAAGGTTTACCAATTGATGCTCGCCCTGTGCACTTCTCTTCTTGGATGGGGGGTGACCGCGACGGTAACCCGTTCGTCACTCATAGCGTGACGCGTGAAGTATTGCTTCTGTCTCGTTGGAAAGCCGCAGATCTTTATCTCAATGACATCAACGAGTTGATCAGTGAACTGTCTATGACGGTTTCAAACGACCAAGTTCGTGAGCTTGCTGGCGAAGATCAGCACGAACCATATCGTGCGATCCTGAAACAACTTCGCACCCTATTGAACGAAACCAAAGATATTCTCGATGCTAAAATCCATGGTCAAAAACTGGCCGTTAAAGCTCCGTTGCAAAAAGTCGAGCAACTTTGGGAACCTCTGTATGCCTGTTACCAGTCGCTAAATGAATGTGGCATGGGTGTGATCGCAAATGGCTCTCTACTGGATACATTGCGCCGCGTAAAAGCATTTGGTATTCATCTTGTTCGCCTTGATATCCGCCAAGAGAGCACTCGTCATTCAGACGTATTGTCTGAATTAACCCGCTACTTAGGCATTGGTGATTACGAACAATGGAGCGAGCAAGATAAGATTGCTTTCCTAACCAACGAACTCGCATCTAAACGTCCTCTTCTGCCTCGTGATTGGGAACCATCAGAACCTGTCAAAGAGGTTTTGGACACCTGTAAGATTATTGCAGCACAACCGCGTGAAGCATTCGGTGCCTACGTTATTTCTATGGCACGCACTGCATCAGATGTGTTAGCAGTCCACCTACTTCTGCAAGAAGCAGGCTGCCCATATCGTATGGATGTTTGCCCGTTATTCGAGACGCTAGACGACTTGAACAATGCAGAATCGGTCATCAAACAGCTGATGGGTATCGACCTATACCGTGGCTTTATCCAAAACCACCAAATGGTCATGATTGGTTACTCTGACTCAGCGAAAGATGCGGGTGTCATGTCTGCAGGCTGGGCTCAGTACCATGCGATGGAATCGTTAGTAAAAGTGGCGGAAGAAGAAGGTGTTGAACTAACTCTATTCCACGGTCGTGGCGGCACCGTTGGTCGTGGCGGCGCACCTGCACACGCTGCACTTCTGTCTCAACCACCAAAAAGCTTGAAAGGTGGTTTGCGCGTAACAGAACAGGGCGAGATGATCCGCTTTAAACTGGGCCTTCCAGATGTCGCCGTAAACAGTTTTAACCTTTACGCGAGCGCGATTCTAGAAGCCAACCTATTGCCACCACCAGAGCCAAAACAAGAATGGCGCGACTTAATGGAAGTGCTATCAGAAGTTAGCTGCGAGTCTTATCGCAACGTAGTTCGCGGCGAGCCTGACTTTGTGCCTTACTTCCGTCAAGCGACACCAGAGCTCGAGCTCGGTAAGTTGCCACTTGGCTCTCGTCCTGCAAAACGTAATCCGAAGGGCGGAGTAGAAAGCTTACGTGCAATCCCGTGGATCTTCTCATGGAGCCAAAACCGTTTGGTACTTCCTGCATGGCTAGGTGCGGGTGAAGCGATTCAATACTCGATCGATAAAGGTCACCAAGCGCTGCTCGAAGAGATGTGTCGTGAATGGCCGTTCTTCTCGACTCGCCTTGGCATGTTAGAAATGGTGTACTCGAAGTGTAATATCGATATTTCTCGCTATTACGATGAGCGATTGGTGGATGAATCACTCCGTCCACTCGGTGAAAAGCTTCGCGCTCAGCTTCAAGAAGATATCAAAGCAGTACTGAATGTAGAGAACAACGAAAACTTGATGCAGCATGACCCTTGGGGACTCGAATCGATTCGCTTGCGCAACATCTACGTTGAGCCATTGAACATGCTACAAGCCGAGTTGCTATACCGTACACGCCAAACCGAAGAAGCATCTGCAAACCTAGAAGAAGCGCTAATGGTGACAATTGCTGGTATTGCAGCTGGCATGCGCAACACAGGCTAATCGCTTCATTTGTAATAAAAAAGCTGAGCAAGTGCTCAGCTTTTTTTTGGCGCTGGATAATTGCGCAACCAAAAGGCAGTTTAATAAACTATAAAAAACCCAAAAATTACCACACAAAAAGAATAAAAAACCACAAGTTAACACTATTGATTATTATGTTAGTTTTTTAGGGTAATTTTGTCCTACTATTCCACTTCATGCTTATTATTTATATACTACTTGCCTGCTGAGAGCTCATAAATCCAATCATACCTGCTCCAGCCATGATGGGACTCCCCATCTCTCTAGGTGATAAACGGCTTTAAGGTGACAGGACCAACATTGTTGGTGCTACTTATACATTAAAAAACTCAAGTGCCAGAAAGAGCACAGCTGAAAGTATAAGTAGCTTGTTTACAAGTTTATTGACCATTTGGATTGAAGACATGTCATTACCACACGTAATCTTAACTGTTCTTAGCACTCGCGACGCAACCGGTTACGATATCACTAAAGAATTCTCTGCTAGCATCGGTTACTTCTGGAAAGCAAGCCACCAACAAGTGTACCGTGAACTCAATAAAATGGCCGAGAAAGAGCTGGTTACTTGCGTATTAGAACCCCAAGAAGGCAAACCAGACCGTAAGGTTTACTCCATCACAGATGCTGGTCGCAGCGCTTTAGGAGAATGGTTTGATCAACCAACTGCACACCCGACTGTTCGTGATGAATTTTCAGCGAAATTGATGGCATGTGCCGTTCAACCATCAACACCTTTCCGTGATCAACTCGCCGAACTGGTTGAAGAGTCTCGCAAACTGGTTTCTCACTACAAAGAAATTGAAGCGGCTTACTACGCAACGCCGTCAACTTTAGACAAACAAGCTCGCCTAGAGCGTTTAACGCTTCGTCGTAACCTACTGTTACGTGAAACGTGGATCACGTGGGCTGAAGAAGTCCTAACAGAACTTGAAGTGATTGGTTAATTTCCTTTTACTTTGATACAACGAAAAAGGCTTGCCACTCGGCAAGCCTTTTGTCTTTTTGAAACCCGATTTATGCACCTACTGCAGCGCGAGGACGAACGCCTAGCGTATGACATAAAGCGTAAGTCATCTCTGCACGGTTTAGGGTGTAGAAGTGGAAATCCTTAACGCCTTCACGACTAAGTACGCGCACCATATCAATAGCTTGGCTTGCTCCCACAAGCTGACGAGTCACCGGATCATCATCCAAGCCTTCGAACTGTTTACTCATCCAGCCTGGTACTTTCACATTGTTCTGCGCAGCAAAGCGAGAGGCTTGCTTAAAGTTCGACACTGGCAAAATACCAGGGACAATTTCCACATCAATTCCTGCCGCCACACAGCGATCGCGGAAACGAAGGTAAGACTCGACGTCAAAAAAGAACTGAGTAATTGCACGGTTTGCGCCTGCATCAACCTTACGTTTTAGGTTCAATAAGTCAGACTGCGCACTTTTAGCTTCAGGGTGAACCTCAGGAAACGCGGCTACTGAGATATCAAAATCGTGACGTGATTTCAGCAGCTCAACCAGATCCGAGGCATACATGTCAGGCGCACCGCCACCAGGAGGAATATCACCACGCAGAGCAACGATATTTTCAATACCATTATTCCAGTAATCATCGGCAATATTAATTAACTCTTCGCGAGTCGCATCAATACAAGTGAGGTGAGGAGCAGCAACCAATCCGGTTGTTGCTTTGATTTCTTTAATGATGGAGTGCGTTCTGTCACGCTCGCCAGAGTTCGCGCCGTAAGTAACAGAAACAAATTTAGGTTGGAGCGTTTTAAGACGGTGCACTGAATTCCAGAGTGTCTCTTCCATCTTCGCGCTGCTTGGTGGAAAAAACTCAAATGATACATTGATGTTGTCTGACAACTCAGCAATATTCTGGTTCAAGGCGTCAATATGGCCTGCGTGCGTGTATCCCATCTTACTCTCCCTGTGGCACTCCGCCACGAAAACAAATTCCTTAAATCGACGTTTAGACGTCTATATGTCTACAGAATGTATTGAATACGATTTAATGTCAACCTTGTAATTATGAATTTTTCTCAAGTTAATAATGAGGATAGTTCAAGTTATTACTTGAACGTTATTTCACCACTTATCACAAGCCGATACTTCAGTATGGCACTGAAGGCAAAATAAAAAACCCTGGTCGGGTTCCAGGGTTTTAGGTATCTCGCAACTTTAGAATAAACCGGCTAATCGGTTGAGGTCGGATTGAATCGCGCCGGCTGTCACTTCTCTTCCTGCGCCAGGCCCTCGAATAACGAGTGGATTATCTTTGTACCACTTACTTTCAATGGCAAAAATGTTGTCGCACGGCAGTAGGTTGGCGAGCGCATGTTCACGAGATAACGCTTCTACTCCCACCGTCGCTTTACCATTTTTTTCTAAACGAGCAACGTAGCGAAGCACTTGGTCGTTTCTCTGTGCTTTTGTCAGGCGCTCTTGCAGTATTTCACTCAACAGCCCTCCGTTATCGAAGAAGTCATCGATGCTAAGTTTTCTTAATTCTTCTGGTACCAGAGATTCAACCTTAACGCTGCCCGGCTCAATATCGAGACCAGACTCTCGAGCTAAGATAACCAGCTTACGCATCACATCTGAACCATCTAAATCAGAACGAGGATCAGGCTCTGTTAAACCTTGCTGCCAAGCGAGGTCGACTAAATCATTAAATGGTACTGAGCCGTCAAATTGTTGGAATAACCATGATAACGTCCCTGAGAAAATACCCGATAGAGCAACGATCTCATCCCCACTTTCACGTAGATCTCGCACGGTATGGTTTATTGGTAACCCTGCACCAACCGTCGCGTTGTACAGCCAATAACGACCAATTTTAGCGAATGCATCTTGAACCTGATGGTAATACTGGCTATCTGCCGAACCCGCCACTTTGTTAGCGGAAATCAAATGAATGCCCTGCTGCGCAATTTCTACATAGCGCTGAGCTAAGTCTTTACTCGCTGTCACATCAAGCACTACGGCTTCATCGTAATTTTTTAGCGCTCCTAATTGAGTCAACCAAGACCCATCGTTTGCTAGGCTTTCATCATCAAATCGTTCAGCAACACTTGCTGCATCAATACCTTGCTCATCGAACCAGTAGGTTTGACTATCCACGACCGCGACAAGGTCAAAGCTCATGCCATGACGTTTTTCGAGCTCACCTTTTTGAGTTGCAAATAAATTTAACCAACTAGAACCAATGTTGCCCTTGCCACATAAAGCCACCGCCACGCGCTTTTGCGCTTGGAACAACTGGCTATGAATCGTTTGAACCAACACTTCGGTATCAGTACGACGCAAAACGGCGACTAAACTCAGCCCTGACTCAGTTTCAGAAATAAATTCAACCGGAGAGTGTTTTAACTTCTGATAAAAACCAAAACAATGGTTGGCGTTTTTCGTAACGCCAGCGCCTACCGCCGCTAAGAGCGAGTAGCCTTCTTTGAGCTTAATCTCCGCTTCAACCGCAAGCTCTTGTAAGTGTTTCAGTGCGCCACCGGCAATTTCTGCGGTATACGCCAAGCGCAACGTGTGTTGATCGGGCTGTGCCTCAAATGCCAATGGCTCCAATTGCGCTCGCTGCAACGCTTGTAATACATCATTCTGTGTTTTTTCGAAATCGTGCCCATGCATGAAAGATAGCTGCACCAATAAAACATCATCCAGCGAGGTAATAATTTTAGCGCCACGGCCAGACGCCAAGACACGCTCAATACGAGTAGAGCCCGATTCCGGCAGATAGCTACACTTGAGGTTGAGATCCATAGTACTTTGCGCCACAGGCTGAAGTGTACGACTGTGTAGGACTGGGGCAGCTAAACGGGCGAGTTCGCTGGCTTCATCCAATCGAAGTAACGGTAACAGACACGCGTCTGCCACCAAACGCGGATCGGCACTATAGACACCGGCAACGTCACTCCAAATGGTGACCGTGCTCACTTCAGCCAGAGCACCAATGACAGTTGCAGAATAGTCAGAGCCATTACGACCAAGTAAAATGGTTTCGCCCGCCTCGTTCTGAGCCATAAAGCCAGTAATTACCACACGTTTATGATTGTGTTGCGCGAGAACTTCTTTTATCAAAGGATATGAACGAGCCCGATCAACTTCAGGTTGAGTCCCGGCTTCCGCACGTAAAAACGCTCGTGCATCTTGTGCGACAGCGGGGATAGAACGTTGAGATAATAACGCGGCCAATAGGCGAGCAGACCAAACTTCTCCGTGTCCTAGTACCGCGGCTTTTTGCGCGCCAGTGAGTGGTGCTGTCAGCTCAGATAAGGTACTGAACTCATCATGCAGTAACGCTAATAGCTCTTCTTGTACTTCATTTTCCAACAAGTTTTCTATTAGCTCAGTTTGGAACTGTCTTAGGCTTTGAAGTGCTTCATGCGCGATTCGGCCATCTTTGTCTAACCCTTCCAGGAACTCAATCAAGCGGTTAGTGGTTTTTCCTGCCGCCGAAACGACCACAAGATCATTTTCCGTCGAATACTCCTTAAGAATATCCACAACGCGTAAATAGCATTCTGGGTTTGCTAAGCTACTGCCACCAAACTTATGCAGCTGACGTTGTACAGTCATTATTCTCGTCTCCTATTGTTGGGCAGCTTTAGCGAATGCTTGCTCTAAATCCGTGATGAGATCTTGTGCATCTTCCAAGCCGACAGACAAACGCAATAGTTGATGTGACACCCCCGCTTCTGCCAGTGCTTCCTCTCCCATAGCTCGATGCGTCATGGATGCCGGATGACAAATCAAGCTTTCTACACCACCTAATGACTCGGCCAATGAAAACAGTTGGAGCTCTTTAACGAACACTTTTAACTGCTCAAACGAACCGGCAAACTCGAAGCTCAGCATAGAGCCAAAACCAGTTTGCTGCTTTTTAGCAATGTCATGACCCGGGTGCTCCGGCAGGCTTGGATGATAAATGGTTTTAACTAACGCTTGCTTCTGGAGATAAGCCAGTACCTGCTGTGAACTCTCTTCATGCACTCGCATGCGAGCACCAAGTGTACGAATGCCTCGCAACGTCATATAACTATCGAAAGGTGTGCCAGTCGCACCAATGCAATTGCCCCACCATGCAAGCTCTTCTGCATGCGCTTCTGTTTTGGTGATGATCACGCCACCAATCACGTCTGAATGACCGTTGATGTACTTCGTTGTAGAGTGGATAACAAAATCCGCACCTAGCTCTAAAGGTTTTTGGTACACGGGTGTCAAAAAGGTATTGTCCACCGCAACTAACGCGCCGACTTGTTTCGCTTTTTCACAGGTAGCTGCAATATCCACTACGCGAACCAGAGGGTTTGAAGGAGTTTCTAGCAAAATGAGTTTTGGTTTTTGTGCTAATGCTGCATCCAAAGCTTGCTCGTCTGATTGATCGACAAACTGAACCTTAAAATCGCCTTTGTTGGCTCGGGTATTAAAAAGACGATAGGTGCCGCCATAACAATCGTGAGGAGCAATAATGAGATCATCAGGGCCAAGAAAAGCGGACACCCATAAATTTAATGCCGACGTACCGCAGTTCGTGACAACCGCTCCTTTTCCAGACTCGAGTTCAGATAACGCACTTTCCAACAGTCCGCGATTTGGATTTCCAGATCGCGTGTAATCATACTTAGGTACTTCACCAAAAGCAGGAAAACCATAGTTAGTGGAAAGATAAATAGGTGGAACGACAGCGTGATATTGGCTGTCTGATTCAATACCAGTGCGTACTGCAATGGTCGCAGGTTTGCGAGAGCTCATGGGTGTATCCTTTCACGGGTAATGACTTCTAAATAGGAATGCGCTATATCTAATGAGTGAAATAAAGTGATCAACACGCTTCCTTTGCTGTTCTGTTCACTTTACTCGTCAAAAAATGAGACGTCAACACTTCTAGACGTCTATATGTCTTTGCTTATGGCGGTAAATGCAGCTAAAATCAGCACCTAAATTATTTTTAACCGATTACATAAATGAAGGTGTGCAATGGCTGACTGGAATGGCGAATACATTAGCCCATATGCAGAGCACGGCAAAAAAAGCGAACAAGTAAAAAAAATTACCGTCTCTATCCCGCTAAAAGTTTTAAAAGTGCTAACTGATGAGCGTACTCGCCGTCAGATCAATAACTTACGCCATGCAACCAATAGTGAATTACTATGCGAAGCATTTTTGCACGCGTACACAGGTCAGCCACTTCCAACAGATGAAGACCTTCGTAAAGACCGTCCAGATGATATTCCAACAGAAGTAAAAGCACTGATGACGGAAATGGGCATCGAATTTGAGTCGTTTGACGAAGAGTAAAAAAGCGAGGCTGGAGGCTTCAGATAGCAATTCTTATCTCGAGCCAAAAGAATGATATAAAAAATGGGACGCGATTGCGTCCCATTTTTTGTACATCACATCTAATAGATATATTACTCTGCCATGTAGTTTTCAGGCATCTCGATACGAGCAACACCTGAATCAACTGCCGCCTGAGCCACAGCTTTTGCAACACGTGGTAGTAAACGTGAGTCCATTGGTTTTGGGATGATGTAGTCTGCACCAAACTCAAGCTTATCGACGCCTGCGGCCTTCAATACAGTTTCAGGTACAGGCTCTTTTGCTAGCTCACGAATCGCCTCAACGGCTGCAAGTTTCATTTCATCATTGATTTCACTTGCGCGCACATCAAGAGCACCACGGAAGATGAATGGGAAACACAATACGTTGTTTACTTGGTTCGGGTAATCACTACGGCCAGTCCCCATGATCAAATCATCACGAACAGCGTGGGCAAGTTCCGGCTTAATTTCAGGATCTGGATTCGAACATGCAAATACGATTGGCTTATCTGCCATCAGCTTCAACGCTTCCGCTGGCAATAGGTTTGGACCAGATACACCTAGGAACAGATCCGCGCCTTCAATCACGTCTTCTAATGTGCGTTTGTCCGTGTTGTTTGCGAATAGCTGCTTGTATTCATTAAGATCATCACGACGAGTGTGGATCACACCTTTACGATCCAGCATGTAAATTTTTTCGCGCATTGCACCACATTTAATCAGCAGCTCCATACACGCAACGGCTGCAGCGCCAGCGCCAAGACAAACGATCGTTGAGTCTTCAAGCTTCTTACCTTGAAGTTCGATCGCGTTCAGCATACCTGCCGCCGTTACAATCGCAGTACCGTGCTGATCATCGTGGAATACTGGTACATCACAACGCTCAATTAGACGCTTTTCAATCTCAAAACAATCTGGTGCTTTAATATCTTCAAGGTTGATACCACCAAAGGTGTCTGCAATGCTTGCAACAGTATCAACAAATTCATCGATCGTGCGGTGCTTAACTTCAATATCAATCGAGTCAAGACCTGCAAAACGTTTAAACAATAACGCTTTACCTTCCATCACTGGCTTAGATGCAAGTGGACCTAGGTTACCTAGACCCAGGATAGCGGTACCGTTAGAAATAACAGCAACCATGTTGCCTTTCGCTGTGTACTTGTACACGTTATCAGGGTTTTGTGCGATTTCACGCACTGGTTCTGCAACACCTGGGCTGTAAGCAAGGGCAAGATCACCCGCCGTTTCCGCAGGCTTTGTCAATTCGACAGCAATCTTCCCTGGAGTTGGATAAGCATGGTAATCCAATGCTTTTTGGCGATGTTCTTCTTCTGGAGTGGCTGCTTGGCGATTGTCTTCAGACATGGACGTTTCTCTTTTTTATTTTTAGGTAAGGGGGGATAAATTCTATCGGATAGAAATCAAACTTCATAGGCAAGATTGCGAGCAATATCCTTAAAAAGCCGATAATAAAAGAGATTAGACCAGATAGCGGGGATAAGCACCTGATTTTCGAGTCAGGTGCTCTTTTCTTCTTACAATTGAAGTGCGCAAAATCCTGGACGTTATTACTCTTCGTCTACGTATTGCGCTTGGAGGTAGTTCTCAATGCCAGACATTTCAATCAAGCCAAGTTGCGTCTCTAGCCAATCAACATGCTCTTCTTCATCTTCAAGAATATCTTGAAACAGATCGCGAGACACATAGTCTCGAATGTCTTCAGCATAGGCAATCGCATCTTTTAAATCTGGAATGGCGGCCATTTCAAGCTTTAAGTCACACTCGAGCATTTCTTTAGTGTCTTCACCTATCATCAACTTGCCTAAATCTTGTAGATTCGGTAAGCCCTCAAGAAACAAAATACGCTCAATCAGATGATCGGCATGTTTCATCTCATCGATAGATTCGTGATATTCCTTATCTGCTAGGTGCTTTAACCCCCAGTCCTTATACATTCGAGCATGAAGAAAATACTGATTAATAGCGATGAGCTCATTTCCGAGCACTTTATTGAGATGTTGGATGATGATTGGATCGCCTTTCATGACAAAAACCTCCTCTTTAGCTTCATTTAAATGTAGAAGCAAATGAGAAGGTGTCAAAACGCTAGGCAAATAATTACTTAATTACCGCATGCTCACAGTAATTAGCTAGCTTGTTTGAATACCGTGTAACTGGTTTCCGCTAAAATATCCTTGGCCTGTCTGATGCACTTACCACATTGGCTACCCAATGCTGTGCATTTTTTGATTCCTTTAATATCCGTTACGCCTTCATCTATCGCCAACTTCCTAATTTTCTTGTCGGAGACCCCATGGCAAAGACAAACGTACATACTCAAAAACCTATTAAATTAACCTGTGGCAACCAATATAAACAAGAATAGTTCTTGTTACCAGTCGCATTGATAGGCCTGTTCAGAATATTTTGTTATATAGATTTGGTGACAGTAGGCAAAGATCAGAGGGTTAGGTGTTACGACTAAAGGTGTTGAAAAATAGAGCCGGTAATATTCTGTTTTTAAATTAAAAAATTAACGTATTTCCTACGAACACTTATAACCAAATATAATTTAGATATAAAAAAGGGAAGCCTAAGCTTCCCTTTCTCGATGCGCTTTCTTCATAAAGAAGACGAGTGCAAGATTTCGTTTAATTCGTTATGAATTAGTCGAAGATCTTAGCAACAACACCAGCACCTACTGTACGGCCACCTTCACGGATCGCGAAACGTAGACCTTCGTCCATTGCGATTGGTGCGATTAGCTCAACAGTCATCTGTACGTTGTCACCTGGCATTACCATTTC
>NZ_JAWJYE010000020.1:0-49195 GCF_032970445.1 Vibrio sp. T13N
ACACTAGCTCAGTTGGTAGAGCGCAACCTTGCCAAGGTTGAGGTCACGAGTTCGAACCTCGTGTGTCGCTCCAATATATAGCCCTCATCGTGCTTAACGGTGACAAAAGCGACACTAGCTCAGTTGGTAGAGCGCAACCTTGCCAAGGTTGAGGTCACGAGTTCGAACCTCGTGTGTCGCTCCAGTTTCTTTTTTATAAATGAAAGCAAAGCCTTCATCATCAACAAAGATGAAGCACTCGGACGCGGGGTGGAGCAGCTTGGTAGCTCGTCGGGCTCATAACCCGAAGGTCGTCGGTTCAAATCCGGCCCCCGCAACCAAATACAAGACGATAGATTGAATGCTTATTTATTAGCACAATCCTAAGTCGTCGACGGATGCGCCGCTTGATTCAATTCCTGCTTCTCGCAACCAATCACATCGCTCTTTTCATAATGCTGCGAAGCATGAATCCCCAAAAACTAAATTTTATCCGCATCATATGATGTCGGACGATTTCGTTTGTGTTTAAAACACGATATGAATCGGCTGGCGTACAAGCATGATGAGGTTCTGCATGTTTTATCTACTTTAATTAACAGAGTTATCCACATATGTCGTTCTGTGGATAAGTTAGTTGATAAAGTGTTTTTAGCTTGATTTTTTGCGATGGAGAAGAAAGATCTTTTCGCTGAAGGAAAGTCGAAATAATAGCGAAATATTGATTAAATCTTTGTTAATTAAGAGAAAAATAAGTTTTTTGTCGGATCGGATACGTTAAAATACGATCATTAACTGGTATTTTTTTGATCCTAGTCATTTCTCCAAGCTGTGTTTAACTTTTTTCTGCTAGCTTGTTTTTCTTGAATCTCAAATTTTTTTCCACATTACAAAATTGAGAACAAGGTCATGAATTGAACATGTAAAAGTGCTTTCAATCTCTTGCATATAGACTACGCACTATGCGTCTCTTGGTAGCCCCTTCTCGACGATTCTTATTAAGCGCTGCTTTTTCGTCTCTGTAGATGCTTTATTCTCAATGGGGAGTTGATTCAGTTGCTCGGCCAAAGCCCATTTGATGTGTTCATCAAGTAATTTATTTTCACCTTGTCGACTTTCTAACGCATCAATGACTCGTTGACTGTATTCTGCATTACCAAGTGCGACAGCAATATTACGCAGCCACTGTATATGACCAATGCGACGAATAGCGGAGCCTTCCATATTTTTTAGAAAAGTCGCTTCATCCCAGTTAAACATGTCAACGAGATCCGGGTTTTTGAAACTATCGCGACGATGGAAATCACTCTGCTCCGTTATGTCGGCGTAGCGATTCCATGGGCAAACCAATTGGCAGTCATCACAGCCATAAATGCGGTTACCCATTGGCTTGCGAAACTCTTCAGGGATCACGCCATCGAACTCGATGGTGAGGTAAGAGATGCAGCGTCTAGCATCGACAACTTTGTCTTCAACGATGGCTTGTGTTGGGCATGAGGTAATGCATGCTTTGCATTTACCGCACTGATCAACGCTTGGCTCGTCAACGGGAAGTGGCAAGTCGATAAGTAACTCGCCTAAAAAGAACCACGAGCCACAGTCCTGATCTAAAATCAGGGAATGTTTCCCTGTCCAGCCTAAGCCTGCTTTTTRGGCGAGTGGTCGCTCCAATATTGGTGCGGAGTCGACGAAAGGTCGGTAACCATACTGACCAACTTCTTGTTCAATAAGTTTGCCAAGTTTATTCAGTTGTTTTCTGACGAGCTTGTGATAATCACGCCCTAATGCATAGCGACTAATATAGGCATGATTTTTATTTGCTAGGTTCGAAGCGAATTGTGCTTCTGGTGGTAGGTAGTCCATCCGAACGCTGATCACACGAACGGTTCCCGGGAGTAGCTCATTGGGTCTAGCTCGCATCATACCGTGACGAGCCATCCAGTCCATTGAGCCGTGATAGCCTGCATCGAGCCATTTTTTCAGTGCGGCTTCATGCTCACTCAGATCAACGTCGCAGATCCCAACTTTTTGGAAGCCGAGCTCTTTTCCCCAAATTTTGATTTGTTGTGCGAGTTGTTCGTAGTTCATGCTAACCACCGGAATAAAAGGGGGGCGGATCTTAACGGATCTCTGGCTTTGGTGCTACCCAGTTATGGACGTTTTTGATGCTGTGAATACTGCTTATTGAAGTCATTTGCATATATTCTAAATCTAGGTCGATACTAAGGTGATTAAGATACCGTTCCTTGGATACTTTTTTCGCACATATGACATTTGAAAGCTTGTCTCTCAAAACCAACACGGTTTACTATTCCTGTTCTTTTGATTTTTATATAGTCAACGATCATTAGTTAGAGAAGCATCAATGAGCACGAAACAATTCAATTTAAAAGATGAGCACGAAACGGTTGCACTAGGTACCGCTCTGGCTCACCTTTGTTCGCAACAAACCACAATTTATCTGCATGGTGATTTGGGTGCAGGTAAAACAACCTTTAGTCGTGGTTTTGTCCGTGCTCTTGGCCATCAAGGTAACGTGAAAAGCCCAACTTATACTCTAGTCGAACCGTATCAGTTGGATCAGTGGCAAGTGTACCATTTCGATCTTTATCGTCTTGCGGATCCTGAAGAGCTTGAGTTCATGGGGATTCGAGATTACTTCACAGATGATGCAATTTGCTTGGTTGAATGGCCTGAAAAAGGGCATGGTTTGTTGCCACAACCGGATCTTGATGTGAACATTCGCTACCAAGGTGAGCAGCGTGTAGCCGAACTAACAGCTAATAATGATTATGGTGTGCAGTTACTCAGTCGATTGGAGCTATGTTGAGTTTTTCAAATTTTAGAGTAGTGGCGACGTTTGTCGCCACTTTTCTCCTTCTCATCCCCAATTTAGCATTTGCTAACGTCGTTAAGAGTTTTCGAGTTTGGCCTTCTCCTGATGAAACGCGTGTTGTCATCGATTTAGGCTCGGAAGCTGACTATTCCTATTTCTCTTTATCCGGACCGGATCGTCTTGTCGTGGATTTAAAAAGCACGACCATGCAGGCCAAACTGCCTGTTACTGTTACGGACAGCCCGGTTTTAAAGCTAGTTCGAAAAAGCTCTCCGCCAGAGAAGGGCACCTATCGTTTGGTGTTTGAACTGAAAAAGAGCGTTCAAGCAGAATTGTTTAAATTAAGCCCAACCCCTGGCGGGCAATATGGTCACCGTTTGGTGATTGACCTGCCGCACGGTAAGAAAGCATCGACTTCAGCTTCTAAACCGAGCAAGCCAGCGGCGACCAATAAAGACATGAGTTCAGTACAACGAGCTCAAGAAGTCTTGATCGTTATCGACCCTGGTCACGGTGGTGAAGACCCTGGCTCTATTGGCCCTTCACGCCGTAAGTATGAAAAAGATGCGGTATTGAGTATTTCACGAAAAATCGCCGCTCAGCTTGATGCTACGCCTGGGATTAAAACGCGTATGACACGTACCGGAGATTACTTTGTGAATCTAAACCGTCGTGTAGCCATTGCCCGTGAAAATGATGCGCACTTACTAATTTCCATTCACGCTGATGCGTTTACCTCACCGAAGCCTCGCGGAGGTTCGGTTTTCGTGTTGAATACTCGTCGTGCAAATACTGAAATTGCTCGTTGGGTTGAGAACCATGAGAAACAATCTGAAATATTAGGTGGTTCGGGTAATGCGTTCTTCACTAAGACCAAAGATCGTAACGTGAACCAAACTTTGTTGGACTTGCAGTTTAGTCATTCACAAAAAGAAGGGTATAAGCTGGCAACAGAAATCCTTGGTGAGATGGGGCGTGTTGCGCACCTGCATAACACCAAACCGATTAATACTAGCCTTGCTGTTTTACGCTCTCCGCAGATTCCGTCTGTATTAGTGGAAACGGGCTTTATTTCTAACCCAACAGAAGAGCGGTTGCTGTTTCAACGAGCGCACCAAGATAAGTTAGCTCAGGCGATCACCAAGGCGGTCGTTAAGTACTTAAAAGATAATCCACCAGAAGGTACGGTATTCTCGCCTTCAGCGAAGCCAATAGTGCATACCGTAAAACGTGGCGAGTCGTTATCGGTGATTGCGAATAAATATGGGCTTAGCTCTAAAGCGCTGATGTCGGCAAACAACTTGAAGTCGACTGGGTTGGCAATTGGTCAGAAGCTCAAAATCCCTTCTGCTGGCACGATTAAAGTGCCAAGTAAACCGATTACTGTTGAGACAGAAACCATTATTCACAAGGTTAAGTCAGGTGAGTTCTTAGGTAAGATCGCGAGTCACTATAAAGTGAAGGTTTCAGATATCCGCCGTGAGAACAACTTGAAGTCAGATACCTTGTGGGTAGGACAAAAGTTGAAGATAACCGTCGCTGTCAAAGATAAGCCGATTCGTAAGCACAAAGTTTCTCGAGGTGAATACCTTGGTAAAATAGCGTCCAAATACGGAGTCAGCGTTTCGAGCATTCGTAAAGCGAACAACTTACGCTCTGATCAGCTGGCGGTTGGGCAAGTTCTTATCATTCCAAACAAGTAGGTGAGCTTTTAACTCATTATGACGATTAAAATTTTGCCAGCTAGACTTGCAAACCAAATCGCAGCAGGGGAAGTGGTCGAAAGACCCGCCTCTGTGATTAAAGAACTGGTTGAAAATAGTCTTGATTCTGGCGCAACTCGAATCGATATTGATATCGAGAAAGGAGGCGCAAAGCTGATTCGTGTTCGTGATAATGGCAAAGGTATCGCGAAAGATGAACTCGGCTTGGCGCTCAGTCGTCATGCTACATCTAAGATACATACCTTGGATGATCTTGAAGCCATCATGAGTCTAGGTTTTCGCGGTGAAGCGTTAGCCAGTATTAGCTCAGTCTCGCGTTTGACGCTCACATCGCGTCCTGCGGCACAAGAAGAAGCCTGGAGTGCCTACTCCGAAGGGCGTGATATGCAGGTGAAGCTTAAGCCTGCAGCGCACCCGATTGGTACGACTGTTGAGGTGTTGGATTTATTTTTTAATACTCCAGCGCGTCGCAAATTTCTTCGTACGGAGAAAACCGAATTTGCTCATATTGATGAGTTATTGAAACGCATTGCGTTAAGCCGCTTTGATGTCACCATCAATGTGCGCCATAACGGCAAGATCATTCGTCAATATCGTGCGGCGAAAAATCAGCTTCAAACCGAAAAACGTATTGCAGCTGTCTGCGGTAATGCGTTTGTGCGGCATATGCTTAGAATCGAGCTTGAGCATCAAGGGTTAAAGCTACATGGTTGGATTACCACACCAGAAGGAGCAAGGCAGCAAAGCGATTTACAGTATTGCTATGTGAATGGCCGAATGATGCGTGACAAATTAATCAATCACGCGATTCGTCAAAGCTATGAAATGAGCTTAAAGCCAGATCAGTTCGCTGCCTATGTGCTCTTTATTGAGTTAGACCCGCACCAGGTAGATGTGAATGTCCACCCCGCTAAGCATGAAGTGCGCTTTCACCAAGCTCGCTTAGTGCATGATTTTATCTATCAAGCTTTGGCGGATGCACTTGCGCAAAGCGCCGTGATTGATAAACCACAGGTTAATGAATCCGCATTTCATCGTGTGGAACCGACTGAGTCCGAAGAGGTTGAGCATTCGCCTGAGCCTGAAAAAGTGCAAAGGCCGACACCTTCACAAGTACCAGAGCGGGTTTATCAAGCGATAGAGAGTACACCGGCTTATCCTGGACGCAATGATTATGAAGTGAAGCCTCGTAATAGCGGTCCTAGTGAAACCTCCGTGCGAGAGGCGCGCGTAGTGGAGTCATTCAAACGTAATGATTGGGTGGAATCCAAATCCGCACCAAAGCCGAATCACAGTAAAGAGCGCCATGTTGAGCCAGCACCAAGCAAGCAAGAAGTGCGCGCTTATCACGAGTTGTTGAAAACGCCAGAGTTTGAGTCTCAATCCGTAACGCCGATAGTGCCCCAAAAGGCAACTTCGCATGCATCACTTCCATCGATTAATGCATTAGGCAAAGCGCTAGTGATGGTCGATGAGCAATTTGTTTTGATGAGCAGTGACAGTGGGGCGGCGTTAGTCTCGTTACCTAGAGCGGAATTTTATCGTGTAAAAGGGCAGCTCACTCCAAGCGATGGCGCGCTTAAAGCACAGCCTTTACTCGTTCCTCTATCTATTAAGTTAGAGGCCGAGTTAGTGAAGCTGGCTCAAGATTATCAACAAGATTTGGCGTTACTTGGCATTCAATTGAAAGCGAGAAATGAGCAAGCCTTAATGGTGATGGGCGTTCCCGCGCCGCTACGTCAACAAAACTTACAAAATCTAGTACCAGATCTGTTATCTTACGCGCAATCTTGTGTGAAGGAAGGTATAGCAACGGCTCAGATGCTGTCTGAGTTGATAGATTGGCTCGCATTGCAGGTCACGACAGTGAAGAGTCACTATACTTTTTCTGAAGCAATTCAAATTATTGCGGAACTTGAACAGCTAAGAGATGGTCAATTGCCATTAGAAGATACAAAATTTGTATCCGCTGTTGATTTCTCTGCCACGATAGCCAAATTAAAACCATGACAGATAAACTACCTTTGGCGCTATTTTTAATGGGGCCAACTGCATCAGGCAAAACTGAGTTGGCGATTCGTCTTCGTCAAAAGTTCCCGGTTGAGATCATCAGTGTTGATTCTGCTTTGATCTATAAAGGGATGGATATCGGTACGGCGAAACCGGATGAAAAAGAGTTAAGTTTAGCGCCTCATCGCTTGATTGATATTTTGGATCCGAGCGAATCTTACTCTGTAGCCGACTTTCGTCGTGATGCATTGAAAGCGATGGATGATATTGTTGCAGAAGGAAAAATTCCACTCTTAGTGGGTGGGACAATGCTGTATTATAAGGCGCTACTTGAAGGTTTATCCCCACTTCCTGCTGCAAATCCTGAAATTCGTCAGCAAATTGAACAAGAAGCATTGACTAAAGGTTGGTCAGTGTTGCACGATGAACTCAAAGAGGTTGATCCTGTGTCAGCAGCGAGAATCCATCCCAATGATCCCCAACGTTTATCTCGGGCATTGGAAGTTTTTCGTATTTCAGGTAAAACTTTGACTGAATTGACTCAAACGAAAGGTGAAAGCCTGCCATACCGAGTCAAGCAGTTTGCAATAGCTCCCAAGGATAGGGCAGAACTTCACCGTCGAATTGAACTTCGTTTCGAAAAGATGATGGAAGCGGGCTTTGAAGAAGAAATGAAAGCGCTACATTCGCGAAAAGATCTTCACCCCGATCTTCCTTCCATACGATGCGTCGGTTACCGACAGATGTGGGAGTATTTAGATGGGGAGTGTACACGTGACGAAGCAGTATTTCGTGGCGTATGCGCGACTCGTCAATTGGCCAAGCGTCAAATCACCTGGTTACGCAGCTGGGATGACTTAACTTGGTTGGATAGCGAGAACATTGAACAGGCATTAGAAACGATGTCGGAAGCAATAGCATCTGATTGACATAGCTGTGTATAATGTGATCGTTTTTGCGTGAACGCACTCTCAAAGGATCTGTTGTTGGCGGTTTTTATACTATGCTGCTAATTACTTAGAGTGCATTTTTGATTCGTTTAGCTCAGATGCAAAAGCAGTATCTTTTGCATTGCACCACTAGCTAAATAATTACAACTACAAATTAAATAAGGAAAATAAAATGGCTAAGGGGCAATCTCTACAAGACCCATTTCTAAACGCGCTACGTCGTGAGCGTATCCCGGTATCTATCTACCTTGTGAATGGTATTAAACTACAAGGTCAGATCGAATCGTTCGATCAATTTGTGATCCTGCTGAAGAATACTGTTAACCAAATGGTGTACAAGCACGCGATCTCAACAGTTGTGCCGGCTCGTCCAGTGAGCCATCACAGCGGTGAACGTCCACAAGGTGAGCGTCCACAAGAGAAATCAGAAGATTAATTCTTCATCGAGTATTTTTAAAATAAGGAGTTGATTGCTTGTTTGACCGTTATGAATCCGGTGAGCGAGCCGTACTTGTTCATATCAACTTCACGCAAGAAGGTGAATGGGAAGATCTGGCTGAGTTCGAAATGCTGGTTTCTTCTGCTGGGGTAGAGGCGCTACAAGTGGTAACTGGTAGTCGTCAATCCCCACACCCGAAATACTATGTCGGAGAGGGTAAGGCCCAAGAGATTGCTACTGCGGTACAGTCGACAGGTGCCGAAATTGTGATTTTTAATCACGCCCTCTCTCCTGCCCAAGAACGTAACCTCGAAGCACTGTGCCAATGTCGAGTTCTCGACCGCACTGGTCTTATTCTCGATATCTTTGCTCAACGAGCTCGAACACACGAAGGTAAGCTACAGGTAGAGCTGGCTCAACTTCGTCATATCTCTACTCGTTTGATTCGTGGTTGGACGCACCTTGAAAGGCAGAAAGGGGGTATCGGTTTACGTGGCCCGGGTGAAACCCAGCTGGAAACCGACCGTCGCTTATTGCGTGACAGAATCAAAGCCATCCTGCGACGCTTAGACAAAGTAGCGAAGCAGCGTGAACAAGGGCGCCGCGCCCGAAATCGAGCTGAAATCCCAACGGTTTCACTTGTGGGTTACACCAACGCGGGTAAGTCGACACTCTTCAACCGTATTACAGAAGCTGGCGTGTATGCCGCTGATCAACTATTTGCTACTTTGGACCCGACTTTACGTAAGATAGAGTTAGCAGATGTTGGGCCTGCCATTTTGGCTGACACGGTTGGTTTTATTCGACATTTGCCTCACGACTTGGTTGCGGCCTTCAAGGCAACCTTGCAGGAAACGCAAGAAGCTGACATTTTGTTACATGTTGTTGATGCCAGTGATGAGCGTTTTCGTGAGAATATTCAAGCTGTTCATGAAGTACTAGAAGAGATCGATGCACATGAAGTGCCGACTCTGGTTGTCATGAACAAAATCGACAATCTAGATTCGCAGAAACCACGTATAGAACGAGACGAGGAAGGCGTACCTCGCGCAGTTTGGGTTTCAGCAATGGATGGGTTGGGCATTGATGTCCTGTTTGAGGCTCTGACGGAACGTCTGGCGTCACAAATGGTCGAGCATCAGTTGCGAATTCCTCCACAGTATCAAGGACGATTCCGTAGTACCTTCTTCCAAATGAAGTGTATTCAACGTGAGGAATATGACCAGGATGGTAACTTGTTGATCGATATTCGAATGCAGCAAGTAGATTGGTCTAGACTTGAAAAAAGAGAAGGGGCAGTTTTGACTGGCTTTATAGTCACTTAAAGGACTGCTACAGTATAACGTCATATCAAATGATGGAGCTTTCTAATGGCGTGGAATGAGCCTGGAAATAACAACGGCAACAATGGCCGCGATAATGACCCTTGGGGTAATAATAATCGTGGTGGCCAGCGTCCTGGTGGCCGAGATCAAGGTCCGCCAGATTTAGATGAAGTGTTCAATAAACTGAGTCAAAAACTGGGTGGCAAGTTTGGTAAAAAAGGCGGCGGTGGTTCTCCAATCGGCGGCGGTGGTGGTAGTGCAATTGGCTTTGGCGTGATTGCTCTTATTGCTGTTGCAGTTTGGTTCTTCGCTGGTTTTTACACCATCGGTGAAGCAGAGCGTGGTGTTGTGCTGCGTTTAGGTAAATACGATCGTATCGTAGACCCAGGCCTTAACTGGCGCCCTCGTTTTATTGATGAATACGAAGCGGTAAACGTACAAGCGATTCGTTCACTACGTGCATCTGGTCTAATGCTGACTAAAGATGAAAACGTCGTAACAGTCGCGATGGATGTTCAGTACCGAGTGACTGACCCGTACAAATACTTGTACCGTGTAACCAATGCGGACGATAGCTTGCGTCAAGCAACGGATTCTGCACTACGTGCAGTAATTGGTGACTCATTGATGGATAGCATTCTAACCAGTGGTCGTCAGCAAATTCGTCAAACTACGCAAGAAACACTGAACCAAATCATTGATAGCTATGATATGGGTCTGGTACTTGTTGACGTAAACTTCCAGTCTGCGCGTCCACCAGAGCAAGTGAAAGATGCGTTTGATGATGCAATCGCAGCTCGTGAGGATGAAGAGCGTTTCATCCGTGAAGCTGAAGCATACAAGAACGAAATCTTGCCGAAGGCAACGGGTCGTGCTGAACGTTTGAAGAAAGAAGCGCAAGGTTACAATGAACGTGTCACTAACGAGGCTCTTGGTCAGGTAGCACAGTTCGAAAAACTACTACCAGAATACCAAGCGGCACCAGGTGTAACGCGTGACCGTCTGTACATCGACGCAATGGAAGAAGTGTACTCAAGCACTTCGAAAGTGTTGATTGACTCTGAATCAAGCGGCAATCTTCTGTACCTTCCAATCGATAAGTTGGCGGGCCAAGAAGGTCAGGCAGACACAAAACGTAAATCGAAGTCATCTTCAACCTACGATCAAATTCAACTGGAGTCTGAGCGTACACAAGAAGACACTTCGAACACGCAGTCTCGTTCAACAGGTTCACGTCAAGGGAGATACTAAGAATGCGTAAGTTAATGATCCCTGTATTGGTAATCGCACTGGCATTAATGTTGATGTCTTTGTTTGTGATTCCTGAAGGTGAGCGCGGTATCGTGGTTCGATTTGGTCGTGTTCTTAAAGACAACAACGACATCACTCGAATTTACGAGCCTGGTTTGCATTTCAAGATGCCTCTGTTTGACCGTGTGAAACAACTTGATGCACGTATCCAAACGATGGATGGCCGTGCAGACCGTTTCGTAACGTCTGAGAAAAAAGACGTTATTATTGATACCTACGTGAAGTGGCGTATTGAAGACTTTGGTCGTTACTACCTAGCGACAGGCGGTGGTAATTCGCTAACGGCGGAGGCACTACTTGAGCGTAAAGTAACGGATGTGCTTCGTTCTGAAATCGGTGCTCGTGAAATCAAACAGATTGTATCTGGTCCACGTAACGATGATGTACTACCAGAAGATGCAAGTGCAGATGTTGTCGCAACTGAAGCGGCACGTGAAGCGCTTGAGATTGATGGTGAACGTGACCTAATTATGTCTGAAGTATTGAAAGACACGCGTGAAAGCGCGATGAAAGACTTGGGTGTTCGTGTTGTTGATTTCCGCATGAAGAAAATCAACCTGCCTGATGAAATCAGTGAGTCTATCTACCGTCGTATGCGTGCAGAGCGTGAGTCTGTAGCTCGTAAGCACCGCTCTCAAGGTCGTGAGAAAGCGGAAGTTATTCGTGCTCAAGCTGAGCTAGAAGTGGCAACCATTCTAGCTGAAGCTGATAAGACTGCTCGTGTAACACGAGGTGAAGCGGATGCAGAAGCAGCGAAGATTTATGCTGAAGCATACAACAAAGACCCTGAGTTCTTTAGTTTCCTACGCTCGCTACGTGCGTATGAGAAGTCCTTCAGCTCTAAGAGCGATATCCTGGTACTTGATCCGAAGAGTGAGTTCTTCCAATACATGAACCAGTCGAAGGGCGGCATGGAGAAATAATCTCAGCGTCAAATGAAGCAAAAGGCTCCTTAGGGAGCCTTTTTTGTATCTGATGCTAAGTGCTAGCTCATCATTATGGCGATTACGGCTCCAGCAACTACTAGGCAGCCACCGATGCGTCGTAGCTGATTGTTGGGCTGTTCACTTAATTGAGCCACCATATTCCGCCAACCGTTTGGAGCAATGAGTGGTCCAATGCCTTCCACGATCAGGACGAGCCCAATCGCCAACCATATGGATTCAGACATACCGCTTTCCAGTCGAATAAAGAAAACTAAATACTATCAGTGATATGCTGATTTCAAAATGAGCAAAGCAGCAAGATGACATTCTGGTAGCAACTCTGTGAACAAAAAATGACTGCAAGAAGCGTGATTCGGTGCTAGAATCCATTTTTAACTAGCAATCAGACTTGGAAAGATGGGAAATAACGTAGTCGTTCTAGGCACCCAATGGGGTGACGAAGGTAAAGGTAAAATCGTAGACCTTTTAACTGAAGATGCAAAATACGTGGTACGCTACCAAGGCGGTCACAACGCAGGTCATACTCTCGTAATTGACGGTGAAAAAACCGTTCTTCACTTAATTCCATCAGGTATCCTTCGCGATAACGTAAAATGTGTTATCGGTAACGGTGTTGTACTATCACCTGAAGCTCTACTTAAAGAAATGAAACCTCTTGAAGAGCGCGGTATTCCAGTACGCGAGCGTCTTTTCATTTCTGAAGCATGTCCGCTAATTCTTCCTTACCACGTTGCAATGGACCAAGCTCGCGAAATCGCTCGCGGTAAAAAAGCTATCGGTACAACAGGTCGTGGTATCGGTCCAGCATACGAAGATAAAGTTGCTCGTCGCGGTCTACGCGTTGGCGACCTATTCGATATGGAATCGTTCGCTGAGAAGCTAAAAGAAGTCATGGAGTTCCATAACTTCCAACTCGTTAACTTCTACAAAGCGGAACCAGTAAGCTACGAAGCTGTGCTTGAAGAAGCAAAAGGCTACGCAGAGCTACTTACTTCAATGGTTATCGACGTAACTGACGAACTAGACGCAGCACGTAAGCGCGGCGATAAGATCATGTTCGAAGGTGCACAAGGTACGCTACTTGATATCGACCACGGTACTTACCCATACGTAACGTCTTCTAACACGACTGCTGGTGGTGTTGCTGCAGGTTCAGGTTTTGGTCCTCGTCACATCGGTTACATCTTGGGTATCGCGAAAGCGTACTGTACTCGCGTTGGTGCAGGTCCATTCCCGACAGAACTATACGATGGTCTAGATAAGCAAGATCCAATTGGTAAGCACTTAGGTGAAGTTGGTCACGAGTTCGGTGCGACAACTGGTCGTCTACGCCGTACAGGTTGGTTCGATGCTGTTGCTATGCGTCGTGCAATCCAAATCAACTCTGTATCTGGTTTCTGTCTAACTAAACTAGACGTACTAGATGGTCTAGAAGAGCTAAAAATCTGTACTGGTTACAAGATGGAAGATGGCTCTGTGCTAGAAGTTTCTCCGATGGCTGCTGAAGCATTCGAAAAAGCAACGCCAATCTACGAAACAATGCCTGGTTGGTCTGAGAACACATTCGGTGCTAAAGCGCTAGAAGATCTACCACAAGCGGCTCTTAACTACATCAAGCGTATTGAAGAGCTAACAGGTGTGCCTGTAGATATCATTTCAACAGGTCCTGACCGCAACGAAACTATCATCAAGGTTCATCCATTCGAAGCTTAATTGATAGTCGTTAAAGATTGCAAAAGCCGACCTTCTGGTCGGCTTTTTTGTATCTGAACAAAAAACGGCAGTGATTCTCATATGGCAAATTTTTGCCGCTGAGTCTAAGTCAGAGGCAAAAATTGTCTAAAGCTTAGCTGGTTTTTGCCGATAAGGTTATCAAGCAGAGGAGATCCTTCATCGATCTTTGGTTTCTTAGATACCTTAAAGAGTACGTTTATGAAGTTACGAACAGTGGCTGCTTCACTGTTATTGACCTTGGTAGCTACCACAGCGAAAGCCAATGTTGCTGATGTGGGGGCGCCAGTTCCTATCTACACCGAAGCAGAGCTGATAAAGCTTATTGAGCAAAATAAGCACTTACAACGTGTGCGCGCTGATAACTGCCAGCTGGTGGAGGATATCGTTGCTCGTGCGACTCGAATTAACTTGCCCACTTATGAATTTCTGTACGGCGACATGTTGGCGTGGGGTGTGTGTGTCGAGCAAGATGTCGAACTAGGCCTTTACTACATCGAAAATGCAGCACATCAGGGATTACCTGCCGCGCTAGAGCAGATTGGTCGATACTATTCGCGTGGTACTTTAGTGCAGCAAGATAAAGAGCGAGCGATTCCTTACTTGCGAGAAGCCGCCTCAATGGGAAACCTAAATGCGCGTATTCATTTAGCCGAATTGCTCCTGCGTGATTACGGCAGCCCACTTGATTACGAAGATGCGTATCGTTGGTTATATAACTCTGTCACAGCAGATAAGCGGCAGCATAAGCGCATCACTGTATTGAGAAATGGCCTTGAGCAGCGCATGCCACAAAACGTTATTGCTCGAGCTAAAAGGCGAGACACCTTTTGGTAACGTCCTATCAAGGCAAACAACTTCATACAACAAAGCCCACATWATGTGGGCTTTGTTGTTTCCCGAAGAGTAATCTTGAGCGATTAAACGACTTTGTGTGGACCGAAGCATTCGTAATGGAATTGCTCTTGTGGTACGCCAAGTTCTAATAGTTGTTTCGCTACGTGCTGCATGAACCCGACAGGGCCACAGAAGTACACCTGCACGTTATCTTGCTTTAATGCGGCTTCAATTTCATACAGATTGACAAAACCCTTGAAGTGGAAGTCTTCACCTAGCTTGTCTTCTGCCGTTGGGTGGTTATACCAAACGAGCGCGTTCATGTTTTCTTTCGCCGCGACTAGTTGGTTCACGTGTTGCTTGAAAGCATGATGTTGACCATTTTCTGTTGCATGAACCCAAGTTACAGGTGCTTGATGTGCTGAGAGACTTTCTAGCATGGACAGCGTTGGCGTAAGTCCTACACCTGCAGAAATTAGAACAACGGGTGTTTGTGGTTCGGCATCCATAAAGAAATCACCGGCAGGGGCGGCAAGCTGCACTTTTTCGCCAATGTTCAGGCTATCGTGCAGGAAGTTCGATACTTTTCCTCCTTCTTCACGTTTTACCGAGATACGGTAAGTGTTCTCTTGAACCGCAGAAGATAGGCTATATTGGCGAATTTCTTGGTTTTCTAACTGGTCACTGTTGATATAGATGCCAAGATATTGTCCCGGTTTATACGGTGCCACTTTTTGGCCATCGGTTGGCTTAAACACAAAGCTGCAAATGTGTTCGCTCTCGATTTGTTTATCGACTAATTCAAATTCGCGTAGACCGCGCCAACCGCCTTCCAAAGCTTCATTTTGTTGGTAAATTTGTTCTTCGCGCTGAATAAATACATTCGCAAGTACGCCGTAAGCCTCAGCCCAAGCATCCAACACTTCTTGACCTGGATTAAATAACTCATCAATCGTCGCAAGTAGATGTTTACCAACGATTTGGTACTGATCTTCTGTGATCAAAAAGCTCGTGTGTTTATGCGCAATTTTTTCTACTGCGCCAAGTAGAGTTGGCAAATTTTCAATATTGGCAGCATAGGCGCAGATGGCGTTGAATAGCGCTTCACGCTGATCGCCGTTACGCTGGTTACTCATATTAAAAATATCTTTCAACTCTGGGTTATGAGTAAACATACGTTCGTAAAAGTGCGCGGTCAGTTTTGGTCCCGTTTCGGCGATAAGTGGTGCGGTCGCTTTGACGATCTCGATGGTTTGATTGCTGAGCATATGGGCTTCCTACTTTAAGTTGTATTTGTAATGCATGTTTAAAGTTGTATCTCAAATGTATCTTTCGATCAAGAAAAGATTTACACTTTTATCGATAGCTCAAGTTTGGCGTTTTAGTGTCACCAGCGAGTTATTGAGTCGCACTTTGGGAGAGAATATGCAGTTAACGAGCTTTACTGATTATGCGTTGAGAACCTTAATTTTCTTGGCTTCGTTGCCGGAAGATGAGTTAACTAATATCACTGAAGTGACGGATTTATTTGGTGTGTCACGTAACCATATGGTTAAAGTTATCAACCGTTTAGGGCAACTAGGTTATGTCCATACCGTGCGTGGAAAAAACGGTGGTATTCGGCTGATGAAACCTGCTTCTGAAATCACAGTAGGTGGTGTCGTGCGAGATTTAGAGCCGTTAGATTTGGTCAATTGCGGCGTAGATTTTTGCCATATTACCCCTGCCTGTCGCCTCAAAGATAAATTGGCAAAAGCAAAAAGTGCCTTTTTGGCGGAGCTGGATGATTGCACGATCGAATCCTTGCTGAGCGACAATTCTGAGTTGTTGATCTTACTGGCTCGTCCTTAACTCATTTGCACGTCTAGAGTCGATCTCGATCATTCTTTTTTCAAAGCAATTCTGTAGCTTATCGAGAGACTCAGATATACTAGCCATATACCTTCCTTGCTAGATAGGCGTGCCTATGTCAGACAATATTCCAAACGATCCTTTTGCAGATCGTGAATCCAAAAATTACGAAAATCCAATTCCAAGCCGAGAGTTTATCATCGAGTTTCTAGAGCAAGCGGGCGTTCCAATGAATCGCAATGACTTGTTTGAGGCACTAAAGCTTGAGGGCGAAGAGCAATACGAAGGGTTGCGTCGTCGGCTACGTGCGATGGAGCGAGATGGTCAACTGGTGTTTACCCGCCGTCAGTGCTACGCATTGCCTGAAAAACTTGAAATGGTGAAAGGTTACGTGATTGGTCATCGTGATGGCCACGGTTGGGTGCGTCCAGAAGGCAGCGTCGGCAAGGATGATGATATTCTGTTACCGCACCATCAAATGAAGAACATCATCCACGGTGACTTTGTTTTAGTGCAACCTACAGACAACAGCAAGCGCGGTCGTCGTGAAGGGCGCTTGGTTCGAGTGTTAGAGGAGCGTAATGATCAAATCGTCGGTCGTTTCTTCCTCGAATATGGTTATTCCTATGTTGTCCCTGATGACTCGCGTATCAGCCAAGATATTCTGATCCCAAATGAGCACAAAGCGGGTGCACGCATGGGTAACGTGGTCGTGATTGAAATTACTGATCGTGGCTCACGCTCACGTGGCATGATGGGTAAAGTGGTTGAAGTACTTGGTGAAAATATGGCACCAGGTATGGAAACGCAAATTGCGATTCGTACACACCAAATCCCTCACGAGTGGCCAGAGGCCGTCGATAAACAAATCGAAAACTTAGGCGAAGAAGTACCAGAAGAAGCCAAAGTTGGTCGTGTGGATCTACGTGAGTTACCACTTGTGACCATTGACGGCGAAGACGCACGAGACTTTGATGATGCTGTTTACTGTGAGAAGAACAAAGAAGGTGGTTGGCGTTTATGGGTAGCGATTGCTGACGTCAGTTACTACGTTCGCCCTGACTCTGCGCTGGATAAAGAAGCCATCAACCGTGGTAACTCGGTGTACTTCCCATCGCAAGTAGTGCCAATGCTACCGGAAGTGCTATCAAATGGTTTGTGTTCACTTAACCCACAAGTTGATCGTCTGTGTATGGTGTGTGAAATGACCATCTCAGAGACGGGTAAACTATCGGGCTACAAGCACTACGAAGCCGTGATGAACTCGCACGCTCGTCTCACATATAGCAAAGTGAGCGCGATTCTAGAAGGGGATGAGGAACTACGTGAGCGTTACCAGCCGCTTGTTTCTCATCTAGAAGAGCTGCACAAGATGTACAAAGTGCTGAAAGAAGCACGAGATCAACGCGGTGCAATCGAATTTGAAACCGTTGAAACCAAATTTATCTTCAATGCGGAACGTAAAATCGAAAGCATTGAGCCAGTAATTCGTAATGACGCGCACAAGATCATCGAAGAATGTATGATTTTAGCCAACATTGCTTCGGCATCGTTGGTAGAAAAAGCGAAAGAGCCTGCGCTCTATCGTATCCACGAATCTCCAGGTGAATTACGCCTGCAAGGTTTCCGTGACTTCTTAAGTGAACTTGGTCTTGAGCTAAAAGGTGGTTTAGAGCCTTCACCAACGGACTATGCTGATCTCGCACGTCAAATCTCTGGGCGTCAAGATCAAGAGTTGATTCAAACCATGCTGCTGCGCTCAATGAAGCAAGCGGTATACAACGCAGATAACGCGGGGCACTTTGGATTGGCACTGAAACGCTATGCGCACTTTACGTCGCCAATTCGTCGTTACCCTGACCTGTTACTTCACCGTGCAATCAAGTATCTGATTGCGAAAGAAGAAGGTCGTAATCAAGATCGCTGGACACCAACGGGTGGCTACCATTACTCGTTCGATGATATGGACTTTTACGGTGAACAATGTTCGATGACAGAGCGCCGTGCGGACGATGCAACACGTGATGTTGCGGATTGGTTGAAGTGTGAATACATGCAAGATCACGTCGGTGACGAACTAGACGGCGTGATTGCTAATGTCACTAGCTTTGGCTTCTTTGTACGTTTAACGGATTTGCACATCGATGGTTTGGTGCATATTTCTACCCTTGCGAACGACTACTATCAATTTGACCCGATTGGTCAACGACTTATTGGTGAAAGTTTCGGTAACATCTATCGCTTAGGTGATGCAGTAAAAGTAAAAGTACTGGCTGTTAACCTCGATGATAAGCAAATTGACTTTGAATTGGTCGAAACAAGTCGTAAGCTACGCGGTGAAGGTAAGACTGCGAAGAAACGCGCAGCGGAAGCAAAACGCAAAGCGAAAGATAAAAAACGTGCTGCGACTCGCTCTTCATCGAAAGAAGGTGGCGCGCCTCGCGCAGTTCCTGCGATAGAGCCAACTAAGCGTCCAGAAGAAACGGGCGCAGTGAGTAAGCGCAATGGCCCCAAACGTGATGACGCCGAAGGCAAAAAGAAGCCTAAAGTGAAAAAAGCACGTAAAAAAAAGCCACACAGTAAGCCGAAGAAAACCAAGCGCACTAAAAAAGAAGCGTAGTAGGCTGAAGCGCCAGCTCAGTTCAAACTCGGCTGGCGCAGGCAATACGACCCGAACAACAGGTTAAACAATGAGTAACGAATTTATCTACGGCATTCACGCAGTGAAAGCGGTATTGGAGCGCGAACCAGAGCGTTTTATCGAGGCATACGTTTTAAAAGGTCGTCAAGATGATCGCCTAATGCCAATCCTAAATGATCTTCAGGTTTGTGGTGTCTCTATTCAACAAATGACGCGTAAAACTCTGGATGATAAAGCGCGTGGTGCAAATCACCAAGGCATCATTGCTCGCGTAAAACCAGCAAAACAACTGAACGAGAACGACATTGATGACATCTTAGCGCAGCATGAATCACCGCTACTGTTAGTGCTGGATGGTGTGACGGACCCGCACAACCTTGGTGCGTGTTTGCGTAATGCAGATGCGGCAGGCGCTGCGGCGATCATCGTACCGAAAGATCGTTCTGCACCAATGAATGCCACGGTAAGTAAAGTAGCATGTGGCGCTGCAGAGGTTGTGCCTTTGATTCGTGTAACCAACCTTGCACGTACAATGCGTACGTTACAGGAAAAAGGTATTTGGTTTGTGGGTACGGCTGGTGAAGCTACGCACGACATTTATCAAGCTAAGCTTACTGGTCCTCTTGCTATCGTGATGGGTGCTGAAGGTGATGGTATGCGTCGTCTTACTCGCGAAACCTGCGATGATTTAATTAAGATCCCTATGGCGGGCAGTGTATCAAGCTTGAACGTATCAGTGGCTTCTGGTATCTGTTTGTTTGAAGCGGTTCGTCAGCGTTTGGCTGCCCAAAAATAAGGCGAGCACACTAAGCGTCGCTGAGTGTGACACTGAGTGACATCAAGATTAAGCACACAGGATGGGGAACCATCCTGTGTTATTTTAGCTAGGGAATTTATGACCCAACAAGATATTAAATTGATTGCTTTTGATCTGGATGGAACACTGCTTGATAGCGTGCCAGATCTTGCCGTAGCGGCCGATCAAGCAGTTCAGGCGTTAGGCTATCCTTCTGTATCAGAAGAGCAGGTGCGTGATTACGTTGGTAATGGTGCTGATATATTGATTGGACGTGCATTAAGCCAAAGCATGACTATCAGCAGTGATTTGAGTGATGAGCTGCGTGCTAAAGCGCGTGAGCTGTTTGATGAATACTACAAGCAAAGCGGCCATAAGCTAAGTCACCTTTACCCAACAGTAAAAGAGACGCTTGAAGAGCTACACCAAGCTGGTTTTACGATGGCGATTGTGACGAACAAGCCCTCGAAATTCGTACCAGAAATTCTAGAGCAGCATGACATCGCCAAGTACTTCGTAGACGTATTAGGTGGTGACGCGTTTCCAGAGAAAAAACCAAACCCGGTGGCGCTGAACTGGCTAATGGAAAAGCACCAGGTAAAACCAGCAGAGATGCTGATGGTTGGGGATTCGAAAAACGATATCTTGGCGGCGAAAAATGCGGGTTGTGCTTCATTTGGTTTAACTTACGGTTATAACCATGGCGAGCCCATTTCAGCTTCGAACCCTGACGTAGTGGCGAACCGCCTCGCGGAATTACTGGAAGTCGTCGCTGTTTCTGCATAACGGCAACAAAAGATCTTCCAAAATACTTGTTAATGAGTACACTGAGTAAACCGTGCGCTAAAAGCCGCACGGTTTTTCATTTTAATTAGATTAAGAAGTCAAAGGAATCATTCTAATGAGCAAACCCATTGTATTGAGTGGTGTTCAACCGTCAGGTGAACTAAGTATCGGTAACTACTTGGGTGCTCTACGTCAATGGCAGCAGATGCAAGACGATTATGATTGCCAATACTGTGTAGTAGACCTTCATGCGATTACGGTTCGTCAGGATCCTAAAGCACTGCATGAAGCGACATTAGACGCACTGGCAATTTGTCTGGCAGTTGGTGTTGATCCGAAGAAGAGCACGCTATTTGTTCAGTCACACGTACCAGAGCATGCTCAACTTGGTTGGCTTCTTAACTGTTACACGCAAATGGGTGAGCTGAGCCGTATGACTCAGTTTAAAGACAAATCGGCACGTTACGCGAATGACGTAAACGTGGGTCTGTTTGATTACCCTGTGTTGATGGCAGCAGATATTTTGCTTTACGGCGCACACCAAGTACCAGTTGGTAGCGACCAGAAACAGCACCTTGAGTTAGCGCGTGATATCGCAACGCGTTTTAACAACATCTACTCACAAGAGAGTCCGATTTTTACCGTTCCTGAGCCGTACATTCCAACAGTCAATGCACGTGTGATGAGTCTTCAAGACGCGACGAAGAAAATGTCGAAGTCAGATGATAACCGTAAGAACGTGATTACTCTGCTTGAAGAGCCAAAGTCGATCATCAAGAAGATCAACAAGGCGCAAACAGACACCGAAACCCCACCAAGCATTCGCCATGATATCGAGAACAAAGCGGGTATCGCGAACCTAATGGGACTTTACTCTGCGGCGACAGGAATGAGCTTTGAAGATATCGAAGCCAAGTACAAAGGCGTAGAAATGTATGGTCCATTTAAGAAAGATGTTGGCGAGGCGGTTGTAGCAATGCTGGAGCCAATTCAAGCAGAATACCATCGTATTCGCGCTGATCGTGCTTACATGGATGAGGTAATGCAGCAAGGTGCAGAAAAAGCATCGGCTCGCGCCGCTGAAACGCTGAAGAAAGCATACAAAGCGGTAGGCTTTGTCGCTCGCCCATAGTCGCTAAGAATAGATTACAAAAAGCTCCACGTTGATGGAGCTTTTTTTATGCTTTTTACTGGAATGGCGTGTCTTTCATGCAACGTTCCATATCGTAATATTCAACACGTCCTCGAGCACCTAAAAAGGCGGACTTCACCACCATGCCTCTATCAATGAAGTAACTGAGCTGCACGCATGATATATCGTAGCTAAGTTCTTTAATTCTCGCTGGGATCCAGTAGGTTCCTGGTGTTCTTAGACGCTGGGTAAAAGTAATAACACCCTCGTCACTGACCTCTAACTCTTCAATTCCATCCAGCTCATTTTTGGCTGATTCGATGATGTTTTGATTCGCGGTAGGTTGAAGTGGCTCACTGGCGGTCAATTGACATCCCGTTATCAAGCCAAGTAAGAAGAGAGCTAGCGCACTGCGTTGAATTTTTTTCATTTATCGTTCCTGGGTTTACAGCTAATGAGATCTTAATGTCTCGCGCAGGTGTTATATCTTTTGTGTATGAATTTGGCTAGTGAATAAGGAGAAGTTATTGAGCAAATGAGGAAAATTTTGAAGTATGAGGGTCATTCGTAAGAAAAAGCCGAGCGAATAATAGGTGACTTAAGTTTAGACATGGCTATAAAAATGAAAATCAAAGCTTTCTAAATTAGTGATTAATTATATTTTCATTTATAACAAAGTGAGCTTGGTTAATAAGCCACTTCACGAGCGATGTATTTTCTACTCCTTAACATGAAGTGAAAAAATAAACTGAGTAATTAATCTAAATTTTGATTTGTTTATCAATAGCGTTCTGTATTTATTACAAAAAATGTTTGAATGGGATGTTCTGGCATATTTTCTTACATTCACATGTGATTCATTTCACGGCTTTAATTGCTCATTCTTATTTATTTCATAAATAAACCTGATAGTAGACGCAAATGGTAGGCTCTGATCAGAGCTAAGTTTGCATTTACATCAATATCAGGTATGACAATGGACACGTTAATCAAACCCTCAATACTCGCACTAACCATCGCCAGTGCACTTAGCGCAAACGCGAACGCAGAGATTATTATTTCCCAGTATGTGGAAGGCGGCGCTTATAATAAAGCGGTCGAGATCGCCAATACAGGTGATACTGCGGTGACACTCACAGGCTATGAATTAGCAAAATCTTCGAATGGTGGCGGCTCGTGGGGCAGCACTCTTGATCTTAGTGACGTAACGTTACAAGCGAAGCAAGTGTATGTGCTTGCTCATGGCGATGCGAGCGAAGCAATAAAGGCGGTTGCGGATTACACTGATAAAAATGTAGCGAACTTTAACGGCGACGATCCGTTGGCACTTCTTAAAGATGGGGAAGTGCACGATATATTAGGTGTGATGGGGGACGTGGATTTCGCTAAAGACACCACGTTAGTTCGTAACAGTGATGCGCTTACACCTTCAACTACCTACCAATCCACTCAGTGGACAGCCTTACCTAAAGATAATATTGATGGTTTAGGAGAATTAAATACAACTGAGCCACCTGCGCCATTTGCTTGTGAAGTAGATGGACAAGAACCAGCCTTTACCACCATCCAAGAGATTCAAGGTGAAGGTGCTTCTTCTCCATTTATTGATGGTTACCCTTACATCACGACCGAAGATCACTTCGTAACTGGTGTGGTCAGTGCTGTAACAACAGGCTTAACTAAAGGCTTCTACCTGCAAGCACTTGAGAATGATGGCAACGACAAGACATCTGAAGGTTTGTTTATTCACACTGATGTTGCCGATACAGAACTGAAAGCTGGTGATGTTGTTTGTGTGAAAGGGAAAGTACAAGAGTACTACAGCAACACTCAGCTTTCTTCTGATGCAAACAGTTATGTAAAAACAGGCACATCAAACGCCTCTTTGGTTACTCCGTTAACGATTAAGGAAGGGGAAACACTACGTGATGCACTAGAGCGTCATGAAGGTATGCAAGTTGAGCTCAGCTCGGCTAGCGAACTTTTCGTTACTCGTAACTTTTCTTACGATTATGACTCTCGACGCAACAACATGATGTTGTCTCATGAAGCACCGTTGTTTAAGCCGACTCAATTGCATGCAGCAGAGAGTGACGCTGCGGTTGCCCTTGCCAAAGAGAATGCGGCCAACCGTATTTACTTGGAATCGGATAGCAAAGCGCCAAATGGTCAAATCCCATATTTCCCAACGTTTGCACAAGACCTAGATCAAAATGGCTCTTCAGAGCAGCACATTCGCCTAGGCTCTCGTGTCGAAGGTCTGCAAGGTGTTGTGGCTTACAGCTACAACGAGTACCGCCTAATTGCGACCAATGAAGTTGATAGCAGCAACTTTGTCACGTCAGGTGATGACTTTGACGTTGCGCGTAAAGCGGCGCCAGCCATAGCCGATTCTGATTTACGAGTGGCGAGCTTTAACGTTCTTAACTACTTCACTTCGGTTGCTGACAGCGGGCACGACAACCCAACCGGGCAAAATCGTGGCGCAACAAACCTTGATGAGTTCTTGATCCAGCAAGCGAAAATCGTTTCAGCGATGAATAAGATGGACGCGGACATCATTGGCTTGATGGAAGTGGAAAACAACGGCTTTGGTGATGGTAGTGCTATCCAAAACTTGGTTGATGCTTTAAACGCTGAGATTGATGACGTGGAAGATCATTACACGTATGTCGAAATCGAAGAGCAAGATAAATACCAAGAGGAATACTTTGGCAGTGATGCGATCATGGTGGCGATCTTATATCGTGCTAACGCAGTAACACCAAAAGAAGCAGCAAAAGTCATTGTGACGCCAGAGCAACATATTGCAGAGAACACCATTACTCGTAAAGAGGGCACTGAAAGCAACCCTGCATACGACAAATATCAACGCCATAGCTTATTACAGACCTTCACAGTGAAAGAGACTGGCGAAGATCTTTCAGTGGTCGTGAACCACTTTAAATCGAAAGGTTCTGAATGTATTGAAGAGTGGATTGCTGGTGTAGAAGACTCAGAACCCGCGGATCTGCAAGGTAACTGCAACAACTTCCGTGTTTCTGCTGCGAAAGTCGTTGGTGAAGCGCTGAAAGATATTGATGGCGATGTGCTCGTTATGGGCGATTTGAACGCTTACGGCAAAGAAGATCCGTTACTTACCCTCACTGATTACTCAAAAGAGAAATACGGCCGTGATATCTACACTGCCGCTTACACAGCCATTGGTGGCGGTGAGCTTCAAGTAGAGAAAACCAAGATTGAAAAAGGCTACGGTCTGCACAATTTAAACACCTTGCTGCATGGCGCTGATACGTTCTCGTACACCTATTCAGGTGAATTGGGGAACTTGGACCATGCATTGGCAAGCAGCAGTTTAGCGCAAAAAGTGGTGGCGATTGAAGACTGGCACATCAACTCTCTAGAAAGTAACTTGTTTGAATACAGCAGCAAATACACGGGTGACATGCCGAAGTACAAAGATGCGTTCTCAGCGTCTGATCATGATCCAGTGATTATTGCTATTGATTTGCCAGATGATGATATCGATTTACCGAAAGCGGGTGAAAACTTAGCTATTGATGTACGTCTACCACCAACTGCGGTTGCGGGCGATATTGTGACAGTGAACTTAACAGCATCCACACAAGCGGCCGCGACAAGCAGTGATGCAAAAGTTTACTCGGCTAGCCAAACCTTGACTCAAACTGACATTGACGCACGCAGCGTGAATATTGAGTTTGAACAAGCGCCAGAACAAGGTAATTACCAGTTAGAAGAGAAAGTGACAGACTCGACAGGCAACGTCGTTAAGTTTAGCTCTGTTCGTGATGTTTCAATGACGCAAACCGAAACGGGTGTAGAAGGTTCGAAGGATTCAGATGGTGGTTCGTTTGGTTTTGGCGCGCTACTCGCGATGCTTGGGCTTGGCTTACTACGTCGCCGCAACTAAGCCAGCTGTCTCCTAAAATACAGCTGTAAAGACCAAAGGCCAGCCGATGCTGGCCTTTTTATTGCACAAAGACTTGCCTTTCTAGTTTGGTGTTGCAAAATACCGCCCTTAATTGTCGCAAACCAGACAATCATCTCTTAAGTCTTGCCTAAACGGATTGGAGCAGCTGACACTCTATGTTGTTGATCATCGATAACTACGATTCTTTCACTTACAACCTCTACCAATACTTTTGCGAGCTTGGCGCTAGTGTAAAAGTCGTGCGTAACGATGAAATCGACATTCAAGGGATTGAAGCGTTGAACCCAACTCACTTAGTGATCTCACCTGGACCGTGTACGCCAAACGAGGCAGGTATCTCTCTACAAGCTATCGAATACTTCGCTGGTAAGCTTCCAATATTGGGTGTTTGCCTTGGTCATCAAGCGATAGCGCAAGTGTTTGGTGGGGAAGTCGTGCGCGCTCGACAAGTGATGCATGGGAAAACGTCACCTATTCGTCACAATGGTGGCAGTGTGTTTAAAAACCTGAATAACCCACTCACCGTAACCCGTTATCACTCTCTCGTGGTGAAAAACGGTACGTTACCCGATGTGTTTGAACTGACCGCATGGACTGAGCTGCCGGATGGAAGTATGGACGAAATCATGGGTTACCAACATAAAACTCTGCCAATTGACGCAGTGCAGTTTCACCCAGAATCGATCAAAACAGAGCAAGGTCACGAGTTGCTCGCGAACTTTTTAGCACGTAAAGCGATCTGATCGCGATCACTTTTCTTAACAAATCATTCATCTTTTTGCCGAGGTGAGTGGATTGCAAAACTATGCGGTTCATTCTGGCCTCTTTGTCTATTCATGTCTTTTTAAACCTTCTATCCCCTGTATTACATAACATTTATAAAAAATCGCTTCTCTATTTTACTTTCTTGATGCATAAATAGTCATAAGCAGTGATTAATGGAAGTTGCTTTCGAGAACGAAAAGAATAAATCACTATTGAAATGGTTAATTAAATGTAAATACAATGCCGCAATAGCTTAAATGCAAAACATTATTTGCTGGCAAAGAGAGCCGGTTAAATTCGCTTATCTGCTACGCATGCGGTATCAAGAAGGAATGTGCAATGACAACGGAAATTAAAGTAGAGCGCGGTTTATTCGATGAGGTAATGGTACCTTGCTATAACCCGATGGAAATGATCCCTGTTAAAGGTGAAGGTTCACGTGTTTGGGATCAGGAAGGTAATGAATACATCGACTTTGCTGGTGGTATTGCAGTGAGCTGTCTTGGCCATTGTCATCCAGTAATGGTAAACGCATTAACAGAGCAAGCTAACAAGCTGTGGCACTTAAGTAACGTGATGACGAACGAACCAGCACTTCGTCTGGCGAAAAAGCTAACAGAAGTGAGCTTTGCTGAGCGCGTATTCTTTGCTAACTCTGGCGCAGAAGCGAACGAAGCGGCACTTAAGCTGGCACGTCGTTACGCTGCTGACGTACATGGCGCTGAGAAATCAGAAATCATTGCATTCAAACAAGGCTTCCACGGTCGTACGTTCTTTACCGTAACGGTTGGTGGTCAAGCGGCTTACTCTGACGGTTTTGGTCCTAAGCCTGGAGACGTTACCCACTTACCTTACAATGATATCGAAGCACTACAGGCACACATGTCTGATCGCACATGTGCGGTGATGATGGAGCCGCTACAAGGTGAAGGCGGTATCGTGCCACCAACGCCTGAGTTTGCTCAAGCAGTACGTGAGCTGTGTGACAAACACAACGCGCTACTGATCTTCGATGAAGTGCAAACCGGTAATGGTCGTACAGGTAACTTCTACGCTTACCAAGGTTTAGGTATTACACCTGATATTCTAAGCACCGCGAAATCACTTGGTGGCGGTTTCCCAATCGGTGCAATGCTGACTACTGCAAAATTAGCAGAGCACATGAAAGTCGGTACGCACGGTTCAACATACGGCGGTAATCCACTCGCGTGTGCTGTAGCAGAAGCAGTTGTGAACGAAGTTACTAAGCCTGAAGTGTTGGCTGGTGTGCTAGAACGCGAAGCGATGTTCCGCGAAGGTCTAGAGAAGATCAACGCGAAGTACAACATCTTCTCAGAAGTTCGTGGTCAAGGCCTATTGCTTGGCGCTGCACTGAATGAAGAATGGCAAGGCCGCGCACGTGATGTTCTCGTCGCTGCAGGCAAACAAGGTCTAATGGTATTGGTTGCGGGTGCCAATGTCGTACGTTTCACACCATCACTCGTTATCACACAACAAGAAATTGAAGAAGGCTTGGCGAAACTGGATAAAGCGATCGCGACTTTAGTTTAATCGCGATATCAGTTTCAACGTCAACGCAGACACCCCCGTCAAGGATCTCTGATGGGGGAATTGTTCCTACAATATAGTTAGGATCTTCTTGCATCTGGAGGGAGTATTGATGCTAGTAGTTCGCCCTATCGCGATGTCGGATTATGACGCGCTGCACACTTGTGCGGTGGAGTCTGGTCACGGATTTACATCTCTACCGGTTAACGAAGAACTGTTAACCAATCGAATCAAACACTCAGAGTACAGCTTTGGTAAGCCAGATGTGGCAGAACCAGGTGATGAAGGCTACCTGATGGTCGGCTTTGACTCTGAAACGGGTGAGGTTGCGGGTACCACCGGAATCGAAGCATCTATCGGCTGGGATGTCCCATTTTACTCGTATCACATTAGTAAAGTGGTGCACTCGTCACCAAAGCTTGGCGTCAATAATGTCGTCAAACTGCTTACTTTTGGTAATAACTACACGGGTAACAGCGAAATTTGTACCTTGTTCTTGCGTGAGAAATTCCGCCAAGGTCTGAATGGTCGTCTAATGTCGAAGTGTCGTTTCCTCATGATGGCTGAGCACCCAGAGCGTTTCTCTGAAACGATCTTTGCGGAGATGCGTGGTGTTTCAGACGACGAAGGCAACTCGCCGTTCTGGCAATGGTTACAAGAGCATTTCTTCTCCATCGATTTCACGCTTGCGGATTACCTCACAGGTATCGGCAAGAAAGGCTTTATTGCTGACTTAATGCCGAAGCTGCCTATTTACATCAACCTGTTGAGTCCAGAAGCGCAAGCCGTGATTGGTCAAGTGCATGACAATACTCGCCCAGCATTAAAGCTGCTTGAGCGTGAAGGCTTCACTAACCGTGGCTACGTGGATATTTTCGATGCGGGTCCAACCGTTGAATGTGACTTACGCAATATTGAATCGGTACGTCACTCGTTCCGTGCGCAAGTGAAAATTGCACAACATAGCAGTACGCAAGACTTCTTGATGTGCAACTCATCGTTCGAAAACTTCCGCGCAGCAGTCACCAAAGCGGCGTATGACCCTGAAACACAAAGCGTCATGATCGCACCAGACGTTGCGGATGCACTTTTGGTTGAGGAAGGGGATTTTGTTCGCCTTCTTCCGCAGTAACAGACGACAGAATTTAAGGATAGAAACAATGACACATTGGATTGCAGGTGAATGGGTACAAGGTCAGGGTGAAGCATTTACGTCTCTGTCGCCTTACAACCAAGAAGTGATCTGGCAAGGCAACGGTGCAACGGCAGAGCAGGTGAATCAAGCGGTATCTGCAGCGCGTGAAGCGTTTATTGACTGGAAAAAACGCCCATTTGCAGAGCGTGAAGCGATCGTGTTGGCTTTTGCTGAGAAAGTAAAAGAGAACAGCGAGAAAATCGCCGAAGTTATTGCCAAAGAAACTGGTAAGCCAATTTGGGAAACGCGCACTGAAGCAGCGGCAATGGCAGGTAAAATTGCAATCTCTATTCGTGCTTACCATGACCGCACCGGTGAAGCGAGCCGTGAAGCGGCGGGCAACCAAATTGTGTTGCGTCATCGTCCACTGGGCGTGATGGCGGTATTTGGCCCATATAACTTCCCTGGTCACCTACCAAATGGTCACATTGTGCCTGCGTTACTAGCGGGTAACACCGTTGTGTTCAAGCCATCCGAGCAAACGCCTTGGACTGGCGAGCTAGCTATGAAACTTTGGGAAGAAGCAGGTCTGCCGAAAGGCGTGATCAACCTTGTCCAAGGTGCGAAAGAAACCGGTATTGCGCTTGCTGATGCGAAAGGCATTGATGGCGTACTGTTCACGGGCAGCGCGAACACAGGGCATGTATTGCACCGTCAATTTGCGGGTCAACCTGGCAAGATGTTAGCACTAGAAATGGGTGGTAATAACCCGATGGTGATCTCTGATAAATACGGTGATTTGGATGCCACGGTGTACACCATCATCCAGTCAGCGTTTATCAGTGCTGGTCAACGTTGTACGTGTGCTCGTCGTTTGTACGTGCCATTGGGTGAGAAAGGTGATGCGCTCATCACGAAACTGGTTGAAGCGACGAAGAATATTCGCGTAGACCAACCATTTGCAGAGCCTGCGCCATTTATGGGGCCGCAAATCTCCGTTGCCGCAGCCAAGTTCATTCTCGATGCACAAGCGAACCTTCAATCACTTGGTGGTGAAAGCTTGATTGAAGCTAAAGCAGGAGAGGCGGCGTTTGTTTCTCCGGGCATTATTGATGTAACGAACATTGCTGAGCTACCAGATGAAGAGTACTTCGGTCCACTTCTGCAAGTGGTGCGTTACGAAGGGCTAGAAAAAGCCGTAGAACTGGCGAACGACACGCGCTTTGGTCTCTCTGCTGGTTTAGTTTCAACTGACGACCAAGAATGGGAATACTTCGTTGACCATATTCGTGCAGGGATCGTGAACCGTAACCGCCAGCTCACTGGTGCAAGTGGTGATGCGCCATTTGGTGGTCCTGGTGCGTCAGGTAACCTACGTCCAAGCGCTTATTACGCAGCAGACTACTGTGCGTACCCGATGGCATCAATGGAAGGTCAAGAGACTATCTTGCCTGCAACATTAAGCCCAGGTGTGGCGCTATAAGTTTTAATAACAGAGTCGCAACCATGTATTGCGGCTCACCTTGCCGGCGAATCATTTAGGTATGGGTTGTAGTGATCGTTGGCAGAACACGGAAAGTGAGCAAAGACTCGGAAAAGCGTGTTGACTGACTGGCATTTACCGTCACAGGTTGATGGCTGCTCGTTCATTATTCTGGACAACTTTTCGTTGTGAACGAGCAGTCAACTTCCGCTTACCTTTTAACTCTACATCTCGTAACAAGGAGTCGTTATGACGCCCGATGTGTTATTTGAATCGCTATGGCAAGATTACATTCAACGTCTTTGCCCTTCTGCTGCGAAAGTACATCAGCTGCTTCAAGAAGATGAGCCTCTGATTAATGATCATATAGCTTTACGTACCTTCAATATTGCGCCTCTTGGTATCGAAACCTTAGCTAAACCATTTGTAGCCATTGGCTATCAGGCATGTGGTGACTACGTTTTCGAAAGTAAAAAGCTGGTTGCTAAACACTATGAGCACCCTGATCCGAAGCAACCTAAAGTCTTTATTAGTGAGCTAAAAGTTGAGGAGTGTTCACCTGAGCTGCAAGAGATTGTGAAAAAGCTGGTGGCACAAGTCGATGCAGGCAAGCTGAACGATAGCGCATTCTTACATGGTGGACGCTTGTGGGATTTAAGCTTTGCTGACTACCAAACGTTGGCTAAAGAAAGTGAGTATGCATCTTGGTTGGCTGCGCATGGTTACGGCGCAAACCACTTCACGGTGAGCGTTAACCAGCTCAATGAATACGAAGAAGTGAAGCAAGTAAACGATCACTTACGTACGGCCGGATTTACCATTAATGAAAACGGCGGGGAAGTGAAGGGCACTCCTGAGGTGCTGCTAGAACAATCATCGACCATGGCGGATAAAGTGGCGGTTCGCTTTAGCGAAGGCACTGAAATTATCCCTGGTGGCTTTTACGAGTTTGCTAAGCGCTACCCGATGGAAAACGGTGAGCTGTACCCAGGTTTTGTGGCGGCTTCAGCGGACAAAATCTTTGAAAGTACGAATGGCTAACTTTTAGGGTGAACCTTTCGGCTAACCAACTTGCTCATTAGTCTTTTGTTGCTCTGAGCTTAATGTGGTTACAAGACAAATAAAAAGCCACCAATGKCGMCATTGGTGGCTTTTATAATTTTGTTCGCGTCACTCTGGTTTGAGATTAACGAGTACCGTAAACCACGATAGTTTTACCGTGCGCAGAGATTAAGTTCTGCTCTTCTAACATTTTCAAGATACGACCTACTGTCTCACGAGAACAGCCAACGATTTGACCGATTTCTTGACGAGTGATCTTGATTTGCATGCCGTCTGGGTGAGTCATTGCGTCTGGTTGTTTTGCAAGGTTCAGAAGCGTCTGAGCGATACGACCAGTTACGTCTAGGAACGCCAGGTCACCCACTTTTTGGCTAGTTACTTGAAGACGACGAGCCATCTGCGCAGAAAGGCGCATTAGGATGTCTGGGTTTACTTGGATAAGCTGACGGAATTTCTTGAAAGAAATTTCAGCAACTTCACAAGGAGATTTAGCACGAACCCAAGCTGTGCGCTCTTGGTCTTCCTCGAATAGACCAAGTTCACCAATAAAGTCTCCTTGGTTTAGGTAAGAAAGGATCATCTCCTTACCTTCTTCGTCTTTGATAAGAACCGCAACAGAACCTTTAACGATGTAGTACAAAGTTTCTGCCTTTTCGCCCGCGTGAATTAGCGTGCTCTTTGAAGGGTACTTATGAATATGACAGTGTGAAAGAAACCACTCTAATGTTGGGTCGGTTTGAGGTTTACCTAGAACCATAATATCTCACTTCCTCTGCAGGGTACGCTTGCGCTATCCATATTTTAGCTAAGCCTGAATTAGGCCTACTAGAATAAGAGCACTTTTTATATGCTGCAAGCTCTCTTGTGTTTCGGTAAGAAATAGTATCCTTTTTCGAAAACGATTTCTTGATTTTAATCGTGCCATGATTGAGATTTTGTAAGCAAAACTGTGCACATGATCACGGTATGAAAAGTAAACATCTTCGCAGGCAGGTTTTTAGCCAATTTTCCCTGTTTCGATGAGCTGTTGTAGGATAGGCCGAACTATGAGCTCCATTGCAAAGCTCATCTTACCGCCTGGCACGACAATCGTGTTGTGGCGTGACATGAATGAGCCATCAATCATAGCCAGGAGATATGGGAAGTCGACTTTCTTTATCCCACGCAAGCGAATCACGACAAAGCTCTCATCCAGGCTTGGGATACCTTTCGCGTTAAGTGGGTTGGAGGTATCGACCGTTGGGACGCGCTGAAAGTTAATATGAGTGCGAGAAAATTGTGGCGTGATGTAGTTAAGATAATCGTCCATCGAGCGCACGATAGAATCCATTACTGCTTCTCGTGAATGACCGCGGTCACGAGTATCACGCACAAACTTTTGGATCCACTCTAAGTTTACGATTGGTACCATACCAATCAAGAAATCCACATGCTGCGCGACATTAACATCGCCATCCACAACACCGCCGTGCAAGCCTTCATAGAAGAGAACGTCACTGTTCTCCGGTAAGTCTTGCCACGGTGTGAAGGTACCAGGCATTTGATTATAAGGTACGGCCTCGTCAAAGGTGTGTAGGTAGCGACGTACGCTGCCTGCGCCATCGTGACCATATTTACGGAAAAACTCTTCCAATCCTGGAAAGTCATTAGCTTGAGGGCCAAAGTAGCTAATGTGTCGACCTTGCTCGCGCGCTTTACGGATTTCTATATCCATTTCAGGGCGAGTAAAGCGATGGAAGCTGTCGCCTTCAACCCATGCGGGTTTAACGTTCATCATATTGAACATCTTACGGAAGGCTTCAGATGTAGTGGTCGTGCCGGCACCGGATGAACCAGTAACCGCAATAATTGGGTGTTTAGCTGACATGACAAACCTTGTCGAAAATTACTTACCTGTAATGTGCAGTAGGCTGCTACTGCACGGTCGATAACCCACTATAGCACGTAACAATGCCTTGTCATTGAGTGGGGTACGGTAAAATGTGAAGGGTCTAAAATTTTGTTTTTACCTGAATATCGACGGTTTCGTGCAGTTCAGAGAATACGATAACCGCTTCGCCTTTTTCTAATTGAGTTTTTACTTGATCCACTTTGTCTTGCAAAGAAACCTCGACGGTTCCGTAATCCGTGCCTTCACGTAAGACGAATTCACGAATTAAGTTTTCCAATGTTTCTGGCGCAATGTCTTGCCATGGAATGATCATAAATACCTCGAACTTTTATGATGAGCGGCTAGTTTACTGCTTTCGCTGCTTGGATACAGCAGAAAGGTAATCTGCGGCAATACTTTCGTAATACGCTGGCAGCGCTTCTTCCAACCAAAATTTCGGCTTGAGCGCTGAACCTGTAAGGAAACCAACATGCCCACCGTGCTCAAAGAGACGGTAATCAATATTATCTGGCAGAACAAATTTCGGGATCACATCGTCGGTCATGAATGGATCGTCTTTGGCGTGAATGATCAGTGTCGGTAGCGTGATCTGTTGTAATTTACTTAAGCCAGAACATTGATCGTAATAATCTTGTGCGTCTTTAAAACCGTGCAGTGGTGCCGTGATCAAATCATCGAATTCATACAATCGTGTGACACGTTTTATTGAGTTGTAGGACAAAGCGAGCTCGCCATGCAACAAGTGATGTTTTTGCAACGCGTTGCGTTTGAGTGAAGAGAGTAGGTAACGGCGATACACTTTCGAAAAGCCTTGTTCAATACGGTTTGCACACGCTGCTAGGTCTAAAGGCGCTGAGATAATGGTCGCCGCATTCAAAATGGGGTGGTCTTTGTATTGGGCTAAATAATTCGCCAACATGTTACCGCCAAGAGAAATACCAACCGCAACTTTGGGGTTATCAGGAAAGCGTTGCTCAAGGTGCTCTAAGAAGTGGCGGGCGTCAGTCACTTCACCAGAATGATAGGCGCGAGCTTTCTTGTTTGGCTTACCGCTACAACCGCGGAAATGCATCATCACCGACAGCCATCCGGATTGAGCAAATGCATTCATTAGGCCATTGGCGTAAGGGCTATAGAAGCAGCCTTCTAGTCCATGAAATAAAACAAAAATCGGCTTTTTTTGCGCAGGTTCTTGGGTTGGGTCCTCGCTCCATGCGAGATCGAGAAAATCGCCATCGGATGTATCGAGGGTTTGCCAAATCGGCGTAAACAACGCTTTTTTGCGAATAAAACGCGGTAAAAGCGTTTGAAGATGCGGGTTTTTGATCCCGGCTGCTGCGAAAAATTGTGTCATACCTAACTGCTCTTATGCGGTTCTTCGGTGTCAGTTGAAGAACTTATTAATATAATCCTTTATAAAGATTATAGGTATTCTACAGATTTATGGGCGTTTTGGTGGGTGAATGTTTGGCACCGGAATAGCAAAGGCCTGTTGCAAATGCTCACCACCAAGTTGACGACAGTATCTCAGCGTGAGTGGGGCGCCATCATTTTTGACCAGCGTGAGCGAGTTAATGCAGTTCACCAAATCCGCTTGTTGTTGCTTTTCTAGTTGCAGCTCAAACTGCAAGGTTTCACGATATAAAGCGTCATTGACTTGAGACTTAAGATGGCGACGTAAGTCGCGAAAAGAGTGCAGTAAGGTTTCGCTTCGGCCCAGACAGCTTTGTACCAGAGGCCAGTCTTTTTCTTGGAAAATGAGTTGCTGCTCATCGAGCCATCTGAGCAGCAGGAGTAGGTTCACGTTGCCGTGATAATTGTTCTGTAATGATAAACACGCTTCTTTCACTTCTCGCACACCATAAAATTGCAGACTGAACTGCCAAAGGTGTTCTAGGGTGAGTGTGTATTCAGCGTGTTGATTACTCATTGATTAAACTCTAGCTCCATCTGCTCCAGTTCTTCCTGAGCAGACATCCATTCCATTTCAATTTCTTCGAGCTCTGCCTTACTAGAAGCTTGAAGAGCCAGCACTTGGTTAAGTTTAGCTTTATTTTCGGCTTCATACAGTGAGTTATCTGCCAATTGTTCTTCAGCTTCGGCCAGTGCAGCACCTAACTTATCCATTTTATTTTCTAATTGTGTCAGCGTTTTGCGAATTGGCGCCGTCTGCTTACGAAATTCTGCATCGCGACGTTTCTGCTCTTTTTTCGCTGCCGCGCTGTTGGCGCTATCTTTGGCTGGCTGTGCGGCTTGTGCTTCTTTGCGTTCCGCTCTTTGTTGCTCGGTTAACCACTTGTAGTAGTCGTTTAAGTCACCATCGAACGGCGCAACTTGACGATCGTGCACCAAGTACAAGTCATCGGTTGTAGCACGCAATAGGTAACGGTCGTGCGAAACAATCACCATTGCACCTTCGAACGTTTGCAGGGCCATCGTCAATGCCTGACGCATGTCCAAATCCAAGTGGTTGGTTGGTTCATCAAGTAGCAACAGGTTTGGCTTTTGCCACACAATTAAGGCCAGCACTAAACGGGCTTTTTCACCACCCGAAAACGGCGCGACTTTCTCCAGTGCTTTGTCGCCTTGGAAGCCAAAGCTGCCCAGGTAATCACGTAGCTGTTGTTCGGTTTGATCCGGCGCGATCTGCATCATGTGTTGCAGCGGCGTTTCCTCTGGGTGCAGCGTTTCTAATTGATGCTGAGCAAAGTAACCTATTTTTACGCCTTGTGAGTAAGTCAGATCGCCACCTTGCGCGTTAAGCTCACCAGAGAGTAATTTGATTAAGGTCGATTTACCCGCGCCATTACGGCCGAGCAGACCAATGCGACTGCCAGGAACCAAGTTCAAGCGGATCTTCTCTAAGATCAGGTTGTCACCGTAGCCTGCCGATACTTCATCCATCATCATGATTGGGTTTGGCAGCGCCGCGGGCTCACGGAATTGGAAGCTAAATGGGTTATCGAATTGAGCGGGTAACACTTTCTCCATGCGCTCCAAAGCTTTAATACGGCTTTGAGCCTGGCGTGCTTTAGAAGCTTTATAACGGAAACGGTCGATGTAGCTTTGCATGTGCGACATCTGTTTCTGTTGCTTCTCGAACATCGCTTGCTGCAGCACCATTTTTTGCGCTCGTTGGTTTTCGAACGACGAATAGTTACCCGTGTATTCGTTCAATTGTTGGTTTTCGATGTGAATAATACGGCCAACAATGGGGTCAAGGAAGTCACGGTCGTGCGAGATCAGGATCAGTGTGCCTGGGTAGTTTTGTAGCCAACGTTCAAGCCACATCACCGCGTCTAAGTCCAAGTGGTTGGTTGGCTCATCGAGTAGCAATAAGTCAGAACGGCACAATAGCGCTTGAGCTAAGTTAAGGCGCATACGCCAACCACCTGAGAATTGAGTCAAACTCCAACTCATTTGCTCTTGGCTGAAACCTAAACCGTCGAGCAATTCTGCCGCGCGAGCGCGAATGCTATAACCGCCGATGGTTTCAATTTTACCGTGGATCTCGGCAACCAAGGTGCCGTTGTCTTGTGCTTCCGCTTCAGCCAACTGCTTTTCGAGCGCTCGGTACTCGCGATCACCATCGATGACGTATTCCAGTGCAGTGCGCTCTAGCGCAGGCGTTTCCTGTGCGACCCAGGCCAACTCCCAATGTTGAGGTTGGCTAAATGAGCCTGCATCAATCGACAGTTCATCTTTCAGCAATGCAAATAGCGTTGATTTACCGCAGCCGTTTTTGCCCACAAGACCGACTTTATCGCCAGGATGGATAGTCGCTGAAGCTTGTTCTAAAAGAGGTTTACCGCCACGCAGTAACTGAATATCAGAGAAGGTAATCATAAAGTTTTCATTCACTTTGCGCAGTGCGCGTTGCTTGGTTACATCGCGAAGTGGTTTCAATCGTTTTTAAAGCCACTTGGGTATATATCTTGCGGTGAATAGTAGGGGTATTGGCCGGAAAAGTCGATTGATTCGCTTTAATTGCATTATGCTGTACAAAAAAGTATAACAATTTGATAACGGATAAAAATAACCACAAGGACGACCATTTGGCTGTTGCACCGTCTATTCTCCCAAGAGTTCTGGTCATTTATGCTCATCCAGAGCCACATAACTCGATTGCTAATCAAGTGATGATTAAAAAAGCTCAGTCGCTTGAGCACGTCACTGTGCACGATCTTTACGGTGTTTACCCTGACTTCTTTATTGATGTGAATTATGAACATGAGTTGTTGCTCATGCATGATGTGATCGTGTTTCATCACCCGCTTTATATGTATTCATGCCCAGCCCTGTTAAAAGAGTGGTTGGACCGAGTGCTGGGCAAAGGTTTTGCTTTTGGCGGAGGTTCGGCGCTGGAGGGAAAATACTGGCGCAGTGTGATTACAACGGGGGGGAAAGAAGAGGCCTTTAGCGCGAAGGGGTACAACAAATATCCATTAGAGCAAATCTTACAACCGTTTGAACTGACGGCCGCCTTGTGTCAAATGCACTGGATTGAACCTTTGGTGTTGTATTGGTCGCGTAATGTCTCGGATATTGAGCGGTATGAGCACGCCGAATTGTATCGTCGGTGGTTGAACAACCCACTTGAAAACTGGGAAGCAACAGACCAAGGAGGTCAGTATGGCGATAACCAGTGAGTTTCTTCAAAGTAGCGTGGTCTTTCTCTCGGCTGCGGTTATTGCGGTACCGATTGCTCAGCGTCTCGGACTTGGCTCGGTTTTAGGTTATTTACTTGCCGGTGTGTTGATTGGCCCTTGGGGTCTTGGCTTAATCAGTGATGTTGATGCTATTTTGCACTTTGCTGAACTTGGGGTCGTGTTGTTACTGTTCTTGATCGGCCTTGAACTAAATCCTAAAAAACTGTGGCAAATGCGAGGACCGATTCTAGGTTTAGGCGGCGCGCAGGTGGTGGTGACGACCGCCGTGCTAGGCAGTGTCGTCAGTATGTTCGGCGTAAGCATGCAAGTGAGTTTGGTGATTGGGATGGGGTTGGCGCTGTCCTCAACGGCAATTGCTCTAAAAGTGATTGAAGAGCAAGGGCTCAATGGCACCGAAACGGGTCAGTCTGGTTTTGCGGTATTGCTCTTTCAAGATATTGCAGTGATCCCAATGTTGGCAATGTTGCCCTTGCTTGCTGGCGGGCAGAGTGGCGGTAGTTGGGTGGATGTCTTCACGGTATTAGGCAGTGTGGTGGCCCTGTTGATTGGTGGTCATTTCTTATTGCGTCCACTATTTCGTTTTGTTGTGATGAGCGGCGTTCGTGAGCTCTTTACCGTCGCCGCATTGTTGGTCGTGCTTGGGATTTCTGTCGTCATGCAAAAGCTCGGGCTTTCTATGGCTCTAGGGACTTTCTTAGCCGGCGTTCTGCTGGCCGAGAGTGAATATCGGCATGAATTGGAAATCGCTATCGAGCCGTTTAAAGGTTTGTTGTTGGGGTTGTTCTTCATCGCGGTTGGTATGGCGGTAAATTTGGGGTTATTGGCATTACACCCTTTAGAGATTCTGGGCGCGGTGGTGGCTTTGGTGGTGGTTAAGGGCTTGGTTTTGTATGCATTGGCGAGAGCTGCCCGTGTCGGAGCCAAAGCGAGAAGCCGTATGGCCGCGATTTTAAGCCAAGGTGGTGAGTTTGCCTTTGTCATATTTACCGCAGCGAGCCAAGAGGGCATTTTATCCAAAGAGCAAGTAGCGTTTTTGTTGGTGGTGGTCAGTTTATCCATGGTGACGACACCACTTTTGCTGATGGGACAAAAAAAATGGTTTGCTCATACCCTGAATCAAGAAGAAGAGGGCATGACCACGAAAGTAGTGGATCGCCGGCCACGCGTTATCATTGCAGGCTTTGGACGTTTCGGTCAGATCGTCGGACGTTTAATGTATGCCAATAAAATCAAAGTGACGGTATTAGAAAGTGATGCCAGCCAAATCCACCTACTGCGCAAGTATGGTTACAAAGTGTTTTATGGTGATGCTACCCAAATTGATCTTTTGCGGGCTGCTGGCGCAGATAAAGCAGAAGCATTGGTCATTTGTACCGATTCACCTGATGAGGTGATGGCCATCGTTGATATCTGCCGCGTGCACTTCCCGAAACTTAAGTTGCTAGCCCGAGCAAGAAGCCGTGTCGAGGCGTATCAGTTAATGAGCCACGGTGTCGAGAATTACTCTCGTGAAACATTTTTAGGGGCATTGGATCTCGGTCGCCAAGCGCTCGTAGAACTTGGTATGCACCCATATCAAGCAAAGCGGGCAGAAGCACATTTTCGTAAGTTAGATAATGCTATGCTTAAGGACTTATTGCCTCAGCACAATGAAGATAAGAAATTGGCTCAGAGAGCGAAAGAGGCACGCAAAGAGCTAGAAGAAATTTTTGGTCGTGAGATGGAGAGCGACCATCAGTCACCTAATCATTGGAAGTAGTACTTGAGCCAAGACTCAAGCTAAGGAAATAGCGTGAAAATCAAGAAACGTTTTATTGCCGGCGCTAGCTGCCCAAATTGCAGCCAGCAAGATACCCTGCGCTGGTGGATTGAAAATAATATCGAGTTAGTTGAGTGTGTCGAGTGTGAGTTTACTGAGCAGCGTAAACCGCAATCTGTAGAGAAAAATAAACACTCAGATCAGGAAATGATCGGAATTTTTAAGCCGGAATAATTGAACTTCGATAATTGATCCCCATAATACACCCAGATATCTCAGTACTTAACCCCATTCAGGTTAAGTCAATTAATCTCCCTGGAGTTAGTATGAAAATTGAAAAGAACGTTGTTGCAAGCCTTGCATACAAAGTAATGATGGAAGACGGTGTCGTTGTTGATCAATCAACAGCAGAAGCGCCTCTAGATTACCTTCACGGTCACAACAACCTAATCACTGGTCTTGAAAAAGAGCTTGAAGGTAAAGTGGCTGGCGACAAGTTCTCAGTAACGGTAGCTCCTGAAGAAGCTTACGGTGAGCACAACGATGCGCTAGTACAACGCGTTCCTGCGGACGTATTCCAAGGCGTTGACCAAATCGAAGTGGGCATGCGCTTCCTGGCTGACACTGACCAAGGTCCAATCCCTGTAGAAGTAACAGAAGTTGATGGCAACGAAGTGGTTGTTGACGGTAACCATATGCTAGCTGGTCAAACACTAACTTTCGAAGTAGAAGTTATGTCTACACGTGAAGCAACAGCAGAAGAGATCGAACACGGTCATATCCATCAAGCTGGTGGTTGTGGTCATGACCATGATCACGACGATGAAGGCTGCTGTGGCGGCGGTAGCTGTGGTTCTCACTAATCACAAGCTCCTTCACTAGATAGTCTTATCTAGTAAAGCTTTGCAAAGCGCAAGTTGAGGTTTCAACTTGCGCTTTTTGTTTATCTAAGGTGTAGTGCATAGAAGAAAAGAACAACTTATGGGAAAAGCGATGACGAAACCTTTCTCGATTGCGATTCATGGTGGCGCAGGCACCATTTTACGTGAACAGATGAGCAATGAACTTCAGCAATCCATCTTGGCTGATTTGGAAGCGTCGGTAAAAGCTGGCTATCAAATTCTAGAGAAAGGCGGCGACGCTTTGGATGCGGTTGTTGCTGCAGTAAAAGTATTGGAAGACTCGCCTAACTTTAATGCGGGTAAAGGCTCGGTGCTGACCAACAACGAAATGGTAGAAATGGATGCCTCTGTCATGGATGGTCGAAACCAAGCCGCAGGCGCGGTCGCTGGTGTTCGTCATATCAAGAATCCAATTGAGCTCGCTCGTGACGTAATGCGAAACAGCAATCACGTGTTGTTGGTGGGTGAGGGCGCAGAGAAGTTTGCTTTTGAACAAGGCCATGAGTATACCGAACAGGATTACTTCTTTACTGATCGCCGTTATGAGCAGTTGCTGTCTATGCGTGAGAAAGGGCTGTTTGCTTTGTCGGAATCTCGCTACCCAGATGATCGTAAACATGGCACCGTCGGAGCCGTAGCGTTGGACCAACAAGGCAACTTAGCCGCTGCAACCAGCACGGGTGGCGTAACGAATAAGCAATACAATCGAGTTGGGGATTCGGCTTTGATAGGCTGCGGCACGGTGGCCGAAAATGGCGTCGTCGCGGTTTCGACTACGGGTGTCGGTGAGTTTTTTATCCGTAAACGTGTCGCAGAAGACGTCGCCGCGCGGATGCGTTATTTACAAGAAGATGTTCATACTGCTTGTGAGCATATTATTCAGGGGGAACTGAAAGAGATGGGCGGCGAAGGCGGTTTAATCGCAATTGACGCGCAAGGTGAGCTGCACTTTGCGATGAACAGCTCTGGTATGTACCGAGCTGGCATCAACACTCAAGGCGAGTTGAGCGTCAAAATCTACGCTGACGAATAGCCTCCTCTTGAGCAACCTTCTTAAGTAATCAATACAACAAAGCCCAGAACRYGTTCTGGGCTTTGTGCTATTTGAGCCTGCATTTTAATAATGCGGTGGTGGGGTTTCTTCTGACGGATCGGCTAAATTCGACGAGTCCATATTTTTTACTTTACCTACCACATATTTCATCTGATCGAGCATCTTGGTAATTTGCAGTTGCTGCTGCGATAAGGCGCCGTTCAGATCTTCAATAGTCTGTTCTTGGAACGCAAGCTGACATTCTAAGTCATTAATGCGAGCTTCCAATTGCTGAATAAGTTTTTCTGTCATGATCCGTTCTCTAACTGCCAAGCTTGGGCAATACCTGCTGAAGTAGCAGTAATTACGCGTTGTTTTGAATCAAAGGCTGCATCATACACGACCGCACGGGGAGGGCGAGTGTCTTTTTTTGGCTCAACCTCAAATCCATCAATCCGTTTTCCGGTTTGAGTATCCCATATTGAAACGCGGCCAGAAGGCGTTCCTGTCACTAACTGAGTTCCGTCATCAGAAAACCGCGCAGTAGAGAAGATCAATTGGCGCGACCAACTGCTCAACTGTGCGACCTCTTGTCCAGTTTTTAAATCCCAAATTACCGCTTGGTTTCCGCCATCGGATGTCATTGCTAACTTGCCATCTCGTTGCAGGGCAACACGAACAACCCGTTGTTCATGTTCGAAGGTCCGCAGCACTTGTCCGGTTTCGGTGTCCCACAAATACGCTTTGTAGTCATTACCACCAGTCAGTGCGAATCGGCCATTAGGAGAAATGGCGACGGAATTGACTTTTTCACGATGAGCAAGGAACTCCAAGCGACGTCCGGTGACTAAGTTGACGTAAATTGCTTTACCGTTGGATAACCCGAGCAGAACTTGCTCACCGTTACTGGTGATATCAACGTCGCGAATGAGCGCATCAGAAATAGACCAAAGGCCTTCGGATTGCGTCCAACCTAAGTCCCAAACTGCGAAGTTCATTTGGCTTGCTGTGACTGCATAGCGACCATTGTCTGAGATACGAATATGGGATACCACGTTGGCATCGGCATCGAGCTCACCCAGGTTGGCTAGTTGTTCATTTTGCTCTAGGTCCCACAACATCAAATGGTGTTGCTGAGAATAGAGCAGAGCAAATCGTCCATCTCTGCTAAGTGCGAAGCTCGTCGCACCCTGAGGCTCTATCGGCCAACGGTGCACTTCACGCTCGGCGAAAAAGCAACCATTTAACGTGGTGATGACAATTAAATATAGGAATAAATGAGAAATTCTTTGCATCACATCTAATAATCCGGTTTGTGTCTTAAGACATATAGCTAGTATATTGGTATAACGATTGTCTTCACTAGTCTCATAGAAGATTTGTGCACAACAACCAATGGCAAAGCCATTATTGGGAGAATTTAATGAAATCAGTTTTAAAAGTGTCGCTACTTGCTGCAACAGTTATGCTAGCGGTAGGTTGTCAGAAAGAAGAAACTAAAACAGAAGCCGCACCTCAAGCAGAACAAGTTCAAGCAGAAACCGGTAAAGCGGTTCACTTTAAAACCGACGACGATAAAGCGGCATACGCAATCGGTGTTTCATTTGCTAATTACCTAAGCACAAGCATCGACAAGCCAAGCGAAATCGGCATTAATCTTAACAAAGACTTGGTACTAAAAGGTATCGAAGACGTTTTCAAAGGCAATGCTGAATTGAATGAAGAAGAAACACGTGCAGCACTAGAATCTCTAGATAAGCGTGTTGCTGAAAAGATGCAAGCACAAGCGGCTGAGAAAGCCGCTGAAGCAAAAAAAGCTGGCGATGATTTCCGTGCTGAGTTCGAGAAGCAAGAAGGCGTAGTGAAGACAGATACAGGTCTTCTATACCAAGTTATTACTCCTGCTGAAGGTGAGAAGCCAAAAGACACTGATACGGTTCAAGTACACTACAAAGGTACGCTAATCGATGGTACGCAATTTGATAGCTCTTACGATCGTGGTGAACCTGCAACATTCCCACTTAACCGTGTAATCCCAGGTTGGACAGAAGGTGTTCAGCTAATGCCTGTGGGTTCTAAATTCAAATTCGTTATCCCGCCAGAGCTAGCATACGGTGATCAAGACACACCAAGCATTCCTGCTAACTCAACGCTAGTATTTGAAGTTGAGCTGCTAAAAGTCGAGAACGACAACGCAGAGCAATAACAATAAGCCGCGATAAGTTATTGAAAAAGGTCCGTTTAACGGGCCTTTTTTGTTCTAGGTCACTAGTTGGTGAGTTTGCTAGGTTGATTTTCAAATTTTCTGATAAACTTACACCAATTTGTTGATTTTTCGCTCGAAGGCTTATGACAACTACAGAAACAATAAACGCGGAGATGTTGCTCGAAATGGAATCCGTTAACGTGATGCCGTTTACCGAGCACGACAAAATCATTTTAAGATCTTATGAGGCGGTCGTTGATGGTATCGCCAGCCTGATAGGTCCCTTTTGTGAAATCGTTCTTCACTCGCTAGAAGACTTAAATACCTCTGCAATTAAAATCGCTAATGGTGAAAACACGGGTCGCCAAGTCGGCTCACCGATCACTGATTTAGCGCTTAAAATGCTAAAAGACATCGAAGGCTCGGAGCGCAACTTCTCACGTTCGTACTTTACCCGTGCAAAAGGTGGCGTGTTGATGAAGTCGATCACTGTTGCCATTCGTAATGGTGAAAATCGCGTGATTGGTTTGTTGTGTATCAACGTCAACTTGGACGCGCCCTTCTCGCAAGTCCTTCAATCTTTCATGCCAACGCAAGAAGCAAAAGAAGCGGCTTCCTCGGTTAACTTTGCTAGTGACGTAGAAGAGCTGGTGGACCAAACTGTTGAACGCACCATCGAAGAGATCAATGCGGATAAATCCGTATCGAACAACACCAAGAATCGCCAAATCGTGATGGAATTGTACGACAAAGGCATCTTCGATATTAAAGATGCCATCAACCGCGTTGCAGATCGTCTTAACATTTCAAAACACACCGTCTACTTATACATTCGTCAACGTAAAACCGAGGACGATGAAAAGTGAGTAAACTGACTTACACGTTGGTGGTGAATGGTCCTGTTTACGGTAGCCAGTCAGCGCGCAGTGCTTATCAGTTCGCCAAGGCGGTGATTGAGCAAGGCCATCAGTTAGTGAGCGTTTTCTTTTATCAAGAGGGCGTGACCAATGGTACTGCTTTGAGTGTGCCTGCCAACGACGAATTTGATCTCAATAAGGCATGGCAATCTTTGGCAAAAGAGCATGGTGTTCGTCTAGAAACTTGTGTTGCTGCGGCTTTGCGTCGTGGGATCGTAAGTGAAGAAGAAGCGAATCAACATGGTTTGGTCCAGAGCAATCTAGCGGAAGGTTTTGAGCAAGCCGGCTTAGGTAGCTTAGCCGAAGCGATGTTAACCCAAGACAGAGTGGTACAGTTTTGAGTCAGCTAACTTATCTATTTCGTAGCGCACCGCATGGCAGTGCGGCTGGTCGTGAAGGTGTGGATGCACTGTTAGCCGCGTCGGCTTACTGTGAAGATATCAGCGTCATTTTCATGGGAGATGGGGTTTACCAGCTTCTACTAGGACAAGAACCGAGTAAGATCTTGAGCAAAGATTATGCGCCGATGCTGAAGCTTTTCGATTTATACGATATCGAACAAGTCTTTGTGTGCTCAGAGTCATTAGCTCAGCGAGGTTTGGCTCAAGCGGACTTAGTCATTGAAGCTCAAGCGTTAAGCTCAGAGCAGCTCAAAGATAAGTTGCAACACGCTGGCAAGCTACTGTCGTTCTGAGGAAGTTATGCTACATATTATAAAAACGGTCTCCGCTCTAGAAGACGCCATGCCCTTATGCAGTGCACAGGATGACATCTTACTTATAGAAGATGCCGTGTACGCTGCTAACTCGCAGCATAAAGCGTTCTCCCACCTAAAAAACCGCAGTGTATTTGTGCTAGAGAGCGATATTCACGCTCGCGGTATTGCGAATCGTATCAGTCCATCACTGACGATCGTGAATTACTCAGGCTTCGTTGAGCTCACAGTTAAACAGGATAAATCGCTTACTTGGGATTGAACGTGATTTACTGTCGCTAAAGCTTTACGGATGAATTGTCCTAATTGAACAAAAAAGATCCGTATATTTCTTGACACACCTCTCACTGCTGCATAGAATTTTGCGTCCCTAACTGCAATGGTAGTTGGGGATAGATTTTTCACAAAGCTTACTTTCAAGTAAATCAGGAGCTAGTTAATGGCAACTATTAACCAGTTGGTACGTAAGCCTCGTGCAAAGCAAGTTGTTAAAAGCAACGTGCCTGCACTAGAAGCGTGCCCACAAAAACGTGGTGTATGTACTCGTGTTTACACTACTACACCTAAAAAACCTAACTCAGCACTTCGTAAAGTTTGTCGTGTACGTCTGACAAACGGCTTCGAAGTTACATCGTACATCGGCGGTGAAGGTCACAACCTTCAAGAGCACAGTGTTGTACTAATCCGTGGCGGTCGTGTAAAAGACCTTCCGGGTGTACGTTACCACACTGTTCGCGGTGCACTTGACTGTGCTGGCGTTAACGACCGTAAACAAGGTCGTTCTAAGTACGGTGTGAAGCGTCCTAAGTCTTAATGGATTCCGTTAAGTAAGGCCAAACACTAAATTATTTTTAATTTTTTGAAAAAACTGAAAAGTTTTGGATAAAACCTGAAGAAGACAACGGAGATAAATCCATGCCACGTCGTCGCGTCATTGGTCAGCGTAAGATCCTTCCAGATCCAAAATTCAAATCTGAATTGCTGGCAAAATTCGTTAACATCCTAATGGTTGACGGTAAAAAATCTACTGCAGAGAAAATCGTTTACACTGCACTAGATGCTATGGCTGAAAAGTCTGGTAAAGACCACTTAGCTATTTTTGAAGAAGCTCTTGAAAACGTACGCCCTGCGGTAGAGGTTAAATCTCGCCGTGTTGGTGGTTCAACTTACCAAGTACCTGTAGAAGTACGTCCGGTTCGCCGTAACGCACTTGCTATGCGTTGGTTGGTTGAAGCTGCGCGCAAGCGTGGTGAAAAATCTATGGCTCAACGCCTAGCAGCTGAAATGCTAGACGCGTCTGAGAACAAAGGTACTGCGGTTAAGAAACGTGAAGACGTTCACCGCATGGCTGACGCAAACAAAGCGTTCGCTCATTACCGCTGGTAATACCTTCTGTGCTGCGAGGTTCTCTCGCAGCACTTTTCTATACTCTAAGGTACACCTTAGTAAGAGGATACAATCGTGGCTCGTAAAACTCCTATTGAGCGCTACCGTAATATCGGTATCTGTGCTCACGTAGATGCAGGAAAAACAACCACAACTGAGCGTATTCTGTTCTACACTGGCCTTTCTCACAAAATCGGCGAAGTTCACGATGGTGCTGCAACCATGGACTGGATGGAGCAGGAGCAGGAACGTGGTATCACTATCACATCCGCTGCGACTACTACATTCTGGCGTGGTATGGAAGCACAGTTCCCTGAGCATCGCGTAAACATCATTGATACCCCTGGACACGTTGACTTTACTATCGAAGTAGAGCGTTCTCTTCGTGTACTTGATGGTGCTGTGGTTGTGTTCTGTGGCTCATCTGGTGTTGAACCTCAGTCTGAAACTGTATGGCGTCAAGCAGACAAATACCACGTTCCACGTTTGGTATTTGTAAACAAGATGGACCGTGCGGGCGCAGACTTCCTACGCGTTGTGGACCAAATTAAAAATCGTCTTGGTGCGAACCCTGTTCCAATCCAACTGAACGTTGGTGCAGAAGATGAGTTCAGAGGTGTCATCGACCTTATCAAGATGAAGATGATCAACTGGAATGAAGCCGATCAAGGCACTTCGTTTACTTACGAAGACATCCCAGCTGACATGATCGAACTTGCTGAAGAGTGGCGCAACCACATGGTTGAATCCGCTGCTGAAGCTAGCGAAGAGCTGATGGACAAGTACCTTGAAGAAGGTGAATTGACTGAAGCTGAGCTCAAACAAGCTCTACGTACTCGTACACTAAACAACGAAATCGTACTGGCCACTTGTGGTAGTGCGTTTAAGAACAAAGGTGTTCAAGCGGTACTAGATGCTGTGATCGAGTTCTTGCCATCGCCAGTTGACGTACCTGCAATTAAAGGTGTTGACGAAAGAGAAAATGAAGTTGAGCGTCACGCTGACGACAACGAACCATTCTCTGCGCTAGCATTTAAGATCGCGACTGACCCATTCGTGGGTACGCTAACGTTCATGCGTGTTTACTCTGGTGTAGTAAACTCCGGCGACGCTGTTTACAACTCTGTAAAAGAGAAGAAAGAGCGTTTCGGTCGTATCGTTCAGATGCATGCGAATAAGCGTGAAGAAGTGAAAGAAGTTCGCGCTGGTGATATCGCTGCTGCTATCGGTCTGAAAGACGTAACAACAGGTGACACACTGTGTGATCAGAACCACAAAGTGATTCTAGAGCGCATGGAGTTCCCTGAACCAGTTATTCAGATTGCTGTAGAACCTCGTTCTAAGGCAGACCAAGAGAAAATGGCTATCGCGCTAGGTAAACTGGCTGCGGAAGATCCATCATTCCGCGTGGAAACGGACGACGAATCAGGTCAGACTCTGATCTCAGGTATGGGTGAACTTCACCTAGACATTATCGTTGATCGTATGAAGCGTGAATTCAGCGTTGATTGTAACGTTGGTAAACCTCAGGTTGCTTACCGTGAAACCATTCGTGGTAAAGCGGAAGTTGAAGGTAAGTTTGTTCGTCAATCAGGTGGTCGTGGTCAATACGGTCATGTGTGGGTCAAACTTGAGCCTTCTGAACCTGGCGAAGGTTTCGTATTCGTAGACGAAATCGTGGGTGGTGTGATTCCTAAGGAATACATCAGTTCGGTATCGAAAGGTATCGAGGAACAAATGAATAGTGGTGTTCTAGCGGGTTACCCTGTACTAGATATTAAAGCTACACTATTTGATGGTTCTTACCACGATGTAGACTCAAGCGAGATGGCGTTTAAGATCGCTGGCTCGATGGCATTCAAGAAAGGTGCACTAGAAGCACAACCTGTGATTCTAGAACCAATGATGAATGTCGAAGTAACCACTCCGGAAGACTGGATGGGTGACGTTGTTGGTGACCTAAACCGTCGTCGCGGTATCATTGAAGGCATGGACGAAGGTGTGGCTGGTCTTAAGATCATCCGTGCTCAAGTACCACTATCTGAAATGTTCGGTTACGCAACTGATCTACGTTCTGCAACTCAAGGCCGTGCGTCTTACTCTATGGAGTTTCACGAGTACGCTGAAGTGCCGAAAAACTTCGCAGATAAAATTATTGCAGAGCGTGGTTACTAATTGACGATTGAACTACAAAAAGTTTACGACTTTTTGCGAGATCAGGGCGTCCAAATATTGCGCTAACGGGCGTTGGCGCATAAAATAACAATTTCTGGCGCGTCGTCGATCAATAATGATCACGACGAATCATAACTAGGAAGGAACACGATCGTGTCTAAAGAAAAATTTGAACGTACGAAACCGCACGTTAACGTTGGTACTATCGGCCACGTTGACCACGGTAAAACAACTCTAACTGCAGCTATCTGTACTACTCTTGCTAAAGTTTACGGCGGTGTAGCTAAAGACTTCGCATCTA
>NZ_JAWJYE010000021.1:0-36610 GCF_032970445.1 Vibrio sp. T13N
AGAGTAGGACATCGCCAGGCTTTAAATTTTGGACACTTGCTGATTACAAGCGAGTGATACCACTGCGGAGTGGTAGTTCAGTTGGTTAGAATACCGGCCTGTCACGCCGGGGGTCGCGGGTTCGAGTCCCGTCCACTCCGCCACTTAATATCGACAACCTCGCCCATGCGAGGTTTTGTCAAATCTAGAATATAAGAATTCTACAGGGGTGTAGCTCCAATTGGCAGAGCAGCGGATTCCAAATCCGCGTGTTGGGAGTTCGAATCTCTCCACCCCTGCCATATATCAAGGCTCTGACTTAGGTCAGAGCCTTTTTTGTATCTGCTTGCCACTATGCATGTGTCCTCTCATCCTACCTATACGCCTTTCTGCTACCTGCTGTTCTTTATAAGTATTTATTAGCTACTCGGACTCACCAACCAATTAGACTATTCGTTATAAGCAAGTGCTCCGAAATGTTAGTAATAATTGAGAATCATTATTTATATTTAGTTACACTCAACCGATCTGGATTAATGGGTAACTATGTATGGATATATCTCGTCGACGCTTCCTTCAATCATCCTTAGCAATCTCCGCGCTTACCGTTCTACCTGCATGTTCTCTATCTCGGAGTACTAATAAGGGGCAACATATATACGATATCACTGCAGAGCCTTCTACTGCAGAATTGGTCCCAGGGTTTAACACAGACGTACTCGCGTTTAATGGTTCGATTCCAGCGCCTACGATTCGCTGTCGCCAAGGTGAGAAAGTTATTATCCGATTTACCAACAAGCTTTCAGAGCCAACTACAATTCACTGGCATGGCCTGCGAATCCCCATTGAAATGGATGGTGTACCTTTCTTAAGTCAGCCGCCTATCATGCCGGGTGAAACATTTGTTTATGAATTTACACCGCCAGATGCAGGTACGTTTTGGTATCACCCACACATGAACAGCGTTAAGCAGCTTGGTATGGGGTTGGTTGGGCTAATAATTGTTGAAGAGGCTGAGCCTGTTCAGTTTGATGAAGAGCATGAAGTCGTCCTCAAGCATTGGCATTTAGACAAGCAAGGACAGTGGAAGAACCTAATGGTGCCACGCTTGAGTGCACGTATGGGAACGCCAGGAGAGTGGAGTAGCGTCAATGGTATTCATGAGCCTGTTTATACGCTGGAGCAGAACGCGACTACGCGATTAAGAATTGCTAATGTCGATAACACCATTACCTATCCGATCGCGATTGAAGGCACAGAGGCTTGGGTTGTTGCTATCGATGGCAATCCAGTTAAAACGCCTTATAGGCTCACTCAACACAAAATTGGTCCGGGAATGAGATTGGATATCGGATTGATTGCTCCGAAGGCTGGAGAGCGTGTTTATGTGCGTCAAATGAAAGGGCGCTTCCCATTCTCTTTGTGTGAGTTTGAAGTTGTTGAGTCTGACCTGCCAAGCAACAAGAAACTGCCTTTATTGCCTCTCAACCCTGTGCCTGATCTTGATTTGGAAAATGCGGAGCAAATCGATTATGTGTTTGAATGGGAGGGGGCGATCACTCCTGCCGATAAATCGGGCAAAGCGATACCTAAATTCTGGCTGATGAACAAACGAGCGTGGGAGGGAATGAGTAAAGATAATATCCCAGCACCACTTTCAAAATTGGAACTTGGAAAAACCTATATCTTCAATTTGAAGAACGTTACTCAATATCATCATCCTATTCATCTTCATGGGCATACATTTACTGTTCTTGAGTTAGATGGCAAGAAACTTGACGAACCGTTCCATACCGATACGGTTTTACTTGGAAAAAATGGCAGTGCCAAAGCTGCCTTTGTTGCTAACAACCCTGGACGTTGGATGTATCACTGCCATGTTATTGAGCACATGAAAACCGGTTTGATGGGGTATATTGAAGTAAAGTGACTCCTGTAACTTTTTTAATCTCAGCGTGTTTTAAATGCAATACGTTGTCGAATTCTAAAATTTCACCATCAATATTGCTTTAGTTTTGGTTACAATATCGTCATCAATAGTGTTGGGGGAATTATGGGGCAGTTTTCCATTCTTGGTTTTATTGCACTAGGTGGTGCTTTCGGTGCGTGTTCTCGTTACTTGATATCTGAACTGTGTGTCATTTTATTGGGGCGTGGTTTTCCATACGGTACGCTAACTGTTAATGTGGTTGGTTCATTTATCATGGGCTTGTTGATTGCTGCGTTCGACAATGAACTGTTGGCAACAGAACCTTGGCGACAAGTGATTGGTTTGGGCTTTTTAGGGGCACTGACGACGTTTTCCACCTTTTCTATGGATAATGTTTTACTTATGCAGCAAGGTGCGTTTTTTAAGATGGGGTTAAATATTTTATTAAATGTGGTGCTGAGCATCTCTGCTGCGTGGATCGGTTTCCAATTATTGATGCGCAGCTAGCAAAGTAGTTAAAAATTAAACAGGTCGGCTTGGTTTAACCAGGCCGTTTTTATATACTGATATCACTTGTCGGAGTGCCATAAGGCTGAGACCGTTAATTCGGGATCCGTTGAACCTGATCAGATTAGAATCTGCGAAGGGAACAAGAGAAGATATTTATACCGGAGTTCTTTCTGGTTGACCTATCAAATAGTCGAATGTTGTTATAGGCAAATTACTTAAGCTTTATTTAGCCTTAATTTGACTCCTCTTGTCGCATCTATCCGCCAAGCATTTTTATCCAATTACTTTTTATCTAGTATAACAAAGCAAGGAAAAATGCTATGTCGAGTCGCAAACAAGCGAGACTGGAAGCAAAACAGTTTATTGAAACACTCTCGGTACAGCCGTACCCAAATTCCACAAAAGTATATGTAGAAGGTTCACGTCCAGATGTTCGTGTACCTATGCGTGAAATAGCGCTAGCAGATAGTCTGATTGGTGGCACAAAAGAAGCGCCTATTTTCGAGCCGAATGAAGCCGTCCGAGTCTACGATACGTCAGGTGTTTATACTGATCCGAACTACGATATTGACCTTTATAGCGGCTTACCAAAGCTAAGAGAAAGCTGGATTGAAGAGCGAGGTGACACAGAGTTACTCGATGAAGTAAGCTCGGTGTACACCAAAGAACGCTTAGAAGACGAAACACTAGACGATCTTCGTTACGGTAATCTACCACGTATTCGACGTGCCAAAGATGGGCAATGCGTCACTCAACTGCACTATGCTCGCAAAGGTATTATCACCCCAGAAATGGAATTCATCGCGCTGCGTGAAAACATGGGTCGTGCCAAGTACCGTGATGATGTGCTGAATCAACAGCATCCTGGTCAAAGCTTTGGAGCTAATCTTCCAAAAGACATTACCGCCGAGTTTGTTCGCAAAGAAGTTGCCGAAGGTCGCGCGATTATCCCTTCTAATATCAACCACCCAGAATCCGAACCAATGATCATTGGACGTAACTTTTTGGTCAAAGTGAACGCCAATATCGGTAACTCATCGGTGACGTCTTCGATTGAGGAAGAAGTTGAGAAGCTCGTTTGGGCGACACGCTGGGGTGGGGATACCGTTATGGATCTCTCTACTGGACGTAACATCCACGAAACTCGCGAGTGGATTCTGCGTAACAGCCCGGTTCCGATCGGTACCGTACCTATGTATCAAGCGCTGGAAAAAGTGAATGGAGTTGCCGAAAACCTTAACTGGGAAGTGATGCGCGATACTCTGATTGAGCAAGCAGAGCAGGGCGTTGATTACTTCACTATCCATGCCGGTTTACTACTTCGCTATGTGCCAATGACTGCAAAGCGTGTTACTGGCATCGTCTCTCGTGGTGGTTCTATCATCGCGAAATGGTGTTTAGCGCATCACCAAGAAAGCTTCTTATACACCCACTTCCGAGAGATCTGTGAAATCTGTGCCAAGTATGATGTGGCACTTTCTCTCGGTGATGGTCTGCGCCCTGGTTCGGTTGCCGATGCTAATGACGAAGCGCAATTTGCGGAGCTTCGTACTCTTGGTGAGTTGACTAAGGTTGCGTGGGAATACGACGTACAGGTGATTATCGAAGGTCCTGGCCATGTTCCAATGCACATGATCAAAGAGAACATGGAAGAGCAGCTAGAGCACTGCCATGAAGCTCCGTTCTACACCCTTGGTCCACTGACGACAGACGTCGCTCCTGGTTACGACCATATTACGTCAGGAATTGGCGCTGCCATGATTGGCTGGTATGGCTGTGCGATGCTTTGTTACGTAACACCTAAAGAGCATCTTGGCTTACCAAACAAAGAAGACGTGAAGGTAGGCATGATCACTTACAAGCTTGCTGCTCACGCTGCTGATTTGGCTAAAGGGCACCCTGGCGCACAAGTTCGTGATAACGCGCTTTCTAAAGCACGTTTTGAATTCCGCTGGGAAGACCAATTCAACTTGTCACTTGACCCAGAAACCGCGCGCGCTTTCCATGATGAAACCTTGCCTCAAGAGTCGGGAAAAGTTGCTCACTTCTGTTCGATGTGCGGACCAAAGTTCTGCTCGATGAAGATTTCGCAAGAGGTTCGAGAATACGCGAAAGATACTGAGCAAGTTGCTGCGGACCAAGCTATCTCGATCAAAATGCTTGATGATCCTCTTGAGGGGATGCGTCAGAAATCGCAAGAATTTAGAGAGTCAGGTTCTGAGTTATACCACCCAGCAGCACATGCCGAGGTAAGTGACTAATGAGCAAAATCCTTATTCCGTCATCATTATTGATTGAACTGACAGGTTTAGTTCAGCAATGTTTGTTGTTGGCGAAAGAACAGGGTTTTATAATCGAAGACATTGAGTTGGGCGTGAGCCCAACTCAATCTATTCAGCTTGTTCGCGACCAACAGACCACACACATAACGACTGATCTCATTGATGGATATGACTCTGAACATGAGAGTTTATTTGTGCTTTATTACCGCTCTACTTTGTCGGTAGAAGCGTGTGCTAAGCAACCGTCGAAAGCGATTTATATTGGTATTGCTGATACTCAGGTTTCCGATAAAAAGGAGAAAGTGCATCAGCTTGATATCTGGCGTCACCCCTTTAACGACGAAGTGAGAGCGCTTTCCGTTAAGTCCAAACCCAACGTAATGTTCGATCCCGAACATCACCTTGCTGGGATAGTAGCGCTGACAGTACTCGATTTTCCTATCGAAGATGCGTTAACACTTGCTCGAGGAATGCTAACCCAACAAGCGAATGTTTCACGTGAAACACTATCGAATGACAACCTTTACGAGGAACAATCAACTCAGTGGGCTAACCAATTTGATGATTTCCCCACACCAGTACTGGAAGATAACCGACTCGGTATTCAAGTTGGTTGGTCTGCGCAAGGTGAGAGCGTTAGCTTTCCAACTCTAACTAAGCAAAGTCTAGGGCTCTACCCAGTCGTTGATGACGTTGCTTGGATTGAGCGTTTACTGCCACTAGGCATCAACACTATTCAACTACGAATCAAGAACCCACAACAAGCCGATTTGGAACAACAGATCATTCGAGCAATTGAGCTAGGTCGTCAGTATCAAGCGCAAGTGTTCATCAATGACTATTGGCAGTTGGCAATCAAACATGGCGCTTATGGCGTTCACCTAGGGCAGGAAGACATAGAAGAATCGAATTTGGCTCAGCTAGCTAAAGCGGGTATTCGTCTTGGTCTTTCTACTCATGGTTATTATGAGTTACTGCGTATCGTACAAATTCATCCTAGCTACATCGCTCTAGGGCATATTTTCCCAACCACCACAAAACAGATGCCATCGAAACCACAAGGTTTGGTGCGCTTGGCACTGTATCAAAAGCTGATTGATAGCATTCCTTACGGAAACAAAGAGTCGGCTTGCCGTCCTTCAAAAGACAAAGCCGTTAGTGGCGACGTGCTTGGTTTTCCGACGATCGCGATCGGTGGCATCGACCAATCTAATGCTGACCAAGTTTGGCAAACGGGCGTTTCTAGCTTGGCAGTCGTGCGTGCTATTACCTTGGCAGAATCACCTCAGTCCGTTATCGAGTTTTTTGCACAACTGATGAAGGAAAGACAGCTAATGTTTACTGATCAGAATAGTGAATTAGCGGATACCAAGAGAGGCGAGCATGCTCACGGATAAGCAGTTCCTTCGCTATCAACGCCAAGTCGCTTTGCCTGAAATAGCTGAAGGTGGGCAAGAGCGTTTGAGTAAATCGCACGTGCTGATCATCGGCTGTGGTGGGTTAGGAAGCGCAGCGAGTTTGTACTTGGCATCAGCGGGTGTTGGTAAATTGGTTGTGGTTGATGACGATGAAGTTGATAGCAGTAACCTACAACGTCAGATCATTTATCGTGAACAAGACCTCCAAGTTGCGAAAACAAAAGCCACTGTAAAGCAACTCACTGAACTTAATTCTATGGTTCAAATTCGTGCTCTCAATAAGCGATTAGACAAAGCGCAGTTACAGCTTGAGGTGATGCTAGCGGATGTGGTGCTCGACTGCACCGATAACATGCCAACGCGCCAGTTAATTAACCAAGTTTGTTTCGAGCAAAATACGCCGCTCATCTCGGCGGCGGCAATTGGTTGGCAAGGGCAATTCGCTGTTTTTGATTACCAAACATCAAGTGAACAAGAAGCGCAGAGTAAAGCCTGTTACCGCTGTTTGTATCCGTTCGACGAATTACCGCAAACGCAAAAGTGCAGTGAGAGCGGTGTCGTCGGTCCGGTGGTGGGCACACTTGGCAACTACCAAGCGATAGCAGCAATTCAAAAACTGGCGACGGGAGCGTTTCATGTCGAGACTGCCAAGTTACATCTGTTTGATGGATTGAAAATGCAATGGCAAATCATGGCGATAAGCAAAGACAAACAGTGCCAAGTGTGTGCTCAAGTTTAGCTTACGAGTAATGGGCAGAATTAAGAGAGTTGGAAGCAATGACGTTATCAGAACAACAAACAACACAAATGACCGCTGCTGACCTAGATGTGATCACTATTGTGATCAATGACCAGTCACATCAAGTTGCCAGTGAGTCGAATCTACAGCAAATCATTAGTCAATTTGCGCTGCCTGAAATGGGCTGTGTTTTTGCAATTAATAACCATGTTGTGCCGCGCAGTGAGTGGGCTAGCACAGTTCTTTCACAGGGAGATAGCATCTCTTTGTTTCAAGCGATCGCAGGGGGTTAAAGTCGATGCTTAAAATTGGTGATAAACAATTCGAATCTAGACTGTTCACAGGAACAGGGAAGTTTGCCAACAGCCGACTAATGGCAGAAGCGATTCAAGTGTCGGGTTGTCAACTTGCGACCATGGCGTTGAAGCGTGTGGATGTGAACGACCAACAAGACGATATTTTGCTGCCGTTAGTACAAGCTGGGGTGAACTTATTGCCGAACACTTCAGGTGCAAAGAATGCTAAAGATGCTGTGTTTGCTGCACAACTGGCGAGAGAAGCGTTAGGTACTAACTGGTTAAAACTGGAAATTCATCCAGACCCGAAGTACTTGATGCCCGATCCTATTGAGACACTAGCAGCCGCTGAGCAACTGGTTCGTGAAGGCTTCATTGTGCTTCCTTATTGTCATGCTGACCCGGTTCTGTGTAAACGATTGGAAGAAGTAGGCTGTGCTGCAGTCATGCCATTAGGTGCGCCGATCGGTTCCAATAAAGGGATAGTTTCTCACGACTTCCTAGAGATCATTATCGACCAAGCTAATGTTCCTGTCGTTGTTGATGCGGGTATTGGTGCTCCTTCACATGCCGCGCGTGCGATGGAAATGGGCGCGGATGCCGTGCTCGTCAATACTGCGATTGCAGCTTCGAGCGATCCCGTTGCGATGGCGAAGGCATTTAAGCTGGCGGTAGAGTCGGGGCGTATGGCTTATGAAGCCGGACTTGCAGGTAAGGTTTCTCATGCGGTTGCGTCGAGTCCACTGACGTCATTCCTAGATGAGCTTTAGTTCTAGGTTGATTAGCTATTAAGCGAGGAAAACATGAGCTTCGTTGAGCAATTTAAGCAGTTTAATTGGGATGACATTTCGATGTCGATCTATGCGAAAACAGCACAAGATGTTGAGCGAGCATTGAATAAATCCAAGCGTGATTTGGAAGATTTTAAGGCGCTAATTTCACCGGCGGCAGAAGCGTACTTAGAGCAAATGGCGCAGCTGTCATACTCGGCAACTCGCAAGCGTTTTGGTAATACCATGTCGCTTTACATTCCACTGTACCTTTCTAACTTGTGCGCCAATGCTTGTACTTATTGTGGCTTCTCGATGGAGAACAGAATCAAGCGTCGTACCTTGAATCGGAACGAAGTGGCAGCAGAAGTTGAAGCCATTAAACGCATGAAGTTTGATAGCGTATTGCTGGTGACTGGCGAACACGAAACCAAAGTGGGCATGAAATACTTCCGCGAAATGGTTCCGATGATTAAGCAACGCTTTAATTATTTGGCGATGGAAGTGCAGCCGCTAGATCAAGACGAATACGCAGAGCTCAAGACATTGGGTTTGGATGCGGTGATGGTTTATCAAGAAACGTATCATCCTTCGACTTATGCTGAGCACCATTTACGTGGCAATAAGATGGATTTCGAATACCGATTGGATACACCCGATCGTCTTGCAAAAGCGGGCATCGATAAGATCGGTATTGGCGCTTTGATAGGATTGGAAGAGTGGCGTACAGATTGTTTTTATGTGGCAGCGCACCTGGACTATCTTGAGCGCACGTATTGGCAGACTCGTTACTCAATTTCTTTCCCACGTTTGCGTCCTTGTGAGGGCGCGCTCCAACCCAAATCAGTAATGACGGATAAGCAGCTTGTTCAGTTGATTTGCGCTTATCGTTTGTTGAATCCAGAAGTGGAGTTGTCATTATCGACTCGTGAGTCACCGAAGTTTAGAGACAACGCATTGGCTTTAGGCATTACCAGTATATCTGCAGCATCGAAAACTCAGCCGGGTGGTTATGCGATGGATGATGTTGAGCTCGAGCAGTTTGAGATCAGTGATGAGCGAAGTGCTAGTTCTGTGGAAGATATGATTAGAGCCAAAGGCTTTGACCCTGTATGGCGAGATTGGCACTCGGCGTATTCTGGATAAGCAACAAATAAAGCCACTGATCATCGCTATGTTTCACGTGAAACATAGGAAAAAATAGAGGGTTGATGCAAAACATCAACCCTCTATTTTTTCTAGCTTCTAGCTGTGTGCTACAGGTAGCGTTGCCTGACGAAGCCACTCTTTCACATCACCTTCAACCAGCGGGCTGATCTCATCCCATACTTTCTGGTGGTAATCATTCAGCCAAGCAAGTTCTGGACGAGTTAACATATCAACATTGATGTTGCGTTTGTCGATTGGGCAGCGTGTTAGTGACTCAAATGACAGAACAGGGAAGTCACCGTTAGTTGGGGTTTCAACAACAAGCTCTAGGTTTTCAATACGGATACCAAACGCATCTGCACGGTAGTAACCTGGCTCGTTGGATAGCACCATACCTTCTGTTAGAGGCACGTCGATTTGCTTTTTCGAAATGCTCGCTGGACCTTCATGAACACTTAGGAAGTGACCAACACCGTGACCAGTACCGTGATCGTAATCGTAACCTTCCGCCCATAGGTGCTGACGAGCTAGAGTATCGATTTGGTAACCACGTGTGCCTTTAGGGAAACGAGCTCGAGCAACGCCAATATGACCTTTCAGCGCCAACGTAAATTGCTTCTTCATTTCTGAAGAAGGTTGACCAATCGCGATAGTACGCGTGATGTCGGTAGTGCCATCGAGGTACTGACCGCCTGAGTCCACAAGGTAAAGCGTGTTCAGTTCTAACTTACCAGGTTCAGGTTGGTTCTCGTGATTGTAGTGACACATGGCCGCGTTGCCGCCTGCCGCTGAAATGGTATCGAAGCTGAGATCCATTAGCGTAGGGTCTTCGCTACGAAATGCTTCCAGTTTGTCTGCTAATGTCGCTTCGTCATGCAGGTTACCAGCAGCAACTTCCGCATCTAACCAACATAGGAACTTGCTCATTGCCACGCCATCGCGGATATGACACGCCTTCATACCGGCAATTTCAACCGAGTTCTTCGCCGCTTTTGGCATCAGACATGGGTCTGCTGCTGCAATCACGGACGCACCAGAGTTTTGTAGTACTAGCTTAAACCAAGCGTTACTGATTGCAGGGTCAACTAATACCTTTTTACCTGTCATGGCTTCAAGGCGAGATTGAAGTGCTTCTGGGTGGTGAACCGTCACACCGGTGCCTACGTGAGCGTCAAAATCAGCAGGTAGACGAGCAGGATCGAGGAAGTATTCAACGGTTGAGTCGGCATGCAGAATCGCGTGAGAAAGCAGAACTGGTAGGCGTGATACATCCAAACCACGTACATTCAGCAGCCAACAAATAGAATCTAATGCTGTGATCACAGCGCTATCTGCACCCGCTTTTTTTACCAGTTGGGCGATCTCTTGACGCTTACTCTCACTTGATTGACCGACGGCTTCTGTTGGCATCAGGCGAACATCAGAGACAACAGGCGCTGGGCGGTCATGCCACAACTCATCAATTGGGTTGTTGGTCAGAATATTTAGCTCAAGCTTTCCAGCCAGTTTAGCTTGTGCCATGTCTAGCCAAGCTGAGCTGTGCATACGAGGATCAATTGCGACAGATGCGTTTGTTGGCAGGTTGTCTAGAACCCAATCTAAAGCTGGTTCTTCAATAAGGTGACGATATTCAAATAGGTCACCAGGGACTTGTTTGGTGACTTGAACGGTATAGCGGCCATCAACAAAGATAGCGGCTTTGTCTTTGGTGATGACGGCGGCACCAGCAGAGCCTGTAAAGCCTGTTAACCAATGTAAGCGCTCGTTGTGCGCTGGGACGTATTCACCCAAATACTCGTCCTCGTGCGGAACCAGTAGGGCATCAATATTATGTTGTACAAGCCATTCGCGAATCGCATTCACGCGGCTGAGAGTTTCGTTGTGCATCTGTTTTATTCCTTCAAATTACCGCTCCTTCATGCTCAGGTGTGGGAGCTGTTTCCTTCTGCTTCATGCAGTTTATGATCAACGCAAGTTTGCAATGACTTAGGTTGAGTCGGAGTACAACTAGGCCATAGATGAGCCAAAAAGGACTACGACAGTTAAGCTACTCATTTTACCCGCTAAGCGCAAATTGAGAGCGGTATTTTTATCTAAGGTGATCGGTTTTTTGTGTGATCATCGTACGTAGCCAACCCAATGCAGGGTCGTTTTCTCTGTCTCGGTGCCAGAATAAAGTGTAAGCCATAGGTGGAAATTCTAGTGGGAGTGGTAGTACGACCAAATCAAGCTGTTTAGCAGCGAGCTGCACAAAATGGCTTGGGGCGGTAAAAATAAAGTCAGTGTAGGAACATAAACTTGCGGCACTATTAAAGTCCGGAACGGTGACGGCAATATCGCGGTCGGCTCCAATATCGGCAAGGCGATAATCTAACAGCCAACGGTCGTTGCCGTCACAACGCACTTGTACGTGACGCAGGGCGAGATACGCTTCGAGGTTCCAAGGCTGTTTTAATGCTGGGTGATTTTTGCGAATAATACACATCTGGTGATCTCGATAAATTTCCAGTTCGCATATGTCATCGGGTGGCAGCAGAGTCAGCTTGGCATCATTAATATCGATATCTTTTCCAGTTAAGCCTAAGTCTAGCTCGCCACGTTGCAGCATTTTAAAAGTATTATCGGACCAAGGGTGAGTGCTGATCGTCACCCCAGGGGCTTGCTGAAAAATCGCCGGTAAGAAATGGGGTAGAATCAGAGGGTAAACACTTTCAACCGCTGCTATTTGAAAACGGTATTCGCTACTTTGTGGAGAGAACTCTTCTGGTTGAGTCAGTACTTCTAACTGGTTTATCAACAGATCCAGTTTAGGTTTAAGAAACAAAGCGCGCGGTGTTGGTGTTAATCCATGCGAGTTTCGGGTGAAAAGTGGGTCATCAAATTGGATGCGCAGTTTAGCCAGTGATTTGCTCACGGCAGACTGACTCAAGCACAGTCGGTGGGCGGCTCGGGTGACATTTAACTCTTCTATCAAAACTTTAAAACAGACCAATAGATTTAAATCGATACGAGCCAGTTTTTCGACGTTCACGGTGAATTTCCTCTAAGGAATAATGCTCATGATTATACATCATTTCCATTCATATCATCAGATGATTAAGCTCTATCCAAAGTTCTTTATCCAATTCGGAGTGTTGTGTGCCTAGCCAGTTTTCTAATAGTAAAAAACAGATGGCGTTATTGACCCTTTTGGTTCTTTTCAGTCCTCTTGCGATTGATATTTATCTACCTGCTTTACCTCTTATTGCTTCCACTTTTCAGGTCGATAATGCGCTAGCACAAGACACGATCACTTGGTTCTTATTTGCGATGGGTGTCGGGCAACTGTTTGCTGGCCCTTTGGCAGATAAACTCGGACGTCGAACTGTTGCATTGGGCGGTATCACTATCTATGCGATGAGCGCTTTATTGGCGTGGAGTGCTCAAAATATTGAATGGATGTTGGTTTCCCGACTGCTACAAGGCTTAGGTGCGTGTGCGACATCGGTAGCAGCCTTTGCAACAGTTCGCGATATCTTTGGCCCGGAAAAAAGCGGCAAAATGATCAGCTATCTTAACGGCGCGATTTGTTTTATTCCGGCATTAGCTCCAATTCTAGGTAGTTGGTTAACTCAGCAATTTGATTGGCGAGCTAACTTCAGCTTTATGGCTGGCTTTGCCGTTGTGTCCGGTTCATTGATGTTTTTCATGATGAAAGAGACCAACCCATCAACGGAAAAGCAAGCCGTGTTTAAGCTCAGCCGTTATTGGGCAGTGCTTAGTACGCCATCTTTTGTCTTCCATGCTTCACTGTGTTTAATGGCAATGGCGGTTATTCTCGCGTATGTCACCTCGGCGCCATCGGTATTGATGACAGGGATGGGGTTGTCGATGAATGAGTTCACCTTCTGGTTTGGTGTAAATGCAGTGATCAATATTGCGGCTTGTATGCTTGCACCTAAGTTTATGGAGCGCGTTGGCACGCACAACACCTTAGTTACGGGGATCTCGACTCTGGGCCTCGCAGGTGTGATCATGCTAGTGATGAATGGTCAGAATACCGCGCTTTCTTTTATGCTACCTATTTTCATGTCGTCAGTGGGTTTTGCATTCATTCTGGGTGCAGCAGCAGGGAAAGCATTAGAACCGTTTGGTGATAAGGCGGGTACGGCAGCTGCACTGCTTGGGTTGTTCCAAATGAGTGGCTCTGGTTTGTTGGTTGGTACGTTGCAGCGTTTATCTTTGGAACCTCAAACACTGATCGCAATTCATATGTGGGTTCTATTGCCTGCGTTAGTGGTTCTGTTTACAAAAGCAGGTAAGAACTGGCATTCAAGCTTTGCGAAAGCGTAAATCAGTGTAATTTAGTATTTTCCAATGTAAGTAAGGCGTGTATATTTGTCGTTCAGACTTTTCCTGACACCATAACGGAACTCAAAAAGTAATGTCGTTAACCACGTATGAAATGGCTCGTATTCTAGAGCAAATGGAAGATTCACCAGAAAAGGTGATGTTTGGCAAGTTGCTTAATGAGCTGGGTAATCAAAGCTCCGAGCGTATTCGTAGTGCGGCTAAACAAGTACCTCTGCCAATTTTGCGTGATATCGTGTACCAATTCCAGCAAGTGATTGAGTCGCGCAAAGGTGAACAAGTTGAGCTGTTGGCAAAAGATCTTGCTCAACAGGGCATCTCAGCTGATGAGCTTCTTGCTTACTTAAATAAACAATAAAAAGTCCCCGCCACTGCGGGGATTTTTTTATCGCGTCAACTTGTTCTTTATAACATGGTCAATAGAGATAACTCCCGGTCCCCATACGATGACCACTAAAATCATGAATCCCCACAATTGATGGTCATAGAACCCTTTTTCCCACAATACCGGGTAAGAGATGACCGCGATGATATTGAACACAAACAGAATCGCAGCCATCGGGCGGGTAATTAATCCCAACGCTAAAAACACTGGCAGAATTAACTCGGCAGCCGTTCCCATGTAGGCCGCTAACTCCCAAGGCAAAAGTGGCACTTGGTATTCCAATTCGAATAGATACAGCGTGCTATCCCAAGAAGAAACTTTGATTAACCCTGAATTGAAGAACACCCATGCAACCCACAAGCGACAAAAGAGAAGTAGTAAAGGGACAAAGCCAGCTTGTAAGGTATTGATCAAGTCGTCGTACCGATTGACTAAGTTTTTAACCGTATTCGTCATAGAGTGCTCCTTAGATTGATTTCAATGTAAAGCCGTCAACGAGATCGAGTGCCATGATGCTATTAAGGTGAACGAGCAAAGCTTCGGGTATTTCGCTCAAACTCTGCTTCTGCTCTAAACATTGCAGCAGTTGAAAAACATCGGTATCGAGTGCATGACATTGAGCTTCTCCATTGGCTTGAATCGAGATGACACCTCGCTGTAATTGATTGATATTGAGCTGTTCAAAATCTTGGTGTTGAATCGCATGAAAGAGATCAAATACGGCGTAGTTGGAGTCAAAGCTGCGGCTGCCAGTGAGCAAATGAAACACCAATTGAGGTTGTTGTTCTTCCGTCACTTGGGTAAGTGCAGATAAAGGGATTCGATTTGGTTTTTCGACTTTCTCATTCTGTATTTGTCGAGCTAAGTCCATATGCCATTCAAATCTTGCGACTTCAGGTGCGTACGGAGCTTGGGTCATGACCTGACTAAACTGCATAATCGTATCTTGAAAGCTAGCACCATAATGTACGACATTACCTTCAGCTAAGGGGTGAGAAAGTACGTGTTGGCGAGCAATTTGATCGAAGCACTCTTTTCCAACTAAGGCTTCAACCATTGGGTAGGTCGCTGCCAATATCTCACTCAAGCTGATGATAAAGTTATTGCGGTAAATCTGTATGCGTTCATCTGCAGTAAACTTGTCACTCACAATGTCGCATTCTTCACCGAGCGCTTGATAATGTAGGGCTTTAGCAAACTGACTCTGCAAGGTCGCAAGCTTCATGACGCTTTCCTTTTGCTCTTTTGGTCAATTAAATGATTTTTCTGCAATAGTGAGGATGCTTTTTCTGCTTCGCCAAGAAGTATTTCTGGTGCAGGAATATCCAAATCCCATTCAATCAGCGTATGGCGAGGGCCGTGTTTTTGTGTCCAACTAACGAACAGCTGCCATACTTCATCACTGACGGGACGGCTATGAGTATCAATCCAAATCTCACCTTTATCCAACGTCTTAATAGTAAAACCTGCCAAATGAATCTCGTCGACTTTGTCGGCTGGAATCGCATCTAGGTATGTGTCGCAATCAAAACCGTGATTGAAGGCGGAAACATATACGTTATTTAAGTCGAGTAATAAACGACAGTCGGTGCGCTTTTGCACTTCGGTAAGAAAATCCCATTCGCTGATGGTTGAATGGTGAAACTTCACATAACTAGATGGATTCTCAATTAAGATTTCACGTTGTAGGTATTCTTGCACTTCAAGCACGTTACGAGTGAAGACTTGCAGCGCTTCTTCCGTGTAAGGCAAGGGAAGTAGATCATTGAAGTAGTGACCACCATTTTCACTCCAGCTTAAATGGTCAGAGACGAAGAGCGGGTCAATTGTATTTATCAATGCTTTTAGTTGCGCTAAATGTTTCGTATTCACACGTTCCACCGAGCCCAGCGATAAACCAATACCGTGGCAACTGATGTGGTAGTGCTCGCGTAATGCTTGTAGTTGATGGCGCTCTACTGAGTTGGGCTGAAAGTAGTTCTCGCTGTGGATTTCTAGCCACGACAGCTCAGGTTTGTGTTGGCTAAAATAATCGAGATGAGGGGAACGTAATCCGACGCCAGCAAGAGGATGGAAAGAGTGATGTTTCACGTGAAACTCCTTTTCTGATTGGCGAGTAACTGGGGGCGTTGGTTAAAGTGCAACGCGCCCCACAGAAACTTGTGATGTTGAGTTATGAGCCGCTGGTGCTACCGCCAGCCAATTTGTCACACAATCCTTTAGGAACGACAACAAAAGCATCTTTTTGGTTGTCTTCTTTAGAGGTGCCCGCGCAAGAGCTGTTTTTCGTTGCGCAGTCATTTTTACCGGCTTTCGCCACGCCATAACACTTTTCTTTTTCTGCTGCGACAGCAGGGGCTGCGGTGAGCATGGTGCCACCAAGAGCAAGAAGTCCAGTAACAGCAGCAGTAACAGCAAGATTCGATTTTTTCATCATAATTTCCTCTGAGTGATTTCCTTTTACTTTCATTCGGCAAGTCGATTCGCCGTTTGGCGTACAACCTTTATCCACTTGCTTAAATTAAAAGATAGAGATGAGGCAGAAAAACTTTCATAAAAATAACTCTCGCGAATGGTTTTGGGGTGATTACCTTCGTTAACTCTTTGAATGAAAGATTAAAAAAACAACGAATTTTTTATCAAGTTTTGTCTAAACAGCACCCAGCTGTTTAGGTTATAATCGGTTTTTATGTATAAATAACCAGTAGCTCATCATGATGGATCCATCTCTATTACTCGACGGTCTAAACGATAAACAGCGTGAAGCCGTTGCAGCTCCTCTAGAAAACTTACTTGTCCTTGCTGGTGCAGGGAGTGGTAAGACTCGCGTTCTTGTTCACCGTATCGCTTGGCTTATGTCAGTCGAGCAAGCTTCTCCTTTCTCGATCATGTCGGTCACCTTCACCAATAAAGCGGCAGCAGAAATGCGTGGTCGTATTGAAGAGTTGATGATGGGCAGTGCATCTGGCATGTGGAATGGGACTTTCCACGGTATCTGTCACCGCATTTTGCGTGCACACTATCTTGATGCCAAGCTACCGGAAGATTTCCAAATCATAGACAGCGATGATCAGCAGCGCTTGTTAAAGCGTTTGATCAAAGCGCAAAACTTGGATGAAAAGCAGTGGCCTGCACGCCAAGTTTCATGGTGGATTAATGGTAAGAAGGACGAAGGATTACGCCCATCGCATATCGACGCTTATCACGATCCAGTGACCAAAACTTATTTGCAGCTGTATACCGCTTACCAAGAAGCGTGTGATCGTGCTGGCTTAGTGGACTTTGCGGAAATTTTGCTGCGCGCGCATGAGCTACTGCGTGACAACAAGTTTGTGCGTGAACACTACCAAGCACGCTTTAAGCATATCTTGGTTGACGAATTCCAAGACACCAACAACATTCAATACGCTTGGCTACGCATGATGGCTGGCCCAGATTGTCACGTGATGATTGTAGGTGACGACGACCAGTCAATTTATGGTTGGCGCGGTGCAAAAGTCGAGAACATTGAGAAGTTCACGCTGGAGTTTCCGAGCGTGAACACCATCCGTCTCGAACAAAACTATCGTTCGACGAAGACGATTCTTGAAGCGTCCAATACCTTGATTGCGAACAACACTGAACGCATGGGTAAAGAGCTGTGGACGGATGGCAATGTGGGAGAGCCGATCTCGGTTTACAGCGCTTATAACGAGCTTGATGAAGCGCGCTTTGCGGTCAATAAAATCAAAGAGTGGCAAGAGAATGGCGGCGCATTGAATGATGCTGCGATGCTGTATCGTAACAACGCGCAATCTCGTGTTTTGGAAGAAGCATTAATTCAGGCAGGCTTACCGTACCGTATTTACGGAGGCATGCGATTCTTCGAGCGTCAAGAAATCAGAGATGCGTTGAGCTACTTGCGTTTGATGGCGAATCGCAATGATGATGCCGCGTTTGAACGTGTCGTGAATACCCCAACCCGTGGTCTGGGTGATAAGACGCTTGAGACTATCCGTCGTGCAGCTCGTGATAGAGGGTGCACCATGTGGGAAGCCAGTCTGGCAATGCTCGATGAGCAAGTATTAACGGGTCGAGCAGCTGGCGCGTTAAGTCGTTTTGTCGAATTAATCACCGCGCTGGAAGACGATACACTAGAAATGCCATTGCACGAGCAAACGGACCACGTGATCAAGTACTCGGGTTTGTTTGCGATGTATGAGCAAGAGAAGGGCGAAAAGTCTAAAGCTCGCATAGAAAACTTGGAGGAGCTGGTTACCGCCACTCGCCAATTCGAAAAACCAGAAGAAGCGGAAGAAATGTCTCTGCTGACGGCATTTTTAACGCATGCGGCTCTGGAAGCGGGCGAAGGTCAGGCGGACGAATTTGAAGATGCAGTCCAACTGATGACGCTGCACAGTGCGAAAGGTTTGGAATTCCCATTGGTATTCATGGTCGGTGTGGAAGAAGGTATGTTCCCAAGCCAGATGTCCGCTGAAGAGGCAGGGCGCTTAGAAGAAGAGCGCCGTCTGTGTTATGTGGGTATGACGCGCGCGATGCAAAAGCTCTACATTACTTACGCGGAAATGCGTCGCCTATATGGCCAGGACAAATACCACAAACCATCGCGCTTTATTCGTGAATTACCAGAAACGTGTTTGGATGAAGTGCGCATGAAGGCGCAAGTGAGTCGCCCTTCAAGTAGTGGACGTTTTAGCCAAACCGCAGTAAAAGAAAACTTCAATGAGACTGGTTTTTCACTAGGTTCTCGTGTGATGCATCCGAAATTTGGTGAAGGAACGATCATCAACTTTGAGGGCAGTGGCCCACAAAGCCGAGTGCAGATTGCTTTCAATGGTGAAGGCATTAAATGGTTAGTCACCGCTTATGCGAGACTGGAGAAGCTGTAGGGCTTTGTGAAAAAATGAACATAGGAGCTGCTTCGGTGGCTCTTTCTGTTTTGGCTGTTTTGAATCAACAAAATGCTGAAAGATAGGGAGCTAAATGACGCTATTCGAAAAGGCTCTTGGTCTAAATCGCTTATCTTTAGACAAAGAAAAACCCCGAGGGCTTACGCCCGTCGGGGTTATAGTCTTACTCGCAGCAATCCAGCTACTAAAAGTGCTCCATGCATCAAATCCTTGATAGCGTGCTGCATTCCTTCAGCTTAATCCTTTCGTCGCCTTCCTAGCGGTGTCCTTGACCTTATCCTGGTCTGCTAACCATCCTCGTTAGCTCTCATCACTTGTTCCCTGAGCGGTGTCCATGACATCATCCTGATGTTCAGTCCTTTCCTCGTCCAGAGGTGTCCATTTCCCGTCCTTAGTAGCAACCGTCCTAGTTGCTATTGATTCCGTTCAATGTCCAGTTTTGCAATCCATGCCCGACTATTCATCCTGAATACCCGTTTCTTCTTCCTGAAGTTCACCAAATCCGTGGTGTTTCCTGTTCCGTGTCAGCATCCTTCCGACAAGGTTCATATTACGCTCTTCACGATTCTCAACAATGGTCGAAGCCCACATTTTTCTCAATCAAAAGCGTTTGAAAAATAAACATGTTTATATTATTCAATGTCTTATGGTTATTTTTTGGCTGTTTTACCATTAAAAAAGAGAGGTTTGCTCCACTCCTTGTGAGAGATCTCGCACAAGGAGTCGAGCAAAACAGGCCTATTTGCCGATTGCTGCTCCTTCTCGACGAGGATCTGCGGCACCTTCTAGTCCATCTTTTGTGATGCGTATCGCATGCAGTCCAGAATTCAAATCACGAACATTGGTTTTAAAGCCCATCTTCTCTAGCTCTGGCTGTAAGCCTTCTGCCGCGGTACCTTGCTCAATATCTAAGGTGCCAAAACGGTCAAGTAATCGTGGTTGATTGATTGCTTGTTGGATATTCATATCCCATTGCGTGTGGGCAATGATGGTTTGCGCCACGTAACCGATGATTCGACTGCCACCCGGAGAACCTATCGCCATGTAAGGTTTGTTATCTTTCATCATAATGGTTGGGGCCATTGAAGATCGTGGACGTTTGCCTGGCTCTATACGGTTGGCGATTGGAATTCCGTCATTATGAGTACGGAAAGAAAAATCGGTCAGTTCATTATTGAGCAAGAAGCCACGCACCATTAAGCGCGAGCCAAACGCATTCTCAATGGTGGTCGTCATTGACACCACATTGCCTTGCTTATCGACGATATTGAAATGGCTGGTGGAAGGGAGTTCAATGGACTCGTCCATGCTTAAATTCATTGCGTGCGACCACGGAGGATTGCCTGCTTCAACTTTGCTTAGTGCTTTGCCGACTTGGATCAGCTCTGCTCGCTGCTGGAGGTAGCTTTTATCAAGCAAGCCTTGCGTTGGCATCGGCACGTAATCTTGGTCTGCCATGTATTTACCACGGTCAGCAAACGCTAGACGCGATGCATCGGCGAGTACTTGCCAAGATTTAATGCTGTTAGCCCCCCAGCCTTTGAGATCGTACTGTTCAGTGATCGCCAAAATCTGACCAATGGTGAGCGCGCCAGAGCTTGGTGGTCCCATGCCGCAAATGTCATAGCTTTGGTATGCTGCACAAACCGGCTCACGTTGTCTGATTTGGTAGGTATCAAAGTCGAGTTGGGCTAATACGCCGGGGTTACCCGGCGCGTTTTGTACCGTCTTGATAATGTCTCTGGCGATATCCCCGTGGTAGAAGGCTTGAGCACCTTGCTTGGCAATAGCACTCAGTGTTTGTGCGTATTCAGGGTTTTTTAATAGCGTACCTTCGGTTTTTGGCGAGCCATCCGAGTTAAAGAAATAGGCTTTTGTGACTGGAAAGCGTGATAAACGCTCGGCGTCTTTTTCTATCAAGCTTGCTAGGCGAGGACTGACTTTGAATCCTTGCTCCGCAAGCGAGATAACAGGTTGAATGATCTTTTTCCATTCCAGCTTGCCGTATTTCTGGTGGGTATCCCACAATAGTTTCACGGTGCCTGGTGTTGCGACAGAGCGTCCACCAACCACGGCATCGTAGAATTGCAATGGCTGACCGTTCTCATCTAAAAATAGCTTTGGCGTTACGGCGAGGGGGGCGGTTTCACGCCCGTCGTAAGTGGTCAGTTTTTGCTTTTCGCTATCCCAATACACTAAGAACGCACCGCCACCAATACCTGATGACTGGGGTTCAACTAAGCCAAGCATCAATTGCACTGCGACCATGGCATCTATCGCATTCCCGCCTTGCTCAAGTACGTCTGCACCCGCTTGAGTCGCCAGTGGGTTAGCAGCGGTAACCATATAATCTTTAGCTTTGACCAGCTGCTTTTGCTCAATGCCAGTGCTGTGCTCTGGTGCGACCGAATCTGCAGCTTGGTTAGCGAAGGCTTGTCCAGTGAAGGTGAAAGGGGAAGTAAGAAAAAGACCCGAGAGTACGAGTCGGTTAAATGTCCATTGCATGATGACTCTCCATGTTGCCAACTAAGGTTATTCAGCTTGGCAGCCACGGAGATAGTCGTCGAGTTTCCTATTAAAGAAATGTCGAGTGTGCGACGCTTTTAAATCAGAGAGTTATCGAGAAAGGAGCGGAAGGTTTGCACTAAAATACTGCTGCCAACTAGAGTAAATACCACACCACATAAACCATCTATATAAATGCTGGCTTGCTGCAATCTTGTTTGCAAGCGCTGCGTTGACAGCATCCATGCAAGGCTAGAAAACCAGAGTAGCGACAAACCAAACAAAATCACCAGAGCAATTCCTTTTCCTGTCACCGACATGCCCACTGGGACAAGGCTCGACATTAAACTCACAAAAAATACTAAGGCTTTGGGGTTGAGAATATTGGTTGCGAACCCCTTGGTAAACGCTTGGCGTTTATTACCGATCACAAGGTTACTGTTTTTGCTTGGCTGATCAGAAAGTGGGTTTTTGATCATCGCGATCACGCCGCGCAGTGCACCGATACCCAAATACAACAGATAGCTGCCCCCAAGCAATTGTAAGACGGAGTAGAGCAGAGGATGCTGGTGAACTAAATAGCTCACCCCCGTTATGCTGAATAAAGAATGCAGCAAAATACCGACTGATAAGCCAAGCGCAATGTATAAGCCGGTTTGACGGCCATGACGGGTGGCATTTTGTACCACAAGCGCAAAATCCGGACCTGGGCTCATTAAGGCAATGAAGTGGATACTGGCAAGCGTTAAAAGGATAGTCGATTCATTCATAACACATCTCAAAACATAGTGGATATGAGCTATTGTCGTGATTCTTATTCGCTAGTGCTTGTAAAAAACTAGCAGTACTGAATACCACAGCGTATGAGATATTAGCGTGCCACTTGTGAAGGCGAGACGCCATAGGTTTGTTTAAACGCTTTACTAAAGTGGGCTTGATCATAAAAGCCCACTTGATAGGCGACGTCCGTACCACACCATCCTGCTTGGAGTAGTTTCATTCCTTGCTCTAATCGCAAGCGAGCAAACCAAGCGTAGGGAGTCATCCCCGTTTGCGCTTTGAAATGGCGTTGAAACTGCGTGGGGCTCAGTTGGCAGAGCTCTGATAGTGCATCTAAACGGACCGTTTGGTCGAGATTCGCCATTAAGTAATCTTTTAAGGTATGTAAAGACTGTTTCCCAAGAGGGACCACTTTTTGCCTCGCGAGTGATCCGTAGCGATCAAAAAGTTGATTAAATCCTTCAAAAGGAAGGCAATCTTTGGTGAGTTGGCTGAGGTTATCGCGGCGAAGAAGAGCATGCAAGTTACTAAGTTGTGAAAATATCTGTGGATCTGAGATGATCAATTCATTAAAGCGGATTATTTGACCATTTTGACTAAGATCGGCAAGATCGCTGAGTAGGTGCGGCTCGATCGCAAATACATTCACTTCATAGCCACTTTCGAGCTTAGAGTGCCCGTCGTGCAGTTCATCTGGCGGCATAATTACGATTTGCCCATGACCTACTTGATGGCTACAGCCTTGATATTGGAACTTTTGCGTGCCATGCGTGATCAGACCGAGGTGAAAATCCAGATGATAGTGCCTTTGAAAAGCAAACTTCTGGTATTTCGCCTCGATCAGGCTCAGCTGATCATGGTCGGTTGCGTAGTATTGAATCTGTTCCATTACATACAAAAAAGCTTGGTCACATTATGACCAAGCTTATCTGGCAATTTCTAACTTGTCTTGTAAAAAACGATCACTGTGGCTGAACGATTCGGCGTGAGCGACGGTTGTTGCGCAGTCCATCAAAGCTAAATACGACTAGCGCTCCCCAAATAAAGGCAAAGGTAATCGCTTTATCCATGGTAAAGGGTTCGCCATACATCAGTACTGCAAGTAAGAACATCAAGCTTGGGCCAATATACTGGAAAAAGCCCAATGTTGATAATTTGAGTCTTGTTGCCGCACCCGTAAAACAAAGCAGGGGCAGTGTGGTAATCACACCTGCTGCAATCAACAAGCTATTTAATGCTAACGGGTTAGTGAGCATATTCGACGTTGGGGTTTCTGCAATAAACAGCAGATACACGGCGGCGACAGGCAGAAGGAGTAATGTTTCGATAAACAATCCTGTTTTTGCATCGACACTGACTTTCTTCCTTAAGAGGCCATAGAAGCCGAAACTCATTGCTAACGCCATCGCAACAATGGGCACGGAGCCGAATACAATCAATTGGACCAGTACACCACAGCCCGCTAATACGACAGCAAACCATTGCAACTTACGAAGTCGCTCTCCCAAAAAGACCATGCCGAGCAAGACATTGATTAATGGGTTGATGTAATAGCCTAAGCTCGCGTCAAGCATATGATTGGAATTGACCGCCCAGATGAAAATCAGCCAGTTTCCGCCAATTAATACAGAACTTGCGATCAGGTAAGCGATCTTCGTTTTGTCTTTCGCGATGTAGTAAACCGAGCGCCAGTGACGGCCAAAGTGAAGGAGTGCGGCAAGCAAAAAGAAAGACCAAATCACCCGGTGGCTCAGAATCTCCAAAGGGGATACTTGTGCGATGGATTTAAAATACATCGGCGCAATGCCCCACATGGTATAGGCACCAATCGCCAGCAAGATACCTTGCCGAGCGCGTTGTTGTTCGTCTTCTGGTGTCATGAGGTGTCACCTAATTGTGTGTTTATAGAGCAGAAAATCAGTATACGAGTCGTGATGCGAAACACCTAGCAATTTGCGGTTTTATTCACCACGAAACCCCATTACAATGTGCCCTCACTTTGTGTGCCTGGGCATGCAAAAGCATTTCTACGATCACTCAATCTGAGATTATTCATGACCTCAACCTTGCTAGCCGAACAATCAGATACGCCTGTAACGCCTCAACGTGTGTTGGAGGAAGTATTCGGTTACCAGACGTTTCGTGATGGCCAGCAAGAAGTTATTGAAGCCGCTATCGAAGGCAAAGACAGCTTAGTCATCATGCCGACGGGTGGTGGTAAATCTCTCTGTTACCAAATTCCGGCGTTAGTGCGCTCAGGGATTACCTTGGTGATTTCACCGCTGATTTCATTGATGAAAGACCAAGTTGATCAGCTGAAAGCCAATGGCGTAGCTGCGGAGTGTGTGAACTCGACCATGAATCGAGAAGAGCTACTGAGTGTGTATAATCGTATGCACTCTGGTCAGCTTAAGCTAGTGTATGTTTCGCCAGAGCGCGTGTTAATGCGTGACTTTATTGAGCGTTTAGAAAACTTACCCTTATCTATGATCGCCGTGGATGAAGCACATTGTATCTCTCAGTGGGGACATGATTTTCGCCCAGAATACGCGGCGTTAGGTCAGTTAAAGCAACACTTTTCGCATGTGCCCTTTATGGCACTCACTGCCACTGCCGATGATGCGACGCGTCGTGATATTCTAGAACGCTTACGCTTACATGAGCCTCAGGTGTATCTAGGAAGCTTTGATCGTCCCAACATTCGTTACACCTTGGTAGAAAAGCACAAACCGGTTTCTCAAATCATTCGCTATCTAGCCACCCAAAAGGGAAGCTGCGGCATTATTTATTGCGGCAGTCGTAAGAAAGTTGAAATGGTGACCGAGAAGCTATGCAACAACCATATCCGCGCTGCTGGTTATCATGCAGGGATGGATACTGAAGAGCGAGCTTACGTTCAGGAAGCTTTTCAACGTGATGACATTCAAATCGTCGTTGCGACGGTTGCATTCGGCATGGGTATCAATAAGCCAAACGTGCGCTTTGTTGTGCATTTTGATATTCCACGTAACATCGAGTCCTATTATCAGGAAACTGGTCGAGCAGGGCGAGATGGCCTGCCTGCCGAGGCGATGATGTTGTATGACCCAGCCGACATCAGTTGGTTGCGTCGTATGTTGGATGAAAAAGATGATGGACCGCAGAAGCAGGTAGAAAGCCACAAACTCAATGCGATGAGTGCTTTTGCGGAAGCGCAAACCTGTCGTCGTCAGGTACTGCTCAACTATTTTGGAGAGTATCGCGAAAAGCCGTGTGGTAACTGCGATATCTGCCTGGACCCACCAAAACACTTTGATGCGACCGAAGAAGCGCGCAAAGCGTTGTCGTGTGTTTACCGCGTTAACCAAAGTTTTGGTATGACGTATGTGGTTGAGGTGCTGCGTGGGATGCAAAACATTCGTGTGCGCGAACATGGCCACGATAAAATTTCGACTTACGGCATTGGTCGTGATCACAGCCATGATTACTGGGTGAGTATCTTCCGCCAGTTAATTCATAAAGGGCTGCTATTTCAAAACATCACTCGTAACTCGACGTTGCAATTAACCGAAGAAGCACGTCCATTACTACGTGGTGATGTGTCTTTAGAACTTGCAGTTCCACGTTTAGATACCGCTGCACGTGCCGCGAAGTCGGATAAACTGACCAGCAAAAACTACGATAAGAAGTTGTTTGCCAAACTACGTAAGCTACGTAAGTCGATCGCCGATGAAGATGGTTTACCACCATATGTGGTATTCAGTGATGCGACCTTGATTGATATGGCAGAAATGCTGCCAACGTCATACGGCGAAATGTTAGCGGTTAGTGGCGTTGGTCAACGTAAACTAGAAAAATACGCCGATCCATTCTTGGATCTGATCCAAGAACACATTACTCACCACGGATAAGGAATCCATATGCACAAGGAATTTGGTCTCGCTGATTACATTGTTGAAGAAGGGCGTCTTATTATTACCGCTCCAAGCTTCGACCTCGATACTTTTCCGGCACTGGGTGAGCGTTTGGTGGGATTATTATCTGCGTCTGTGGTAGAAAAACAGTGGGATGCGGATATTCACTCTTGGTTGATCGATTTTGAAGGCTGCCGCTTATTTATGAAAGCGGAGCACTACAGCGAAGCGATTTGGTTTGAAGCGCTAACAATAGAAGAGAGTAGGGAAGAGCTCGACTATTTAGCCGGATTGTTCCAACGCGGCTTCTAAATTCAAGTTATCTATTCTTTAAAGGGTGTTTCACATGAAACACCCTTTCTTATTTTTGCATCAAAGCCCTTGGTTTTGACGTGATGTTCGCGAAGAAACGTTTGCGTATAAAACACCGCTTGTGAGTAAAATTGGTTAATGTATAATCGCCCACCGCTTTACTCTGAATGAGTTAAGCTAGTTTAATCGTCATTTTTTACATTGTTGGTAAGAGTGCTTTTCTCTGTAGAAAACGCTCGATTTGGGTTCCCTCGCCCCCAAACCAAACTAAAAAGGTATCGCATGAGTAACTTTACCCCTGCGCAGCAGCGCAACGCCCTTATCTATCTGGTTTTATTCCACCTAGTCATTATTGCATCCAGCAATTACCTAGTTCAGCTACCGTTTACTATCTTTGGCTTACATACCACCTGGGGGGCATTCACCTTCCCATTTATTTTCCTTGCGACGGATTTAACCGTACGTATTTTCGGTGCTCAGTTGGCGCGTAAGATCATTTTCTTAGTAATGTTGCCTGCTTTGGCTGTCTCTTACTTCTTATCGGTGGTGTTCTTCGAGGGGCAGTTCCAAGGTTTTGGTCACTTAGGGGAATTTAACTTATTCGTTGCTCGTATCGCGATTGCTAGCTTCATGGCGTATCTACTTGGTCAGATTATGGATGTGCACGTGTTCAACCGCCTACGCCAAATGAAACAGTGGTGGGTGGCCCCAACGTGTTCAACGCTTTTTGGTAATGCACTGGATACCATCGCCTTCTTCGCGATTGCGTTCTACCAAAGTCCAGATCCATTTATGGCGGAACATTGGACGGAAATCGCGCTGGTGGACTACGGCTTTAAGTTAGTGATTAGTCTTGGTCTGTTTGTGCCTATGTACGGCGTACTACTGAATTACTTAATTAAGAAGCTAACGGCAGTGAACCCTAACTTTAAAGTTACGACGACGGCATAGTTTTCATCAGTTAATAGCAACAAAGCCGCTTTTGATAGCGGCTTTGTTGTTTCTAAAGCAAATGTACAGCGAAATGAGTATTTAGATCATTGGTGTCTCAAAACTCTATGAGTTGTACATAGGATAATAACGGGTATTAAAAAGGCTCCAAAAGGAGCCTTTGTCATGGGATAACAACCATTAATCAGAGGTAATCGTTAATGGCCAACCGATATCAGTTTGACGGTTGGATTCGATTTCTAGCTCAGCGGCGGTCAACGGGTTGGCCGCTAGCCACTGTGCATCAATGTTTAATGTTAGGTTGTCACCTTCAGCCGTTAATACGACGTTTGGCTCTAAGTTTTGGTTGCGACGGTGAGTCAACAACACCGCTAAGCGCAACAACCGCAGTACGCGCTTGGCACTTGAGCCTGATAACGCGTGTTGCTCAGGCAGTGAGGTGAGTTGTTCTCGATAACGACGGGCAATCTCACCAATAAAGAACTTCTGCGCGCGAGTGTAGCCAGGTAAATCCAAATTCTGGAGTAGGTAAGCACTGTGCTCACCGCCTTTTTTGAAATCGATCGTTAAGCCGATTTCATGCAGCTTTGCGGCGGTTTCAAGCAATATCTTGCCTTGAGGTTCCGTAATCCACTCATCGCCGCCGGCTTGCTCCAACAGTTTGCTTGCCAGTGTCGCAACTTGTTCACCGTATTGGTGATCGAGCTGATAACGATTTTGTACGCTGGCAATTGTGCGAGCACGGATGTCTTCTTGACGTAGCTCTTCAACCATCTCGTAGACTAAGCCTTCACGTAGTGCGCCGCCCGCGAGTGTCATCGCGTCGATTTCCAGTAATTCAAAAACGGCAATCAAAATAGATAGGCCGCTAGGGAACACTAACGCACGTTCAAGCGTTAAGCCTTCAATGTCGAGCTCTTCTAAATGATCGGCTAACATGGCTTGCTTCTGCAGGCGTTTCAATTTGGAGTGAGTGATTACTTCGTCCATACCTTGCGCTAGCATTATCTCTTGCAATGCCTGAACGGTGCCTGATGCGCCAACGCACACATCCCAACCGATTTCTGTATAGCGCTCTAGAATTGGCTGGATTGTCTGCTTCGCGCCTTCAATTGCTGCGTCAAAGTTACGCGCATTCAACTGGCGATCTTTAAAGAAGTTTTCCAGCCAAGTCACACAACCCATTTTTAAACTGGTCAGTGCTTTGGCTTCGAAACCTTCACCGATGATGAGTTCTGTACTTGCGCCACCAATATCGACCACAAGACGTCGACCGCTGCCTCCAGAAGTGTGTGCGACACCTTTATAGATAGTGGCCGCTTCTTCTTCACCGGAGATAACGTCGATTGGTTGACCAAGAATCTGGTTCGCTTTCTCCAGAAACACATCTACATTCGTGGCGGTACGTAAAGTGGCTGTGCCTACAATACGAATGTTTTGTTTAGGAATATCCTGCAAGCGTTCCGCAAATAGACTTAAGCAGTCCCATCCTCGCTGCATAGCTTCCATACTAAGAGAATTATGTTCATCTAGGCCCGCTGCTAGACGAACCTTGCGCTTAATTTTAGCCATTGTTTGAACGCTGCCATCGATATGACGCACAACGAGCATGTGAAAACTGTTCGACCCGAGGTCGATGGCGGCGTATAGCGGCGATGATCCTGCTTGACTCATAAACGAACTCAGTTTCCTTTTACGATTGTTTTGGTGCCGATTGACGCGGTTGGCGCGGACGACGTCCTTGCGGCTTGCGGTTACCTGAACCTGAACGAGTACCGCCAGTATTCGTACGACGCTGTTGGTTGCGTGGCGCACGCATACGAATTGGCGCTGGCAGATCTTGGATCAGCGCTGACGAATCGTATTCTGAAACTGGGATAGTGTGCTCAATGTATTCTTCGATTGCAGGCAGGTTAATTGCGTACTCTTCACAAGCAAAACTGATCGAGTGACCGCTTGCACCAGCACGACCGGTACGGCCAATACGGTGAACGTAATCTTCACAGTCGTCAGGAAGGTCATAGTTGAAAACATGCGTCACTTGAGGAATGTGCAGACCACGCGCAGCAACGTCAGTTGCAACAAGAATGTCGACATCACCTTTGGTGAATTGCTCAAGAATCTTTTCACGTTTCTTCTGCGGTACATCACCAGTAAGAAGACCGACACGGTGTCCATCGGCAGCCAAGTGACCCCAAACCGATTCACACTTGTGTTTCGTGTTCGCAAAAATGATGGCGCGATCTGGCCATTCTTCTTCAATCAAAGTTTGAAGGAGGGCCATTTTATCTTCGTTAGAAGGGTAGAAAAGTTCTTCCTGAATGCGGTGACCAGTTTTCTGTTCTGGCTCTACCACAACATGCTCAGGAGTGTTCATGTGCTCAAATGCCAGTTCTTGAACACGGTAAGAAAGCGTCGCTGAGAACAGCATGTTCAAACGCTCTTTTGGTTCAGGCATACGACGGAACAAGAAGCGAATGTCTTTAATAAAGCCAAGATCGAACATGCGGTCGGCTTCATCCAGAACAACGGCTTGAATGTTGTTAAGGTTGAATACGCGCTGTTTGTAGAAATCGATGATACGACCTGTCGTACCAATCAGAATATCGACACCATCTTGCAGCTTATTCAATTGCTTATCGTAGCTTTCACCACCGTAAGCCAAAGCGGTTTTTAGACCAGTGCTCTCAGTTAATGCTTCTGCATCATTGTAAATCTGAATAGCAAGCTCACGTGTTGGCGCCATAATGATTGCGCGTGGCTGCGTAGGTTTACGACCTTCATGCTCCGGTGTCGTCAGAAGGTGGTTGAATGTAGCAGTAAGAAACGCGAGCGTTTTACCAGTACCCGTTTGGGCCTGGCCTGCGATGTCTTGGCCGGTGAGCAGGACCGGCAACGCCAAGGCTTGGATAGGGGTACAAAATTCGAACCCTTTTTTGTCCAATCCTTCAATAACTTGGGGCTTTAAGCCCAAATCGGCGAACTTTTGCTCTGTGATATGCGTCTTTTTCATGGCTATAGAATATCAGCTAAAGCTTGCAATACGAAAGTAAATACATTCCAATAGGGCATCTAATTACTGGTTATCATCCAACCAGTTTCGAAAAACACATTGGAGTGGAAGATGAGTGATAAGATTTTGCAGCTAACTGATGACGGTTTTGAAAACGATGTAATCAACGCTGCAGGCCCGGTTCTAGTGGATTTCTGGGCAGAATGGTGTGGTCCTTGTAAAATGATCGCTCCTATTCTGGACGAAATCGCAGACGAGTACGAAGGCAAACTCACTATCGGTAAACTAAACATCGACCATAACGCAGGTACACCACCTAAGTTTGGTATTCGCGGCATTCCAACGCTACTGCTATTCAAAGACGGCAACGTAGCGGCAACGAAAGTTGGTGCTCTGTCTAAAACTCAACTAAAAGAGTTTTTGGACGCAAACTTATAATCACCAAGTGATTACAGATAAAACCGTGCAAAGTAACAACGCACGGTTTTGTTTTTCTAACTCTGGACTAGAATACTAATTAGTGCTAACTTATCGCGCGTTAATTGAACAAATTTCTCTTCTTGGTCGATCCTGAGACCAAATCCATCTTAACTAGAAAACAGATCTTATTTTGACTAAACAAGAATCCACCACCATGAACCTTACCGAACTGAAGAACAGACCTGTGTCTGACCTTGTAAAACTGGGCGAAAGCTTAGGATTAGAGAACCTAGCTCGCTTAAGAAAACAAGACATCATCTTCGCGATTTTAAAAGCGCACGCTAAAGGCGGCGAAGACATCTTTGGCGATGGGGTTCTGGAAATTCTGCAAGACGGCTTTGGTTTCCTACGCAGTGCAGATAGTTCATACCTTGCGGGTCCGGACGATATCTACGTATCACCAAGTCAGATTCGTCGCTTTAACCTACGTACTGGTGACTCTATCGCTGGTAAAATTCGTCCACCAAAAGACGGTGAACGCTACTTTGCCCTTCTAAAAGTCAATACCGTTAACGACGACAAACCAGACAACGCTCGTAACAAGATCCTATTTGAAAACCTTACCCCTCTACATGCAAATGAACGCATGGTAATGGAGCGTGGTAACGGTTCTACAGAAGACATCACAGCACGTGTTTTAGATTTGGCATCGCCTATCGGTAAAGGTCAACGTGGTCTGATTGTTGCTCCGCCAAAAGCGGGTAAGACAATGCTTCTGCAAAATATTGCTCAAAGCATCGCATACAACCACCCAGAGTGTGAGTTGATGGTACTTCTTATCGACGAACGTCCAGAAGAAGTAACAGAGATGCAGCGTCTAGTTAAAGGTGAAGTAGTCGCGTCGACTTTCGATGAGCCAGCATCTCGTCACGTACAAGTAGCGGAAATGGTAATCGAGAAAGCAAAACGTCTTGTTGAACACAAGAAAGACGTGGTTATCCTGCTTGACTCTATCACTCGTCTCGCTCGTGCTTACAACACCGTAGTACCTTCATCAGGTAAAGTACTGACAGGTGGTGTGGATGCAAACGCACTACACCGTCCTAAGCGTTTCTTCGGTGCGGCACGTAACGTTGAAGAGGGTGGTAGCCTAACGATCATCGCAACAGCACTAGTTGATACTGGTTCTAAGATGGATGAAGTTATCTACGAAGAGTTCAAGGGTACAGGTAACATGGAACTGCACTTGAACCGTAAGATTGCTGAGAAGCGTGTATTCCCTGCGATTGACTTCAACCGTTCAGGTACACGTCGTGAAGAGCTACTGACGAAGACTGATGAACTACAGAAAATGTGGATTCTGCGTAAGATCGTTCACCCAATGGGCGAAATCGACGCAATGGAATTCCTCATTGATAAGCTAGCGATGACGAAGACCAACGATGAGTTCTTCGATGCGATGCGTCGTCAGTAATAGCTGAGTCCTTATTCTAAAAAAGCCACCGTTAACGGTGGCTTTTTTGTTGCTTTCTCCCGATGGAAGCATCAGAATGAGAACAAATGTTATCGGGAGGTTAACATGCAACAAGGAATGTTGTCGTCATTACTCCTGAGCTTGTCACTTATCACACTACCCGCGACGTTATCTGCCAAGGAAATGCAGGAGTCTGTAGTAGAACAGTGGCTTCAGGATACTCAAATACAGGCTAAAGTCTCTGAACTGCTTGATTACGTTGTCAGGGATGAAGTCGACTCGCTTAAATTTGCCCTTGATCGACTAGCTTTACCTCAACAAGAGGTCGTGCGTTTTCGGTTATTGGAAAAGCTTGAGAAGCAAGATGTGATTCTCACGCCTAGAATGGCTCTGTTTGTTGAGTCTCAGATCCGTATGACTCCTACTTATCAGGTTCTAGAGCGAGGGGACGGGTATGAGTTTAGTGTGCCTGCCTTTAACTTTCCTGCCATTGCGAGCCGCTTGATTAAGCGTTGGAAACAAGACCAAAGTACCTTGGACTTTGTACTACAAGCTGAGCGAAAAGAGCTCGACTTAAAGCAATGGCTTACAGGGCAATCTCAACAAGCTCAGGCGCGTGAAGCACTTTTGATTCGAGAGTTGGACAGCTTATCACCGCATGCGCTTGCCGCATTAACCACTCAGTTAACCAAAGCGAATGTGACCAGTTGGCTACCATCGACAGCCGTGATCGTGAGATTAGCGCAAGTAAGTCAAGATGAGGAAGTGTACAACTTACTCTGGCGGATGAGAGCGGATTACAACAGCCAGTCCGAACTCGAGCGTTTAGCTACGGTTGGGGACGTTTTTTCAATTCAGCAATTGATGAACTCCACCGTCAATCCGTCACTCAAACCAGAAGCCATTAGTCTACTCACAAAATCCAACCCTTTATCTCCGCAAGTGAAACAGTTTCTAGTGAGCAAAATGGCACTATCGGAAGAAGCTACCATGGTTGCTCGAGAGCTGGCGCAGCAAGGGCATCAAACCTGGTTGGAAGAGTTAGTCTCTAACAACCATCAAGTGAAGACCCGGCAGATAGAGCAAGTATTAAAGTAATCTGGCTCACATACCCACACAAAATAGGAGGATCTTAGCGTCCTCCTATTTGTTATACTGCGGACAGTTTAATCAGCCAGTCATGAAGGCCTATGAGTTTTAAGGATTTACGCGAATTTATCGACCACCTAGAACAGAAAGGTCGACTTAAACGCATTGCTCACCCCGTCGACCCCGCTTACGAAATGACAGAAATCAGTGACCGCACCTTGCGTGCTGGTGGACCTGCGCTGTTGTTTGAGAACCCAATTGGCTACGACGTACCTGTTTTGACCAACCTATTTGGTACACCAGAGCGTGTCGCGATTGGTATGGGACGTGAAGATGTTAAAGAATTAAGAGAAGTCGGTAAGCTGCTGGCTTATTTGAAAGAACCTGAGCCACCAAAAGGCTTCAAAGACGCATTGGAAAAATTGCCAGTGTTCAAGCAAGTATTGAACATGCCAGCCAAGCGCTTAAGAAAAGCATCGTGCCAAGAGATTGTGTGGCAAGGTGATGAAGTCGACTTGGACAAAATCCCGGTAATGAGTTGCTGGGCGGAAGACGTTGCACCACTGCTTACGTGGGGCTTAACCGTGACCAAAGGTCCAAACAAGAAACGTCAGAACCTAGGTATTTACCGCCAACAGAAAATCGCCAAGAACAAAATCATAATGCGTTGGTTAGCTCATCGTGGTGGTGCGCTTGACCTACGTGATTGGATGGAAACCAATCCAGGTAAACCTTTCCCAGTTTCGGTTGCGTTTGGTGCAGACCCCGCAACCATTCTTGGCGCAGTAACGCCAGTGCCAGATACGTTATCGGAATACGCATTTGCAGGTTTACTACGTGGCAGCAAAACTGAAGTCGTGAAGTCAGTTAGTAATGATTTGGAAGTGCCAGCGAGCGCTGAAATCGTGATGGAAGGCTATATCGACCCGAACGAGTTTGCTGATGAAGGTCCTTATGGCGATCACACTGGCTACTACAACGAAAAAGAAAAGCACCACGTGTTTACCATTACGCACATTACCATGCGTAAAGACCCAATCTACCACAGTACCTACACAGGCCGTCCGCCAGATGAACCAGCTGTATTGGGTGTGGCATTAAACGAAGTCTTTGTGCCGATTCTGCAAAAGCAGTTCCCAGAGATCGAAGACTTCTATCTACCGCCAGAAGGTTGTTCGTACCGAATGGCAGTCGTCACCATGAAGAAGCAGTACCCAGGACATGCCAAGCGCGTAATGATGGGGGTGTGGTCTTTCTTACGTCAATTCATGTACACCAAGTTTGTTATTGTGTGCGATGAATCGGTAAACGCGCGAGATTGGAATGATGTCGTTAAAGCCATGTCAGAGCATATGGACCCTGTACGTGATACCTTGATGATAGATAACACGCCAATCGACTCGCTCGACTTTGCTTCACCAGTGGTTGGGCTTGGCTCCAAAATGGGCTTGGATGCGACCATTAAATGGGATGCTGAGCTGGCGACGCGAACCGAGGTCACTGAGCGAGACAGCAAAGCGATTACCGAAGCAGAACTGAATGAGTTAAAACAGCAACGTCCTGAGATTGTTGACGTCTATCTACCAGCTGCAGCAAACAACCAATTTGCTGTCGTGACCATGAAGAAAGACCAAGCTGGTCAATCTCAAGAATTGATGGAATATCTATGGGGCTTCTTTGCTCAGTACGCGGATAACAAATTCATTATCTTGTGCGACGATGACGTTAATGCACGAGATTGGAATGACATCATTTGGGCGGTGACAACTCGAATGGATCCAGATAGAGACACCATTCAAGTGCGTGGTAAGACTGAGAGTTCATCCAAATTAGGATTGGATGCGACCAACAAGTTCGAATCTGAAGTCACGCGCGAGTGGGGTACGCCTATCAAAAAAGATCCTAAACTTGTGGCTAAAGTCGATGAGATTTGGGACCAGTTAGGTATTCTATGAGTCATCAAGTCCACCTTCTACCAATGGACGTTACGTTTCCAGTAAAAGAAGGGGAGACGGTGTTGGAAGCCGCGCTCAACAACAATATTCGCTTCCCACACCGTTGCCAAGTTGGCGCTTGTGCCATGTGCATGTGTAAAAAGCTAACGGGCGAGGTGAATTACCACCTCGAACCGATGCTAACCGAAAAAGAGCAACAGCAAGGTTGGATATTCCCTTGCCAAGCCTATACAGAAAGTAATTTAGTGCTTACTTTTGATGAGTAAGCGAGAGGAACACCATGACCATCCAATGTAAAGTAAAGTCTATTCAGCCGTTAGCTTGTAATACTTACCAAATCCTTCTTCACCCAGAATCACCAGTGCCTTTTAAAGCGGGTCAGTACCTAATGGTAGTGATGGGTGAAAAAGACAAACGTCCTTTCTCTATCGCGAGCAGCCCTTGCCGTCATGAAGGTGAACTTGAACTGCATATCGGTGCGGCGGAACACAACGCTTACGCTCAAGAAGTTGTCGAAGCAATGCAAGCGGCGCTTGAAACTGATGGTCAGATTGAAATTGATGCCCCGCATGGTGATGCTTGGGTTCAAGAAGAAAGTGAACGTCCACTATTATTAATTGCTGGTGGTACAGGTTTTAGTTACGTGCGCTCGATTCTGGATCACTGCGTCGCGCAGAATAAAACCAACCCTATCTATCTATATTGGGGTGCGCGCGATAACTGCCAACTTTATGCAAAAGAAGAACTGGTCGAGATCGCCGATAAGTTTACTAACGTTCACTTTGTTCCAGTAGTAGAAGAAGCACCTGCTGATTGGCAAGGTAAGGTTGGTAACGTGCTACAAGCGGTGAGTGAAGATTTCGAAAGCTTAGAAAACTACGATATCTATATTGCAGGTCGTTTCGAAATGGCTGGAGCAGCACGTGAACAGTTCACTCAGAACAAGAAAGCGAAGAGCGAACGTATGTTCGCAGACGCGTACGCATTCATTTAAATACGACTTTTGAGGCTGAAAAAGAGGGTTTTTTACCCTCTTTTTTGCTTTTTTGATGAAATAGTCATCGAACAGTCAGTTTTTTTCATTTTTTTCCAAAAAAGGGTTGCGAACGGATCTGAGTTCCCTATAATGCGCATCCACCGACACGGCAGACGCGATAAGGCTTCAGCAGAGTCGGAGAGGTAAAAAGCTTCTACGAAAATAAAATTGAAAAAGTGTTTGACACTGTCAATTAAATCGATAGAATGCACCTCCGCTTTGAGAGAAAACTTCTCGCAAAGCAAGCTCTTTAACAATATAGACCTATCAATCTGTGTGGGCACTCGTTGATGATAATCCAATTMGATACYTCGGTATCAAATTAGGTTTCAATGAAACGAAGTGACCATTGAATCKWMRGATTCAGCACAGTCAATTCAAACATTACTTTATGTAATGTTCAGTATTCATTGAGCCGAACAAAATCTTAAATTGAAGAGTTTGATCATGGCTCAGATTGAACG
>NZ_JAWJYE010000022.1:0-30646 GCF_032970445.1 Vibrio sp. T13N
CCGTGAGAGAGTCAAGCATTTTTTCAAATTTCTTTTTCTCTCACTTCCGACTCGCTGTGTGACTTTCGTCTCACTCCGTGTCGGTGGATGCGCAGTATAGGGAGTTGAGAAATTAGTACAAGCGTTTTTTGCAAAAAAACTTTCAACCGAACAAATAGCAATCACTTTGTGTATATACCAAGCGATCTTGGCTATTTTCTCTCATTTAAAAGGATCTTTCCTCAAGAAAAAGGGCGTTTCTACCTGAATTACGATCTTCAAATTTGATGCAATTGACGCAAATGGTCTTCGCTCAACGTGCTTTTTCTCTTCGTCCTGCTGTATAAAAGATAAAAAAAGAGCAGAACGATGACGAACTGCTCTTTGGTCTTTGCTTTTTACTTGGGTACTTCAGGTGAAGTCTTGGAAATTGCTTCTTCTATATAGAAGAAAAGATCAGAGCATCCTTGCCCTTCTCTTTTACGACAGATTAGCTAGGGGTATATCTAAATGTCGTGGTTGTTCGATGACACATTGAGCTCGTAAGAGTGGAGCATGCTTGCATTCCCAATGGCGTCATCTTCGAGAGGAACTTAGTTCTTCAATACTTTTACGGTGTAGCTACCATCTTTTTGTTGGTACAGACCGTGGATGTCGGTTTCGAAACCTGGGTAATGCGCACCGATCTCACAAAGCATCTCTAGGAAGTCCAGTACAGGGCGAGACTCTTGAGTCACCATTTCACCAGGAAGTACTAGTGGCACACCTGGAGGGTAAGGAAGGATCATGTTCGCACTTACGCGACCAACCATTTCTTCCAGTTTGATTTCTTCTACGTTACCGCGAAGCTCTTCTTGCCATGCTGCGTGTGGTGTTACTTTCATTTCTGGAAGTACATCGAACGCTTTGTACATTAGCTCTGGTAGGTTGTATTTCTTAGTTAGGTCGTGAATTGCTTGTGCTAGTTCTTGAACGCGCATGCCTTCATAGAAGCTTGGGTCTTCGTTATATAGCGAAGGAAGGAAGCTCTTGATGGTTAGGTTCAAGTCGTAGCCACGTTTAAATTCAGTCAGACCGCGTAGCAATTGCATTGCTTTTGATTTGTCGATACCGATTGAGAATAGGAACAACAAGTTGTATGGGCCTGTTTTCTCAACCACGATGCCGCGCTCGTCTAGGAATTTAGCCACCAGCGAAGCAGGAATACCTGATTCTTCTAGTTCGCCTTCTTTATTCATCCCAGGAGTCAATAGCGTTACTTTGATTGGATCAAGATACATGTGGTTGTCATCCATGTTCTTGAAGCCGTGCCACGTGTCGCTAGGGTCTAGTTTCCAACATTCCGTAGTATCGATGTTTTCTGGTTGCCATACATCGAAGAACCAGCTGTCGCTTTCTGCTTCTAGGCGTTTGATCTCTTTACGGAAGCGGATTGCGCGATCGATAGAGTCTTGCATCAACTTCTTACCAGTGTTGCCGCGCATCATTGCCGCTGCAGTTTCAGTAGAAGCAACAATGCCGTACTGAGGTGAAGTTGAAGTGTGCATCATGAATGCTTCGTTGAAAGATTCTTTATCAAAGTCACCTTTCACGTGAATCATTGAAGCTTGTGAGAACGCTGCCAACAGTTTGTGTGTTGATTGTGTTTCGTAGAACACTTTGCCTGGCATCGCTTCACCACTCATACCACATTTACCTTCGTAAATTGGGTTGAAGTTAGTGTAAGGCACCCAAGCACTGTCGAAGTGGATGTGTTTACAATCTAGCGACTCTTTGATGAATTGTGTGTTGTACAACAGACCATCGTAAGTTGAGTTAGTCACTACTGCGTAAGTTGGTGCTGTTGCACCTGGTGTTTTCGCCACTTTCTCTGCAATGACATCGCGGCTGAATTCACTTTGTGGAATACCACCAAGGATGCCGTATGCGTTACGAGTTGGGCGGAAGTAGATTGGTGTCACGTCGCTCATCATCATTAGGTGAGTCAGAGATTTGTGACAGTTACGGTCAATCAGTACTGTGCTGCCCGCAGGTGCTGAGTACATACCAACGATTTTGTTCGATGTAGACGTACCGTTAGTTACGATGTACGAGCTGTCTGCATTGAATGTACGTGCAATGTATTCTTCTGCATCTTTATGTGGGCCTGAGTGGTCTAGTAGAGAACCTAGCTCAGGCATTGAGATTGATACGTCCGCTTTAAATGTGTTTGGACCGTAAAAATCGTAGAAGATGCTACCTGCAGGGCTTTTCTGGAATGCAGTACCGCCCATGTGACCTGGAGTACAGAAGGTGTATTTACCTTCTTCTACGTATTTGAATAACGCTTTAGTGAATGGAGGCATGATGGCATCTTTGTATGCCTCAGTCGCTTGGTTGATTTTGATAGCGATGTCGTCAGCCATACCTAAAGCGTATTCGAAGAAGCTCACGTTTAGACGTAGGTCTGTTAGTGAAATATCTAGAGTAGACTGTTCATTAGCAAATGCGTGAACAGGCAGTTTTTCGTTGATTTGGCTGATACGTTCACATAGCTCTAGTGAGTATTTATCCCAGTCGAACAGCACACCGCAAATGCGTGGGTTCATCTCAATCATTTTGATCAAGTCTTTATCATCTACTGGGTAAACCACTTCGTAGCCCGCTTTCTCAAGAGCAGCGTGAAGTTGACGAACTGGCTCTTCTTTAAAGAACACACCCATGTGGTTCAAGATAGCGAAAATATTCATTTGGACATCTCCAAGGCGAATGAAGGCGCTCTCTGCCATTTACAGGCAGTGAGTAAGGTGAGCGCCGAGTGAATTTGTTTTTTATTGGCTGGCACCGAAGTGCCAGCGTTTGGGGATTAGTTGCTTGCTTGAGCAGGCATGTCGTCAGCGTGTAGCTTCATGTACTGAGCTAAGCCGGCTTTTTTGCTGTAGAACATCAAGATAACGAGAGACACGATGAAGGTTGCTGTTAGCGTACCGCCTTCTGCACCAGCAAGGGCAATGAAGCAGAACAGACAAGCTACACCAGAGAACAGCATTACGAAGCCGTTGCGTGTTGTCATACCTTCGAAGCGAATCAAGTTAATGCTTGAGTAGAAGTAAGGCAGCATAGTTAGTAGAACTGCATCAGTCGTTAGCTGGTTGAACAGGTCTGATGCGTGTGCTGTTTTAGAGCTGAAGAACATCAGTACAACCATCAGTGCAGTCATCTTGATTGACGCAAGAATTAGACCTTTCTTAGGCACACCGTTTTTGTCAGTTTCGCCGTAGATTTTAGGGAAGTTGCCATCGCTTGCTGCACGTTTACCAGCCTCGCCCACCAGCATCATCCAAGAACCTAGCGAAGTGAAACATGCTAGTGCTGTGAATGCTGATACGAATGGTGCTGTCCAGCTACCGAATAGCTCAGTGGTTGCCAATGCAAATGGCGCACCTGATGCCGCAACTTCAGAAGCAGGGAACATGCCGCTGATCATTTGAGTTGATAGGATATAAATCACACCTGCGATACCAGTACCCAGCATGGTTGCTAGCGGTACAGTACGTTTAGGATTTTCTACCATACCTGTCGATACTGCTGCTGATTCCACACCAACGAATGACCATAGACAGATAAGAACCGCAGTCACAATCGCATGGCTATCCGTACCCGCAGATACGTTCCAGTTTTGGCTGTATAGCGCAGTGTCGAAGTGCGTCCAACCAAACGCCGCTGTACCAACAACAGGAATGAGGATTAGAACAAGACCAAGCGTACATAGACGGCTTACCCAGCTACCACCAAGTAGGTTAACGAAAGTGAAGATCCATACCGATGCAATCGTCGCAATACCTGCTGGGATTGGGTCATTAAGCACAGGGAAGAATACTGAAAGGTAAGAAACACCTGTAATAGCAATAGCTAGGTTACCAATCCAGTTCGCGTGGTAATAAAGCACGCCCGTTTGGAAACCAAAGACAGGTGAAACTTCGCCAGCATAAGCGATAGGACCACCTTCTTGAGGGTTTTTGGTTGCCAGACGAGCGTAAACAAACGCAAGGCTCAGTGCACCGATCAAACAGATCAGCCAACTGAAAATTGAAACAGAACCTACTGAAGCTAGGCTAGAAGGTAACAGTGCAATACCACTACCCATCATGTTACCGGCTACTACACCCGTACAGGCAATTAGGCCGATTTTTTTCGTATTCGATGACATAACATCTCCAAATCTATTCTACTCAAGTCAACGTGACTCAAACTGAACGGTTATTAGCGAGATGCTATGAAGTAGATACCTGCTCGACCTCGCTAAATTTCGAAGTGAAGACTACGCCCAAAAACTGGGAAAAAAATAAACTTGGCGTTATCAATAAAATGATTAGTTCATCAACATCAAGTTGAGATAAACATGATGAACACAAAAACATAAAACTATATTATTCATATAGTTATAAGAAAAACATCAAACCTTCTACCGATAGATAAACTCTCATCAACTCGTTGGTAATCGCGATAAAAATTATCAACCTCAATCAACTTCCCCGTCCCGAAGGGTTGATTCCCTGAACTGTTGATTCCATAAATCTCTCCCTGATCGCGCTTTTTGACCCACATCAATATTCATCTCGCCTCCAAGAAAGCATCAGAATCATTCTCGCCACATAACTCAGCCAGACACTCCATACAATCAATAGAGATAGAGATAGAGATAGAGATAGAGATAGAGATAGAGATAGAGATAGAGATAGAGAAGAAAACCGGATATGTCTTCCCGTTGCAAGCTTGCGTTACTGGCTCCTTCGTAAGTCATTACCCCACCGCCCACCCTTTTCACTTTTCGACAGCTACAAAAAAGCCCCTCACCGAAATGAGGGGCTAGTATTTGACTGACGTTGAGTGCGAGAGAATTAAAGCATTCGAACGACAGAAGGGTGAACAGCGCGATACATGGCGTAATCAATCGCCTTCATGTTACTTGGGAAGACCAAGTTTTCGCACAGCAGGTACGTCTCAACCGACGTATCAATATAGAAAGCTTCGCTGTAAGACTCACTGGCCAAATCCAGATCACCATCCAATTCAGCGTGCTTACCACGAATCACATAAGACAGCACCGAATCACGTAACCTCAAAGCCTGCCCAAGATGCTGCTTGGCTGAAGCCATGTCACCAATAATGGTTTCGTGCAGGGCTAAAGCTTCATAAATTCGCGGTTGAATTGGCCCAACCATCATTTTTACGTTAGTTTCTAGTGCGTCACTCAACTGCTGCACTCGCCCTTTCTTCAACTCCTGTGAAAAGTCGAGCACCTTCTGCACGTGGTAAGCAATCAATAACTCTGCCTGAACGTAAGCATTATCTGGCTCAATTTCTAAAATGTTTTCCAGCAAGTTGACGCCTTGGCGAAACTGCTTGGCATCCGAGACATTGAGATAATGGTTAGCTTGAACAAACAGCTCCAAAGCATCTGGGTTAATTGGCATTCCCGCCACCAGCATCGTGGATTTCAGCTTGGCATCCGGCACTTTCAGAACTTGCATCAAGTCTAACGACGCTTGTTGAAGCACTGTCTTTAAATGGCTGCTGGTTAACGCGTATTGACGACTAAACAACACCTTTTCAGATGAGTTATTCCGATATTCCACCTCTAAAAAGCTGCCACCCTCATTTTCACGAACCCGCACCACAACCGATTTGCCCGGCACAATACCCGAGGTAAACGACGTCTTCTTTAGCATGACTCGGTAATCGCTCACTTGAGCAATGTCGGACATCAACTTTTGGGCAAACCCGTCTGCCAAGTCGTAGCTTAACCCTTCGCTCGTGAAGTTATCTTGAAACTTGAATTCGATAAGGTGAGTATCGATGGCTTGAGTAATACGCACTTCCGATTGCTTGTAGGTAAACACACCCATCACCACAACCAAAACACTGATCCAGATGAAGTTCATGATCCCCAGGCGCCACGGACTGATTTTATTTTTTTTCGGAGGGGCCTTTTTCTCTTTAGACATCTCACAGACCGCGCGAGTCAGAGGGCCTGCAGGAAAGGTGACGGCAGGTGCGATAGGTGGAGTCTCTTCTTCTGGTTCATCAACAATAGGAGGAAGACTTTCTGAATCACAATGACGACTTGCGAGGAATTCCTCGAGTGTCATTGGGGTCACATTCGCCACCAGCTTGTAACCACGTTTCGGCACTGTAATGACGTAGCTGGTATTTTCTTCCCGACCGTCACGCAGTAATTTACGTAACTCAAAAATGGACTGAGTCACCACTTGATCGGTCACAATCGCCCCTGCCCAAACGTATTGGATCAATTCCTCACGATTGAACACCTCATTCGCATGCTCCGCTAGGAAATGCAGAAGATTAATTAAGCGTGGCTCAACAGTAACTTCCCTATCTTGTCGATACAGCTTATTTTCATCAACGCTTAAAACCCAGTCATTGATTTGAAAATAGACTCCAACCATGTATGAAAACTCTCGTATCTACAGACAGCGCTACGGCAGGAATCAAACAATGGTCAATTCCAACAGGTAACTAAAGGCGAGATTATAGGTGGGAAAACGGCGTGCACCTAGAAAAGCAAGCCGCCAAAAATGCAAACTTAAGTTAAGTGATGCAGAAATGAGACTACTCAAGTGCTGCAAGGATAGAACAATGAGTAGCATCATCATCCGTATGACCGCAGCAAGCATCATTGATCTTCTTCAAAGCTCGACGAATTTTCGTTAGCTCGTTAATTTTTCCATCAATCAGCTCTAACTTAGCAGAAGTAATAGCTTTAACCTCTGCACAGCTGTGTTCTGTTGCTTCTAGTTTGATTTCTAGTAGCTCTTTAATCTCATCCAGGCTCAGGCCCAGCTCTTTACCTTTAAGGATGAAGTGTACCTGCTTTTGATTCTCTTCATTATAGAGACGATAACCTGATTCACTTCGACCTGCGGGCTTTATCAGCGCGTTTTTCTCATAAAAACGCAGCGTATCTGCCGTCACACCACAACGTTTTGCCAGTTCACCTATCTGAAACATAACTTTCCCTATTAACTATCTCGTTACTTTTAAAGCTAAAGAACCTCTTTTTCACAATTATTTTTGAGATGCCAAACGATTGCGCGAGCTTTTTTGTAATAAATTGGTTAGAATACGCGCCATCAAATGTGGAGACTGTTTTCTAACCAGAAAACATCCGGCAAAGGTCTTTACCAAAACTGGCCAATATTTTACCCCAAGAGGTAAAAACAAGTTCATTTTTGGCAAACATCTTTAACTCCGTGAATTTGAGGAAAATGGAAGCATGAATAACGCTCGTCCTATTCGCCGTGCGCTTATCAGCGTATCAGACAAAACAGGTATTGTTGAGTTTGCACAAGCTCTTGCTGAGCGCGGTGTCGATATCCTATCTACTGGTGGTACAGCACGCCTACTTGCCGAACAAGGCATCGCAGTAACAGAAGTCTCTGACTACACAGGTTTCCCAGAAATGATGGACGGCCGCGTTAAAACGCTTCACCCGAAAGTTCACGGTGGTGTACTTGGTCGTCGTGGTCAAGATGACGACGTGATGGCAAAACATGGCATCAATCCAATCGACATGGTCGTTGTTAACCTATACCCATTCGCAGAAACCGTTGCAAAAGAAGGCTGTACACTAGCTGACGCGGTTGAAAACATCGATATCGGCGGCCCAACGATGGTTCGCTCTGCAGCGAAAAACCACAAAGACGTGACTATCGTTGTGAACGCTCATGATTACGACCGCGTTATCGCTGAAATGGACGAGAACGAGAAATCTCTAACACTAGAGACTCGTTTCGACCTTGCTATCGCAGCATTCGAACACACTGCGACTTACGATGGCATGATCGCAAACTACTTCGGCACTATGGTTCCATCTTACGGTGAGAACAAAGAAGGTGATGAAGAGTCTAAATTCCCACGTACTTTCAACCAGCAATTCGAGAAGAAGCAAGACATGCGCTACGGTGAGAACAGCCACCAAGCAGCTGCATTCTACGTTGAAGCAAACCCACAAGAAGCGTCTGTTTCTACTGCTCGCCAAATCCAAGGTAAAGCCCTCTCTTACAACAACATTGCAGACACGGACGCAGCACTTGAGTGTGTGAAAGAGTTCAACGAACCTGCATGTGTAATCGTAAAACACGCCAACCCATGTGGCGTTGCGCTAGGTAAAGACATCATCGAAGCGTACAACCGCGCTTACCAAACTGACCCAACGTCAGCGTTCGGCGGCATCATTGCATTCAACCAAGAGCTAGATGCAAAAACGGCTAGCGCTATCGTTGAGCGTCAATTCGTTGAAGTGATTATCGCACCTTCTGTTTCTGCTGAAGCGATTGAAATCGTTGCAGCGAAGAAGAACGTACGTCTACTAGAGTGTGGCGAGTGGTCAACGAAGACAACGGGCTTTGACGTAAAACGCGTCAACGGTGGTCTACTGGTTCAAGACCGCGACCAAGGCATGGTAAGCCTAGACGATCTTAAAGTCGTGTCTAAACGTCAGCCGACAGAAGAAGAGCTAAAAGACGCCCTATTCTGCTGGAAAGTAGCGAAATACGTGAAATCTAACGCGATCGTTTACGCGAAAGGCGACATGACTATCGGTGTAGGCGCAGGCCAAATGAGCCGCGTTTACTCAGCGAAAATTGCCGGCATCAAAGCCGCAGATGAAGGCTTAGAAGTTGCCGGTAGCGTAATGGCATCTGACGCTTTCTTCCCATTCCGCGACGGTATCGATGCCGCAGCAGAAGCCGGCATTAAGTGCGTAATTCAGCCAGGTGGCTCTATGCGTGACGACGAAGTTATCGCAGCAGCAGATGAGCACGGCATGGCGATGATCTTCACGGGTATGCGTCACTTCCGCCACTAATTTCCTCATCGTATTTGGCACTGTGGCATTGTTAACTGCTTTCGGCCACCCCGGTTACGTAGCTGGCTATGTTTCCGGGATGGGCTCAATTGTTGCCTAGCCACATCATCAAATACTTTGAGTAAACAGTATTTATAAGATTAAGGATTTTCATATGCGAGTTTTAATCATTGGTTCAGGCGGTCGTGAACATGCGCTAGGCTGGAAAGCAGCGCAAAACCCAAATGTTGAGACTATTTTCATTGCTCCAGGCAACGCAGGTACGGCACTAGAGCCAAAACTAGAGAACGTAAACATCGATGTAGAAGACATCGCTGGCCTTGTTGCTTTCGCCAAAGAGAAGGTAATTGAACTGACTATCGTTGGCCCAGAAGCACCATTGGTTATTGGTGTGGTGGATGCGTTCCGCGAAGCGGGCTTACCAATCTTTGGCCCTACCCAAGCCGCAGCGCAGCTTGAAGGCTCTAAAGCGTTTACTAAAGACTTCCTTGCTCGTCACCAAATCCCAACCGGTGCTTACGCAAACTTCACAGAAATTGAACCAGCGCTTGCTTACGTGCGTGAGCAAGGTGTGCCGATTGTGGTGAAAGCCGACGGCCTTGCGGCTGGTAAAGGCGTGATTGTGGCAATGACGCTAGAAGAAGCCGAAGACGCAATCAAAGACATGCTAGCAGGCAACGCATTTGGTGACGCAGGCAGCCGCGTGGTTATCGAAGAGTTCCTCGATGGTGAAGAAGCAAGCTTCATCGTGATGGTGGATGGTGAGAACGTTCTGCCAATGGCCACCAGCCAAGATCACAAACGCGTAGGTGACAAAGATACAGGTCCTAACACTGGTGGCATGGGCGCGTACTCGCCAGCTCCTGTGGTCACACCAGAAATTCACAACCGCATCATGGAAGAAGTCATTTACCCAACGGTACGTGGCATGGCGTCTGAAGGTAACCCATACACAGGTTTCCTATACGCGGGTCTGATGATCGACAAAGATGGTACGCCTAAAGTGATCGAGTACAACTGCCGCTTCGGTGATCCAGAGACACAACCAATCATGATGCGTATGGAATCGGATCTGGTTGATCTTTGCTTGGCTGCGATTGACCAAAAACTGGATCAAGTTGAATCAAAATGGGATCCACGTGCGTCGATTGGTATCGTACTCGCAGCCGGTGGTTACCCAGCAGCGTACAACAAAGGCGATGTGATCTCTGGTCTGCCACAAGTTGAAATTGAAGGCGAGAAAGTCTTCCACGCGGGTACAGACAATAAAGATGGCAACATCGTAACAAATGGTGGTCGCGTATTGTGTGCAACTGCGTTGGGCAACAGCGTATCAGAAGCGCAGCAACGCGCTTACGAGCTTGCAAAACAGATCAGTTGGGACGGCATGTTCCATCGCAGTGACATCGGCTACCGTGCGATTGCACGTGAGCAAGAAAAATAAAAACAACTTAAGTTGGCTAAAAAAACAAAAGGCGCATTCAGCGCCTTTTTTATTACTCTGTCAGTTAGTAAGTCTCACCAAGCTTACTCAGCGAGCAATGCTGGTCGTGGTACACAATCAAAGTCATCATCATTGAGCATCAACAGTTCATCAACCGTTGCTTTATTTCGTGACTGCTTGCCGACAAAAGCCACGTAACTGTCTACAGATGAGAGACGCTCGATAATAAATTTTGGCAACGTCTGATTAAACTCGAGTGTCGAGAACGCTTTACCTTTGCAGGTTTCAAACGATTGGCCATTCCAATAACCTTGAATGAGGCTCTGACTGTTACGAGACTGCGCCTTAACCGACGCCACTACATCATTCGCTTCTGTCTTGTAACGTTCTAATTGTTCATGCTGAAGTGGTAAGACTTTACGATTAACGCGATATTGTTGGTAAACCGCTTCGCCATCTTTATTAAAACGGATGTGGATTTGAAAAGGCACCAACTCTTGCTTGGTATCAACTTGCTCACCTTTTCGAATCAACTCTCGAAGCTCACCTTCATCCCAACGGTAGTCACTTTGAAACCAGCCATTATCCCCCATCGTTACGTAATCAGCTGCCGTACTCACGCGAGTGAGTTTCTCGGTCATCCAGTACAAGCTACTTGCGTCTCCAGCAACTTTGCCGCCAGAGAAGTGAGTGAATTGTTCTAAATTAGGAGTTTCAACCGACGAACAGCCAAAAAGGGTAAAGCTAGATAAGAGAAGTGAAGCGAGTAGATGTTTTTTCATGAAGTTGCACCGAGGCAGGATACCTCGGTGCATTCTAACTTAGTTTACTGATTCTTTCAGCGCTTTACCTGCTACGAATGCAGGTACGTTAGCTGCTGCGATTTGAATCTCGTCACCAGTCTTAGGGTTACGACCAGTACGTGCAGCGCGGTGGTTTACTTTGAATGTACCAAAACCAATTAGTTGAACTTGGTCACCCTCTTTAAGTGCACCAGTTACACCATCAAGAGTCGCTTCAAGAGCAGCTTTTGCTTGTGCTTTTGATAGGTCTGCTTTCTCTGCGATAAAGTCGATTAATTGGGTCTTGTTCATTAGGTTTCCCTTCTCATAGGTTATCGAATTCGTCTCACTCTAAAACATAAATGCCCCATCTGGCAAAGGTTTGTAAGCGATCTTTCGATTTTCTGACGTACTTTTAGCCATAATATGAGTAATAACTCACAATTTGTTACCACATACCCCCTGAAAACCCTTGCTTTCCAAGGTATTTGGACCAATTTATAAGGCACTTTTGCGGTTATAATAGCTGCAAATAACCACTATCAAACTACATTCAAGGGCAACTATGCTGCTGTTATCCATTTATATCTCTATTGCAATCGGCATTTCGTTTATCTGTTCGGTGCTGGAGGCGGTACTGCTGAGTATCAGTCCGAGCTACATTGCGCAGCTCAATCAACAGGGGCATCCCGCAGCTGGGCAACTGGCTAAGCTAAAATCAGATATCGACCGACCATTGGCATCCATTCTAACTCTAAATACCATCGCTCATACCATCGGCGCGGCCACTGCTGGTGCACAAGCTGCGGTGGTATTTGGTAGCGAAGCGTTAGGTATCTTTTCGGCAGTGCTCACACTGGCGATCTTGGTGCTTTCAGAAATCGTACCGAAAACAATTGGCGCAACATACTGGCGTCAATTGGCGCCAACCGCGGCAGTCGCATTACGCTGGATGGTATGGGCGCTAACGCCATTCGTATGGTTTTCAGAGCAAATCACCAAGCGTCTTGCTCGTAACCACGAAGCACCCAAGATGCGTGATGAACTGTCGGCAATGGCGATTCTGGCACGTGAAAGCGGTGAATTTGCCGAGGGTGAATCAAAAATCTTAAGCAACCTGCTGGGCATCCAAGATGTACCTGTAACGCAGGTTATGACGCCACGTCCTGTGGTATTCCGTATCGATGCCACGATGACCATCAATGAGTTCCTAGAAAAACACAAGGATACGCCTTTCTCACGCCCATTGGTTTATAGCGAGCAGAAAGACAACATCATTGGTTTTGTGCACCGCCTTGAGTTGTTCAAACTCCAACAATCAGGTTGTGGACAGAAACAACTGGGAGCAATCATGCGCCCGATTCAAGTGGTGCTAAACAACACGACGTTACCGAAAGTGTTTGACCAAATGATGACTCATCGCCTACAGCTAGCCCTTGTCGTTGACGAATACGGTACTGTGCAAGGCTTGGTGACGTTGGAGGATATTTTTGAACACCTCGTGGGTGAAGAAATCATCGATGAAGCGGATAAAAGTACCGACATGCAGGAGCTGGCTTACCAACGTTGGGAAAGTTGGAAAGAGATGCACGGCGTAATCGAAAGCCGCGATGACGATGAAGAAGAGGAAGAACTGGAGAAGCATCACAAGGAGCCAGAAACTCAAGAAGCGACAAAACCAGGCTCTAAAGAATCGTAATCCGCATTGGGCATAACCGCTCAAACGCCGCAAACAAAAAGGCATCCATTTAGGATGCCTTTTTTCTATCTATTCAACGATTAAAGTGCGATACCGATGTTGCTCACACCTTCTTCACGTAACTCTTCACGTAAATCTTTAATCAAGCTGATGTCACGCTCTACCGCTTCACGCAGTGGACGGAAAATAGCCCACTGCACGTCCCATTCTTCACATACGGCTTCATTTTCTTTCTGATTGTCGTTGGTGATTGGCTCTGCACCTTGCGCTTGCTCTAGATCAGCAACGGTTTGTACCGACTGTTGGCTCACTTTAAGCATTGAATCGAAAAGGTAGTCGCGGTCCAATAGGCCATGCAGTAACGTAGACAAACCCTGACACGCGTCCATCGCTGGATAAACCCCGTAAAAATCGAACTCATCCGCACTTGGGAACAACTCTTCTAACTTCTCTAATTGACGTTCGAAGTTAATTTTCGCGTTCTTAACTGTCAAAATTTCCCATACACTATCAAGAATCGCTCGGTAAGCACGCGGGTCAGCAAATTCTGTGTTCTCACAAAACATCGCATAGTTTGGATACATGCGTTCACACAGACACGCCATAAAGGTAATTTGTTGCCAAGGTTCTAGTTTTTCTAAACGAACCTGAAGAGGATTCTTAAGCATAGTCACTCAATCATTGAAGAAAAAAACAGCGAAAGTGTACTTGATTCATCACAGGGAAAAAAGTTAATGCCGCATTCAAATCAGATTTTCCTGCTCTCAGAGCATCGCGACACCTACAAAACGTTACTGGCAGAGAAAAATCTGCCCGATCTTTGCCTCACCGACCAACCTGAAGAAGCTCAGATCGTACTGGCGGATCCACCATTACTATCACAAAGGTTAGACGAGTTTTCACAGCTTGAGTGGGTGCAATCCACATTTGCGGGGGTGAACGCTTTAATGTCACCGGCTCTGCGCCAAGATTACACACTGACCAACGTACGCGGTATTTTCGGCCCATTAATTGCCGAATATGTGCTGGGTTACAGTATTGCCCATTACCGCCACTTCAACCGATACCACCAGCAACAACAAAACAAACGATGGCAGCCTCACCTCTATACATCATTACAAAGTAAAACCATGGTGATTCTCGGTACTGGTAGCATTGGGTGTTATTTGGGCAACGCAGCTAAAGCAATGGGAATAAAAACTATCGGTATTAACCGAACAGGTATCCCGACTTCAGGCGGCGAATTTCATCAGACCTTTCATATCAATGAACTAAGTAAGGCATTTGAACAAGCCGACATCGTTGTGAATACTCTACCAAGTACACCTGAGACGCGACAGTTACTTAATCGTCAAACGCTCAGCCAACTAAATCAGACGTTATTGTTTAACGTTGGTCGTGGCGACGTACTGGATGAGACAGGGTTGCTCTTCGCTCTGAAAAACCGTTGGGTAGAACACGCCTTCTTAGATGTGTTTGAGCAAGAGCCGTTATCGGTAGAGCATCCGTTTTGGAAACTACCGCAAGTCACCATCACTCCACACATTGCTGCGCTGAGTTTTCCCGAGCAAGTCATCGAGATTTTTGCTGACAACTATCTACGCTGGCGCGATGGGTTTTCATTAAATTATCAAGTGGATTTCGAAAAGGGTTACTGAGAATGTCGTTAGACGAGCTATTGCAACAAGTGAGGGCCTGCCAGATATGCGCGGATAATTTACCTTTGGGCGCAAACCCTGTCGTACAAGCCGCAAAAGGGGCACGCATCCTAATCATCGGTCAGGCCCCTGGCACACGTGTACACAAAACCTCGATACCTTGGAATGACCCAAGTGGTGATCGATTACGCCAATGGCTCGATATCGACAAAGACGTTTTCTACGACCCAAATAAAATTGCCATTGTCCCAATGGGATTCTGTTATCCAGGCAAAGGGAACTCTGGTGATTTACCGCCTCGTAAAGAATGTGCGCCCACTTGGCATAAAAAGATTCTTGAGCAACTGCCCAATATAGAGCTCACTCTACTAATTGGTCAGTACTCGCAGCAGTACTATCTCACCAACAAACCAAAGACACTAACGCAAACCGTTCAACAATGGCAGGATTGGGAACCGGACTTTATCCCGCTTCCTCACCCGTCTCCACGCAATACATTATGGCTAAAGAAGAATCCTTGGTTTGAATCTGACGTCGTGCCGTACCTTAAAAAACGCGTTCACTCGATGCTTTAGGTTACCCATGATCTAATTGCTTGCTTATCTGTACAAGAAAATTAGAACATAAAACCAGAAATCATAAGTACCTGTTTATATTAAACTTTAACATCTAGTGTACAGCTAGAGTAGTAATTAGATCATAGTAGACCAAATACTACCAGAGCTGTACGGCCTTGAGTTTTAGGTAAAAAAATACCGGCACTGAATGCCGGCATTTGATTTCAAAAAAATCTAACTTACTTGTGGTATGGCTTAGATAGCTCGTGTACCGCTTCCACAAATACGCCCGCGTTTTCTGGCGGCACATCCAAGTGGATACCATGGCCTAGGTTGAACACATGACCAGTACCCGTATCACCAAAGCCTTCTAGGATATCCGCTACTTCTTCGCGGATACGCTCTGGTGAAGCGTAAAGCATGGATGGGTCCATGTTACCTTGCAGCGCCACTTTATCACCGATACGTGCCTTCGCGTCTGCAATGTTGATTGTCCAGTCTAGACCAACCGCATCACAGCCCGTTGCTGCGATTTGCTCAAGCCACATACCGCCATTCTTAGTAAACAGTGTGACTGGCACGCGACGACCATCGTTTTCACGAATCAGACCATCTACAATCTTGTGCATGTATTGCAGTGAGAACAGGTTGTAGTCACGAGGCGTCAGTACGCCACCCCATGTGTCAAATACCATTACCGACTGCGCGCCTGCTTTAATTTGCGCGTTTAGGTACTCGATAACGCTGTCTGCCAGCTTATCTAGAAGTAAGTGCAGAGTTTGTGGTTCCGCGTACATCATTTTCTTGATCTTGGTGAAGGCTTTAGAACTGCCACCTTCGATCATGTACGTCGCAAGAGTCCAAGGACTACCAGAAAAACCAATCAGCGGCACTTCACCCTTCAGGTCTTTACGGATCTGGCGTACTGCGTTCATTACGTATTGCAGTTCACCTTCAGGATCTGGCAAACCAATTTTTTCCACGTCGGCTTTGCATGTAATTGGGTTATCAAAAACAGGTCCTTCGCCCGCAGCAAAACGTAAACCAAGCCCCATTGCATCTGGAATCGTTAAGATGTCAGAGAATAAGATCGCGGCATCAAGAGGAAAACGGCGTAATGGTTGAAGTGTCACTTCGGATGCTAATTCTGCATTTCGACACAAAGACATGAAATCACCCGCTTCTGCACGAGTCGCTTTGTATTCTGGTAGGTAACGACCTGCCTGGCGCATCATCCATACTGGCGTGTAATCTACCGGCTCTTTTAAAAGCGCACGCAGATAACGATCATTTTTTAATTCAGTCATTCCGTAATTCCAACTGTTAGGCTTTCTGTGAAAGGGGGTATTCTATCACTGATTTAAGTCCAATAGCTGTGTGCTTTGCAACCTGGATCAAGTTATTAACTTTTAAATCAATGCTTAATTTGCACCCAATCGGTATCAGTGTTAAAAATTTGTTCGCTAGCGAAAACTACAATTATAAACTGAGTACCCAGTACTCAGCATCTCATAACGACATCTTACTTACCCCCTCCCTCTCGGAGGGTTTTTTTTATCTATTTATCAGATAATTAGAATCAATATCTTGTAGCGTTTGTTCGATAAGCGCTCTTGCAATCGTTCCTTTAGGCGCAACAGGCGGCATCTCGTCAATACCAAACCATTGTGCATCAGACAGCTCAGTGTAGTCTGGACTTAACTCTCCCGATTCATAGTCAGCTAAAAACCCCATCATCATACTCGATGGGAAAGCCCAAGGCTGGCTGCCAAAGTAACGAATATTTTTAACGAGAATTCCCGTTTCTTCATGAATTTCTCGAGCCACACACTCTTCTAATGTCTCACCGACTTCTAAGAAGCCAGCAATAACCGTATACATACCATTTCGATGCCTTGGATGTTGGGCTAATAAGATCTGATTTTCTTTACGTACAGCAACGATAATACACGGAAATATTCGAGGATAATGGAGGGTACGGCATTCGCCACACTGCATAGCTAGCTGGTTATTATTAAGAAAGTTTCTTCCACCGCACTGTGGGCAAAAACGCAGACTTTGCGTCATGTGCCCATACTGAACCGCTTTACTTAACAACATAAATAATGGCTCAGGAAAATGCAGGCAGTCACGCAGTGAGACTAATGGTAGATCATGCTCCAAATCAGACAAATTAAGCCACATGACGGGCGAACCAGAATACTCACCAATGGGTCTTGCACTCACTTCAGGCAGTGATAACTGCTCTGCAGACCCGAAAGGCACAGCACCATCCACCAGCCAAATTTCACTTCTTGCAACAACACACCAGTATGCATTTATCGCGCGGTTAACATCACCTTTTCTTAACATTACACCATCCCTTTGCTTGAAGTTCGTTCATTTTACTGGCAATCTAATTTCATACTAGAGTTTGTCGTTAAGTAAATTCGCACTCTAAATTCTAGTAAGGACAAGAGTTTGTAATAACTTTACTAACTTTGCTTTGCAAAGGATACGTTCGCCAACAGGCGATCAGATCATGAGGGCATGGTCATGCTAAAAAAATTCAAACAAACACAAGACCAGTGGGGTGGCTCAAGTGATGTCATTGATCACTGGTTAGAGACAAGACAATCCCTGATTGTTGAATATTGTAAGCTTGCAGCACTGCAACCTTGTTCGAAAACCAATGTTATTGAACTCCCATCTCCTTCCGAATTGCAGGATTTCTGTCAGCATCTCGTTGATTACATCTCCGAGGGCCATTTTAAAATCTATGACATGGTTATGGATCGCTGGAAAGCGACTGGCTTTGTCGTGACCAATGAGATCAATCAAACTTATGGCCAAATAGTCCTGACAACTGAACCACTATTGAACTTTAACGATAAGTACTCAGAAGTTACTGAAGATGATGAATTAGATGATTTCGATTCTGATATGTGTCTCATTGGCGAAATTCTTGAGACTCGATTTGAAGTCGAGGACTATCTGATACAGCAGATCGCAGAAAGTCTGTCTATGCCCCCAGGGGCTTAGTGTTTGCGAATACTCAGAGACTGAAGGATAGAAAAGACTGACGATCATCGTCGGTCTTTTTTGTTTCTAGCCTTATCACTATTACCTTCTCTAAGAACCCTCTCGAAGAAAAAGGCAGGATAAAAACTAAAAAGGCACCCGAAGGTGCCTTTTTTCTTAAGCTTCTAACGATTACTAGTTAAATGGCTTACTCTTCAGAAGAGAAACCAGCGTTTAGAAGTGCCGCTAGGTTATCCGTTGCTTGCTCAGCAGAAGGACCATCTTGCGCTTCAGAACGTTTAGCTTGACGCTCTTGGTGGTATGCGAAACCAGTACCAGCTGGGATCAGACGACCAACAATTACGTTCTCTTTCAGACCACGTAGGTCATCACGCTTACCAGAAACCGCTGCTTCTGTTAGTACGCGAGTTGTCTCCTGGAACGATGCCGCAGAGATGAACGACTCAGTCGCTAGAGATGCTTTAGTGATACCTAGTAGTTCACGTTCGAAACGTGCAGGCTCTTTGCCTTCAGCTTCTAGGTTACGGTTAGCAATCTTAACTTGTGAGTACTCAATCTGCTCACCAGGTAGGAACTCAGAGTCACCAGAGTGAGTAATAGTACACTTACGTAGCATCTGACGAACGATAGTTTCAATGTGCTTATCGTTAATCTTAACGCCTTGTAGACGGTAAACTTCCTGTACTTCGTTAGCAATGTACTGCGTTACCGCGTGTACGCCACGTAGACGTAGGATGTCGTGTGGAGACTCTGGACCATCTGCGATCACGTCACCACGTTCAACTTTTTCACCTTCGAATACGTTCAACTGACGATGCTTAGGAATCATCTCTTCGTAAGCTTCACCGCTTTCACGTGTGATCACTAGGCGACGTTTACCTTTGGTCTCTTTACCGAAGCTCACAGTACCTGTGTGCTCAGCAAGGATTGCAGGCTCTTTCGGCTTACGTGCTTCAAATAGGTCAGCAACTCGTGGAAGACCACCGGTGATATCTTTGTTACCGCCAGACTTCTGAGGAATACGTGCTAGTGTCGCACCAACACCTACTGCTGCGCCATCTTCGATGTTCACAATCGCTTTACCAGGTAGGAAGTAGTGAGCTGGCATATCAGTACCAGGGATCATTACATCGTTACCTTGCTCATCAACAAGTTTGATAGCTGGACGCATATCTTTACCTGCTGAAGGGCGAGCTGCTGGGTCAGTTACTTCGCTTGAAGATAGACCAGTTAGGTCATCAGTTTGACGAGATACTGTTACGCCGTCGATCATATCTACAAACTGGATTCGACCTGCTACCTCAGTAATGATAGGTAGTGTGTGCGCTTCCCAGTTTGCAACTGTTTCGCCAGCTTGAACTGTATCGCCATCGCCTTTGCTTAGTAGCGTACCGTAAGGCAGTTTGTGTTTCTCTTTCGTACGACCAAACTCATCAATAATAGTTAGCTCTGTCGCACGAGAAGTGATAACGATCTTACCGTCATCTGCTAGTACAGATTTAGCGTTGTGTAGCTTGATAGAACCGTTGTTCTTAACTTGAACACTGTTCTCTGCCGCTGCTGTCGATGCCGCACCACCGATGTGGAACGTACGCATGGTAAGCTGTGTACCTGGTTCACCGATAGACTGAGCAGCGATAACACCTACTGCTTCACCTTGGTTCACTAGGTGGCCACGTGCTAGGTCACGACCGTAACACTGTGCACAACAACCGAAGTCAGAATCACACGTTACTACAGAGCGCACTTTCATGCTGTCTACTGAGTTCTCTTCCATGATTTGACACCACTTCTCATCGATCAGGGTGTTACGTGGAATAAGAACGTCTTCAGTGCCAGGTTTTAGTACGTCTTCAGCAACAACACGACCAAGAGCAAGCTCAGAAAGTGCAACTTTAACATCACCACCCTCGATGTGAGGCATCATGTCAACACCCTCGTGAGTGCCACAGTCATGTTCAGTTACAACAACATCTTGAGCAACGTCTACCAGACGACGAGTTAGGTAACCCGAGTTCGCTGTTTTCAGTGCCGTATCCGCAAGACCCTTACGAGCACCGTGCGTTGAGATAAAGTACTGAAGTACGTTTAGACCTTCTTTAAAGTTCGCTGTGATCGGCGTTTCGATGATTGAACCATCTGGACGCGCCATCAGACCACGCATACCCGCAAGCTGACGAATCTGAGCTGCAGAACCACGAGCGCCCGAGTCCGCCATCATGTAGATGCTGTTGAATGACTCTTGCTGTTCCTCTTCACCGTCACGGTTAACTACCGTTTCAGATGAAAGGTTTTCCATCATTGCTTTCGCAACACGGTCGTTGGTCGATGCCCAGATATCGATAACTTTGTTGTAGCGTTCGCCCGCAGTAACAAGACCTGATTGGTACTGTTCCTGGATTTCACGTACTTCTTCTTCCGCTTCTGCGATTTCAGTGTACTTAGCTGCTGGTACAACCATATCGTCGATACCAACAGATACACCAGAAAGTGCCGCGTATGCGAAACCGGTGTACATGATTTGGTCAGCGAAGATTACAGTGTCTTTCAGACCTAGTTTACGGTACGCCTCGTTAAGTAGGTTAGAGATTTGCTTCTTACCTAGCTTTTGGTTAACGATGCTGTACGGTAGACCAGCTGGCACGATTTGCCATAGCATTGCACGACCAACAGTGGTGTCTACCATCTTGGTTTCTGTAGTGCTGTTGCCGTCTTCGTCTACAACGGTTTCTGTAATACGTACTTTAACGCGTGCGTGAAGCTCAGCTTGTTTAGTGCGGTATGCTTTCTCAGCCTCTTCTGGGCCAGAAAGGTACATGCCTTCACCTTTCACGTTGATCTTTTCACGAGTCATGTAGTACAGACCCAATACAACGTCCTGAGAAGGTACGATGATCGGATCACCTGACGCTGGCGACAGAATGTTGTTTGTCGACATCATCAGAGTACGAGCTTCAAGCTGTGCCTCTAGAGTTAGAGGTACGTGAACCGCCATTTGGTCACCATCGAAGTCCGCGTTGTACGCCGCACATACAAGTGGGTGTAGCTGAATCGCTTTACCTTCGATTAGTACTGGTTCGAACGCCTGGATACCGAGACGGTGAAGTGTCGGTGCACGGTTCAATAGTACTGGGTGTTCACGGATTACTTCGTCTAGGATATCCCAAACGACCGCTTCTTCACGCTCTACCATTTTCTTAGCAGCTTTGATTGTAGTCGCAAGACCACGAGTCTCTAGCTTGCTGTAGATGAATGGTTTGAATAGCTCAAGTGCCATCTTCTTAGGAAGACCACACTGGTGTAGACGAAGGTATGGACCTACTGTGATTACAGAACGGCCAGAGTAGTCTACACGTTTACCTAGAAGGTTCTGACGGAAACGACCTTGTTTACCCTTGATCATATCAGCAAGAGATTTCAGAGGACGCTTGTTAGAACCTGTGATCGCACGACCACGACGACCGTTATCTAGTAGCGCATCAACAGACTCTTGCAGCATACGTTTTTCGTTACGTACGATGATGTCCGGAGCAGCTAGCTCTAGAAGACGCTTCAAACGGTTGTTACGGTTGATCACACGACGGTATAGATCGTTAAGATCAGAAGTCGCAAAGCGACCGCCATCTAGAGGTACTAGAGGACGTAGATCTGGCGGAAGTACTGGAAGTACTGTTAGGATCATCCACTCTGGGTTGTTACCCGATGCGATGAACGCTTCTACCAGCTTAAGACGCTTAGTTACTTTCTTACGCTTAGTTTCAGAGTTTGTTGTCTCTAACTCTTCACGCATTTGTTCTGCTTCAGCGTGCATATCCATAGAACCTAGTAGGTCCTTGATAGCTTCCGCACCCATCTTAGCAGTGAACTCGTCGCCCCACTCTTCTAGACGATCTAGATACTCTTCTTCCGTAAGCATCTGACCTTTTTCTAGATCAGTCATACCTGGTTCTGTTACTACGTACATTTCGAAGTAAAGAACACGTTCGATATCACGTAGAGGGATATCCATCAGTAGACCGATACGAGACGGTAGCGATTTTAGGAACCAGATGTGAGCTACTGGTGAAGCCAGTTCAATGTGGCCCATACGGTCACGACGAACTTTAGTTTGTGTAACTTCTACACCACACTTCTCACAGATAACACCACGGTGCTTCAGGCGCTTGTACTTACCACAAAGACATTCGTAGTCTTTAACTGGACCAAAGATACGCGCACAGAACAGACCATCGCGTTCAGGTTTGAACGTACGATAGTTGATCGTTTCAGGTTTTTTAACTTCACCAAAAGACCATGAACGGATCATGTCTGGTGAAGATAGACCGATTTTGATTGCATCAAATTCTTCGGTCTTATGCTGTGCTTTTAGAAAGTTTAATAAGTCTTTCACAATCAGCTCCTGTAAGGAGTTAAAAGGAGCTCACTCGCTAAAGTGAGCACCTTCTTCCAAATAATCGCTTTGATTCTCTCGACTTTCATCAAGAGAGAAAGGATTACTCTTCGTCTTCTAGCTCGATGTTGATACCTAGCGAGCGGATCTCTTTCAACAGTACGTTGAACGATTCTGGCATGCCAGGTTCCATGCTGTGGTTACCGTCTACGATGTTCTTGTACATCTTAGTACGGCCGTTAACGTCATCCGACTTAACCGTTAGCATTTCTTGTAGCGTGTAAGCAGCACCGTATGCTTCTAGTGCCCATACTTCCATCTCACCGAAACGCTGACCACCGAACTGAGCTTTACCACCTAGTGGCTGCTGAGTTACTAGGCTGTACGAACCAGTTGAACGAGCGTGCATCTTGTCATCAACAAGGTGGTTCAGTTTCAGCATGTACATGTAACCAACAGTTACAGGACGCTCAAACGCATCACCTGTGCGACCATCAAATAGCGTTAGCTGACCTGATGTTGGTAGATCTGCTAGCTCAAGAAGTGCTTTGATTGACTCTTCTGGAGCACCATCAAATACAGGAGTCGCGATTGGTAGACCGCCACGCAAGTTCTTGATCAGAGTACGTACTTCATCATCAGATAGAGAAGCAATGTCTACTTTCTGGCGAGTGTCGCCTAGGTCGTAAACTTTTTGTAGGAACTCACGGAATTTCGCTAGTTCTTGCTGCTCTTTAACCATCTGGTTGATCTTGTCACCGATACCTTTCGCTGCCAGACCTAAGTGTACTTCTAGGATCTGACCGATGTTCATACGCGAAGGTACACCCAGTGGGTTAAGTACGATGTCTACAGGCTGACCTTTTTCATCGTATGGCATGTCTTCAACAGGGTTGATCTTAGAGATTACACCCTTGTTACCGTGACGACCCGCCATCTTATCACCAGGCTGAATGCGACGTTTAACCGCTAGGTAAACCTTAACGATCTTCAGTACGCCAGGTGCTAAATCATCACCTTGAGTGATCTTACGACGTTTAGTTTCGAACTTCTTATCGAAGTCAGCTTTTAGCTCGTCCCACTGCTCAGCAAGTTGCTCAAGCTGAGTTTGTAGTGCGTCATCTTCTAGCGTTAGCTCTAGCCACTTCTTACGATCAGTCGTGTCTAGTTTCGCTTCAGAGTAACCGCCTTCAATCAATACAGCTTTAACACGGTTTAGAAGGCCACCCTCAAGAATCTGGAATTCTTCAGTTAGGTCTTTCTTCGCTTCTTTAAGCTGCATCTGTTCGATTTCAAGCGCACGCTTGTCTTTCTCTACGCCATCGCGAGTGAAGACTTGAACGTCGATGATCGTACCTGATACAGAGTTAGGTACACGTAGTGAAGTATCTTTAACATCAGATGCTTTTTCACCGAAGATAGCACGTAGTAGCTTCTCTTCAGGCGTTAGCTGAGTTTCACCTTTAGGTGTTACTTTACCAACTAGGATGTCGCCACCCTTAACTTCAGCACCGATGTAAACGATACCTGACTCGTCTAGTTTAGACAGAGCAGATTCACCTACGTTTGGAATATCAGCTGTAATCTCTTCAGAGCCCAGCTTAGTATCACGCGCCACACAAGTAAGTTCTTGAATGTGGATTGTCGTGAAGCGGTCTTCTTGAACTACGCGCTCAGATACTAAGATCGAGTCTTCGAAGTTGTAACCGTTCCAAGGCATGAACGCGATACGCATGTTTTGACCAAGCGCTAGCTCACCTAGGTCTGTCGAAGGACCATCAGCAAGCACGTCACCGCGTGATACAGGTTCACCTGGCATCACACATGGGCGTTGGTTAATACATGTGTTCTGGTTAGAACGTGTGTATTTAGTCAGGTTGTAGATATCGATACCAGCTTCACCTGGTACTAGCTCTTCTTCGTTTACTTTAACAACGATACGAGAAGCATCTACTGACTGGATTACACCACCACGTTTCGCAACTGCAGTTACACCTGAGTCAACGGCTACGTTACGTTCAATACCAGTACCAACAAGCGGTTTGTCAGCTTTCAGTGTCGGAACTGCCTGACGTTGCATGTTCGCACCCATCAATGCACGGTTCGCATCATCGTGTTCTAGGAACGGGATAAGCGATGCAGCGATAGATACAACCTGGTTTGTCGCAACGTCCATGTACTGAGCGTGCTCACGAGGGTGTAGACCAGATTCACCTTTCTGACGAGCTGTGATCAGCTCATCTGCAAAAGTACCATCTTCGTTTAGCTTAGCGTTCGCCTGAGCGATAACAAATTGGCCTTCTTCGATTGCAGACAGGTAATCTACTTCGTCTGTTACTACGCCATCTACAACGCGACGGTATGGTGTCTCTAGGAAACCGTACTCGTTACAACGCGCAAACGCAGATAGAGAGTTGATCAGACCGATGTTTGGACCTTCAGGCGTTTCGATAGGACATAGACGACCGTAGTGCGTTACGTGTACGTCACGTACTTCGAAGCCAGCACGTTCACGAGTTAGACCGCCAGGACCCAATGCAGAAATACGACGCTTGTGCGTTACTTCTGATAGCGGGTTGTTTTGGTCCATGAACTGTGAAAGCTGTGAAGAGCCAAAGAATTCTTTAACTGCCGCAGAAATTGGCTTCGCGTTGATCAAGTCTTGAGGCATGATTGCGTCAAGATCGCCTAGGCTTAGACGCTCTTTAACTGCACGCTCAACACGTACTAGACCTACACGGAACTGGTTCTCAGCCATTTCGCCTACAGAACGGATACGACGGTTGCCTAGGTGGTCGATATCGTCCACTTCGCCCTTACCGTTACGGATCGCGATCAGCTTCTTCATCACTTCGATGATATCAGTTTCATCAAGTGTACCTTGCTCTTGAGCATCTTCACGGCCGATTGAGCTGTTGAACTTCATACGACCAACAGTCGATAGATCGTAACGCTCTTCAGAGAAGAATAGGCTTTCGAATAGAGCTTCTGCAGCTTCTTTTGTTGGCGGCTCACCAGGGCGCATCATGCGGTAGATTTCTACCAATGCAGAAATACGATCAACCGTGCTGTCGATACGTAGCGTTTCTGACATGAATGGACCGTGGTCTAGATCGTTCGTAAATAGAACTTCTAGCGCTTTGTGGCCAGCCTGAGATAGGTTCGCTAGTGCTTCCAGGCTGATTTCCTGGTTAGCGTTAACAATGATCTCGCCAGTTGCTTCATTAATGTAATCTTTTGATGCAACTTTACCTACGATGTACTCAACTGGTACTTCGATGTGATCAACACCATCTTTTTCTAGTTGGCGGATATGACGAGCTGTTACGCGACGACCTTGCTCAACGTAAACTTTACCATTCGCTTCGATGTCGAATGACGCAGTTTCACCACGTAGACGATCTGGAACCAACTCCATCAATAGAGTTTGGTCTTTCACTTCGAAGTTCACTTTCTCGAAGAAGAGATCTAGGATTTCTTCTGTCGACTTACCTAGTGCACGAAGAATGATCGATGCTGGTAGCTTACGACGGCGGTCGATACGAACGTACAAGTTATCCTTAGGATCAAACTCGAAATCAAGCCATGAACCACGGTAAGGAATAACACGTGCGTTGTATAAAACTTTACCTGAAGAGTGGGTCTTACCCTTATCGCTGTCGAAGAACACGCCTGGGCTTCGGTGCAGCTGGGATACGATAACCCTCTCGGTACCGTTAATTACGAAGGTACCATTGTCTGTCATGAGTGGAATTTCACCCATGTAGACTTCTTGTTCTTTAATGTCTTTTACAGTACCTGCTGGCGCGTCTTTATCAAAGATAACTAGGCGTAGTTTTACACGTAGTGGCTTTGAGTAAGTTACACCGCGGATTTGACATTCTTTAACGTCAAAAACTGGCTCACCAAGACGGTAGCTAACGTATTGCAGCTCAGAATTGCCGTTGTAGCTCTGAATCGGGAATACAGAACGGAAAGCGGCTTCAAGACCGTATTGACCTTCAGGATCCTGTTCGATGAATTTGTCGAACGAATCGAGCTGGATCGATAGCAGGTATGGAATGTCCAAAACTTGTGGACGAGTACCAAAGTCCTTACGGATGCGCTTTTTCTCGGTATAAGAGTAAACCATGGGGTTCCTCAGCTCGCTGATAAGTGACCCAAACTGTCCGCCCGCTCCTAGTTACTTAAGGGGGGTAAGGGACAGTGACTAATATAGCTGTTTACTGTAGTGACATTTCATTTCGTAAGAATGAAATGTTTTTTGCATGGATATCAGGCGCTTAAACAGCGGGAAAATTCGCCTATACCCTACAGCGCAAAAAGGCCGGTGGTTAAAAAACCACCAGCCAATTAGCCGTTAGGCTAAGAAACTATGCAATAATTACTTAACAGCAACAGTTGCACCAGCTTCTTCTAGCTGAGCTTTAAGAGCTTCAGCTTCTGCTTTCTCAACACCTTCTTTAAGAGGTGCTGGAGCGCCGTCTACAAGAGCTTTAGCTTCTTTAAGACCTAGGCCAGTTGCGCCACGTACTGCTTTGATTACAGCAACTTTGTTACCGCCAGCAGCTTCTAGGATTACGTCGAATTCAGTTTGCTCAGCAGCAGCTTCGCCGCCAGCAGCGCCGCCAGCTACAACAGCAGCAGCAGCAGAAACACCGAATTTCTCTTCCATTGCTTCGATTAGTTCAACAACTTGCATTACAGACATTTCTGCAACTGCGTCTAGGATTTGCTCGTTAGTAATAGACATAACAATTCTCTTTTAAGTCAACAATAAGTTTATTAAGCAACCAGTAAAAAGCAAGGCTTATGCCGCTGCTTCTTGTTTTTGATCGCGGATAGCTGCGATAGTACGCGCCAGCTTGCCAGCCGAAGCTTCTTTCATGCACATCATTAGGCGTGCAATTGCTTCGTCGTAAGTTGGTAGTGTTGCTAGTACTTCAGCGTCAGTTAAAGCGCCTTCATAAGCAGCAGCTTTGATCTCGAAATCTTTGTTCTCTTTAGCGAAGTCTTTGAAAAGACGCGCTGCAGCACCTGGGTGCTCATTAGAGAATGCGATTAGTGTAGGACCAGTGAAAGTGTCAGTTAGACACTCGTACTCAGTACCTTCAACCGCACGACGAGCAAGAGTGTTACGAACAACTCTCATGTAAACGCCAGCTTCACGAGCTTGTTTACGTAGAGAAGTCATCGCGCCAACTTGAACGCCACGAGAATCAGCTACAACTGCAGAAAGTGCACCACTGGCAGCTTCGTTGACTTCAGCAACAATTGCTTTTTTGTCTTGAAGGTTTAAAGCCATCTTGGATTTACTCCTGGTTGTCGTTACACCACTCACTATCATCACGACAGTGAGAGCTATTGAGGTGCTTCCCCAGAAGAAAGTTAACTATATTACATAGAGCTTTCTGTCAGTTCGGGCACCATCTACGTAGGATAATTAAGTTTGTTTTTACACAAACACCTACGGTCTTGGACGGAGACTGGGTCTTAATTCATTTCGAACTAGGAGACAGTTCAAAGAACCAAAGTTCAGCCCCAACCACAAATATTAGGCGCAAAATTATACACTAATTTTGCGCCTAAGCAAATAAATTATGCTTGAGTGTTCAGGCTAGCCTGATCAACAGCAACACCAGCACCCATAGTAGTAGAGATGCTTACTTTCTTCAGGAAAGTACCTTTCGCTGAAGATGGCTTAGCTTTCTTCAGAGCAACTAGAAGTGCTTCTAGGTTCTCTTTGATCTGCTCAGCAGAGAAGTTTGCTTTACCGATAGTAGTGTGGATGATGCCGTTTTTGTCGTTACGGTAACGAACCTGACCAGCTTTAGCGTTTTTAACTGCTTCAGCAACGTTAGGAGTTACAGTACCAACTTTAGGGTTTGGCATAAGACCGCGAGGACCTAGGATAGTACCTAGTTGACCTACAACGCGCATTGCATCTGGAGAAGCAACAACTACGTCAAAGTTCATTTCGCCTTTCTTAACTTGCTCAGCAAGATCTTCCATACCTACGATGTCTGCGCCAGCTTCTTTAGCTGCTTCAGCGTTAGCACCTTGAGTGAACACTGCAACGCGGATTTCGCGGCCAGTACCGTGAGGTAGTACAGTTGCACCACGTACGTTCTGGTCAGATTTACGAGCATCAATGCCTAGGTTAACAGCAACGTCTACAGACTCAACGAATTTCGCAGTCGCTAGTTCTTGAAGAAGAGCAACAGCTTCGTTGATTTCGTATTCTTTAGTTACGTCAACTTTTTCGCGGATTACGCGCATGCGCTTAGTTAGTTTTGCCATCTTATTAACCCTCTACCACTAGGCCCATTGAACGAGCAGTACCAGCGATAGAACGCTTCATCGCTTCGATGTCAGCACCAGTCATATCAGCAGCTTTAGTTTCTGCGATTTCTTGGATTTGAGCGTCAGTTACAGTACCAACTTTTTCAGTGTTTGGACGACCTGAACCAGACTTAACGCCAGCAGCTTTCTTAAGAAGAACTGCAGCAGGTGGAGTCTTAGTTACGAACGTGAAAGAACGGTCGCTGTATACTGTGATAACTACTGGAGTTGGTAGACCTTTCTCAATAGATTCTGTTTTTGCGTTGAACGCTTTACAGAATTCCATGATGTTCACACCGTGTTGACCTAGTGCAGGACCTACTGGTGGACTAGGGTTAGCCATACCAGCAGCAACTTGTAGCTTGATGTAAGCTTCAACTTTCTTAGCCATGATAATTCCTAAGTTTGGGTACAAACGCTAATCGCGGATCAGCTCCCCGTTTGTGTAAGAAACTTTTTACTTCACTTGAAGTAAAAAGGCGCGAAATTATAGTCATAATCCGCGCCTTATACAACCCTAAAAAGGTGATTTTTTATACTCTTTAACGAAGAGTCTTAGTCCAGCTTTTCAACCTGACCAAATTCAAGCTCAACTGGTGTCGCACGACCAAAGATCGAGACAGACACTTTCAGGCGGCTCTTCTCGTAATCCACTTCTTCAACAGTACCGTTGAAGTCAGCAAATGGACCTTCGTTAACACGTACCACTTCACCCGCTTCGTACATTGTACGTGGACGAGGCGCTTCACTCGCTTTCTCAAGACGATTAAGAATCGCGTCAGCCTCTTTATCCGTGATAGGTGCCGGACGGTCTGAGGTACCACCAATGAAGCCCATGACACGCGGCACACTGCGTACTAGGTGCCATGATTCATCGTTCATAATCATCTGAACAAGGACGTAACCTGGGAAGAACTTACGCTCAGATTTGCGACGCTGACCCGCGCGCATTTCTACTACTTCTTCAGTAGGAACCAGTACTTCACCGAATAGCTCTTCCATGCCGTGCATTTTGATATGCTCGCGCAGAGATTGAGCTACACGACCTTCAAATCCAGAGAAGGCTTGAACCACATACCAGCGTTTTTTTGGAGCTTCACTCATGAATAAAAACCCTCTATACCCCAGTTGCTAGAGCTACTAGACGAACCATAATTCCGTCAATACCCCATAGCACTAGAGCCATTACAATACTTACAGCTAAAACGATCAGTGTTGTTTGCATGGTTTCTTGGCGAGTAGGCCAAACAACTTTACGTACTTCCATACGCGATTCTTTTGCAAAACTGATCGCTGCTTTACCTTTAGTCGTTGTTGCTGCAACGCCTAAGGCAGCTGCAATAAGAACAACAACGCCTGCAGCACGAACCACTACAGACATTTCACCATACAGGTAATTACCCACAACAGCGGCAGCTGCCAATACGAAAGCGGCTAACCACTTAAACGTATCTGCTGCGTTTGAGCTATCAGGAGTTTCAGCATTATTTGCTTTCATAAAACCAACCTGTTACAAGTCTTAATATAGACGACAACAACCCCGCTGTTGCAGGGCAAACTCCATATCGCTGAAAAAATCAGCGTACTCTTCTTAAGATTAAGCATCTTTGCTTAATCTTGCTCTGCGCCCAACCCACTTCTGAACAAGAAAACAGCAAAAATAATGTTGAGTGCAGAAAAAGGGCATCAAATGATGCCCTTTTTGCTACTGGTTCGTCAAATCTAATTCAAGATTTTCCGAAAGCATCGCTAATTCGCTATGAATTAGTCGAAGATCTTAGCAACAACACCAGCACCTACTGTACGGCCACCTTCACGGATCGCGAAACGTAGACCTTCGTCCATTGCGATTGGTGCGATTAGCTCAACAGTCATCTGTACGTTGTCACCTGGCATTACCATTTC
>NZ_JAWJYE010000023.1:0-22865 GCF_032970445.1 Vibrio sp. T13N
TCAGCTGTTGTCCGACATATCATTCGTGACACCCAAGATACCGTTATCAATTTAGATAAACTGACCTACGCAGGGAATCTAGARTCAYTGGTTSRTGTCTCAGAGAGTGAACGTTACCACTTCGAGCAAGTGGATATCTGTGAYCGAGCTGAACTAGACCGCGTTTTTTCAGAGCATCAACCCGATAGGGTGATGCATTTGGCCGCCGAATCTCATGTCGATCGCTCTATTGATGGTCCTGCTGCTTTTATTGAGACCAACGTGATGGGCACTTACCATTTGCTTGAAGCGGCGCGTCAATATTGGTCGAACCTAGATGAAGCGCGCCAATCGGCATTCCGTTTTCATCATATTTCTACGGACGAAGTGTACGGCGATTTAGAGGGAACGGATGATTTGTTCACCGAAACCACCTCATACGCGCCGAGCAGCCCATATTCCGCATCTAAAGCGTCGAGCGATCACCTGGTTCGCGCTTGGCAACGTACTTATGGTTTACCAACACTTATCACTAATTGCTCCAACAACTATGGCCCGTACCACTTCCCAGAGAAGTTGATCCCTCTGATGATTTTAAATGCCCTTGATGGCAAGCCGTTGCCTGTGTATGGCGATGGTATGCAAATCCGAGATTGGCTGTTCGTGGAAGATCATGCTCGCGCGCTGTACAAAGTGGTCAACGAAGGTGAAGTCGGTGAAACCTACAACATTGGTGGCCATAACGAAAAAGCMAACATCGAAGTGGTGAAAACCATTTGTGCTTTGCTTGAAGAGTTGCGACCAGACAAGCCGGCCGGGGTCGAGTCTTATGAATCTTTGATCACTTATGTCAAAGATCGMCCTGGTCATGATGTGCGTTACGCAATTGATGCCACCAAGATCGCTCAAGAGCTTGGCTGGACGCCAGAAGAAACCTTTGAAAGYGGYATTCGCAAAACCGTGGRATGGTACCTCAATAATCCRCAATGGTGGCAGCGTGTGCTTGATGGCTCATACAGTCTTGAGCGACTAGGAGCGGGCGAATAATGAAAGGYATTATTTTAGCAGGCGGCTCGGGCACTCGCCTTTACCCTATTACACGYGGYGTCTCTAAGCAGTTGCTGCCGGTTTATGACAAACCAATGATTTACTACCCGTTGTCAGTACTYATGCTTGCGGGCATTCGTGAAATCTTGATCATCACCACGCCAGAAGACCTAGAGGGTTTTCAGCGCCTATTAGGTGATGGCTCAGAGTTTGGCATTGAGTTGCAATACGCGATTCAGCCAAGCCCAGACGGCTTAGCCCAAGCGTTCATCATTGGCGAAGAATTCATTGGCGATGATTCAGTATGTTTAGTGCTGGGTGACAACATCTTTTATGGGCAAGGTTTTTCGCCGAAGTTGCAGCAAGCCGCTGCCTTAACGGAAGGTGCGACGGTCTTTGGCTATAAAGTGAAAGACCCAGAGCGCTTTGGTGTGGTGGAATTTGACGAAGAGATGAGAGCGCTATCGATTGAAGAGAAGCCAGTCGAGCCAAAATCCAATTACGCCGTGACAGGGCTGTATTTCTACGATAATCGCGTCGTGGAAATTGCCAAAACCATCCAACCGTCCCATCGTGGCGAGCTAGAAATTACGAGTATTAACCAAGCTTACTTAGAGCAAGGGAAGTTGACGGTTGACGTACTAGGGCGCGGCTTTGCGTGGTTAGACACGGGGACACACGGCAGCTTGCTTGAAGCGGCGCATTTTGTCGAAACGATCGAGAAGCGCCAGGGCTACAAAGTGGCTTGCTTAGAAGAGATTGCGTATCGCCGAGGATGGTTAACACGAGAGCACATTCAAGCTGCAGGAAAAGCCTTATCTAAAAACGATTATGGCCGCTATCTTCTAGAGTTATTGGAAGAATAAATGTCGAATATACCGCTAATATCTTTTCAGAAAATGGGTGATGAGCGAGGCTCATTAATCTCGTTAGAGCAACATAAAAACATTCCTTTTGATATCAAACGCATTTACTACATCTTTGATACACAAAGCGGTTTAGCAAGAGGCTTTCATGCGCACTACGACTTAGAGCAAGTCGCTATCTGTATGAAAGGTAGCGTGACTTTCGTCATTGATGATGGCACCACGAAAGAGAAAGTGACGCTTTCCTCTCCCGATGTAGGACTGCACATCAAAGGGTTAAAATGGCGTGAGATGCACGACTTTTCTGAAGATTGTGTACTGATGGTCGTAGCCAGTGAGTTATACGATGAAGCCGACTATATCCGTGACTATGACACATTTCTTAAAGAGGTAGCCCATGCGAATTCATGCACTCAGTGATGTTGCTTCATCGGCGATTGGCGAGGGGACATCTATTTGGCAATTTGCCGTGGTCCTTGCTGGGGCTAAAATTGGTCGTGACTGTAATATCTGTGCGCATACCTTCATCGAGAATGATGTGGTCCTAGGAGATAGAGTCACCGTAAAGTGTGGCGTTTACCTCTGGGATGGCATTGAAATTGAAGATGATGTGTTCATTGGTCCAGCAGCGGCTTTCACGAACGACAAGTTCCCACGTTCAAAAGTATGGCCAGAGGCATTTCCAAAAACAAAAATCCTGTCAGGCGCCTCCATTGGCGCCAATGCCACAATTTTGCCCGGCATAACCATCGGAAAAAATGCGATGGTTGGTGCAGGCAGTGTGGTCACCCGTTCAGTGCCAGACTATGCGGTTGTGGTTGGAAGCCCAGCCAAGATAGTACGTTATGTAGAGAAAAATAATGGTTAATTTTTTAGAGCTAAAGCGCTTAAATTCCGAGTACGAAGACGAATTGAAACAAGCCTGTGCACGCGTGATTGAATCTGGCTGGTATATTCTTGGCAAGGAAACTGAAAAGTTTGAACAAGCATTTGCTGACTACTGTGGTGTTAAACACTGTATAGGCGTTGCGAACGGTCTAGATGCTTTAACACTGACGTTAAAGGCTTGGCGAGAGCTAGGCAAAATCAACAAAGGTGATGAAGTTATCGTACCGGGTAATACCTATATCGCATCGGTATTGGCGGTCACCGAAGCGGACTTGGTACCGGTGTTTGTGGAGCCGGATGAGCAAACGCACAATATCAGTCCTGAAGCGATTGAAGCGGCGATTACAAAAAAGACCAAAGTGATTTTGCCGGTGCACCTGTATGGTCAGTTAGCCGATATGCCAGCGATTATGGCGTTGGCGACAAAACACAATCTTCTCGTGTTGGAAGACAGCGCTCAGTCTCATGGTGCGACACTTGCTGGTAAGAAATCTGGCGCATGGGGGGATGCCTCAGGTTTTAGCTTCTATCCGGGTAAAAACCTAGGTGCGTTAGGTGATGGTGGTGCTATTACGACCAGCGATGATGAGCTGGCAGAAACTTTGCGTGCCCTTCGTAACTACGGCTCTCATGTTAAATACCAGAATCTTTATCAAGGATTGAACAGTCGTTTGGATGAAATTCAGTCGGCGATGTTGTCAGTGAAACTGAACTACCTTCCAGCGCAGACGAAAGCGCGTCAGGAGTTGGCGGAATTTTACTTACGTGAAATCAACAACCCGAATATTATCTTACCGGAAGTAGCTGAGCCTGATGCCCATGTATGGCATTTGTTTGTGGTGCGAACTTCACACCGAGATGCATTGGTTAAGCATTTATCAGAGCATGGTATTCAGACACAAGTACATTACCCGATAGCGCCGCATAAACAGCAGGCTTATAAAGAGTTCAGTCATCTGTCATTGCCGCTGACGGAGCAGTTGCAAAATGAAGTGCTGTCATTGCCGATGTCGCCCTACTTGAGTGAAGACGAGAGTCAAAAAGTGGTCGATGCAATCAACTCTTTTAAGGTTGAGCAATGACACAAGAGCATGTGCAAGTATTAGAAGATGTGGTTTATGTCTTCTTTTGCTACAAACAATCAAGTTATCTCGATAAAACGCTTCCGGCGGCATTACATCAAACAGCATGGCCGAGCCAGCTGTTAGTATTGGACGATTGCTCTCCAGATGATAGCCATGAAAAGATTCTATCGCTTTTAGAGTTTGCGCCTAAAGGATTAAATATTGAATATCGCCACAATACGCAAAATGTTGGTTTAGTTAGCCAAATCAACTCCTTGCGGGGGCAATACCAAAATAAGCTCATTATTGTACAAGCTGGCGATGATATAGCGATGCCTAACCGAGTTGAGGAAACTTATGAAACTTGGTTGAAAAATGGTAAACCAAGCTTAATTATTGGTGGTTACGACAAAATTTCTGAGCAAGGCGATATCATTGAGCCATTTGAATCGATCAAGCAAAATAAAAAGCCTTACACACTCGAAAATATTATTGATAGAAAGTGTGCAGTAGATGGTTGTTGCGCCGCTTTTACCTCGGATGTACTGAACGAGTTTGCTCCTTACAACAAAGACATCATCAATGAAGATCGCATCAATGTCCTCCGAGCCTTTTTGTTAAATGGTATTCATCATGAAAACAAAAAATGGATTCAATATCGACTAGGTGGCATATCAACGTTCGCAAAAGAAACACGCGAAGAAAAATATAACAACACAGTTATCAATGCTCAGCGTGAGCTGCAAGATCTTAAAATGAATTTACGAGATGCACAGAGTAAAAATGCCAATGAAGCTGTGAGTGCGATTAAAAAACGGATGCGTTCCGCTGAGTTTATGGCATCACTTCCACAATCAAATTTTGCTTTGTACAGCGAAGCGATTTGTTATCTTGTTAAAACATTGGATTATCGAACGGTTTTAAAAGTTTTGCGTAGGTTAAAATGAGTACAATTAGAAATATAAAGCAATCGATAAGTATGAAGAGGCATTTTGCTTCAACTTTCCGTTCATTCAAAAAACGAAGTGATAAAAGTACTGACTCACCTAAAGACTTTTATCGTACATATGAGAAATGTACAGTTTTAGGTAATGGACCATCCTTAAAATCAGATATTAATAATATCAGTACAGATACTGATGTGATTGCTGTGAATCACTTTTCGGAGTCTGAGCACTTTACGACTTTGAAGCCCAATAAATATATTTTGATTGATAGCTATTTCTGGGATGAAGCCACTCATAGTTCGTTGGTGGAAAAAAGAGATAAATTGTTTAAAGATCTAAACGAACTTGTGTCTTGGAAAATGCAATTGATTATTCCTGACTTTGCAGACATAGCGTTCATTCAGGGAAATATCAAAAATAGCAACATAGCTGTAAAAGTGCTTCGAGCAATTCCTAGTAATGTAACCAATATTAAATATGGGCCAATAGCATTATCTTCAGGTATTGTTGCACCTCCAGCTGTAAATGTTCTTATCTTTGCTGTGTATGTGGCAATTTTATGTGAATATGATTCAGTGGAAATATTTGGGGCAGATATGAGCTTCCATAATGATGTCCATGTCGATCAAGAAAATAACCAGCTTTATATGGTCTACAAGCATTTCTATGGAAAAGAAGAGAAGTTGCCACTTCTAGAAAACCCTCAAAAGATCAAACCTTTTAACATGACGGACTTGATGCGATTAACTTTTCTGACGTTTTATGCACATCAACTGCTGAATAAATGGGCAGAGCTAAAAGGGGTAAAAGTCATAAATAGGTCTAATTTTTCTATGATCGATGCTTACCCTCGGCGGTGAAATTACAGGTAAGTAGACGCTACAATGGTAATGCCCACTTACCTATGATTATTTATCTATTTTTCTGTAACCAAACGGACTCTGCGAAAGTAAAGTCTTCTGGCCAATCTATATCAATTGAGCTCTCTGCATCCTGTATRTACATCGAAGGCTTTARTCCAATTCGGTCATTTAGTTTTTTGTAGTTTTCGACGCTATTTAAAAAGACTGAGCTATCGATTTCATACAAAGGTTCAATCGTCTGAGTTCTTGGCCATTTTTCTATATTACGATCGTAGCTAATCGGTCTGTCTTTATTCCAAATAAAACCGCGTAGCTCTTTGACTGTCATTAATGAATCATATCCTTCAGAGAGGCTCGCGAGATATTGTTTTAGAATTGCRCGATAACCGGATTCATCGAGGAAAGGCGAGGTTACATGAGTCCAAAGTACGTGACCTGTAGTAATAATCGAAGGAACGTATCTAATAAGATCATCAGTGCTTGTTGAACTTGAGCCTAAGTGCTCTGGGCGTTCATCTATTCGTATGCGAGAATCTTTATATGTTGAAGCAAACTCTAGAACAACGTCRTCGTTTGAAGATACGACTATCGAATCTAGATCAKTTATATTGATTAACTGATCCAGTTTGATTTTTAGCAACCCACCTTTTACACCAGCAAAGTCTTTGGTRTTTTTGTTTGGGATACGTTCACTGCCTTTTCGGCATGGTAAAAAGACATGGACACTCATGCTTACCAACTCCTTAGAATATTGAAACCTTCACTTTTTGATAAGCTTTCAAGCTCTTCTTTTACATTTGAAAAAGGAAGATAGCCAAGAAAATCAATATTATTCTCTTTGGCTGCGTGAAAGTCTGATAATGCGTCACCGATCATTAGAGCCGCGCCTGAAGACTCCTTTAGGATGGTTGCAACGTTATCTGCTTTCGCGGTAGGTGATCCTAGAATTAACGTAAAATATTGCGCCAGCTTTCTTTTAACAAATACTTCTCGTAATTCGTCTTGAGCAGATCCACTCGCTACATAGAGTTTGGCTGGGCAATCTGTAATTGCTGCAATAAAATTAGGCGTTAGTTGAGCTTCCATGTATAGCTCTTCACACTGCTTTGAGTAGAAGCTTAGTATATGTTCGTACAATGCTTCATCTGTATTTAGGATGAAATGTTCAACAAAGTAACTCACATGATGAAAACGCGATTTGCCAAAATTAGCTTTAAAGTAATTGCAACAATTGTCTATTTCGAGCTCTGATACTTGGGCCATGCGTAAAGCATTACGCATGGCATCAATTTTGAGGTTATTTGAGTCTAAGATCACGCCATCGCAGTCAAAAATAACAGTATCATAGCCATTAAATAGCGGGTGCATAAATAGACCCTGCTTTTACTGGATAAGTGGTTGGGGTTAACGCTTGAATTGATGTACTTCCAAACTGCTGACTAACCATGCTAAAGATCTCATTCATTTCCATTTGGCGTCGGTCAGTCACATCATAACCATCAAAACCAACGAGAGATATCTTCTGYGCTTGACCTATAAAAGCGATACATAACGCATATGCAGCGGTATTGTCATACGGTAGTGTACAGTAGTTTTTATGGGCGGTGAGAGTATCCTTCTCTATGGTGCTACTGTAATCAATCATAGAAATATTACTAAATTTACTTAGCTCGTCTTCGTCAAAGCGGTTCTTTGGCAAAAATACGGGTTTGGCTACCTCTGAGTAATGGCTGCTTTCTGACAAGTATTTAGAGTTATGAGATACAGCAAAGTAATCGAAAAGCTCAGTGTTAATCTCATGCTTTGTATTGATGCCAATTACGATAGGCTTTCKAGTCTTAATGTATGTCTCGATCGCGACTCTATGTGTTGCMGYATTGGGCGTATTAGTGACCAGTAAAATTTCTTTTCCTGAAAAGATCCCTGATAGGTCTGATTGGCTTTCAGTTGGTTGGCTTATTTTCCCTACAGTAAGCGCTTCTTCTAAGAYATCACCATTATAGCTTGTCGTACCTTCTAGCTTTTTTAAATGCTCGATAGCACCAACAATTTCTTCTGTTCCGTAATTAGGATTAGAAAGCATATTYTGAATATAAGTTGGGTGAATATCGTTTTTGGCTCCCAAGTAATATAGAAGGCTTGAGCCCCAACCGTATCTTCTTTGCATTGGCTCAAAATGGCGAATAACTAGTTCATATATTGCTGTTGGCAAGTATTTATCTAGTCCATCAAGTTCGGCGAGCAGGTTTTCGGTCTGGGCGTTCCCAGCGCCTCGYCCCATTCCGGTAACSGTCACATCCAACCATGTAACACCATTCGAACGAGCTGTCATCGTATTAGACATTGCTTGACCCATGTTGTTATGGGTGTGGATGCCAATGTCGCCATCCCAGTTTTGCTTTACAATTTCGGCAATGCGAGTGACTTCTGCACTATCCATATTACCGAGAGAGTCAGCAAAATAGATGACGTCAGGGTTTGCTTTTGCTACCGCCTGTACTTTTTCCGCTATAACCTCGGATGGTTTTCCGCCCGCTTGCATCAGATTTAAACCAACGATATACCCCATTTCTTTGAAAGCTTTAATCATGCTTTCACACTGCTCTGCTTCATTGAAATGTGCCGCGATACGAACGAGATCAACTTTACTTTCTTGTGCTGGTACAAAAAGATCATTGATGGCAGCGACAACAGGTTTACCCGCATCTAGCAAAGTTTTTGCGTCAACCATTACGCCGTATGTCGGACCTTTCGGTAGGTGTAGCGTGTTTAGAAACTCTTCAGTCGTATAAGCAAATGGACCACTGTAAACAGACTTAGGATAGTTACGAAGCCCTAACTCAACATAATCAATTTTAGCTTTTGCAACTGCTGTGAGGTAAGCGGCAACGACTTCTGGTGAAAAGTCCCAGTGGTTATAGTAGCCACCATCGCGAAGAGTACAGTCTAAAATTTTTTGCATAATGGATATTCTTTTTAAGTTAAACAGGTAAAGTGCTTAGTACAGTAAAACATACAAGCTTAATAGTAAAAGTGAGGTATTTATCAAACTAATTATTAAGTTATTACTTATCACTTTGGGGGAGTAAGCTCATTGTTCGGTTTAGAGCGCCTTGATTGGATGAGGCCCATTTATTAGCATGCAAAGCTCGGAGTAAATATTTATCTTGTTGAGAAATGATCTCTGTAGTCCTTAGGGCAAGGGTCGTTGAGTCTGGCACAATTAAGATACCATCCACAGCTAGTAAGTTTTCAACAATCTCCTTAAAGTTGAAATAGCTGGGGCCAGTAATGATGACTTTTTCTAACATGGCAGGCTCTAGCACATTGTGCCCACCAACCTTATCTCCAATTAGGCTTCCACCCATAAAGCAGATGTCCGCTGCGCCCATCAACGTTAGCATCTCACCCATTGTATCGCCGAGATAGACTTGAGTATTTGTCTCTACTGCATGCGTTGAAGTACGACGCACAGTGCTAAAGCCTTGCTGTTGGCAAAGCGTGAATACATCATCAAATCGTTCTGGATGTCGAGGAACCAAAATAAGTAAAGCATTTGGATGAGATTTTAAAACTTGTCTATGCGCATCTAATACCTGCTCGTCTTCGCCTTTGTGGGTGCTAGCTGCAATCCAAATCGGACGATCGTTTCCGATCTGAGCACGAAGTTGCTGTCCTTGCTGTTTCACTTGCTCTGATATTTGAATATCGAACTTAATCGAACCGGTAACGGATAGTTTCTTTTTCTCGACGCCTAGTCGTTCGAAGCGCTCTGCATCTGAATCTGTTTGGCAGAGTACTTGAGTTAGGCATGGATGAAGCTGGTTAAAAAGCCGCTGTATTTTGGCGTAGTTCTGACACGATTTTTCAGATAGGCGCGCATTCACGACAGTTATAGGGATACCCGCTTTGTGAACATTGTGAAGCGTGTTTGGCCACAGCTCAGTCTCAATGATCAACATCTGTTTTGGTTGCACTGCTTTAAGAAAACCTTTGATAGCGAACCCAAAGTCAATTGGCATATAGCGGTGTTCAATTAAATCACCCAACTTAGCAATCTGTTCAGCTCCGGTACTTGTTGTTGTAGTAACTAGAATAGATTGTTCGGGGTTTTGTTCCTTAAGGGCTTTGATTAAAGGTGTTGCTGCTATGCTTTCACCAACAGATACGGCATGTATCCAAATAGGTTTGTCGTTGCTTTTTAGCTTGGGAGTGATACCAAAGTGCTCTTTCCAGCGAGAGCCGAACTTAGGCTTATTTGGTTTGCTCTTGTACAAACCAAATAAAAGCAGCGGTGACGCTAGGGCGAGTAGTAAGGTATAAACAATACGAACTAACATGAGCTTATCGTAATGGCGTCAAGTTTTTGGATACTATCTAGCACTTGCTTAGGCGAAAGTTCTGTCAAGCACTTAAGGTGTTTGTATTGACATTCACGCTGAAAACAAGGGCGACAATCAATATCGGTATGAACAATCTCCACTTTTTCTGCGAGTGGGGGTGTGTACTTCGGTGAAGTTGAGCCATACACGGCAACAACATTGCAACCAACCGCAGCTGCCACATGCATTAAGCCTGAGTCATTCGCGACAACAGTCTTGCATGCAGCAAGTAGGTCGACCGCTTCAATTAAGCTGGTTTGTCCTGCTAGAACATGAATGTTCTCATGGAATTGCGTCGGGACAAGTGCGCGGATATTGTTACAAGTCTCTAAGTCTTTTTGAGAACCAAACAACCAGATTTGATGCCCAGATCGAGCCATTTGCGTCGCAACTTCAGCGTAGTGTGTTTCTGGCCATTTCTTGGCAGGACCAAATTCTGCTCCTGGGCACAGTCCAATGATTGGTTGGTCTTGCGTTAAGTTGAACTTTTTGAGCGTGGCTTGTTGCTCAGCCGCGTTGATTGCAAGGCGCGGGCGAGGCAAGGTTTCAAGCCCGCCAAGAGAGTTAGAATCCACCATTTCTGCTTTTGGATAAGCTAACGCTACATAGCGCTCTACCATGTACTGAAAAGACTTCATGTTAGGGCGTAAGTCATTCAATAAACCATAGCGCATTTCTCCCTTCCAGCCAGTACGAAGAGGAATGTTGGCAAACCATGGGATCAGTGCTGATTTCGCTGATTTAGGCAAGATATAGGCGTGGTCATATTGCTTTTCACGTAATGATTTACCAATTTCCCTGCGGCCTAATAAGTTAAATTCACCATGACCGATAGGCATTTCAATCGCTTGGTGGATTTCTGGCATACGCTCAAGAATCGGTTTACACCATCCTGGAGCGATAACGTCAATTTGGCTATCTGGATGACGTTGCTTTAATACGATATATAACGATTGCGACATTACCATATCGCCGACCCACGCAGGGCCAATGACTAAAATCTTCATGCTTTGTTTTTCCAGTATAGGAATTTCAAAATTGACTCATAAGTTCTAAAAAGTTCAGCGTATATTTTATTCGCAAGAGTCATTTTGGATTTATCTTTTCTTTTACCACCAATCGTCGAAGCAATCTCAGCTCTAGTAAAAAGATCTGGAGACACGCTGTAAACTTGGACACCATGTTTCCATGGTTTTTCCATGTAGTCATCGACTGGTTCAATAAACTCTTGAGCATGCATAACAAACTTTGAGGCTGCCTTAGGTGTGACGATATAAGCGGTGGTACCACAAGTTCCAGCAGAGTAGCCCCCTAGCAAATGATTATCATCAATAGGTACGATTGGGGTGAATACACGCTTCTGAGTGGCAGACAACTTGATGTAGTCATAGTTAGAAGTCAATGGAAGGGTATGTTCGAGTACTTGCTTTAGCCCCTCTACGGGGTCGACGTTGTCTTCTAAGATGACGATCGGTTCATCAAGCTCAATACAGCGAACCCACAACTCGTAATGGCTTGCAAAACAGGCGACTTCACTAGTTTTTAATTGATACCCTTTACGGCGTAGAGTAATGGTTGGACGACTTTTTTCTGAATGAAGAAAACTGTTAACAGAGCCATCTACGGCATCAAAAAATTCAAACGTAATGCCTTGTTGTTTTAACTTTTCTTCAATACGTTCTCGGCGATCCAGCGATCGAGCCAAGCTTACGACAAATACTTTCACTGCACTTTCCAGTCGCTGTTATATCTTGGTTTAAACAAATTGTAATAGTTATTGCCGTCTTCTTGAGAGTGCAGCAACTGCAGTACCCACATGTATTGTTCGGGTTTATCACCGACAAAATATTCAATGGCTTCATTACAGGTACGAGCGTCTTGCTCTTCGCCTTTATCCAGCTCAAACGCCGGTAAAATCTCAATATCAAACGTACCGTCTTCTGTGTTCATCGACGCAAATAGAGGCAATACTTTTGAGCGTGATAGTTTTGCAATTTTGCCTAAACCAGGTAGCGTTGCTTTACGTGTGGCAAAAAAATCGACAAACACACTATGCTCTGGGCCGTGATCTTGATCGGGTAGATAATACCCCACATAGCCATCTCGAATGGATTTCAGAAAAGGCTTAATGCCACCTGAGCGTTCATAAACACGACCACCGTATTGAACTCTTTGCTTGTGCATCAGCCAGTCGGCAACATCATTCTTTTGTTTCTTCGCCATTGCAGAAACTGGCATTCCCATTGAAGCGAGCAAGATAGCAGGCACATCAATTGCCCAAGAGTGGGGAACCATTAAAATCACATTTTCGTTGTTATCAATGTGCTGTCGTAAAATGTCTAGGCCGCGAATTTGGCAACGGTTCTGAAGCCACTTTGGTGAGCGTAAACTTAGTAACCCGAAGCGAAAAAAGAACATGGCTGCTGTGTAGAGTGTTTTTTCTATCAAAGCTTCACGTTCTTGGAACGACTTTTCTGGAAAACACAGCTCAAAGTTAACCCTCGCTCGGTGAGCTGGCCCTTTGTGGGATTTCGACAGTTTTTTGGCTATGGTTTTCGCCAACCACTTTTGTAAACCCAGTGGCATTAATGATAAAGGTAAAAATAAGAGAACACCTAACCACGTGCCCCAGTACTTAGGCGACAGAAAGTGGCGCTTAAACTCAGGGTTATATGCTTTAGGGTCGAAGTCATCACGTTTTATGGTCATGGCGTGTCTAGTTACCTATTCGTGTACGGGCGAAGTGGTTTAAATGAGAAAAAAGATAGTTAGGAATGATACAGGCTATTGCACTTGAGTAAAGGTGGCAGGTTATGGTTCTACCACCTTGTGGTGCTTAACTGTTTTGGATAGTCAAGTATTCGGCAACGCCTTCTGCAACTGTCTTGAATTCAACATCACAGCCTGCGGTGCGCAGTTTGGTCAGATCCGCTTGTGTGAATTCTTGGTAAGCGCCTTTTAGGTGCTCAGGGAATGGGATGGTTTCAATTTGGCCTTTGCCATGATGCTTGATAACTGCTTTTGCTACCTCTTCAAAAGATTCAGCACGGCCAGTACCACAGTTAAAAATGCCTGATACGCCGTTTTCTAAGAACCACAGGTTTACTTTACAGACATCACCAACGTAAACGAAGTCGCGTTTGAATGATTCGCTGCCCGCGAACAATTTAGGATTTTCACCTGCGTTAAGTTGGTTGTTTAGGTGGAACGCAACTGATGCCATGCTACCTTTGTGGTCTTCACGTGGGCCATATACGTTGAAGTAGCGGAAGCCGGTGATTTGAGAAAGGGTCTCACCATGTTCTTCAGCGTCTTGCCATAGGCGACGAACGTAGTTATCAAACTGCTGTTTCGAGTAACCGTATACATTCAGTGCGCCTTCGTATTCGCGTTCTTCAACGAAAGTATCTGTATCGCCGTAAGTGGCTGCTGAAGAAGCGTATAGGAATGGAATCTCGCGATCTAAACAGTAATGAAGCAGCTCTTTAGAGTACTCGTAGTTGTTTAGCATCATGTACTTACCATCCCACTCAGTCGTTGCAGAGCAAGCACCTTCGTGGAAAATTGCCTCAATCGGACCAAAATCATCGCCCGCCATAATTTGGGTCAGAAAGTCGTCACGATCCATGTAATCTGTGATGTCCAGATCAACTAAGTTCTTAAACTTTTTGCCATTTTTTAGGTTGTCGACAACCAGGATATCGTTAATACCAGCTTCGTTTAGTGCTTTAACAATGTTGCTGCCGATCATGCCAGCGCCACCAGTTACGATGATCATAGAACTTCCACCATAGATTAAAATTTTCTCAGGAATTCTAGCAAGAAACGAAAAGTAGCGCTATTGGAAGCAGGAAGATAGGTTTGAGTCTTCTATTGCTCAGTATCTAGATATGAAAAAGGGAGCCTCAGCTCCCTTGATTACTTTATTATTCCACATCCGAACGGTTAGGTCTTTGGTACCAAGGATTTCGTTCGTCGGTTAACTCAATTAAGCTGTATTTGCGGCCGAGCTTCTGCCCTCCGTCACGAGTAAGAGGCTGCCAACTAAAGTTCGCACGATTGTTACTTGGCTTAACGGTCATGATGTCAAACGGAATCGACAAGTAGAAACCTTTAGTAAAACTACCTTCACCAAATTCATCCGCAGACAAGTCTGTAAATGAGGCAAAGGCGCCAGCAATTACGCCACTCTTGAACTGCTTAGAAACATTGATTTGTGTACCAACATCGCCAGCTAGGAACTGACCAACATCGACTTGGATCATCAAATCTTGCAGGAATTCCCATTGAGGGTAGTAGTAACCAGATACAAAACCAGTGAATCCTTTATCAATAACTTGGAACGGACGTCCATATTCTGGCACGTTTTGCCATTTCTCATCGTAAACACCGAAGTAACTTTGTGGATCACGTTGAGAAATTAAGTTGACGTCAGCGCCAATCGCCCAGTTAGCTCCTTGTGGTCGGTAAAGAAACTCGGTACCGACTCCAGCAAACATGCTCTCCAGATAACCCGCGTAGAATTGCTGATCCATGGTATTGGAATACTCTTGGAACCAAGTCAATTGTAGGTTTGACATGGTTACAGCATGTTCATTTTGGTAAGCGCGGAACATGGTGCGAACACGAGGAACGGTAGTGCTATCAGGTGGAGTGACATAGATAAACTTATCGTAGTTGTTATACCAATCCCAGTATAACGAACCGCCAATTTCAAGGTTGTCCGTTAGCCAGTATGAGGCATTACCGCTTAGCCCTACACTAAAGAGATAGAAATCTTCAGCGTTTCCGAGAGTTTGAACAAGCTTAGGTGCAAAGCCCCAATCAAAACGTTCAAAACCATCATAGACAGATTCTCCACTTGGCTTATTACTAGCTTTTGCGGTTGCATCTTCTATTTTGGGGTTGATGTAATTAACTTGGGCAAAGTCGCGATATTTCTCCTTGGAAATAATCGTTTGTTCGCCGACTAAGCCTCGGCTACGTTCATTGATCGCATAGGTATCAATATCGTCAGGCATTTCATTATGAAGTACAGCCGCCGCTTTTTCGTGTGCCTCGTTGCGATCACGATATTTCTTCTGCTCACCAACGACAGTTACTGTTTTATCATCAACATAAATACGCGTGTTTTGGTAACCAGCAATTTTATCTAAATCTTCTGTTACACGTTTCCAATCAATATCAGACAATTCTTCAGGTTGGTTATCTTCGATTTCTGGTGTTGGCGTGTCTCGCCAGAATGATGGCATGTCATTGAAATTAGTGTTTAGCGTTAAGCCCGCGACCAACGTGTCGCCGCGTTCATAACTTAAACGAAAATCGGCCATTCCTAAACGGTAAAGCACACCAAAGTTCCATGGCGTGTGGGGAGACATATCTACACCAGCCTGAATTACAGGGTAGTCTGTGCTGTAATCGTTACCGTCGTATTCAAGCTTGAAGCGAAGAGGTTTATGAAGAGTTTGATATTCAATACCACCAAAAAGGGCAGCAGGGCCTTTAAAGGCTCTATCGAAGTTAGTTGTTCCGCCTGTAGATAGAAATTCTGAAGGTCTATCGCAGAATTTGTCTGATGCTTTACAAAAAGGGTTTGTGACCGTATCTCTAGTGCCTAGGTAGCCCCAGCCCATACCTAAAGTAAAATCAAAAGTACCTAATTTCGAATTAGAATATCGTTTTGTCGCCGCCAGAAACTCAGCATCAAAAAGACCAGTACCAGCAAAGTCTCGGACACCGAGAGAGAGCTCAGGAATATACTGAGACTCTTTTAGCAATCGAACTTTGAAGTCTATACCTTTATCGGTGTACTCATTATCAACATTAGGAAAAGTTGGGTCGTAGGGTATTGAGGCTACTCTCGTATAACGAATAGTCGTCTCCAACCAAGGCATAACTTGTAATGTTGCATTATAAAAAAGGTATTCATCACTTCCAGTGACAGAAAAGTTGAATTCCCCTTCAGGGGCCATACGTCCGGTTGGCATCTGCATTAAGCCAACACCACCAAAGTCAGACTGAGAAGGCTGTAACGTGGGAGCCTCAAAGGGTATTTCTTGAGCCCAAACCAATGCTGGACCCATTAAAGAAAGGGTTAAGCTTTTTCTAATTGGCATCATTGTGGTCTCTTTGTGGAATTTGGTATCAGTTGAGTGAGTAGGCGGACAATGTCTTGGTCCATTTCGGAGTATTCAAGTTCACCAAACGGAATATATACCAATGTCAGAGGTGGTAAGTAATATTGTGTTGTTAACCAAGCTCCGTGATGCGGCTTAACTACGTGACCATCTGGGTAGATCAACACTGGCGGTGTTGATAACGTACCAATGTTACTTTTCAAATTCTCTAACTGTCTCTGCAAAGGGATGCCTGCTTGCTCCTTAATGGAATACACGCTATTTAGGTTTCCCAGGTAATACACTTTTTCTTCGCGTAGAGGGCTTGCGAGCAGGTAATTGCCGCGCAAAAGCGGATTGTCGAATTTATTTAGTCGAATTTTATCAACATCGATCGCAGACAGTAAGCGTGGTGCAAAGTTTTGCTTCTGAATAAATTTGTAGAATGGATGCGCAACCAAATTGTGTTGAATCATTTGATTGAGTACCGAGTTCTTTAAAGCGGTAGAGGTTTTCTCGGCATTATCTGATTTATCAAACAAAGTCGTACCAAGAGAGTATTGTAGTGAGACGTTTTGCTCCGTAGCGAGTGCTAACACACTTTCTAAACGAGCAGGCCCTTGGAATTTTAGCTGTTTGCCTACCTCCAGCAACTCAACATTTAATGGCTGTGTAGTAGAGGCTTCTGTTTGAGCGAAGCCATGTGTGCTCAAAAGCGGCATGACCAAACCGAGTAATGTGAGTAGTTGCTTGCTCATGATTTGCTATATCCCTTCAAAATGGTTAACTCAACCGGAATCATATTTGGCCCTAGGTGTTGTAAGGTTTTAACGACCTGACCTTGTTCATTGACCCAATAGTAGTTTTCGACCGCTCGAGAAAGGCTACTAAACTCAACAACTTCTCTATATACGTTGGTTATAGTGCTAGAAATAGGTGTTGTTAACGTTTCTTGGCCTGAGTAAGAGCGCGTTACATTTGCTGGAAAGCCATAACGGTATTGTGTCGCCCAATCGTATGAGAGTGCGTAGTTGACAGAGGTTGAATCTAAAGAAAAATCTGGCACATCACCGTAAACGCCCGCTAAGTCCCCACTCTGTAGACCAATCGTTTTGACAATATGTCCATTTTCCGTAACGAGCATTGCTTTATCGGCGCTTACCCATTTTAGTTGTTTTTTACCACTGAGTGGGTTTCGTTCCGCGAAAGCTAAAACAACAAACACCTGTTTTTGATTTCCAAGTTTCAAGTAGGCACTGGCATATGGAACAGCATTTATTTCTTCTGGTGTCATCTCTACATCAATGTAGTTACCGTACGCTTCTTGGACGGTTGCTGAAACATCATTGAATTTCTGTGTGCAGCCAAAGAGTAAACTTAGTAGCGGAAGAGTGAGGAGTGGTTGTATCCATTTAGACGTTCGGAAGATATTCATTATTCCCTCTTACAAATAAAATCGCCCTGAGTCATTCAGGGCGATTATCTTCTATCTACAAAACGAAATTAGTTTGTAGAAGTAGAAGTAGAAGTAGATGTTGAAGTAGATGTTGAGTCGCTATCTGACGCTGCAACTGCTACTACAGTTACTGCTGCTGCTGCACCTACTGCTACAGCTGTTGTGCCTGTTGCAGATGCAGAAGCTGCGCCTGCTGAACCTGCTTCTTCTGCTGCAAATGCAGTTGATGCGCTTAGAGCCATAAGAATAGCTAGAGCTGTATTCTTCATTATTAATCCTTGTATATCCGGTATAAAAACATCGATGTTTGGTAGCATAAAAAATGCTCCAAATTATATTCTAGATAAAAAAGCCTTAGCATGTAAATAGTTTCTTATTTTGCTATGGCTTACGATCTCATTTCTAACACCAGCGTGACATTGTGCGGTTATCTTGCTCCCTTGCTTGCTGATAAACTATCAAGAGTGCATAATTTGTCGGCCTATTTCCTCCAGCACTAGAGGCTTGGAGTCAATAGGTCGTTTTTACTTACACCATATAGAAAGCGATACAGTGGCTTACGCTCAACGCCTCAGGGCGGTAGCGTGCCAACTCTTCAGTATTTAATGGCCTGCATAGCACGCTTAACTTTGCTTTGGCAGCCCATATTATTACCAGTACTAGGGACTTTTACGTGATAAGAAAGCAGCATTGTTTAGGAATACTTAGTGCACTGGGCTTAAGCCTGAGTTCTTTTTCAGCGTCAGCCGATTTTTATGCTGGTGCGTTAGTGAGCTACTCAAATGCAGAATTGAAAAGCTCGTCTTCTGAGTCCGTAAAAGAGGGGAGTCCTTTCCTTCTTAGTGCGCAAGCAGGGTACTTCTTTAATGACTACATTGGTCTCGAAGGACGTTATGGGACATCAGTTCAACGTGACAGTGGTCTTGCCGTTGATAGCGCTTTGAGCGGCTTTGTTAAGTTGAATATGCCGGTTTCAGAGCGAGTTGCACTTTATGGTCTAGCTGGGTATTCAAGCGTTCAGCTTGATCTACAAAATGTAGGTTCTCACAAAGAACAAGGATTTAGTTTTGGGTTAGGTATGCACTACGCTTTAAATAACCAAAGCGCGGTGATATTTGAGTTCGTTGATAACGTCTCTGAAGACCAAGTTCGCCTTAACTCGATTACATTAGGTTTTCAGCACCGTTTCTAATTTAAATACCTAGAGCTCAAACTTGGGGCTAGGGTCTTTTATTCAATTATTATAGTGACATACCATGTTTAAAGGATATTTCTCTATTGCCGCTTTTATATTGGCAAGTACGTTTGCGTCTTATTCAATGGCACAAACACCCACTCCAGAACAAATGAAAATGTTTCAAAATCTACCCGCCGACCAACAACAGGCCTTGGCGAGTAAATATGGTTTCTCCATTCCTTCTAGTTCATCTTCAAACAAGTCTCCTTACGAAAACCCGCAAGTAATCAAACCTAGAGCTGAATCTAGTGGCGCTGTATCTTCCAATATCGAAGAACAATGGCTCAAAAAAGGTGAGCAGGAAGAGCTTAAACGTTTTGGTTTAGATCTTTTTGCTGGTTCTCCAAGCACTTTTGCTCCGATCAGTGATGTTCCTGTGCCAGCAAATTACACCGTGGGTGCAGGTGATGAAATCATTGTGCAGTTGTTTGGTAAGGAGAATGAAACGCATCGTTTACGCGTAAATCGTGCGGGCACAATCAACTTCCCCTCACTTGGGCCGGTAAATGTTGCTGGCATGCACTTTTCTGATGTACGTGACTCCCTGACTCAACGAGTAAAAGAGCAAATGATTGGTGTGCGCAGCGATATCTCATTGGGTGAATTACGCACCATGCAAGTGTTTGTAATGGGGGATGCATATAAGCCTGGTGCCTACACGGTTAGCGCATTAACGACAATTTCACAAGCTATTTATTACAGCGGCGGTTTTGGTGAAAGTGGGGCGCTGAGAGATATCCAGCTAAAGCGTGATGGTAAAATCATTCGTAAGTTGGATATGTATGACCTTTTACTAAAAGGTGATGCAAGTAATGATGTGCGCTTACTACCGGATGATGTTGTTTTAATTGGTTCTGTTAACGATACAGTGTCTATAGAAGGCGAGATCAACCGTCCGGCAATTTATGAAGTCAAGGCCGGTGAAACTTACCAACAACTTATTCAGATGGCAGGTGGTTTTACTGCGAATGCTCATGTCGAGCAGTTGGAGATAAAACGCTACGCTTCACATGGCGCTCGTGAGGCTTTGACACTTGATTTCAATAAAACGCAAGATCGACAGAGTAAAGTTAAAAATGGCGACGCCATCAAGATCTTGAAAAAAAGCGAAGAGCTTACTCGTTACGTGCAGATAGAGGGGGATGTTCGTCATCCTGGCTATGTGGAATGGCGTAATGGCCTTCGTGTTGCCGATCTTTTCAAATCTGTTGACTCAGCTTTTAATTCTACAGCTGATGTTAACTATGCCGTTGTGGTAAGAGAGATTAATCCACAGCGTGATATTGAAGTGTTCCAACTAAGTTTAGCCAACGCAATTCTATCACCAGGTAGCCGAGACAACCTCCAGTTACAATCACGAGATCGTATATTGGTTTTCAACCGCTTTAATAACGAAGATTTGGATACATTGGCAACACAAGAGGCTGTTTCAAAAGCAAAAACATTGGAGCAAGCGCAAGAGCAAGCTGAGCTGGAACAACAGAAAGAGCAAGAAGTGATGAGCTCTTCTGTTGCCGTTTCGCATTCAGAAAACGGTATGCTGAACAACCAGAACGCCACAGAGCAGGCGAAACCAGCTAAAATCATTTTCCGTGGTAAAGAGATTACAGAGGAAGACTTTGAAAAGCTGAAGCAAAATACTCGTCGCACTTTACTTGCCCCAGTGTTGTTACAACTTCAGCAACAGTCTCGTTTGGGGCTAGCCCCTCAAATTGCTGAAGTCTTTGGTGAAGTGAAGCACCCAGGACGCTACCCGATCACTCCAAGAATGACGGTATCAACGCTTATTGAAGCTGCTGGTGGTTTGACTTACAACGCATTCACAATTAATGCAGAACTAGCGCGAACCGCGATTAATAGTGCGGATGAGCGTGCGTATATTGATGTTGAACGTATTGATTTGCGTAAAGCAATCCAAGGCAGTGCTTCGGACGATGCAATTATCGTAGGCCGAGATCGTTTGAACATCCTAGAAAAGCCAAATGTGAAGCTACAAAGTACAGTCACTTTACAGGGTGAAGTTCGTTTCCCTGGAACCTATACCGTGCGTCAAGGTGAAACTCTGAATGAGTTATTGGAGCGAGCGGGCGGTCTAACCGAGTTTGCTCACCCTCAAGGAGCAATATTTACGCGTGAAGCATTACGCTTACAAGAGCAGAAGCTATTAAATCAATACGCAGCGGATATGCGTAAAGAAACCGCGAAGAAAACGTTTCGAGCAGATAGTAATATAGGTTCTGTAATTTCAGACCCAGAAAAAACGTTAGCATTTGTTGAGGAGGCAAGTCGCAGCAAAGCACTTGGCCGTATGGTGGTACAGTTAAACCGTATCTTAAAGGGTGAGCGTTCAGCAGACTTTATGCTAGAAGATGGAGACTTCCTCTTTGTGCCGACCTTCCGCAACACAGTCTCAATCATGGGAGAAGTTCAGGTTCCAATTACCTACTTGTTGGACGACAAACTTGACGTCGATGATTATCTGAACAAAGCGGGTGGTGCTAAAAAGCAAGCGGACGAAGACCGCATTTTTGTAGTGCGTGCGGATGGTTCTGTTTACAAGCCCTCATCAGGTTATTGGTTCGGAAATAATAAAGAAGGGTTAAAAGCTGGCGATACCATCGTTGTGCCAATTGATACTGACTATAGAGATGCACTAAGTACTTGGACAGCTGCGACACAGATCCTATATCAAACTGGTGTAGCGATTAACGCATTGAAATAAATTAGTGGCAACTATTTGTTGTACTTTTTTCTAAAACTAGAACAGCATAAAGTACTCTTCTAACTAGCGGTACTTTATGCATCATCAATATACGAAAAAAATGAATCGAGAAAATTACTCAGATCGGTCTTTACCGTGCCCGACGGAAGCAGATTTCGCCCGTCCAAAGGAAATAGATCTACGTGAGCTTGTCATTAACCTATGGAAAGGAAAGTTTATTATCTTGGTTGTGACGGTTTTGTTTGGCGTTGCTTCTATTATATATGCTCTCTCATTGCCCAATATTTATAAAGCAGATACCTTACTTGCTCCAGCAGAGACCTCAAGTAGTGGAGGATTATCTAAAATAGCAGGGCAATTAGGTGGGCTTGCGACGCTAGCGGGCGTAAGTTTGGGAGGGAGTGAAAGTAGCCAAACAGATTTAGCTATCCAAGTGTTAACGTCGAGGAAGTTTATTAATAATTTTATCTCATCTCACGGTTTGCTCGTACCATTAATGGCAGTGAAAGGTTGGGATATGGAGAAAAATACACTAATTCTTGACAACGAAGTATATGACTCTGAATCAAGTACGTGGATACGCCAACCAGATGGTATGAGAGGTCCTATACCAACCGCACAAGAAGCTTACGAAATATTCATAAAAGACATAATAAAAGTCTCTGAGAATAAAGATAGCGGATTATATACTATCTCTATTAGTCACAATTCTCCTTTTATTGCACAACAGTGGTTGTTATGGTTGATCGATGACTTAAATAACGTGATGCGCGAAAGAACTATTGCTGAAACATCAAAAAACTTAGAGTATTTAAATTTACAATTGGAAAAGACTTCTGTTGCAGACATGCAAAGCACATTTTACAAGCTAATTGAAGAGCAAACAAAAAGCTTAATGTTAGCTGAAGTTCAGGAAGAGTTTGTGTTTAAAATGATAGATCCACCAGTAATTCCTGAGGTAAAAGCTGAGCCTAAGCGAGCTCTTATTTGTATTCTGGGTACTTTACTTGGAGGAATATTTGGGGTCGTGATCGTTTTAGCGAAGTATGGTTTTAGGCATACTAAAATAAATTAATCTTGAGTGCATCAAGGTTGTAGGAGAAGTTGTTTTCATGAAAATTTTAGTAACCGGTGGAGCTGGTTTTATCGGCTCAGCTGTTGTCCGACATATCATTCGTGACACCCAAGATACCGTTATCAATTTAGATAAACTGACCTACGCAGGGAATCTAGAGTCACTGGTTCATGTCTCAGAGAGTGAACGTTACCACTTCGAGCAAGTGGATATCTGTGACCGA
>NZ_JAWJYE010000024.1:0-18331 GCF_032970445.1 Vibrio sp. T13N
CAATAACGTGCTGATTCAACAGAACCACTTACAGAGCCGTCAGGTTGCCAAATGATGGGTTTCACTGTTAGAGAGAAAAGTTCTCCGGCAGCAATAAACCCATCTCCTTGTTCAGAGGTGCCAGAAGGCAAAGTGGAAGTGAAAGGAACATTTAATGTGTACTCGCGACCATGGACACTGGCTATCTGTGACAACCAACGTGCTTTGCCTTCTGGCACCTCTGAACAAGGAGATGGGTTTATTGCTGCCGGAGAACTTTTCTCTCTAACAGTGAAACCCATCATTTGGCAACCTGACGGCTCTGTAAGTGGTTCTGTTGAATCAGCACGTTATTGTGATGCATCTATCACCCGTAATTTTATGCTTGATGGCGCTCCAGCAGCATCGGTTGTCTTGTCGAGTGAGCAATATACGCCATCAGAGACAGCGAACCAAACCTCGAAATTGCTACAAAGTAGTGACTCACTGGCTCAGGCGCATAATTCAGCCAAGAATGATCAATTCGTCTTTAATGGATTATATTGGGAAGAAGTCGGGAGCTTGAGAGTAAAAGCAAACCTAGAAAGTAAATATCTAGGTATGACTGTTAACGAAGGCTATCGTTACATCGGTCGTTTTTACCCAAAATATTTTCAAGTGCAAGACCAAGAATGGCACTACCCACATGGCCAAACTTTTGCTTACATGAATCAACCTTTTGAGAAAGTCACTTACGATGTTGTCGCACTCAATGCGAATAAGGAAAACGTGAAGAACTACGTCCACTTTTCATCTAACCTTCAACAACATTTCGACTTAGGCGAACTAAGCTCATACTCCGATCGGTTTTTGCCGCCTAAGCCTAAGAAGGTAGACTGGAAACTACTGGGTAACGCGAGTGTCGGAACGTTTGTTATCGAGAAGCCCTCAACCAATGCGACTTGTAACAATAGCCCATGTTGGAAAAAGAACACGACCGATAAACAATATCCTGATGGCCCATTTAATAAAGGGACTAACAGTGACAGCAGCAAAATAGGTATAGTCACGACTAAAGCCGTTGATGAGGTAAATTTCTTTGATAACAGCGAAATGCTCACTCAACAACCGGACATTCGATTCGGTCGTTTGAACTTTCAAGATGTGGGTGGCAACCAAGGCATGGTGATCAAAGTGCCACTTGATGTGGAAATTTGGCAAAACGGTCGATTTACGACTAACTTCGATGACAGCTCAACAACGGCGAATGGTGAATATTACTTCAGCACGCCAATTTGGTCGCATGCGCCAGCAAACAACGCCCTGCTTTCTGGCGTTGGAACGATGAGTATTGGCAGAATGACCGATATCGTTGCAAGCCAAATTGACTCAGCGCGCGAGCAAATACAATTCCACCTAGATTTAGACAGCTCAGGCAATCGCATCCCTTGGCTGAAATACGACTGGGATAGCTCTACAAGTGAAGAGGAAAACCCACCCGTCATTGTTACGTTTGGTATTCACCGAGGAAACGATCGCATTATTTATCGTGGTGAACCCAATATGCTTGGCCTAAATTAACGCGAAACGGCAAACAAAAAGAGCCCCTCAATTGAGGGGCTCTTTTCATCACAAACTGATGTAATTTACTTTGCGCCACGACGCGCTTTCAGGCGCTTCACCATAGCAAGACGACGCTCTGCCGACCCTTGGTCTGTTGCCGACTGGTTCGGATTATTACGACGACCTTGACGATTCTTGAATGCTGGTTTTGAGTGCAGCTTTTCAATGTAAGATTCACGCTGTTTTGGTTCATAGCCTGCAAGCTCAATACGGCGAATGCGTTGCTGGATTAGATTTTCAACCTGAACCACCGTGAGCTCTTCATCTCGGTTTACAAATGAAACAGCATGACCTTGTTTACCTGCACGACCCGTACGACCAATTCGGTGAACGTAATCTTCCGCTAGGAAAGGCATGTCATAGTTCACAACGTGAGGTAAGTCTTCAATATCTAGACCTCGAGCAGCGACATCGGTAGCCACCATGACACGTGCTTTGCCAGACTTGAACTCTTCTAGCGCACGACGACGAGCGCTTTGAGCACGGTCACCATGGCAAACCACCGCTTTGATACCATCAAGTTTCAGCTCTTTTACCACTTCGTTTGCGGTCTCTTTGTAGTTCACAAATACCAACACTTGTTTCCAGTTTTTGCGACCAATTAGCTCTGAAAGCAGTTCCGTTTTTCGCTCTTGATCAACTGGATATAGCACGTGAGCAACTGTTTGTGCCGTAGTATTTGCACGCTCTACTTCGATACGTTTTGGTTTACGCAGAATGTCTTTCGCTAACAGGTTTAGCTGGCTTGAAGTCGTTGCCGAAAACATCATGATTTGTGGGTCTGTATCCACATCCAGCATGATCTTACGAACTGCATGAATAAAGCCCATATCCAAGATACGGTCTGCTTCATCAAACACCAAAAACTCTAAGTGTGCAACCGAGACATTACCTTGTTCGATGTGTTCTTCCAATCGACCAGGTGTAGCCACAAGGATATCAACACCATTTTCCAGTGCCGCAACCTGAGAAGACATTTTACGGCCACCGAAAATCGCCGCCACCGACAGATTGGTGTACTTCGTATAAGCTTTGATGTTGTCAGCAATTTGTTCAGCAAGCTCGCGAGTTGGAGCCAAGATAAGTGCACGAGCAGTCTTACGAGAAGCGCTACGGTTACTGTCTAACAACTGCTGAATCATAGGCAGAGAAAACGCAGCCGTTTTACCAGTACCTGTTTGTGCTGTAGCGAAAATATCATGGCCTTTGCGAGCCATTGGAATCGCCTTCTGTTGAATTGGCGTTAACTTTTCATAACCGCATTCTGCCAGTGCTTTAACCACTTCTGGCGCAAAACCTTGAGATGAAAATGACATTGAGCGTATTCCTTAAACAAACCACTAAAAATAGCTTTAAAAATTTAGCCGTGCACTATACCCGAATTTGAGTGATTTATCTCACTTTTCTCATTGAAACGCTACAAAAGAAAAAACGGCGAACGCAGACAGATTGCTGGTTCACCGTTTCCGTTTAACATTTGTTCGATTTAACGCTTAATGCCAGACAACTGAAGGAGAATTTGCTCAAGTTCATCCCATGGCAACAACTGAGAATCTATCACTTCTAATCGTGATTCAAACCCTTCTAAGCTGATTTCATTCACCGACACGACTCGGTTGGCAACATTAAACGCGTAACACCCCTGATCTGTGTTGACCACCGCTTTAACACGTTCCGCCGTTAATTCCGAAAGCATTGAGAAAAGTTTATCAAAATCAAACGTGTACTCTGCCCCAAACAACCACCCGCAACTAAAATACCCTTGCCCTTTGTTCTCTTTGCGCACAAAGGCTTCACCTGGCGGCAACTGGAATTGAGGCTCTTGGTGAGCATGGTCATGATGATGTGACTCGATATGGGAAGAAGCGCTGCCGTAAACCCGTTCGATATCCAAGACTTCTATCGGTAACTCACCGTCATGAATAAGCTTACTGAATACTTTTGAGGGAGATTGGTCCGTCACCCAGTCATTAAACACATCAATGTCGTGACAGGTACAAAGGTCAACCTTACTGCCTATAACCACATCTGCGCTGTCTAACTGGTCCACGAAATTTTGGTTAGAAAGATATTTTTCATCACTTAAGTTACGCGGATCAACCAGAGCGATCGTCGCTTTTAGATCAACGTAAGGTTCATACTGTTCTGAGGTAAGCGTCGCGATAACCTGTTTTGGATGACCAAGGCCTGTCGGCTCAATCAATAAACGGTCCGGTTTTTGGCGCAGTAACGCGGTAATACCGACCGACATCGGCACACCCGCCGTGCAACACATACAGCCACCCGGCACTTCTTTAATCAGCGCACCTTGGTCTGTCATCAATGCACCGTCGATGCCAATCTCACCAAATTCATTGACCAAAACCGCCCAGCTTTCGTTTTCCGGTTTGTTCTTCAGTAGATTTAAAATCGTGGTCGTTTTACCGACACCCAAAAATCCGGTCAGTATGTTGGTTGGTACTCGATTTGACATGCTTATCTCCGACACGTTAGTGCATTAATGCTCCAGCAAAGTATACGGAGAATGTGACTCGCTTCAACGCTTTTTATCGCGCTCATCAAGCTCATTGCGTGATGCGTGGGTACACATTTTTTGAGAATGATCAGAGTGACTTATCAACTCTGAACGCTTCATATCAGAAAGATACATACTGGTGTAAATGACGCAGGTAAAAAACGCGATAATAGCGACTACGATGGGAAGAACTCCGAGTGTGTTTTCGAATTTAAGCGCAGCGATAGCCAATGCGAAAACAACGACAGAGATAAGTGCGATTGACTTACTTTTGTTGCTTTTCATGATAACTCGCCTTTCGTAAGGGTAGCCCCTAACACCTCCTGTACTAGGGGAATGCCAGTTTGAACAACATCCAACCTGACTATTCAATGCTACTCCTTTCGCTACTTGTGAAATTTGACAAAGCTAACATTTATTGCAACATCAAACGATGAACTTATTACTAGCTTTCAGACACTTAGTGGACTGTAAAACACTTACTAGCAAATCGACCCGCCGCTGACCAATATGTCGTTTTCATTGGCAATACAAACTTGAGCCACCAGCCTTAGCCCTTCGACTATCATCTCCAGAGACATGGAAGGCTGACTGCCACCTGCTGCTTGTTCTGGCAATAATGGGATATGAACAAACCCATGACGAATTGGTTTGTCTTTTAGATAATGTTGGATGCCATAAAAAAGGTGGTTACATACAAATGTTCCGGCACTGTTGGAAATCTGGCTAGGTATCCCCTGCTTTTGCAGCGTTTGAACAACACGCTTTATCGGCAGCGTCGAGAAGTAAGCATCTGGGCCGTCAGCCACTCCGGGTTCATCAATTGGCTGATGACCAGCGTTATCTGGAATACGAAAATCATCCACATTAATTGCGACACGCTCTGGGGTGATCGCGCCACGTCCGGCCGCTTGCCCAACGGTAATCACACAATCTGGCTGGTGCGCTTCTATTGCATCAATAACGGTATTCACTGACTTATGCCGAATCACAGGAACTGGGCAAGTAACGATCATGGCATCTTCTATTGCCGCACCCTCTAATCGCTTCACCGCTTCTAAGGCGGGATTAATGGCGTCACCACCAAAAGGTTCAAAACCGGTAATCAGGACTTTCTTCATAACAGCCTTTAGGAAAAGAGTTTCACAAATTATTGCACTCCCCTTCACCCCATCCAATAGCAAAAGTATTGTTGACATAAGCCAGACAACATTATGTGACTCATGTCTAACAAGCGAGGGTTTTCACTTTATTGAATCTAGACAAGTTCCGGACTATCGAGACTAACTATCGATGATTAGTGGCAGGGCGAGGCTCTCTCATTACATGGCTCACGCAGAAACTTGGTTTCCACGCTTAACTTAGGTAGAGTACGCGACCGCAATGCAATTCGAAGAGATTGAATACAATGAATATTGATAACCATGTAATCGAAACGATTGAAGAGTTAGAGGCATTTCTGCATTTAGTAGAAAGCGGCGCTCTGGGTCTTGAAGGTGTCACTGGCGTTGCGCTAGCCACCTCTAATACCGATGGCCGTCCATTTGTTGCCGTATTAGGAGAAAAGCACCAATTGCTCCTTGGCCGCTGGGTTTCGCAGCACGTATATGACAATGGTAAAGACATCGTTCGTAACGGCTCAACCAGAAAACACTAAGCGCTCAGCACCATCTATAACACCATGCCGTCTTATACACCAAGCGTATGCTTTGAAAGCAATGCGCTTGGTGTACTTAAAAAATAAAAAAAGAAAAGGCTAGCCTTTATTAATTTTGTCGGTATACTGCACATCAGCTCTTACGGAAAGAGCTATTAATGTAATTAAAGATCAAAGTTTCTCTCAGTTCCACATCGAATTCCTCGTTTACGTTCCTGCGACAAAATAGTTATCTCTAAAATCATATAGTAGCACTTGATATTAGCTAAAAATTCAATATTTAAAACAATCAAATATAGAGGTATCTATGTCTAATAAATTAACTGGTTCAGTAAAATGGTTCAACGAAACTAAAGGTTTTGGTTTTATTTCTCAAGACAATGGCGGTGATGACGTATTCGTTCACTTCCGTTCTATTGTTTCTGAAGGCTTCAAAACTCTTACTGAAGGCCAAAAAGTATCGTTCGTTGTTGAACAAGGTAACAAAGGTTTACAAGCTGCTGAAGTAACAGCACTGTAATTCTTTGTGTGGCATCAACGTTGTTGGTGCCACAATCCCCTTCCACTTATTGCCGCCCTTACTATTCTCTATCTAAGTTTATATACCCAAATCACTTACCTCTCCCACACCGTCATTAATCACTTTCAATAAAGTCACTTTGGTATACATCTTTAGGTAATCACACTACCTACCTTGCAATTCCAGTTTGGAATTAAATTAATCTGATTCATATCTGAATCACTTCGCCTCATGCTTTGCTCATATAAATAAAGTTTATAAAATAAAAGCGATTGGCGAATATAAGAGAAAAAAATGAAATTAAATATATCCGCACAATCAATAAATTCTAATAATTACGAGCAAATTATCCCTAGCCGAGACGTTATCCTTAGCCTATTCGATAAAGTCAAAAATCACTTAAGTCACGAGCAAATTTCTCGCTCTACTGGCTTAGATGAGAAACCACAAAAAGACGCTTTAAAAAAACGTTTACGCGCTATGGAGCGCGATGGCCAGTTGATTTTCACGCATCGCCGTGGTTATAAAAAAGTCGATCAAACCGCTTTGGTTTCTGGAAAGGTCAGCATTCACGCAGACGGCTTTGGTTTTGTCACTTACGACAGTAATGAAAAAGACCTTTTCTTACCTAAACACCAACTTACTCATGTGTTTGATGGCGATATCGTACTGGTTCTGAAAGGCAATGCTCAGCATCAAGGACGCTCAAATCATCGTTTCATCAAAATAGTGGAACGAAAAACAACCCACATCGTAGGCTTGTTAAAGAGAAAAGGTTCGAACTTCTATCTAGTGCCAGAAAGCGCGAAACTGACTCAAACCATTCATGTCACACCAAATGATCTTATCACCAAAAGTGCCGGTAAACTCGTTCATTGTAAAGTCACTGCCTATCCAGATCACAGACAATCAACAACAGTTGAAGTGGCGGAAGTATTAGGGCGTCCGGGAGAAGCAGGGATTGAAGTTAAATTGGCGTTACGTCGACATGGCATCAATGACCATTGGGATGATGAAGTTCTTCACGCTGCTTCCGCATTTGGCAATCACGTAGAAGAAAAAGACAAAACGTCACGAGTGGATTATCGAGATTTACCGTTCGTCACTATCGATGGGGACGACGCGAAAGACTTTGATGATGCCGTTTACGCATACCAAATGGACAATGGGCATTGGAAGTTATTCGTTGCGATTGCAGACGTATCTCACTACGTTCAGCCAAACGACCATTTAGATCTTGAGGCGCAATCTCGTGCAACGTCCGTTTACTTCCCCGGATACGTTGTACCAATGCTACCAGAAACATTATCTAACGGTTTGTGCTCGCTTAACCCGAATGAAGACCGATTGGTTATGGTATGTGAGATGACCTTTGACGACGAAGGTAACATGCTAGATTCAGAGTTTTCTGAAGGGATCATTCACTCGCATGCTCGTTTAACTTATAACGAAGCTTACCGCATTGTTTCCCAATCAACGGAAGCAAAAAAATACCAAGGTAAGAACCCAAAACAAAACATTAAACAGCATCTGGTGAATCTCCATCGCTTGTATTTGAACCTATCTGGTCAACGTCAAGTCCGTGGTGCCATTGATTTTGACACGCAAGAGCTTTCATTCACGTTAAACAATAAAAAGAAAATCGCGTCCATCGTTCCGGTAGTTCGAAATGATGCCCACCGAATGATCGAAGAATTCATGCTGTGTGCCAACGTTGCCACCGCTCAATTTTTGCAGCAACAAAAAATACCGAGCTTATACCGCGTGCACTCTGGTCCTCAGATGAAAAAACTGTCTTCATTAAGAATGATGCTTGCAGACAAAGGGCTAACGCTTGCGGGTGGTGATAAACCAACTTCTCATGACTACAACGCATTACTGGAACAAGTACGAGATTTAGATGAGTGTGATGTGATTCGTACCCTACTGCTACGTTCTCAGAGTCAAGCCGAGTATTCGCCGAAGAATATGGGTCACTTCGGTTTAGCCTATGACGCATACGCGCACTTTACTTCGCCAATTCGTCGTTACCCAGACTTACTCGTTCACCGCGCCATTCGCGCTAAACTTCGAGAGCAAAAAACAGGCAAGTTACGCAGTCTGCTCATGAAACTAAAACCTCTTCGTCAATTGACAGGTGCTGCGGACAACTACCCTTACGATACAAAAGTAATCGAGCAACTGAGCGTGCACTGTTCGCATCAATCTCGTCAGGCAGATGAAGTGAGTCGAGAGGTTGAGTCAGCACTGAAATGTCATTACATGAAGCCATTTATCGGGCAACACTTCACGGGGACAGTGTCTGGGGTCACACACTTCGGGGTATTTGTTGAGTTAGAGGAAAACCGAATCGAAGGTCTCATTCCTTTATCAAGTTTCCAAAATGGTGAGTTCGAATTTGATGCAGTCAAACAAAAAATTTCCAGCCAGAGCACCACGTTTACTTTAGGGACTAAAGTGCACGTGTTAGTTAAAGACGTCGATTCGAAACAAAGAAAGATCATGTTCAATTTAAAAGATGCAGAACACACGGTAGGTTAGTCTGTTGTAGTCTATTTTCTAACCCATTGTTCAAAAATAAAAAATAAGCTTTAGATACCGCGATTAACTTGTGACATTTCGCTGACATCAGCTCATTCTAAAACCCTAATATCTGGCAAAGGAAACGAATCTAACTTTTGTTTCCAGACACCATCGCAGAGTGTATTTCCAGCACTCTGTTTGCCTCGAGAGGCTCTTATGACAGCCTAGGATCTCTCGGGGCTTTTTTGCGCCTCTGAAACCCCACCTTATGTTATATCCAACCCGTTAACAACTACACAAATTGTACTTTTTAACTAGTTCACTAGATCGCGAATTCTGATTTAAGCAACTGATCACACAACCTCTTCCAAATTTTGGGTATAAAAGTATCAATACTTTCGTTAACTAGGATGTAAATAATGAAAAACTCGTTTGATCTCATCATGCCCAATGAAGAAGGATACTTTGGTGAATACGGTGGTAGCTTCGTGCCGCCGGAGCTTGAACAAATCATGCGTGACATCAACGCAGCTTATGAGGAATGCAGCAAAGATCCTGAATTTAAAACGGAGCTTGCTCGCCTGTATAAGCACTTTGTTGGACGACCTAGCCCAATCTTCCATGCAGAAAACTTGTCTAAGAAATACGGAGCAGACATCTACCTAAAGCGCGAGGACTTAAACCATACAGGCGCACATAAAATTAACCACTGCTTAGGAGAAGCCATTCTCGCTAAAAAGATGGGTAAGAAGAAACTGATTGCTGAAACTGGCGCAGGACAACATGGTGTCGCGCTTGCGACAGCCGCCGCACTGGTCGGCTTAAAGTGCGATATTTACATGGGTGAAGTTGATATTGCCAAAGAGCACCCGAATGTCGTTCGTATGAGAATCCTTGGTGCCAATGTCATCCCTGCTACTCACGGGCGCAAGACTCTCAAAGAAGCGGTTGATTCTGCCTTCGAAGCCTACCTAAAAGATCCTGACACACAACTTTATGCGATAGGCTCTGTCGTTGGCCCTCACCCATTCCCTAAAATGGTACGAGATTTCCAATCAATTATCGGTAACGAAGCACGAGTTCAATTCAAAGAAATGGCAGGCAAGTTACCCAATAATCTCGTCGCATGCGTTGGAGGTGGTTCTAACGCGATGGGGCTATTTACTGCTTTCTTAGACGATGAACAAGTCGCTATTCACGGCGTCGAGCCCGCTGGCCGCTCTTTGAAAAAGGTTGGCGAGCATGCTGCAACACTCACACTCGGTGAGCCAGGTATTATGCACGGATTTAAGTCTTACATGCTTAAAGATGAGCAAGGCGAACCTCAGGAAGTGTACTCTGTAGCAAGTGGCTTGGATTACCCATCGGTTGGGCCTCAGCATAGTTACTTAAAAGACATTGGCCGTGTCAATTACGGCTCAATCACCGATGACGAAGCGATTGATGCATTCTTTGAACTGTCTCGCGAAGAGGGGATTATTCCAGCGATTGAATCCGCACACGCTGTCGCTTACGCGATTAAACTCGCGAAGCAAGGAGAAACTGGCTCAATTCTGATCAACTTATCCGGTCGCGGTGACAAAGACATTGATTTTGTCGTTGAACACTACGGCGAAAAATATGGCATTGAATCAATTATTTAGTCACGACTTCGTAGGCTAAATGTCTATACAAAAAGCTACCTATTACTAGGTAGCTTTTTGTTTGAGCCTTGCTTTCCCTACATGCGCTTTGAAGGCTTAACTACACAGTCCAAACCTTTTACTTTTGAGAAATAGGCATAGCTTGAGAAAGCCCTCTTACTTACCACTCCAACTAGTCCTTTAGAACATAATTCGATTAACCGATCAGAGCAGGAATACCCGGAAGCTGACCAACGACAGCAAGCGAACCTGCACAAACGATAAATGCAGTGCCAGGAATCAGGTATTTATCTTTTCTCGAGAGTTCGTTGGCACGCTCATGGTCGCCGATAAGTCCAAGGTTATCCAGCAGCATCGTGATTGCCCAGCCAAAGACTGGATTAACGAATGCACAGGCAAAAATACAGATACCGGCACTGAGTGAATCTTTATGCTTGTGGATCATCTGCATACCCGCTTCTAAAAGCGGTAAGAATACACCGACAATCAAAGCAACACGCAGAACAGGCTCCCACATCGCTAGATCCATAGGGTAACCAATTACCGCCGCGGCAATACACATGAAACCCGTTAACAGTGCGCCACCTGGAATAGGACGTTTAGCAATTGCGGCTGGAATCATGTACGTCCCCCAAGAAGAAGCTAAGTTACCGCCCCCTAAGAGTGAGCCAACCCCCTGACGAACAGACGCTCCGACCATCGTGTCGTCGACATCCATGAGTACGCCTTTCGCTTCTTTTGGGTAGTTAAGTTCTTGGAACACACGATGGCCGAGATAATCAGGGGACCACATAGCGACTGCCAGTAGCGCAAATGGAGTCACGGCAATAAAGTGCTCTAAGGTTGGCCAACCTAGTTGCCAGCCTGTATCTTCACCCCACCAGTAGAATGGACTGAAATTAGGCAAGCCCGGTTCTGTGGTAAAAGCAAACTCAGCGCCCATCAAATAAGCAACAATACCCGCGAGTGCAGAGCACAGTGGGATTGCCAACCAACGCTTGTTGATCTTAGCTAGGTAGGCATAAACCATAACCGTTAGACCAATGACCACAAACGAAATGTAACCTTGGTCTGTACTTGCAGCCCACGCCTCAGTCTTATTAATTTGTCCGAGCAACCCAACAGCGCCTAGGTAGATCAATAACCCTCCTCGAACTCCAATGCCAGTCAAGGTCATGAGTTTAGAACCGCCTTTAGTCAAAGCGAGAATTAAGCCAAAAGCACATACCATCAAGCCAAGCGCCAGAGGATGCCCTCCTGCAGCAGCAATCATGGGAATCAGCGGTATCATTGGGCCGTGGGTACCGGCTAGGTTTGCATTCGGGTTTAGGATGGCAGAAAACAAAATAACGAACAGAGCACCCGCGATAAGCAATTCGTAACGCACGTTTTCTGCAACGAACTCCGGAGATAAACCGAACTGAGCAGCAAAGGCAGCAACCATAGCGGTGACCATAACCACTTTACCAATGGTTGCGGCTAATGCAGGCACCCAGTCTTCGATTTCAATACTGTAATCACGTGATGGCAAATGAATACCCCAGCGACGAAAGCTCATGATAGTTAAATCATGGTTTAGAAAGTCTTCACGACTTTCAAATTCATGCGGTTTTTTGCGCACATCCCTGTAAAAGGTCTTACTTGAGTCAGACATTGAGCTATCCTTTGTTATATTTCAACGTTGAACTATGCCAACTAGAGTTTCGCTTGGTATACAGACCAATACGAGACAACACCCACATCAAACATCGAGGCCACACTCAGAAAGCGGTATGGCTAATTTTGATTTGAGCCTATTAAGCATGTGTTGCTATCGGTAGGAATATTAGACATTAGTAAAAGGGCAACAAAAATCTCACTTATCGCACAAATATTTAACATGACATTAGAGTACGCTGATGTTTAGTGAGAGTTTTTTGAACAGCAATTCAAGAAGAGGAACAGTCGCAACTCCACCTGTGCTTTTCAAGGTAGAAAAAACATATCCGTATTCACACAGGTAATTGGTTAATTTTGCTCATGCAAGTACGCACTAACAACATCAAATCGAGTTGCAATCCAAACCATCGCTGCCTAACTATAGATATCTCTGTAATGTATACTTTGCTAAACTCCACCCTTTGATTAGTAAGGCCCCTAAAATGATGACTGACGAAGAAAGAATCGAACTGCAACGAAACAACCCACTGCACGGGTTAAAGCTAGAAACTATGTTGCAAGAGTTGGTGGATTTTTATGGCTGGGACATTCTAGATACAGCAATGCGCTTTAATTGCTTTAACACTAAGCCTTCGATTGCAAGTAGTGTGAAGTATTTAAAGAAGACCGAATGGGCGAGAGAAAAATTAGAAAACTTTTACCTTTATCGCTTTAAGCGCATGCCACGCGCAAGTGAAGAAGAATATGATTTACCACCGAGAGCTCGTACGTTCCCGCATGGTCTTGAACCTAAAGAGCCAATGCCGCTAACCGTTGACTCTATCCTCAAGTCACAAGCTAAAGCTGCATCCGCATTTAAAAAACGCTCACCTCGTGGACGTCCGACGCGTCGATAGTACATAACCTTGAAAAGCAATAGAGCCCTACTGGTAGCTCCAGCAAGGCTCTATTGTTCTTTAAAGAAATGGCTAGAAGCGAATACTCAAGCTAGTGCGCCCCCTTCTCCAGCGCCTCCCGTAAGTAAACTCACAGGTTGTTTACGTATTCTATTGACTACGCTTTTTCTTCTTTTTACCCGTACCTGCCGGCTTTGCTCGCGGCTTCATTGGTAAAAAGTAGGCTTCACTCTGATCGTCTTCCACTTCAAAACCTACTACCTGCTCGCGTTCAAGTTGGAACTTATTTTTCTTTTCTATCACTTTGAAATGGTGGTAGTCATCGTAATCGATAAGAGATAACCCTAGACCCACTTCACCAGCACGACCACTACGCCCTATTCGATGCATATAGTCAGCAGGACTACGCGGGAGATCGAAGTTAATCACCACTGGCAGCTTTTCAATATCAAGGCCACGTGCTGCGATATCGGTGGCAATAAGAACTTGAATCTCGCCAGACTTAAAACCGTCAAGTACACGAGTACGAGCGCCCTGCCCTTTATCACCATGGAAAACTTCAGCTGTAATACCGCGTTTTGACAGTTTTTGAGCTAAATGGTTACAGGCATTCTTAGCATTCACAAAAATCAAAGTCTGTCGCCACTGATGCTGTTTGATTAAGTGCGCAAGTACCGCCGTTTTCTCACCTTTATTTACACTAAACACGCGTTGCACCAAAGTGCTGGCTTCTGCGCTCTGCAACTGAACTTCAACAGGGTCGCGGAGCAATTGCTGAGACAGCGTCGTGACTTTATCAGGGAAAGTAGCAGAAAATAGCAGCGTCTGTTTCTTCTCTGGCAGTAACGCAAGAATCTTATTGAGTTCTTCGATAAATCCGAGGCTCAACATACGGTCAGCTTCATCGAGCACGAGCGTTTTTACTTGGTCCAACTTAATCGCGTTACTGGATACCAGATCAAGTAATCGACCCGGCGTAGCTACGATAATGTCACAGCCACCACGAAGCGCCAGCATTTGTGGGTTCACCGATACACCACCAAATACGGCAACCGTTTTGATCTTATCTCTAAGATGGTATGAGTAAGATTTGACGTTGTATGCCACCTGTGATGCCAGCTCACGAGTTGGAACTAAAATCAGGTGAGAAACGAAGTTACCACGGCGATGATTTGTTTCGTTTTGCTGAACAATTTTTTGCAGAATTGGCAGCGAAAAAGCAGCGGTTTTACCAGATCCCGTATTGGCACCGCCAACAATGTCTTTCCCTTCAAGGATATAAGGAATGGTATGAGATTGAATGGGCGTCGGTTGGCTGTATTCTAACGCTTCTAGTCGCTCGACTAAGGTTGGAATCAGACCAAGATCGGCAAATGTCGCTTGCTGTGTTTTATCTGTCATTACGATGAGTGGCTCAGTGCTAGTAAAGGCCGTGTATCTTATGCTATTTCGCGTCTGGATGTTAGCGATAATGGCCCAAACAGAATATTGGTGAGAGAAGCACGTATTTATGTTGGGTGAGTAAATGTATGTAAAACCTCAGTACATAAAAACGAACCTAATTTAGGTAAGCTCTTGGCAACTATATGCCACGACTCGAAAAGTAACGCGTGGGTGAATCACCATAGACCCGACGAAACATCGCGATAAAGTTACTGGGCGTCGAATAACCCAAAGCATGTGCAACCTCTCCTACGGATTCTCCGCAAGCCATCATTTCTAACGAATGTATTAGCAGTGCTTGTTGCCGCCATTCACTAAAACTCATGTTTAACTCACTTCGAATCAATCGTCTTAACGTCCGAGATGAGACTGCCCCGATCTTTGCCCAATGCTCCACAGAATGTTTGCTGTTTGGGTCTATTAAAATCGCTTGAGTAACTTTTTGCAGTCTCGGATCTCTGGGCAGTGGGATGTGGAGTGACTCATGAGGGCAATTGACGATTTCATCGGATATTACGGCAAGAATACGTAAAGACTGTATGGATAGATCGTCTGTTTTGCTCCATATCGATGCTCTAACCGATAGGGCTTTCAAGACATCGCTCATTTGGATCACACAAGGTCTCATTGGAAACCGCTCACAACTCTCTGGAGTAAACAGTAATGAACGACCTTTCAGAGAACCACAAAAATAAACACTGTGCATCGCACCCGGGGGGATCCAACCAGCTCGGTGAGGTGGTAGTATCCACGTTCCTTCATCGGTTTTGACCTGAATTAGCCCTTCATCTATACACAGTAACTGGCCTCGATGATGACTGTGCCAATTATGTGGCCGTTGATCCAAATGTTTGAAGTCGCTCCTTTCATGCTGCCACTCCTTAGCGATCAGTGCGGCGCCATTTTTCCATTCGCTGTAGTCAGAGTTTGTCACTTTATTTACTCAATTCCATTTTGGCCATTATTCATTATTTTCTGTCCTCATAACGTTACCATAGCAAGTTAGCGTTCGAGTAACATTTTAGCAACGACCATTTTATCGAAGGCAGAACCATCATGAACGAACCTATCTTTATTATCTATTACATTACAACGGGCTTGGGCATTGGCTTTCTCGCTGGACTCGTTGGTGTGGGTGGTGGTGGAATGGCCGTCCCGATTTTTGCGTTTCTGTTTTCACTACAGGGAATAGCTGATACAGAAGTGGTCCATCTTGCGTTAGGGACATCAATGGCTTCGATGATTATTACAACATTGGGCAGCATGCGCGCTCACTACAAAAAAGAGAATGTAGACTCGACAATGGTAGTAAAAATGTTGAGCGGAGTTCTAGTCGGAACATTTTGCGCCACATTCGTAGCATCGTATCTACAAGGAGTCTATCTGGCAGGTTTTTTCAGCGTATTCATGTTGTATGTAGCTTATAAGATGTTTCTCAACCCTGAAAATGAGTACAACCCGAACCCACACGGGGCTATCGGTAATATGACTGTAGGCTCGGTGATTGGCTCTGTATCAGCACTTGTCTCTATAAGCGGTGCAGGGTTGATCATCCCCTATCTTGTCCAGCAAAATTTTGAGGTAAAACGAGCTATTGGCACCTCTGCTGCGATAGGTTTCCCTATCGCGCTATCAGGAAGCCTCGGTTACATGTTAAACGGGTGGGAAAATACAGATTGGAACAACTTAGTATTAGGATACATATACCTTCCTGCAATGATCAGCTTCTCCATTAGCAGCTACTTAACTACTAGCATCGGAGTGCGTTGCGCAGAGTATTTTCCAAATAAAGTTCTTAAGAAAGTCGTTGGTATTTTGTGTGTTCTTCTAAGTTTTAAAATGCTGGTACAAGTACTTAATTAGGGCAAGTAATACAGTCATCAGTATGTCTTGCAATATGTTGTGGGGACAAGCCTGAAAAACTTACTTCTCGCTTTGCAGGTCCAAGCACACAATGTGTAAGAAAGCTCCGCATTGTTGCACTCTTATGACTTTGTTAAGCTAGCCAGAATTACATCCAAAATTTGCTGGTGATTGTCCTTTCTGGAAACCTCGTCACGCTCCTGGCAAAGTGCTTCCTCCCCTTCTGATGCGAGAATTTTAATACCACGCTCAGTACATTCTGCGAACGCACTAAACTGACTCGCACTGGGGATCTCTTGAAATGTCACATTGGGAAGAGCAACAAGTGATTCGGCTGGTGTCAGTGCGGGATGTAGCCGATCAGAAAGCGTCACCACGGTGATGGTATTTTTCATCAAGGCCAGAGTTTCAGGGACAAAAGTTTTCGTTAGCTCAGGGTTGATAGCGACGACCGATTTCAGTTTGCTTTCAGACTGAAATCGGGGGAATTTTTGATCCGGGATGTTGGTAATACCAACGTTATTTTCACGTAACCAATGACAGTCTATATTGGTGGCGTTGTGACACGATGTTCGATATTTTTCCGGGCTTATTTGCGCTCCGGAGAGCATCAGCATAGATGTCCCGCCCAGAAAAAAGCCGACACCCTGCACTGCATCTGTATCTACGCCTCCGGACAGTATCCCGACCGAACTTAATTCGTTCAGCCCAAGCACCAAATCACTGGTTCTGAATGTGATTTCATCAACAGCCATTTCTGCATTGATTTCGTTTGGTGCAGGAGGCTTTGGTACAACAACGACATAACCTTGTTTCACTAGGCCCGAAGCTATCCAACCACTATGGGAAAATGCTGACCGTGTTCCGCCCTGCGACAAAAGCACAACGGGAAATTTTCCACTTGCTAAAGGGGCATCTAACTGCGTTTCGACTGATTTAAAGATGTTACCCTTACCAAACGTGAAGTTGTTTTTTTCGTTCGTTGTGGGATACCAGTAGTAGACTTCTACAGGCTTGTCTCTGTCTTCACTGAATACCGTTTTGACTGTTAGCGCAGAATGGTATTTCGGCTCATTCGTACTGGCGCTGACACTGACACACAATGAAGCGAGTAGAAACGACATTATTATTTTGGTTTTCATTTTTACCCCAGCCGATCAATACATTACTCTGCACGGCATCTGGAAAAATAACGCGCAGGAGATTCTCCATATATTTTGCGAAACATAGCAATAAAGTCACTTAGAGTCGAGTAACCCAAAGCAAGTGTCTGCTTTGAACTGCGCCAGCAAGCTTTTGGATAATTCTAAGTTATACCATTTTCTAAATTAGCAAATTATGGATAGCTTGAAGTATTACAAAGCCATCTCAGCGCAGAATTGCTGCGTCGAGTGGGTTACTTTTTATATTAATTCTCTCGAATTGATCTAAAAAGTTCACTTAAGTCTCTAGAGAATATTTCAGGAATATCATCATATAGCTTCTGGATGATTTCTTTTTTTAGATCGCCTTCTCTCCGAAACCTTTGTAATTGCTTGAACTTACCTTTCAAAAATCCCTCTAGCTCATGTCCTTGAAACATTAAGTACCAACTCGGCATGTTTACGGCTAACTCATTTTCCAGAAGACACTTTTGAGTTTCGTCAGAGGCCTCTTTAGGCTTTAGTTCAGATATCTCAGCTACAAAAGTATCAATAATATTTTGAAGTCTACCTTCAGTGAAGTTTTTTATGTCGTAAAAGTTTTCAGTACAAGTAAGACCATAATATTCTTTGTCGACGAATTTTTCTCTTATTAAGTATGCAGGAAATACCAAAGGATCAAGGAGGTAGTTTTCGATACTATATCTATTCTTTTCGCCAAGAACTTTAATCTTATCCGACGTTATATTTTTTCCATCCCAGTCAATTATTCCAAAGATGTTTGTGTTTCCAAATTCAGAAAGTTTACCAACAATCTCCTTTACTTCTTCACAACCAGAGCTTCCGTCTTTTTTTGCACATAGAAAGTCTAGTGAAACTTCACTAGGGC
>NZ_JAWJYE010000025.1:0-16262 GCF_032970445.1 Vibrio sp. T13N
TTTACTAAGTTAGATCTAGGGTCTAATTGAGAGGTGATTTATGGCTAAACATCGTAATCCAGCGTACACCGAAGAGTTCCGCAAAGAAGCAGTGCGCCTGGCCAGTCTTCCTGGCCGAACAGCAGTCTCCGTTGCTAAGGAGCTGGGYATCAGTGCCCAGCAGATCCGTAACTGGAAGCGCCAGTTCACACGCCTATCTGATAAACAGTTTAACACCTTCGACGGTGTCGATTATTCGAAGAAAGAGTCCGAAGAACTTCGAGCGCTAAGACGCGAGAACAAGCGTCTACGTGATGGGATGGAATTCCTAAAAAAGGTGTCGGCGTACTTCGCGAAGAACCAAGAGTGAAGTACGAGTATATCGAGAGCTATGTTGGGGAATACAAAATCACTCATATGTGCCACGCCTTGGACGTTTCGCCGAGTGGTTATTACAAATGGTTAAATCGAGAGCCGAGTGAGCGTTCAAAGCGGCGATGCCGCTTTGAACAGTTAGTCATGTGTACCTTTGCGAAGCATCGTGCTCGCTATGGTTCAGTTCGAATCACCGATGAGCTGAATCAAGCAGGCTATGCCTGCTGCGTCAACTATATTGCTGATATCATGAAAGAAAAGGGTATCAAAGCACGCAATGGGATAGGGTTCAAATACACTAAGGATGTGGCAGCGATGACTAATGTGGCGGATAATTTGTTAAGAAGAGACTTCGAAGCAAAGAGCCCTAATCAGAAATGGGTGACTGACATTACATACATCTGGGTGAATAGCCGTTGGCTCTACCTAGCCACAGTACTAGATCTGCATTCGAGGCGTATTGTTGGTTGGTCGCTAGATACAACGATGACGGTTCAACTCATTACGAATGCACTGAAAATGGCGTTTAAGTCACGTAAGCCGCCTAAGGGCGTCATAATCCACTCAGACCGTGGTGTACAATATAGAGCACATGATTATCAGGACTTCATGCGTAAGCATGGAGGTGTGCCGAGCATGAGCCGCAAAGGCAATTGTTGGGACAATGCCGTGATGGAGTCCTTCTACAGTCGACTGAAAGTCGAGCTGATATATGCAGAAGACTACCAAGATATAGAAGAAGCTCGAATGGGGATCTTCGAATATATCGAGATCTATTACAATCGAAATAGAAAGCACTCAGCGTTGGGCTATGTGAGTCCAGCTGAGTTCGAAAGTGTGTAGTTATGTTGTGTCCACTTTTCGTGGGGTACACCAATTTATACGAGGAATGATGATTGTGTGTGATTGCAAGAAGACAAAAAGTAATACAGTAATTTGTAAAAATGAAGAGTGTAGGAAAGAAAGTTTAATAGACGATAGCAACACTAAGAATCTAATAGGCAATAGAGGATCTTCTGGTGGTTGTATTAAAGAATTTACCTGCCCTAGTTGCGGAACAACGTGTTGTCTTGAAAGAGAAAGACAAAGGATTCGTTTGAAACGGTAGCTCAATAGAACCTAAATATAACAATCTGTTTAAGAGTGATTCGCAACGCGTGGCATTTTTGCTATGCGTTGCGTTTAGTGTTTAAGGTGGTATGCGGTAGCTTTGGTATTGCGTTGCTCACACCTTAACAGGGCGTTAGTTTGCAAGCGGAAAAACGCAGTCATATCTCAATATCTAGTGGTAAAAGCTCAAAGTTGAAATTGTCGTATCGGCGTTCAATTTCAGTGTTAACTCGTGTGGTAAAAATCCAAAATTGGCATCGTTTTAACGGTTGGTTTGTTCTTTGGTGCGGCGATTTTTGGGTTAATTGAGTCGTACTTTTTTGCTGAAACTCTGCTCTGTGAGTTTATTGGTACAAAAGCCGATTTACTCGCTGAAATGACGCTTTCTTTGGTGTGGTAAGTTCACGTGGTTTCAGTGGCTTTGTTGAAAGTCCGTATTGTGAGATTGGTTTTCCAAAAGTGCTTTTTGGTGTTGTGAGTTTGTTTTCTGCGGCGTTGTTTGTTCCAAGTGGTTTCATTGACTAGCCGCTTTGAGACTACGCCTGACTTAAGTGCATCAAAGCACATAAAGTTTGTTGTTCGCAAAGTTTAAAACAACGTAAAATCAACCCTTTGGGTCTGCAAACTAACAAACTGCTCAAGAGGGATTCACAACGCGTGGCATTTTTACTATGCGTTGATTTTAGTGATTAAGGTGGTTTGCAGCGGCTTCGGTATTGCGTTGCTCACCCCTTAGCAGGGCGTTAGGCAGATAAGGAAATCATGAAGTTTAGAGTTAGAAAAGCATCATTCGATGATGTTGATAAAATCGCACATATACACGTTAATTCATGGGCATATGCGTACAACGGCTTAATGCCTCGGAGCTATATCGAAAGTTATACTCTGGAAAAGCGTCAGAAGCTTTGGTCGAACATCATTGGGCGAAATTTAGCGGAAGTTCTTGTAGCAGAAAGTGACAAGGGGTTAGCAGGTTTTCTATGCTTTGGGCAGCCTAAAAAGTTGAAAGGCACTGACGTATATGATTTAAGTTCTATCTATATCGACCCAAGTAAAATTGGTAATCGCATCGGTCAAGTGCTCTACAATGAGTGCGAGAAAATGCTACGTACATTAAAGGCAAAAAGGGTTTTGCTCTGGGTGCTTGATAGCAACGAAAGTGCATTAAAATTTTATACAAAGCAAGGTTTTGCGCCTACAGGTGAAACTAGTACAGAGCTTGCCAATGATATGGTTTTAAATGACATCGAGTTGGTAAAGGAGCTATCTGCCCAACAAAACGTTTAAGAGCGATTCGTAACGCGTGGCAATTTTTGTTTGCGGCGAGTAAAGTGTTTATGGCGCATGCAGAAGCTTTTGTATTGCGTTACTCACGCCTTAACGTGGCGTTATGCGCTAGTGCATTTAAATATCGAGGGATGTATGGATAATGAACTACCAAAAGCGATGGTATTGAAAACAATAGATGGTAGACATGTGGGTTTCATGTTGTTAGCTCCCAATTCAGGCGAGTCGGGGGAATGTGTTTTCAGTTTATCTGCGTCATCTGCAGAGGTAATCGATAGTAATTTAGGTGCCGTTCTATCTGAGCTTAAAGTTTCTGGCGAGCATATATACGTAGTGGAAACCATAAAAGATGGGTACTTAATTAATATTGCACCAATAGGCCTACCTAATGTTCAAGTTCAGCTTAATCATCAGTTCTCCGGAGATATAGTTACTGATATTGAAGGACGAGTCGCTTGTATTGGAACAGCTGAATTAGTGGAGCAAAGCGCATAACAAACTGTTTAAGAGTGATTCACAACGCGTGGCATTTTTACTATGCGTTGACTTTAGTGTTTAAGGTGGTGTGCGGCAGCATCGGTATTGCGTTGCTCACACCTTAACAGGGCGTTATGTGCTTATGAGGAAAATTGACATGGAAGTGATAGAGGCCAACCCTGATTTGGCCCCAATATTAGCGAGTTATGCGAAAGAATGCCTAGAATCGGGTATTCCAAAATATTCGGGTGTGGAGCAAGATCCGATAGCTTATTTGTCAGGTTTGGTCGAACGTTCAAAGGCAATCTCCGAGTTGCCAAAGGGATATTTACCTAGCACAACTTACTACTGTGTATCGAACTCCGAAATTTTAGGTGCAATCCGAGTTCGCAAAGGTACTAATGCCAACGTAGAGAATGTCATTGGTCATATTGGCTACGAAACTAGACCGTCAGCTCGTGGTAAGGGTGTAGCCTCATTTCTGCTTGCTTGGGTGCGAGACCATGTTGTCACTGATTCAGTTATTGTTACTTGCTCAATTGACAATCCTGCATCTCAAAAGGTCATCGAAAACTGTGGTGGTGAATACCTCGGTAACTACACAGATGAGAGTGAGGGTACGGTAAGGCGCTACCGTTTAGCACGCACATAACAAATTGCTTAAGAGTGATTCGCAACGCGTGGCATTTTTAGCTTGCGTTGGGTTTAGTGATTTTGGCGTAATGCAGAGGCTTGGCCACTGCGTTGCTCACACCTTAGCAAGGCGTTAGGCGATTAGGAGAGTTCATTGTTCGAAGTTGGTAAAATTTATAACCGTCGCTCTGATATTCACGGAGTATACAAAGGGCAACAGTATGGTGGTATTGCTACACCAGCTAATCATCCTTATGTATTTCTATTTACCAGCGATGCTGGTGAAGAGTTCGGCTATTCTGATGGTTTTGGCCCTGATGGTACGTTTAGGTATACAGGCGAAGGCCAAGAAGGTGATATGCAGATGGTCAAAGGTAATTTGGCAATCTTCGATCACCAGAAAAATAAAAAAGAAATCTTGTTGTTTGAGTCGACGACAAAAGGTTTTGTGCGTTTCGTTGGTGTATGTAGTTACATTGAACACCACATCGAGCAGCGACCTGACAGAAATGGTCAGCTTCGAGATGCTTTCATCTTTCACTTGGATGTACTTCCACAATCAAGGCTCCCAGGAGTGGAAAATGGAAAGGCTCCTTACTTAACAAAACCAACCAGAAGTAAATCACTTAAGCAATTGCGCGATATCGCTACCGCTGTCACCCCAAGTAATGTGGATGTTAAAGAACAAGTTGCTCATATCCGTTATCGTAGTGAAGCTATAAAGTTATATGCTAAAAAGCGCGCAAATGGGGTTTGTGAAGGTTGCAGAAGTAAGTCACCCTTTGAAACTAAGGCTGGACCTTATTTAGAAGTCCATCATTTAACCAGGCTTGCTGACGGTGGTGCTGATTGCCCGGAAAATGTTATCGCTCTATGCCCTACGTGTCACAGGAGAGCGCATTATTCAATCGACAACAAAGAGTTCAACGAAAAGTTGTTAAAAATAGCCCTTAGCATCGAAGAAAAAATCGCCTAACAAGTTGTTCAAGAGGGATTCGCAACGCGTGGCATTTTTATTGTGCGTTGGTTTTAGTGATTAAGGTGGTATGCGGAGACATCGGTATTGCGTTGGCTCACCCCTTAACAAGGCGTTATAGCAACTAAAAGGCCACCTGTAATAGTGGCCAGTACGGAATTAGTAAGATGAACAAGCGCCGTATGACGGTGCTTCTTTTATTCGATACTTTCTGCCGTTTTGATCTTTCGTATTTGTGTATGAGTAAGGTAGATCATCATAGTATGAAGGCATTTCCAAAGCGCTGTACCCACCGTTAGGCCATTCTGCAAGCGCGTAATTTGAGTACGATTGGTACTTGTAGCTATTTGTTGCCTTATTTAATTGTGAGCCTGTAACTATTGTGACAGGAACTTTGTACGGGTCTCCCCATGAGTAATCAGCTTTTTGATACTGGACACAACCATACTCTTGAGAAGCAAAAGCTACGTTGATTGTACCTAGCAAAGTTAAGGCAAATACAAACTTCTTCATTTCGTTTTAATTTAAAAAGTGCCGCATCCCTTTGATTCCATGCAATTTAGCACAAGGGAGTTTGGTCATTAATCTATGCACTCCAAATTTGCGCGAGGATTATATGGGTAAAATAGTTCTTCGTATACATAAAGTTGAATAGTTGCTATAACAAACTGTTCAAGAGGGATTCGCAACGCGTGGCATTTTTACTATGCGTTGGCTTTAGTGTTTAAGGCGGTATGCGGCGACTTCGGTATTGCGTTGCTCACCCCTTAACAGGGCGTTAGTTTGCAAGAGGAAAAACGCAGCTATATCGCAAGATCTAGTGGTAAAAGCTGAAAGTCTAAATAGCCATATCAGTGTTCAATTTCAGTGTTAACTAGCGTGGTGAAAATCCAAAATTGTCATCGTTTCAACGGTTGATTTGTTCTTTGGTGCGGCGAGTTATGGTTTAACCAAGCTGTACTTTTTTTGCTGAAACTCTGCTCGTTGAGTTTGTTGGTGCAAAAGCCGATCTACTCGCTGAAATGGCGTTTTCTCTGGTGTGGTAAGTTCATGAGGTTTCAGTGGCTTTGTTGAAAGTCCGTATTGTGAGATTGGTTTTCCAAAAGCGCTTTTTGGTGTTGTGAGTTCGTTTTCTGCGGCGTTGTTTGTTCCACGTGGTTTCATTGAGTAGCTGCTTTGAGACTACGCCTGACTTAAGTGAATCAAAACACATAAGGTTTATTATTTGCAAAGCTTAAAATAGCGTAAAATCAACGCTTTGGGTTTGCAAACTAACAAACTGCTCAAGAGGGATTCGCAACGCGTGGCATTTTTACTATGCGTTGGTTTAAGTGATTAAGGTGGTATGCGGCGGCTTCGGTATTGCGTTGCTCACCCCTTAGCAGGGCGTTAAATTCTTGAGGGTTTATGAGAGCATTTCGAAATGTATCAAAAGGGGTGCAGGGTAGCCTCAAATCACTTTATTCCGCTCTAGACAATAAAACGAACGAGAGCATTGAAGATTGGCAATGTGTTGCAATCACTGTGTTCGATCATTGGTTAACACGAGAAGAGTTTGAGCAATATTTTACTAATCGTTCGTTAGACCAACAAGCCGATATCGACCTGCGTTGGCATTTGTTTCATCGTCTTCTAGCGGAGGACGTTTCGTGTTACCAGTACAAATATAGATCTGTTAGTCGGTTGATATTTAAGGAGCCAAGAAACAGTTCTTTGTTTGTCCGCCGTTTATCTAGGTTTTCAGTTACGGATGCTGATGCTTTGCAGCTCGTAATTCCAGAATATCGGGCTGTTTTCGTACAAGGTTATGACGATACATGTTCTCTTTACTTTGAGTGTCGAGAGTCTGTAAAGCCTCTACTCCATGAAATTAGAAAGCTGGGCATGTATACGTTAGAACGAATTTAACAAACTGTTTAAGAGTGATTCGCAACGCGTGGCATTTTACTATGCGTTGTGTTTAGTGGTTAAGGTGGTTTGCGGAAGCATCGGTATTGCGTTGCTCACACCTTAACAGGGCGTTAGTTTGCAAGAGGAAAAACGCAGCTATATTGCAAGATCTAGTGGTAAAAGATCAAAGTCTAAATTGTCATATCGGCGTTCAATTTCAGTGTTAACTAGCGTGGTGAAAATTCAAAATTGGCATCGTTTCAACGGTTGATTTGTTTTTTGGTGCGGCGACTTTTGGGTTATCTGAGTCGAACTTTTTTGCTGAAACTCTGCTCGTTGAGTTTGTTGGTACAAAAGCCCATCTACTCGCTGAAATAGCGTTTTCTCTGGTGTGGTAAGTTCATGTGGTTTCAGTGGCTTTGTTGAAAGTCCGCATTGTGAGATTTGTTTTCCAAAAGCGCTTTTTGGTGTTATTAGTTCGTTTTCTGCGGCGTTGTTTGTTCCACGTGGTTTCATTGAGTAGCTGCTTTGAGACTACGCCTGACTTAAGTGCATCAAAACACATAAATTTTATTGTTTGCAAAGTTTAAAATAACGTAAAATCAACGCTTTGGGTTTGCAAACTAACAAACTGCTCAAGAGGGATTCACAACGCGTGGTATTTTTACTATGCGTTGATTTTAGTGATTAAGGTGGTTTTCGGCGGCTTCGGTATTGCGTTGCTCACCCCTTAGCAGGGCGTTAACTGGATTGATGACGAGGTAAGTCCGATGAAAAGAATTGCGGTCATTGGTTCCGACGGTTCGGGTAAATCCACATTTTCGGCACTATTAGGTAAAGAGTTGAACTTGCCTGTTCATCATCTCGATCAGCTATATTGGAAACCAAATTGGGTTAAGATTCCAAAAAATGACTGGATCAAAATTCAAAAAGGTCTTTGTGAAAGCGAGTGTTGGATTATAGATGGTAATTATCAGAGCACCCTTGATATAAGATTTGAAGCTTGTGACACAGTAATATTCTTAGATGTAAACCGATACACTTGTATCTATCGAGCACTAAAGAGAACATTATTAAGTAGTAAGCGTCCAGATCTAGCTGAAGGTTGCGGTGAAAGGTTTGATATCGAGTTCATCAAATTTTTATGGGACTATCCCAAAAAGTCGAAACCCCTAATAATGGACAAACTCAAGACGCTTACAAGAAATAAGCGTGTAATTATCGCAAAATCGGGAGAGCAAGCGCTCCGCCTTTGCAAATCCAGTTAACAAACTGTTCAAGAGTGATTCGCAACGCGTGGCATTTTTACTATGCGTAGCGTTTGGTGTTTAAGGTGGTATGCGGCGGCATCGGTATTGCGTTGCTCACACCTTAACAGGGCGTTAGCATGCGGGAGTAATATGAAGAAAATTCTCATCATCGGTAATTCTGGCTCAGGCAAGAGTTGGTTGTCGAACCAGTTATCCCGAAAACTTCAGTTGCAAGAAGTTAACTTGGACTCGATTGTATGGGAGCCAGGTGGCTATAATCAAAAACGCTCCACCGGAGCAATCGAAAATGAAATTGCTAGTATAAAGTCTCAATGCAACTGGGTAGTTGAGGGAGTATTTGGTGCTTTAGCTGAACAGTTTATTTTTTCTTCTGACATGCTGTTGTTTTTGGATTTGGAGTGGTCTGAATGTGAAAGTTCTCTTTATGCTCGTGGTTCGGAGAGCTCGAAGCAACTTAATGAGGAACAGGCGGAGAAGAATTTTCGTGAATTATTAAAATGGGCTTCTGAATACTCGGTTCGCGAATCCAAAAGTTCACGACAGTTCCATCAGCAATTGTTCAGAGATTTTCACGGTTCTAAAGTACGTTTCACAACACGCTCTCAAGTGAATGAGTTTGTAGCGGAAACAACATGCTAACAAACTGTTTAAGAGTGATTCGCAACGCGTGGCATTTTTACCATGCGTTGATTTTAGTGATTAAGGTGGTTTGCTGCGGCTTYGGTATTGCGTTGCTCACCCCTTAACAGGGCGTTAGTTGCCCCTAGCATTTGTGCAAATATTTTTTAAGGAGATAATTTGGYTTTTCGTTTAAAGAGTTTCACGGTCAATTCAGGTAGCTTTAATTGCCCGCCTGTTTTGTTGTCCAAATCAGGCTCATGTGATAATTACTTCACCGTCATAATCGGGAATAATGGTACTGGTAAGAGTCGATTTGTGTCTAATTTGGTCCATTCATTTTTAGAGTTGAATGATAACAAAAGGAGGGCTAAGTTAGAGTTTGAATTAGAGTACCAAGTAAATGAAGAAGAATTTAGATTTGAGAATAAACTCAGAAATAGAAAGCTTAACGACGAGAAATTTCGTTTTGGTAAACCGAATAAGCTAATTGCCATAGCAACTAGCCTGTCGGATAAGTTCCCTGTAGACAATTACGGAAAGTCGAGAAACTTTGAAAACCGACTCAACCTTAAGGAAGAGTTTTATGTATATCTAGGAACGAGAAATAGAATGCCAGGCTCATCAACAAGAGCTTTAATGGATCGCGCAGTTTCGACTTTATTGCAAAATATACATGAAGATAGTAACGATGAGCGATATAGAGATATTTTCGATTACTTAAACTACGAGCCTGTAATTAAACTTTCTTATAGGATTTATGTACCTGAGTATCTCAGAGGACATGTAAAGTCAAAAAGTTTCAACGGAAGAGAATTAAAAGAGCTATTAAAAGATTGGTCTGAGCGCAGAGGTGGATTTAGGGCTAATTTTTACCAAAAGGCTGTTGACACGTACTCTGACAGTTATTGGGATAGATTGGCTGAGATGTACATACAAACTCTTAATAGCTGTGATCAGGAGTCACGAAGACCGGAGTATTCTTTTGTAGTGAATTTTTCAGAGAAAAATAGCCATCGAGATAATGAAATTTTCCATTTAAGGCAGGAAGATAGTTATTTTCTTTTAGAAGAACTTAGACGTTTCGATCTTGTAAAAGGGCCTGAAATAAGCCTATATAAAAGGGGGGGTGGTGAGTTTGATTTCCATGATGCATCTTCCGGAGAGGCTAGTATTTTATCAACACTTATCGGACTAATACCTAATCTTTCTAACAATAGCCTAATTGTTATTGATGAGCCAGAGATAAGCCTGCACCCTTCATGGCAATATCGATACATAGAACTTATTGATAGAATAATTAGTGGTTTTAATGGGTGCCATGTGATTGTAGCAACTCATTCGCATTTTCTTGTATCTGATTTACCTCTTTACCGTTCTCATGTTGTACATTTCAAAAACAACAAAACATCTGACATTGATGTCAGCTACATTGATCATGAGACACACGGCTTGTCTGCTGAAGAAATATTATTAGATGTTTTTGAWATGCCCTCGACAAGAAATTACTTCCTTTCAAAAGAGGTATCCGAAGCTCTGGAGTTGCTTGCTGAGGGTAAAAAGGAATCTGACAGGTTTGTAGAGCTTTTAGAAAAACTAAAAAGGTACTTACCAAATTTAAAGAAAATAGACCCATTACACACTGTCATTAAGACTTTGATTTCTGCTGGTGGCTGATTATGGAAGATAGAATATTGTCACCGTATGTTTTAACGGCAGAAGAAAAAAGAACCATAAATAGTCATTTCTCAACGCACAAAGATTGGGAGAAAGGGGCGTTTGATAGCATTAAAGAAAATTTGATTGCTGATTTGAGGCCAAAGCAAAATAACAAGTGTTGTTACTGTAAATCTGAGTTAGGTTTTGACATAAAGGCTGTAGATATCGAGCACATTTTGCCAAAATCTAAGCATGAAAAATTCACCTTCCATCCTAAGAATCTCGCTCTTTCATGTCCAGGTTGCAATACATCAAAGGGGTCAAAAGAAGTCGTTAAACGTGGAGTCCAAAACTACCCTCGAAGTGGGGCAAATATTGTGATCATTCATGCGCACTTTGACAACTACAATTCAAGTATTGAAATTCACGAGAATGCTGTCTACGAAGGCCTAGACGATAAAGGTTGTGAAACTATTAAGCAATGTAAACTGTATAGGTTGAAAACTGTTCAAAGAAAAGCAAGGGAGGTAAGTGCCAGACAATCCCCAATTCAAGAGTTGATCGAGAGCTTGAGAACTGCGCCGCAAGATGAGCAGCGACAATTTGTGGATCAACTGAATCTAATTATGGGTCAGATTAATGGCAACTAACAATCTGTTTAAGAGTGATTCGCAACACGTGGCGTTTTTGCTATGCGTTGCTTTTAGTGTTTAAGGTGGTATGCGGAAGCATCGGTATTGCGTTGCTCACACCTTAACAGGGCGTTATGTTCTAGGAGGAAATTCATGATTAGGGAAATCACAAAAGCCGATTTTGAGTCGTTTTGGCCAACATTTTCTGCGGTAATCCAGGCACAAGAAACTTATGCCTTTGACCCAAATATGACGCTAGAACAAGCATTTGCTTTATGGTGTGAATCTCCCCTGAAAGCTTTTGTTTTCGTAGAAAATGACGTTGTACTGGGCTCATACTACATCAAGCCAAATGCAATGGGGCCAAGTAGCCATATATGTAATTGTGGATACATGGTTTCTAGCAAAGCTAGAGGTAAGGGCATTGCACGCCTTATGTGTGAACATTCTCAGGAAACTGCTCTAGAACTTGGCTTTGATGCCATGCAATTTAACAGCGTGGTCTCTACCAATGAAGTTGCGGTGAAGCTTTGGGAGAAGCTAGGGTTTCAAATCATAGGTACAATTCCCAAGGCATATAAGCATGCTCATCTAGGGTTGGTTGATAGCCACGTCATGTACAAATGGCTACGAACATAACAAGCAATTTAAGAGGGATTCCCAACGCTTGGCATTTTGGCTTCTACTTCAATTTTAGTGTTTACGGTACAATGCGTTAGGTTGGGTGGCAGCGTTGCTCACCCCTTAATTGGGCGTTAGCTTACAACAAGGTTAAAATCGAGATCGAATATGAAAAAAGCAATTCTTAATGCATTTAGTGGGCTCGATAAATCGTACCTTACAAAGCAATACATAATAGGTATTTTAGTCTGCGTTGTTTACGTTTTGATTGTGAGAAAGTATGGGCAAGGATTAGGGTTGTATACGTTGTTGAGCTTCGGAATCAATACATTGCTTTATCCGTACTCAAGGTATCTGCTTGAGTCTTTGGTCAAGTTTCTTTTTGGGAACACGCGTTTTGACAAAAGCTCAGGTGTACTGATGGTGCTTAAATTATTAAGTATTGTGTTCTGTTGGTCTGCAGCCTTGTTTATAGCGCCATTTGGTCTTTTGTACATTCACTTTCGTGGCAGCCGAGGTCAGTAAGCTAACAAGGCGTTTAAGAGTGATTCCAAACGCTTGCCGGTTTCGCTCCGCTCACAGTATGGCAAGCGCTTGTCACACCTTAACGCAGCGTTATGTTTAAAGAGGTTCAACGTGAAATTCTACAAATATATGGCATTAAGCAAGAACACACTTGATGCTTTTATTAATGAGTATTGTTGGTTTAGTTCACCATCTGCCTTTAATGATCCATTTGATTGTGCACTCATCAAGGGTGACAAAATGAAAGAGTTTTTCCTAGAAAGTAAGAAAGTCCTCTGTCTTGCTAGAGAGCATGATAATTTACTAATGTGGTCGCATTATGCTGATTCTCATAGAGGTATTTGTGTTGAATACACTCCATTTAGTACTGAAGAAATCTGTCGCTTGAAAGAACAGGGAGTGTTTGGTGATTATCCTAATGATCGACTTTGTATTGTGCAAAATGCCCGAAAGGTTGAATACAGAACAACAGAACAGATAAACAACTATCTCGATGCATTGCCTGATACTGATCAAGAGTTTTTGTCTCTGCACCAGCAAAAAATTGAAGAAGGTTCGACTGAAGAGTTTTATGCAACAATCAGCAGTGCTTTGACTATAAAGCATGAGTCGTGGGCATACGAAAATGAGTACCGTATTATTCACGATGGTGAAAACCGAAACACTCATCCGGGAAAAATTACCAAAATATACATTGGAGCAAAGGCATCGCCACAGGACAAACGAACACTTTCGATGTCAATTGATGAAAGCATAGAGTTGGTTTGTATGGATTTCTCCAAAACTAAGTACTCTTTGACAGAGCGTTCTTTGCAACCAAAGGTCGACTTTGCAGGTCTGGTCTTTACTTTAAAGAATAAACATAACAAACAATTTAAGAGTGATTCGGCACGCGTGGCGTTTTTACTATGCGTCGGTTTAAGTGATTAGGGTGGTATGCGGTAGCATTGGTATTGCGTGCCTCACACCTTAATTGGGCGTTATAACCCTAAAGGAGTTTTAGGTGAAATTAATATCTTTAGAAGTTGAAAATTTACGGTGTTATCAAGAACCAGTAAAAGTAAAAATTGATGATTTAACCACTGTTATTGGTAAAAATGATATTGGGAAATCTACGATACTGGAAGCAATGGAGATATTTTTTAATAATGATGTCGTGAAAATATCCCAAGATGATGCGAATATACATAATGCGAATAAAAAAGTATCAATCACGTGTGAGTTCACATCTCTTCCAGAAACAATAATTCTTGATAGCGGTACTGAAACAACATTAGCAAACGAATATTTACTAACGAAAAACGCTACACTGAAGATTAAAAAAGTTTTTGACTGTAGCAAAAAAACTCCGTCTTGCGATGTGTTCATCTTGGCGGAACATCCAACAGCAAAAGGCTGTGACAACCTCTTAGAGTTGAAAGAAAAAGATCTTCAGAAAATCATCAAGGATAGAAAAATAGAAAGCCCATTAAAAGGAAACCCTTTAATGAGGTCTGCTATCTGGAGTAATACAACTGAATTAGAGTTAAATGAAGTTGCAATTCAAGTTACGAAACCAAAAGAAGATAGCAAAAGAATCTGGGAGCAAGTAGATAAATATCTTCCACTATTTGCGCTATTCCAAAGTGACCGAAGCAGTAAAGATTCTGATGGTGAAGTTCAAGATCCAATGAAAGCTGCTGTCGCAGCAGCCATTGCTGAGGTTCAAGATGATATTGACCGTATTCAGCGAAAAGTTCAGGAGAGAACGGAGGAGATTGCAAATAACACGCATGAAGCTCTAAAAACTATCGACAGCAATTTAGCAAGCGAATTGACGCCAGAGTTCACACCACCAACTCCAGCTAAATGGACAGGGTTGTTTTCAGTTAACCTAAGCACAGATGGAATTCCTTTAAACAAACGTGGCAGTGGTGTTAGACGATTAGTTTTAGTAAGTTTCTTTAAAGCCGAAGCCGAGCGATTACTTACAAAAGGAAGTAAGAAAGGAATAATTTATGCTGTAGAGGAACCTGAAACAGCTCAACATCCCAACAATCAAAAAATATTACAATCCTCATTTTCTGCATTGGCATCGGAACCTAATTGCCAAGTAATTCTCACAACTCACAGTCCTGGTTTTGCAAGTGATCTTCCTATGGACGGAATTAGATATATAAACCGAGATGAGGCAGGAAAACCGGTTATTGAGCATGGTTCTGACGTACTAACTGATGTTGCAAGTGCGTTAGGAGTAACCCCTGATAGTCGAGTTAAAGTACTAATATGTGTTGAAGGACCTACTGATGTTAGCGCACTTAAGGCTCTTAGTGCAGCTCTACATACTGAAGATGAGGCTGTGCCTGATTTAAATACAGATGATCGAGTAGCTTTTATTGTCCTTGGTGGTGGTAACTTAAAACACTGGGTTAACCACCATTATTTGAGTGGCTTAGGGCGACCTGAAATTCATATTTATGATGCAGATGTTCCAAGTTATGCTGATGCAGCTAGAGAAATCAATCAGCGTACAGATGGTTCAAAGGCATTCATTACACAAAAACATGAGATTGAAAGTTACCTGCATACAGATGCGATAAAATTGGCTTTTGGCGTAGACGTTGAAGTTACAGATCATCCAAATGCAGAAGGTAAAGCTACGCCCAAAGTCTTTGCTGAAGTTTACTCTGCAGATCAAGGTTATGATGGGGTAATGAAAGATAATAACGCGAAAATTAGACTATCAAACAAAGCATTCCCTTGCATGACTTCCGCAATGATTCATGAAAGAGACCCAAATGGTGAAGTAAAAGAATGGTTTACAACAATCGGTAGCTACTTGGTGTAATCGGGTTATAACAATCTGTTTAAGAGTGATTCGCAACGCGTGGCATTTTTACTATGCGTTGCGTTTAGTGTTTAAGGTGGTATGCGGTGGCTTTTGTATTGCGTTGCTCACACCTTAACAGGGCGTTAACTAACTCCTTCGATCCAGTTTATAAATTAAAGAGAAATGTTTATATGACATCAAAAGAACACTTTAAACCAATACCATGTCATGCAGACTACCTAAAGAGACTTTCTAACCCCTATGGGATGAAATGTAAACTACTGCTTGATGACTTTAAGCTTTATTCTAAAATCGGGAAAGTCGATTTATATCGCGTGAGTCTTGCAGGCCTTTATCTAACCAGTAGTTTATACCACAAGGCTGGAGACATAGAATCCAGTCTTAGAGCAATGGATATGCATCAGTACTTTGATATTAAATTAGTGCAGTCACAGCTATTGAGTGATGGAGAGACGATTTCGGTTGTGCTCCCCAAAGCGGAGGTGACTCTAGTAGCAAAGAAAGATGAATACAATGGCCTTGAAGGTGCGCTATATCTAACCTACTTAAGTTGGCTATCTTTATTCTGTGAGCAGGTGAGTGACATCGAGTACCTTTCCAACCTAGCCGACCACCCAAACACTGAGTGGTATAATGTTCGGTCTCGTACCTTCTTTGAGCTCCAAATGGTCATGCTCGGAATAAAATCTGGTGACGTTAAGTCGTTAATTCAGAAGTTTATTGATGTAAGTACTCCTGAGTATCTTGAGGGTTTAGCCTTTGAACATGCTAACCTTGTCGATTTGCCAACGATTAATGTGATGACAAAAGTTCTAAATAAATCAGTTTGTGGTGAAGCGGAATATCAACAAGCGATGTATGAAGCGGTCAAAGGGCACCACAAGTATTGGAGTCAAAAAAAGTTAAAGGAAGAGCGTGTAGGCTATTTTGCTATGCCGTTACTGGCACTGGCAAAGCTTACTTACCAGAAATACGGTTTTCGCTTAGGGTTTGAAACGGATTATGTTCCAGAAGCGTTCTACACCCGTAATATGCCCGAGCCGAGCTATAGCTTTTTAGATATTTACAAATCGTAGTTAGTTAACAAACTGTTTAAGAGTGATTCGCAACGCGCGGCATTTTTACAATGCGTTGCATTTAGTGTTTAAGGTGGTATGCGGGAGCCTCGGCATTGCGTTGCTCACACCTTAATGCGGCGTTAGGAGACCGAGTACCCCACGTTTAGTAGACACTTTACTAAGTTAGATCTAGGGTCTAATTGAGAGGTGATTTATGGCTAAACATCGTAATCCAGCGTACACCGAAGAGTTCCGCAAAGAAGCAGTGCGCCTGGCCAGTCTTCCTGGCCGAACAGCAGTCTCCGTTGCTAAGGAGCTGGG
>NZ_JAWJYE010000026.1:0-15842 GCF_032970445.1 Vibrio sp. T13N
ATAGCCGACTTTAGTTGCGGAATAACAAGACGTTCAAGGCGATTCGAAACGCATTGGGGTTTTAGTGCCCAAATAGGCACGGATTTATCAGAGTTTATTTTAGGTTAGGGTGCATGTGCGTCTCTCACACCTTAACTGCGCGTTAGTATTCAGGAGGAAAATTAGTGCTTCATCAGATAGACAAATATCAGTGTTCTGCTTGCAACATTAAATCCAAACATATTACCGTATTGATTAGGAATCCAAGTCCTTTTGCTGGTGTAAAACATCAAAAGCGTAAAGAGTTTATTGCTGGGTTAATCAAAGGCTGGGCAGTTGGTCCATTTTTAGCTTCTATGGATGAGTTTTCTCGACATACGATCTGTGAAAACTGTGGTATCAAGACGATAGAGAACTGACAAATAAGACTTCTTTTTAAGTTCGGTGTAACAGGTTGGGTCTGAATACTAACAAACTGTTCAAGAGGGATTCGCAACGCGTGGCATTTTTACTATGCGTTGGTTTAAGTGTTTAAGGTGGTATGCAGCGGCTTTGGTATTGCGTTGCTCACCCCTTAACAGGGCGTTATAGCGCTAGGCGATAGTGTTGCATTGCTCGCAATTTCAATCACCGCCTGTCTCTGGCATAAGATGCGATAAATTAAACTAAAAACATACAGTTTAATTCGTTATTCACTCAAATGAATATTTGCCTTTTCAAAGTGAAAAGGAGTTACACATGGAGAGTTTGGTTTATACAGGAACAGAGCTGAAGTGGCACGGGCGCGGTACCTTTAAAGCGACTTCTGGAATGAAGGGTTATCAATACCCTGAAGACCAGTGTCTTCCAGATAAAGGTCCTGTCCCAGAGGGAAAATACTATATTCCTCTTATATTGGGAGCTTTGGCTGAAGATGATGGTTCTGGCTTTTGTGTGCTTAAACCATCATGGCAGGTTCAAGAAATACCGCGTGGAGAAAGCGCAGGCGAGTGTGATCCTTACTGGGCTAACTGGGGCTATAATCGGGTGCGCTTTGAACCATACGACGAGGTTACCAAAAAAAGATGCAGACCTTCGAGAAGTGGCTTTTACCTTCATGATTCAACTAAAGGATACAGCCATGGCTGTATCGAAGTGGAAGGACGCTTCTTCAATGAACTTAGAGCGTTTATCAAAAAAACAGATGCTCGGAAGCTTATGTTAAGTATCAAATACCAACCGAATGTAAAAACTAATGGTGGAACTTATGTTGGCTAGAATCTGTATTTTATTATTTTGTTGCCTCCCCTTTTTGTCGTTCGCGCAGCAGACTGCAAGTAGTTTCGTTGACTTCGAGAATACACTTTCAAATTGTGTTTCTATTGATACTAGCGATACTTATGACCGTAACAATCTAACTCTAGTAGATATGAAGCTGACACTAGAAAAAAATATAGGTAGCTGTGGGTGTAAATCTGCCATAGCATCTATTACGCTTGAAAGCATGCCTTCTGGTAGTTCAAGCTTTGACTTTGCTTTGATCAAGTCTCGCATTATATCAGTTCCTTTATTGCTCGATAATACATTGAAAAATGTTAGCAGCATCAAGGGTGCTTTGGCTTGCGGTAATAACTAGCGCAATAACAAAGCATTTAAGAGTGATTCCCAACGCTTGGCATTTTTGGTGTAAAGGTTGGGGTTTGTGTTTACTGTGATATGGTTAAGGTTTGGTAGTAGCGTTGCTCACACCTTAATGCGGCGTTATGTTCTTTAGGCTAGGAAGGGCTATGGAAACAGTTAAATTACTAGATTTGGGGTTTTCTACTGCAGATGCAGAATATCCTGAAATCCATCAAGAAGATGGTGATTTACGAGCTGAGTTTAAAGATTGGCAAGAAAAAGCGGTAAAGTTGTATTTTGCCGAACCTGTAGCATTCAAGTGGCAGATGGTGTTTGATTTACTTGAAGGGGAGCGAGATGACTGCTGTTATGAAATATGCTCATCTTTTTGGCTTAAGCAACACGTCGAATCAGAAGTGATTAATCACAACGAAGGTTACAAGCACTTTCGTCTAAATTTTAATGAGTTAGGGCAACTCGATATAATCGCACTAAACATTGTAGTACGAACATAACAAAGCGTTTAAGGCAGATTCGCAACGCGCGGTACTTTCGGTTTGATTTAGCTTTAGTGTCTACGGCACAATGTTTAGGTTTTGTGGTGGCGTTGCTCACTACTTAACGCGGCGTTATGCCTCACAAGGAAAAGGAACTTTCGATGTTTAAAATCGAGACTAAGCGTCTGATTATTAGGGATATGACTCCGAATGATGAAGACGCTTTTGTTGCTATGTCTCAGGATGCTAAATATCAGCGTTTTTATGACGAAAGCGATTGTGACCCTAATAAATACCGAGAGTTAACACGCTTGTTTATAGCTCAGGCTTCTGAGAAACCAAGAAAATCATACCAATTAGCTGTCGAGCGTAAGGTATCAGGTGAGTTTGTTGGTACTGTTTGTTTACGGTTAGCGGATAATCAGCAGGCTTCGATGGGGTGTGCATTTTCCAGAGTCTCTCAAGGTAATAAGTTAAGTCATGAAGCCGCCTTGGCTCTAGCAGATTTCGGGTTCTCGGAGTTGGGAGTTCACCGCATTTATGCTGAGACAATCAGCAAAAACCTGCCAGCTATTAAGCTCTGTAAGTCTCTGGGTATGCGCCAAGAAGCACATTTTAGAGAGCATCGTTTTTTCAAAGGACAGTGGTGGGATACAGTGGTTTTGGCAGCTCTTCGAACTGAGTGGGGCAAGGCATAACAAACTGTTTAAGAGTGATTCGCAACGCGTGGCATTTTTACTATGCGTTGGTTTTAGTGTTTAAGTTGATATGCGGGAGCTTCGGTATTGCGTTGCTCACACCTTAACAGGGCGTTAGGCGACGGGCAGACAAGTTCTTTGCTCTCATCTTCTTAAATCCCTTTAGCCGTTTGTTTTTCCTAGTCGGCAATTTAGTATTGTCGGTTCAAATTCTTGAATATCTCCAACCGTAAAACGTGCCAAAATTCGTGGGTTGCCTCATTGGTTCTTGTTGCTAGTTGGTGGTGAGTTTCACTGGCCCAAAGTGTGGCGAAGGCAAGCCAATCGAAGCTTTCGTTTTTGCTATTAGCTCGTAGCTATTAGTTTGTCAGGTTCAAAAGCTACTTAGTTGCTGCAAATTCGCATTTCGTGGTTGTTAAAAGTGAGGCTGTAACATAGTGACTTTTGTGGTTCTTGAATCACAAAAAGTCAGTGGGTGTTTGGTTGCTTATTTTGTTTCGGGTAATCTGCTTTCAAGACAACTTAAACACTGGTGGACAACTTCGCCTAACAAGGCGTTTAAGGCGGATTCACAACGCTTGGTGGCTTCAGCTCCAGTCAGGTTAAGTGTTTAAGGTACAATGGTTTAGGTTTGGTGGTTTGCGTTGTTCACCACTTAACGCGGCGTTAGGCAACAGGAGGATACGTGGATAACGTTAACAAGTTAACTTGGTGGCTATGGGTCATTGGATTAACCATTGCGATTATTGCAAAGGAAAATTGGATTACTCAAAATAGAGAGTTAGGGCACTTAATGGGTCTTTGTGGGTTAACGTTAATGTTTACAAGCTATGCGAATTTGATTTTGGGCCGGAAGATCTATGTTGTATGGCTTTGGCTTGCCGCGCATGTTTTTTTGCTGTTTGTTTTTGCATTTATAGAACATTACACACTCGGTCAGTGGATAAAGAGATTTGTTGTTCCTCTCACTCTTTATGGCGGTGTGCTATTTTTCTCTAATTTTCCGTTTGCAAGAAATGGAAGAGAAGAGTTTGAAGAGAAAATAGAAAGCCGGTTAAGCCAGAAGTTTAGTTTGATAATTGTAAGCGTAGTACTCGGTATTTTTGCTAGTTGGTTTTGGGAGCTATTGTGGCAGCCACTCATTGGAGTATATGGTGGACCTGCTAGAGAAACTGTACAGTTTGAGCATGTAGGGGCGGACTTTTTGGGCATTAGTATTGCTGCCTTTGGGATGATGCTATTGCCTAACAATGCATTTAAGAGTGATTCTCAACGCTCAGCATTTTCGTTTCATAGTTGAGTACGGTGTTTACGGTGGCGTGGTCAAGCTTTGTAGTAGCGTTGCTCACACCTTAATGCGGCGTTATGTGCTTGAGCGTCGAGTTAGATTAGGCTATAAATATTATCTTGCGAGTGAGTAATAAAGTAGTGTAATCTTCCGGTCTAGGGAGGCATGCACTAATACCTTTAAAGGCTTATGCATGTCCGCTGTGAGCAACTTTTTTGCTAACAGCGTGACAAATAAAGGATGCTACGTGCATTGCTCTTCCTAACCTTCAAGGATGTAAGCAGACAATAACCTAGTCTCTCTCTGTACCAGCTGAGTTAAGTAACTGCGTTCTTTCCAGTTTTTAGGGTATCGAACGTACTCCAATACTTTCACTGTCACGTTCAAATAATTGTTGTCAGCGTCTTTTACTTGTGTAAAAGACATAACATGTTCACATTCTCTGTACTCAAAGTCGCCAATTGAATAGTATTTAGTCGAGTGCACAATATGTTCTCGAGGAATGTGTTCCAACAGTTTCCCAAGCCTAGGAATTACTTGTAATGAAGTCTCTTTATAGTCTTCACGTCGAGACTTTCTAAACATATGCCTCCAACCTAATCTAGTGAACTTGATTTCACCTAACACTGGTGAAAGAACGACCTTGTTCCCATAGTAACTGTTCATCGCGATTGAACGTAGAACCTTTAAGTTTCGTGGTTTCCTAGATATACATATGCCTTGACCATGTTTGGGTTTGTTTAAGTCACGACCGTAGCATCTAGCTAAATCGTACAGAGTCGCTGGTGTTATCTTGTGATGTACACCATATCCTTTACTCATATATTTTGAGTTTGGACGAATTAGGCACCATTGAGAGGTGTTTTTATCTGGGTCAACCCAGATCAAACCAATCTTATCGCTTTGTCGTTGAATTGACTTGAACAGTTGTGAGTTAGGGGCAAACAGCATATTGGTAGGTTTGTGATTTACGTAACTGTGTCCTGCTTTTACTTGAAAATTTAGTGAGAAGTTCTCTTTCTCATACCAAGGGTGTTCTGCACTAAATTCAATATCAATTTTTCTACCATCAACTTCTCTGCTACTCCACTGAACTTCTCCACGAGTTGCAAGCAGTAGATCAGCAGCAGCTTTGGATTCACCATCGCCACCGTTCACTGAGTGGGTGTTGTTATTGACTTCCACTGTAGGAAGAGATTGTGCAAAAACCTGAGCTTTCATAATAGAGCCTAAAAATCAGTAAATTACGTTCAGTATCTCACAATATTAATTTGTTGCTAAGCGGATCTGTGGTTAAAATCAAAAGCGCACATAACAATTTGTTTAAGAGTGATTCGCAACGCGTGGCATTTTTACTATGCGTTGCGTTTAGTGTTTAAGGTGGTATGCGGGAGCTTCAGTATTGCGTTGCTCACTCCTTAACAGGGCGTTATGGCTCAAGGTGAATAATTATGTCTATCAGCAAAAGAATTCAAGAATGTATAAACAAATTGCAGATTGGAGATGCAGAGAACGCATTTATTCAGCTAGCGATTGCTATTGATGGTACGGCAAAAAAGGAATATCCAAATTTACAGACAACTAAACGTTGTAAGCTTTTTCTGACGGAGAATCTTCCTTTCGTCATGTGGTCGTTAACCAACGGAACTCCGACTGCTTGTAAAAAAATGACATTCGAGTTCGTTGATTCAGATAGTCAGCCTGATCCAATTCCCTTTGAGGATGTTGTTTACCGTGTTTTGCGTTGCTCTCTCTTACATGAGGGCGAAATGCCTCAAATTGTGCAATTTACGGATGATAATTGGATTGCTATGAAAAACGGGGTCATGCACTTTCCTTTAGCTCTAATCGGTGCGCTGTTGTTTGCTGTAATAGCTAGTCCTGTTAATAGCAACGAAACCGTGCCTGACCATTATTGCTTTATGTTCGGTAATGTAAGTGCTTCCGTAAATGAGATGTTGGGTGATATAGAACGCTCAAAAGAGTTAATACGTAATGGCTTTCAATATGACGTAGAAAAACTAATTGAACAATACGAGGCTCAGAGCCATAACAAAGCGTTTAAGAGTGATTCGTAACGCTTGGCGTTTTTACTATGCGTTATTTTTTGTGTTTAAGGTGGTTTGCAGAGGCTTTGGTATTGCGTTACTCACACCTTAACGCGGCGTTATGTTCATTTCGGCTGTGTCAAAGTGTCTATTAATCAACTGTTTGCAAACAATCAGCATAGTGCTTTGCGTAGTGATAAGTAATAAATGAAAAAGGAGTGTATTTTATGTCAATTGAAACGTGCCCAAATACGGGCTGTGGCAAGAAATTTTCGGTAGAAGATCAAATGGGAGTGCCAGGAGGTAGCCGAGAGTTAGAGGACTACAATTGTCCTTACTGCCTTAAACATGCTGGTAGCATGAAAGCCTATGGTATTCCAATAACTAGCAAACGTGATCACTTAAACGACAAAGATAAGAAGTAGTTCATTAGCTTGAGTTAATCCCATTTAGCGCAATAGGGTGGCTTAGAACATAACAAGCAATTTAAGAGGGATTCACAACGCTTGGCACTTTCACTTCAAGCCAGTTTAGTGTTTATGGCACAATGCTTTAGGTTGGGTGGAGGCGTTGTTCACCCCTTAATTGGGCGTTAACTGGCGCAGAAAATACGAAAGCACATTGATACGGTTTCTAGGTCCAGAGGTCTAGCGTGTTCGGTTGGTTTCCTTAATTTAGCTAATGCGACTAATTTAAATTTGGTACTTAAGTTTACTGATGTGAAAGGCGGCACAAAGCCTTCTAATAATATAAGGCATTCGCGATTAGTTCGGCGAACTTACATCGCCGAAGTATGGTGTTGTGAGACACATTTCAAACTAAAGATAAACTGTAATCTTTTGGTTAAACACATATTTGAGTTAGCTTTACTAATCATTAATTAGTGAAACCAGCTTTGGCTACAGTGGCTGTAAGCTCGGCGAAAACTGAAGGGCGCTCAGTTAACAAACTGTTCAAGAGGGATTCGCAACGCGTGGCATTTTTACTATGCGTTGTTTTTAGTGATTAAGGTGGTATGTGACGGCTTCGGTATTGCGTTGCTCACCCCTTAACAGGGCGTTAGGCAAAGGGCAAAAAAGTTCTTAGTTCTAATCTTCTTGTTCCCTCTGGCAGGTCGTTTTTCGTAGTCGGCAATTCAGCATTGTCGGCTCAAGTCCTTGAACCTCTCCAACCGTAAAACATGTCAAAATTCGTGGGTTGCCTCATTGGTTTTCAGTGTTGGTCGGTGGTGAGTTTCACTGGCTTAAGGTGTGGAAAGGGCTAGTTCAAAGAAGCTTTCGTATTCGCTGTCATTTCGCAGCTTTGAGTTTCTCAGGTTCAAAAGCTACTTTCTCGCTGAAAGGCTGTATTTCGTGAGCGTAAAAAGTGAGGCTGTAACATAGTGGCTTTAGTAGTTCTTGAATCACAAAAAGTCATTGGGTAATTGGTTGCTTATCGTGTTTAAGGTATTCTGTTTTCAAACCAAGTAAGTGAGTAAACGGAAATTTGCCTAACAAAGCGTTTAAGACGGATTCCCAACGCTTGGCATTTTTAGTTTGAATCAGCTTTAGTGTTTACGGCACAATGGTTTGAGTGCGGTGGTATGCGTTGCTCACCACTTAACGCGGCGTTAGCAAAACCATTCAACCAGATATCGACTTTTATACCGATTGTGGTAATTTACAATCATCAAATTTACATAGTTTCAGCCATATATGATTTACATCGAAAGAATAATTAGAAAGATGAAACAAGGCCAAACGGGGCCTTACCTTTGTGTTGGCGATGACAATAATCAGTATATTGTAAAAGGGCCTAATACTACCTATCGAGGGCTAATTAACGAATGGGTATGTGGGAAGTTAGGAAAAGCTATTGGGCTACCAGTCCCCGATTTTGAAATTGCTTACGTTGACGGTTCTCTACTGGAGTTTGGACACTACGAGCTCAGTGAAGGTGATTGGTTTGCATCTAAGTATGAAGACAATATTCAAGATGTCCCTTACCAAAAACTATGTGAACTTGACTCAGATGGTCTGAAACTGTTATTCCTGTTCGACTACTGGATCAAAAATGGCGACCGTAACCTTACACAAAGTGGCGGTAATCCTAATCTGTTCATCCGCTCGGATCTTCAGTCTTTTATTGTTCTAGACCACAACCTAGCCTTTGATGTTGACCACGATGAGACATTTAATGACTTGAAAGCACTTCATGTGGGCTCAAGTGCTTGGTTTTCTGAACAAATGTCGTTACTAGACCATGAGTCGTACGAAGAATTACTGGAAAATTGCTTCAGTGAACTAGACTCTATATTAGAGTCTATACCGGAAGAATGGCTCGAAAACTGCGGTGATGATGGTATTGTAGAAGAGATTCGAGTAACATTATCACGCTTTAGAACACCTGAATTTTGGGAGGGTATAAAATGAAAAATCTAGTACGTTATTCAGTAATACGTTTTATGCCTTTTACTGAAACTCAAGAGTTCGCTAACGTCGGTATTGTGATTCACGCACCTCAAACAGGTAGTGTGCTGTTTAGGTTGGCAAATAAAAGGTTTGGCCGAGTTTCTCAGTTTTTTGATGACCTTGATGGTCAGTTATACTCTAATGCTATCGAAATGTTTAATTTTGAGCTTAAGCGTATTCAAGATTTTGCTAAAGGAATGCGTGGAAAAGAGTTAGCCGGTTTCATGGATGAAGTTACAAGACAAAGAGAGGGATTCCTTACTTTTAGTGAGACTGCTGCTCTTTTGACTAGTGATTCACTAGAACTTGTTTTAGAAAAACTGTTTGAACAATATGTTGGTAGAAGCTTCAACACAAAAGAGCATCGAGAAACGCTTTTAGTTAAAAGTCTCAAAAAACAATTGGATGGTGTAACGAAATATAAGTTTACTAAAAGTAAACTTAATGCGGATTATGTGTCTTTCGAGTTACCATTGGTAGCCACGGATAGAGTTACAACGAAAGCTATTAAACCGCTTAGCTTTTACCAAGATAAGCCTCTAAAGCTGATTGATCATGGTGAGTTTTGGATTTCAAGAGTTAAGCATTTACTAAACTCAAATACTCTTGACGCTAGCGATTTTCTTTTTGCAATTGATCGCCCTGAGTATAAAGATAAAAATCTCGAGGCTGCATTTAAGTCTTTAGAAGATGAAATGAACTCATTAGGTGTTAATGTTTACGACGTTCGCGACCTTCGAAATATTGAAAACTTTGCAAGGTTTGAGTCAGAAAAAGCAGAGAACTTTAAACTAGCTCACTAATAAACAGGTTTTGCTAACAAAGCATTTAAGAGTGATTCCCAACGCTTGGCATTTTCAGCTTCGCGTTGGGTTTTGTGTTTATGGCGCAGTAGTTTTGTTTCGTGGCAGCGTTGCTCACACCTTAATGCGGCGTTATGCATCAGAGGTACTTCATGGAATTTATAGATAGACCTACAGGCGCAAATCAGGAAGAAATACACAAGTTAGAAACTATATTTCRAATAACTCTTCCTAAAAGTATGTTGAATTGGTGGAGTGTTAGCGATGGCCCGATAGTCTATTTTGGCTTCAAAGAGTTACAGTTCTTTTCTTTGTCGGAGATATACGGCGAAGATATTTATGGGGTAAAGCACGATATGCCTGACGCAATGCCAATTTGCTTCGATGGTAATGGAAATGTTTGCGTGGCCAGAATTGAAGGTGGTGTTATATCTGGCTTTTATGTCGTTGATTCTGGTGATTTGGGTTGGGAACAAGCGAAAATTATAAGCTGTGAATTCTTAAAGTTTGTGAACGATAGCTTTTCACCTGAAGAACGACTAAATGCATAACAAAGCATTTAAGAGTGATTCCCAACGCTTGGCACCTTTAGTTCAAGGTTAGGTTTTGTGTTTACGGTGCAATGGTTTGGGTTAGGTGGTAGCGTTGCTCACACCTTAATGCGGCGTTATATGTAAAGGAGATAACGGTGTTACCCCAATTCATTAAGGAAAATGAGACCCCGATTTATGTGAAACAAGAGATGGTTTTTGATATACCGAGTAAGTATCTCACCTATACTCATCATAACGTAATTCAAGATGTTTTCTCACACTTTCCCGATAACAAAATCTCTCGTTCCAGAGTAGTTGAAGTATTTAGAAAAGATACACTCTATACTGCTTTCTTTGCGGTCATGATCTGGGGAGGCGTAGCTTCTTGCGGAGATATGCAGGATAACTTATCTAAAATGCTCCGTTACCCTAAAGAGGATATTGTCTCAATATTAGAGAAAGTGAATAGTTTACTTATTGAAGGAAAAATTAGTGGTGCCTTCCAATATATGGATACAAAAGGTGAAGGCAAGATTGAAGGCTTAGGCGAATCATACTATACGAAGTTATTCTTCTTTCTTTGCGAAGCTAACGGTCACTCGATTACAACTCCCATTTTTGATAAATGGACAAAGCTTGCATATATCGCGCTCAAACTGGAGCAAGGTGAAGAGTCTAGGGTAATACAAATAGTACAAAGTGTTAAAGGGTCTGAAGTAACTATAAAATCCTCTCACCGTGTGCAAGTGTACGAAGATTTTGTATCAGATATGAATATCTGGGCTCGGGCTATTTCTGTTTCTGTAAGTAATTTGGAAGAGTTTATTTTTGGTATAGATAAACGTTATGACCGAACTTGGTCTAATCCTAGGAAAATATTTGAGAAGAAAGTGAATGAGTTTTTCGCAAAAAAACTTCACATATAACAAACTGTTCAAGAGGGATTCGCAACGCGTGGCATTTTCACTATGCGTTGGTTTTAGTGTTTAAGGTGGTATGCTGCGGCTTGGGTATTGCGTTGCTCACCCCTTAACAGGGCGTTATTTTGCTTATTTTAATTATGGAGGATAAGGGTAAGTGATATTCCCACAAGCTTTAAAAGTTGGTGATAAAATTGGCTTTTTCTCACCCTCATCACCAGCAACGGCTTTTGCGCCAAATCGCTTCAGGCGAGCAAAATCTTGTCTGGAGTCTCAAGGCTTTGAGCTAGTGGAGGGTCATCTTACTGGCTGTTCTGACTCATATCGCTCAGGCTCAATTCTAGAACGTGCAGAAGAGTTTAACCGATTAATCCGTGACCCTAATGTACGGTGTATCATGTCTACAATTGGTGGTAGCAATAGTAATTCTCTATTGCCCTACATCGACTATGAAGCACTCAGAAACGATCCCAAGATTATCATTGGTTACTCTGATGTAACAGCTTTGCTACTGGGTATCTATGCTCAAACAGGGCTTATTACTTTTTATGGTCCTGCACTGGTTGCATCATTTGGTGAGTTTCCTCCCTTAGTTGAAGAAACACTTAAGTCCTTTCTGGAAATCTTATGCTCGGAGTCTGACTCATACCAGTACACAATGCCTTCGTCGTGGACAGATGTTAAGCACGACTGGGAAACTCAAGACTCTCCAAAAACTAGTTACGTAAATGAATGGCAATTTTTAGGTAATGGCCAAGTTAGTGGTCGTATAATTGGTGGCAATCTGAATACCATGGCAGGCATATGGGGTAGCCAATATATGCCTAAGATAGAGCCAGGCGATATCCTCCTGCTTGAAGACTCTCTCAAAGGTATAGAAACAGTCGAGCGCTCTTTTGCCCATTTAATGGCTTGCGGTGTGTTTGAAAAGGTTGGTGCAATTGTATTAGGCAAGCATGAACTGTTTAATGACAAAGGGACGGGGCGCACGCCGGTTGACGTTTTGTTGGAAGTGTTAAATGGTAAAAACGTTCCTATACTTTACGGTTTCGATAGTTGTCATACGCATCCAATGCTGGTTACACCTCTGGGTGTTCATGCTTCAATTGATTTTGACAGCCACACCATTGGGCTTGAAAGCCAGTGGGTAACAGCAAAATAACAAAGCATTTAAGAGTGATTCGCAACGCTTGGCGTTTTCGCTTCGCTCAAAGTATAGCCAAGCATTGCTCACACCTTAATGCGGCGTTAGGCGACATGAGACAAACGATAGACTAGTGGGTAGTATCTTGGCGTGAATCTAGCTTCAGTTAACAGAAAAGGAGTGGATTAATGAATGGTAAAGCATTTGATAATTGGCAAAAATCTCGAAAGAAAGGATGTTTAAATTGGCTTTTTAGAACCACTTTCGTCACAGCCATTTTGTACATGATTTTTAATGTTACTTTCCTTTACCCATCTTCTAATGCGGCAAGCATTACGATTTTCTTATCGGATAATGCTCTTAATTACTCAATTTACACGATCGGGATGTTTTTCACATTTTGGGCTATCTGGTTATACAACGAATCTTCGTATGAGAAAGAAGTTAAACGTAGAAATGTCGCCTAACAAACTGTTCAAGAGGGATTCGCAACGCGTGGCATTTTCACTATGCGTTGGTTTTAGTGTTTAAGGTGGTTTGCGGCGGCTTAGGTATTGCGTTGCTCACCCCTTAGCAGGGCGTTATACGAATAGAGGGAAATTATGTACAAAAGTACTGATTTTAACTTGGATTCAAAAGAGTTCAGGTTTAAGAAAGACTCATATCCTTTGTCTAAGATAAACAATGTTAGGGTTAAAAAGTTAAGTTTTCTTGATAATTTAGGTCAAGTTTTATTCTGGGTGTGTGTTTTTTCAGGGGCAGTTTGGTTAGTTATTCCAAGGTTGGAAGAGGTGCCACAATGGCTACTCGTTTTAGTTCTTAGTCTGACGGTTGTAGGTTTGGTTTTTGCTCTTTTTCGTTGTTCTAAATATGCACTTCAAGTCGAGTTTCGCCACATAGATGAAACGGGCGTTCAATGGGTTAATGTCGCTAAGTCATACTCAAAGTCAGATTGTGAGTTATTTGAACAGCAAGTGTTGGCACTGAAGAAATTCGTATAACAAATTGTTCAAGAGTGATTCGGCACGCGTGGCATTTTTACTATGCGTTGGTTTTAGTGGTTAAGGTGTTATGCGGAACCTTCGGTATTGCGTGCCTCACACCTTAACAAGGCGTTATAAATTTTAAGAGGATATATGAATACGGAAGTCAACTATCTTATCTTGTTCGACAAGAAAAAATTTCAGTTTTCTGGAGCTGACACTTTTATCAAACTCATAAACTTATTGGATGATGTTGTTGCAACAAACGATTCGATTAAGTTTAAAGGTAGTGAGTTTGGTTTTGGTTTAACTAGCGAGGGAGACCGTTTCGAAAATCATGATACTGAACTTTTCGATCTAGTTATTACTTCCAATAAAAATGAAAAGGACGTAGAGCACCTTGCGCAGTTATTGAGAGAAATCCGTATTACGGTTTCTAATCAGCAAGGAACTATAACTCCTGTTTTTGATGGTGTGTCTGCATTCTATGCTGAAAAAGCCTATCCCCATATTCATTATATAGAGAACTTGATGCGCAAGCTTTACTCGAAATTCGCCCTTATCAAGTTGGGGCCTCAATGGATTGATAGTATACCAGATGACGTGGCTGTGTCAGGAAACAAAAATGGAGTGAATGGTTCAAATCCTCTCTATGATATGGACTTTATCACGATCAATGATTTGCTATTCAAAGAGCACCCTCTAAAAGAAATTACTCCCGATATTCTTAAAAAATTGAAAGCTGGGGACATCTCACCTGAGGAAATCGAACCGTATGTTCCAGCATCGAATTGGGTTCGTCACTTTTCAGAATTAGTCGATTGTGAATCCAATTACCTTGAAACAAGGTGGAAAAAGCTCTATGAATTACGTAATAAAATTGCACATAACAAGCAATTTACAAAACCAGATCTAGAAGATGTCAAAAAGATCACTGAAGACGTAAAGTCTAAGCTATTACCTGCATTTACAAAAATATCGGCATTAGAAATCACAGAAGTTGAAACTCCAACCGTTGGATTGCCAAAAGAGAGTAAACCTCCAATTGAGGGTGAGCTTTGTAAAGGCGATACTGTTCAGAAAGATAGCGAAGCTGTCAACAAGGAGAATGACCTTGGAGGGGTGGCTACTTTAGCTTTGGTTGTAGGTTTTCTCGCTGCAATATCGAAGTAAAAAATTTATAACAAAGCATTTAAGAGTGATTCGCAACGCTTGGCGGTTTCGCTTCGCTCAAGTATAGCCAAGCGCCGCTCACACCTTAACAGGGCGTTATAACCACGGCATAAAATGGAGTATTTATGATAGCAAGGGAATGGAAAGCTACTTGCCCTAAAGAGTATGAAGAAGGGTTTATTGCATACCTGTATGAGACAGGAATCAAAGATACATCTAGTACAAAAGGTTTCCTCGGTGCTCAAATTCTAAATAGAGATATAGGCGATATTGCTGAAATCACGTTGTTGACTTATTGGGAAGATCTTGAGTGTATCAAAGCATTTTCGGGTAAAGACATCAGTGTCGCCAAATTGTATCCAGAGGACGAAAAGTACAAATTGAATCCAGATCGTCATGTTAGCCACTATGAAGTCCGTGAGAACATGTGGTTATAACAAAGCATTTAAGAGTGACTCATAACGCTTGGCGATCTTAGTTTAAACTAGGCTTTAGTGTTTAAGGTGCAGTGGTTTAGGTTAGGTATTTAGCGTTGTTCGCACCTTAATGCGGCGTTAGTTTGCAAGAGGAAAAACGTAGCTATATCGCAAGATCTAGCGGTAAAAGCTCATGTCGTATCGGCATTTAATTTCAGTGTTAATCAGCGTGGTAAAAATCCAAAATTGGCATCGTTTCAACGGTTGATTTGTTCTTTGGTGCGGCGACTTTTGGGCTAATTGAGGTGAACTTTTTTGCTGAAATTCTGCTCGTTGAGTTTGTCTCTACAAAAGCCGATTTACTCGCTGAAAAGGCGTTTCCTCTGGCGTGGAAAGTTCACGTGGTTTCAGTGGCTTTGTTGAAAGTCCGCATTGTTAGATTGGTTTCCAAAAGTGCTTTTTGGTGTTGTGAGTTCGTTTTCTGCGGCGTTGTTTATTCCAAGTGGTTTCATTGACTAGCCGCTTTGAGACTACGCCTGACTTAATTGCATCAAAGCACATAAGGTTTGTTGTTCGCAAAGTTTAAAATAACGTAAAATCAACCTTTTGGGTCTGCAAAACTAACAAACTGCTCAAGAGGGATTCACAACGCGTGGCATTTTTACTATGCGTTGATTTTAGTGATTAAGGTGGTATGCAGCGGCTTCGGTATTGCGTTGCTCACCCCTTAGCAGGGCGTTATGCTCTAGGAGGTAATTTTGCTCGATTTATTCAAAAAAGTGCTTCTAATTAACCTCTCAGCGGCTCTTATTGTTATCGCTCTAGCTCAGTTTGTTCCATTCTTTGCTACGACTCAGTTGGTCGACTTTCTTTTCTTTGTTGTCATCGTCATATGGGTTTTGGCTAAGCTAATGTGGGAAGGTGGTATTCATAGTAAGACGACTCGGTTAGATGACCCTAGAACAGACAAAGTCTACAGAATGGTAGAAGGGCATGATTTTCAAAAAGACGAACGCGAGCACTATCGAATGAACTACCAGACAGGTTTAGTTTTCTTTATAGCTGGTCTGCCAGCGTTTATAGCTTGTTTAGTCCTTCAATTTCTTTGAGCACGAGCATAACAAACTGTTCAAGAGGGATTCGCAACGCTTGGCAGTTTCGCTTCGCTCAAGTATAGCCAAGCGCTGCTCACACCTTAATGCGGCGTTAGCTTAAAGAGAAAATGAGGAATATATGACAGTTATTGATGCAGTAATATTTGGAATTAGCATTGGCATGGGGCTACTGTCTATAGCCCTAGGTGTCTTTGCT
>NZ_JAWJYE010000027.1:0-11183 GCF_032970445.1 Vibrio sp. T13N
GAACAGCAGTCTCCGTTGCTAAGGAGCTGGGCATCAGTGCCCAGCAGATCCGTAACTGGAAGCGCCAGTTCACACGCCTATCTGATAAACAGTTTAACACCTTCGACGGTGTCGATTATTCGAAGAAAGAGTCCGAAGAACTTCGAGCGCTAAGGCGCGAGAACAAGCGACTCAAAGATGAAATGGAATTCCTAAAGAAGGTCTCGGCGTACTTCGCGAAGCAGCAAGAGTGAAGTACGAGTTCATTGAAAGCTATACCGGCGAGTACTCGATTAGCTTAATGTGTCGTACTTTAGAAGTGAGTCGAGGTGGCTACTACAAGTGGTGCCATCATACGCCGAGTGAACGTTCAAAGCGGCGAGAGCGCTTTGAACAGCTTGTCATGTGTACCTTTGCCCCATATCGGGCACGTTACGGTTCAGTGCGCATAGCCGAAGAGCTAAACGAAGCAGGCTATGCCTGCTGTGTGAGCTATGTGGCTGATATTATGAAAGAAAAAGATATCATGGCGCGTAATGGCAAAGGGTTTAAATACAGCAAGGATGTGGCTGCTATGACGAATGTTGCCGATAATCTACTGCGAAGAGACTTTGAGTCTGAGACACCAAATCAGAAGTGGGTTACGGACATCACGTATATCTGGGTGAAGAGCCGTTGGCTCTTCTTGGCGACAGTGATGGACCTGCATTCAAGGCGCATTGTGGGTTGGTCGCTAGGGACAACGATGACAGTCGAGCTCATCACCAATGCCCTAAAAATGGCGTTTGAGTCACGTAAGCCGCCTAGGGGTATCATTATCCACTCAGACCGTGGTGTACAATACAGAGCATATAAATATCAAGATTTCATGCGCAAGCATGGAGGTGTACCAAGCATGAGTCGACAGGGTAACTGTTGGGATAATGCGGTGATGGAGTCGTTCTATAGTCGACTAAAAGTCGAACTGATATACGCAGAAGACTACCAAACTGTCGAAGAAGCCCGAATGGGCATCTTCGAATACATCGAGGTATTTTACAATCGCAAAAGAAGACACTCAGCGTTGGGACATGTCAGCCCAGTTGAGTACGAAAGTATGTAGTTATGTACTGTCTACTTTTTGTGGGGTACACCAGCAGCCACATGAAATTCATTTACAATTATAGATTTATTAAAAGAGATGTAAAATGTACAAGAAACTAATCATTCTTAGCTTGCCTATTCTATTGGCGGCATGCGCAGCGCCAAAATATACAGTTGAAGCTATTTCGGAAGATAACCAGAGCAAGGAAATTACCATTGTAAAAGATGACGCCACACGAGATGTTTTCTTGGACTCGATACAAGAATGGTGTTTGGATACAGCACATAAATGTACGGTTGTAAGTGATGGAACTCTTCCTAAGAGCTCTGAACTTACGTTGACTTATGTATCGCGCTGGAGTTGGGACTTTAGAACGTTTATTGCAGATGCCCAAGTTAAGGCATATAAAAACAGTAAAAAAGTTGGCGAAGTAGAGTTCAAAGCGCCAAATAGTGCCAATTCAGATAAGTGGGGAAATGACAATAAACGAATCATCGCGATGATGGATTTACTGTTTGGGAAACAGTCGGTTAATGAAGCTCAGTTCAAAATTAAATCGGGCGAAATGTAGCGACGTAACAAACTGTTCAAGAATGATTCCCAACGCTTGGCATTTTCAGTTCAAGGTTGGGTTTCGTGTTTAAGGCACAAGCGTTTAGTTTGGGTGGTAGCGTAGTTCATGCCTTAACTGCGCGTTATGCGCTTTTACGAATTGAAACATGGAGAGTGTCATGGTTGTATATGGAGATTTGCAGTCAGGTAACTGCTTAAAAGTAAAATTACTATTTTCATTCCTTGGCATTGAGCATCAATGGAAACACGTTAATATCTTAGATAACGAGACTAAAACAACAGAATTTTTAGCCCTCAATCCAAATGGTAAAATCCCGACAGTCGTTTTAGATGACGGTCGAGTGCTCTGTGAGTCCAATGCAATATTGGGGTACTTTGCAGAAGATACACCTTATCTACCTAAGGATAGTTATCAAAAAGCAAAAGTGTACGAATGGCTTTTCTTTGAGCAATACTCACATGAGCCTTATATTGCAGTAGCGCGTTTTATTCAGAAGTATCAAGGTATGCCGGAGCACCGTCTAGAAGAATATAAATCACTACAATCAGGCGGCCATAAAGCATTACAAATCATGGAGCTACAGCTGTCAAAAACTAAGTTCTTAGTTGGTGATAATATTTCTATTGCTGATATCGCACTATATGCTTACACCCATGTCGCAGATGAGGGTGGTTTTAACCTAGAAACTTACTCAAATATCGAGCGTTGGATTGGGGTAATTCGCAAGCTGGACGGTTATGTAGGTATGTATTAACCACGCGCATAACATAGCGTTTAAGATAGATTCGCAACACGTGGCATTTTAACTGTACGTTGAGCTCAGTGATTAAATCGGTATGCGGAAGGCTCGGTATTGCGTTGCTCACCTCCAAAAGGTCATTAATACTCAAAGGTCAAATATGGATATTTACCCAGAAATCGAGTTATCTAAAGCGCAGCATAATGCAATTGAAGCTCTGAGAAACAAGTCGTTTCCTGAACATCAGGTTGACCGTTCTTACTATAAGCAACTCCCACATATGAGAGTTTTGAAGTACGAAGGTGATCACTTAGTTGGTTACATGGGATTAGACTACAGAGTTGTTCGCGTCGGTGATGAARTTTATAAAGTATTAGGTGTGAGTGATTTTTGTGTCGAGAGCAAACTTCAAAGGCAAGGTATTGGCACAACAATGTTGTCTCAACTCAGCGAGTATGCGTCAACTAAAGATGTCGACTTCATCATTTTAGTCTCCGATTTGGATCGTTTTTATGTGGCTAATGGTTATGTGCGCCTTAACTCTCTAAGTTCTTGGTTGCGAGTTCATGAACATAAAAATTACGGTGTTGCTGTAGAGCAAGTCGATGATTTATATGTTAAACCTATCAGCGGAAAAATTTGGGCTGTTGGTCATATAGATTGGTTAGGGTATATGTACTAGTCTGTAGTGGGTTAATAAACTGTTTGAAAAGAAACGCCACACGTGGCATTTTTAATTCGCGTAGCTTATACCTTACGAGAGCGCTTTTCCACAAGGAGTAATATGTGATTGTAGTAGCAAGGTTTTCTTTTCCTCATGAAGCTCATATTGCGAGAGCAAGCCTAGATAGTGTCGGAATAGAAAGCCACATTGCTGACGAGCACACGGTGAATACTCAGTGGCTTTATTCAAATGCAATGGGCGGCGTTCGTCTGATGGTGGCCGAAAGTGATGCAGAAGACGCGAAACAAATACTTAGCAGTGATTTCTCAGAATCATTAGAAAGTGAACTTGCCGTTGATGAAGGAAAAGATGTTTGCCCTAACTGTGGTAGTAAAGAGCTATTTGCATTTACAAAAGGTAAGCGTCCAGCTTTCTTAGTCTTTATTTTACTGGGTTTTCCATTGTTCTTTTACAAGCATGGTTACAAGTGTAAGCAGTGTGGGGAATTCAGTGAAAGGCTTTAATTTAAGTCGTTAGATAATAAAGCGTTGAAGAGATAATTTGCACGCGTAGCATTTTTACTTTGCGTTAGGTTGAGTGGCTATGCAGAAGTCAGAGTTCTGCTTACTTCCAAGCAAAGCATTATACGATAGTGAAGGGACAACATTGAATGAGTGAAATTAAAACAATAGAGCAGTTAAAAGAAATTTACGCAGAGCCAAGTGCGAGAGCTAAAAATAAAGCGTTGCCTGCCCTGGATGTTCATGCGATTACATTAATTAATAATTGCCATTTTGCAGTTCTAAGTACCGCCGATACACAAGGCTATATCGATCTCTCTCCGAAAGGAGGGGAACCTGGCTTCGTAAAAGTTTTAGATGAATCAACATTGTTGCTCCCTGATAGCTCGGGAAACAATCGTATAGATAGTCTAAAAAATATCATTAGTAACCCCAAAGTTGGGTTGTTATTGATGGTAAATGGTATTGATGAAGTACTGCGTATTAAAGGAATTGCAAGTATTCACACAGACCCCAAATTGATATCTGCTTGCCCCGATGGAAGTAAAGATCCTAAGGTTGTTATCAAAATAGTCATCGAGAGTATGTACTTTCATTGTGCGAAAGCTGTGATGAGAGGGAAACTTTGGTCTGATGACTATAAAGTCAATCGCTCAATTCTCCCTTCATTAGCTCAAATCTTTAAAGATCAACAAAAGTTAGAAAATAAAGCGCTTAATCAAGAAGAGATGTTGAAATATTACCAATCCAGTCTTTAGAGCGAGTGTAGTAAAGTGTTTAAAAGGGAGAAAAATGCTTGGCTCTTTAGGTTTGACCTGCTGTACGGCACTATGGATTAGTTTTGGTGGGATGTTACTCATCCCATAACGTTAGTCCACAAATAAACAATTGTTAGTCCAAATTTTAAAATGAAAAATGTAGAAAACTTTACTCTAGAAAATTACGTTTTGGCTAGTCCGGGAATTAGGTGTGTTGGACAAATGATTGATCTTTTTATCAGTTTTAGCATTTTTACTCTCGTTTTATGGGGCGGCTTAGAAATCGGTATTGAAAAGGAACTTGTTCGCGCTATGGGAGTAACTGCGACTGTATCGTATTACCTTTTTTCTGATTGTTTACCAAATGGTCAAAGTGTGGGTAAAAAACTTTTGGGCATTGCAGTTATAAGTGCAAGAACGGGTAAAAGGTGCAATATTTTTCAGTCACTTTTTAGAAATATTATTACTCCATTCTTCGGTTTTATTGACTCAATTTTCATTCTTGGTAAAAAGAGGCAACGGCTCGGTGATAAGTTAGTGAGAACAGTGGTGGTAGTTCACTAGCTTGTTTAAGAAATTGACAGCGCTGGGGGCTTGGGTTCAAGTCGGGCTTTGTTTTCAGGGTGGGACAGCTTCGCTTAGGTGGTGGCGTTGCTCACACCTAAATTCGGTGTTAGGCAATCAGAATCAGTACGTAATTATGAATAAAGAGCATTCCGAAGCTTTCATTTTGGAGATTGATAAGGTTTTAGCTCCGAGCGGTTTCAAGTTTATCAAATCTAGAGGAGTATGGGAGCGCAAGGTGGGTAAGGTCGATGTCGAATGGTTTCACTTAAACTTTGGGCTTACTGTTTTGAACCCTTCCTTCGGGGTTAAATACAAAGATATAGAAAAGGTCTTACCTAGAGAAATGCGTTGTATTGGTGGTGTTTCTCGCATGTTGAGCAGTATCACTGGCAATTCATATACCGACGCAATTAGTCCTATAGCTTTCGCTTATATGGTAAAACAGTTACTACCTATTGAGTTAGAAAAACTAAGAGATAGAAAGCGGGTTATCGAGAGTTTAAAAAGCGAAGATGTAAAAGTCTGGCCTGTGTTCAGTTATTCCACTCGTATACGACTGCTTCCTTTGCTTCTAAGTAAAACTTCGCCAAATGAAGCAATAAAGTATATGGCCTATTTTGAGTCCGAACTTAGGACTCGTGATCAACTCATTCCAAACTATGATGCGTTCAAAGGTTACTTGTTGAAGCACTTGAAGGTCTAAAAATTGCTTCAATTGAGAACCGTGACAAGTGGCGCTTTTACTATGCGTTGAGCTTATTAAAAAGTGTTATACGAGAGCATTTGTATTACGTATATCACACTTTAGTTGGTTTTTATTCACCAATAACAAATCAAAAGGCTGACCAAAAAATGTTAGTAACTAAGATCGAAACGGAACGATTAATTCTAAGAGAGCTAGTTGAAGATAATGCAAGCGAATTGTTTGGCATATTCTCAGACCATGAGGTCATGAAATATTGGAACTCTGGCCCTTGGGGTTCAATTGATGAGGCTCTAACATTTATAACCAATAGTACACAGGTCATGAATAGCAATACAGAAATGACACTAGGCATCTTCCTAAGGAGTAATGGCCAACTTCTGGGTAAGATAATGCTGTTTAACTACGTGAAAGAGTCCAGGCGCGCAGAAATTGGCTTTGGCGTTAGTCGCAATTTCTGGGATAAAGGCATTGTACTAGAGGCGGGAAACGCATTAATCGAACACGCATTTAAAACACTGAATCTACGTCGAATCGAGGCTGAGATAGATCCAGACAATGTTTCTTCAGGTAAAGTCTTGGAACGGCTAGGTTTTATAAAGGAAKGTTTCCTAAGGCAGCGCTGGGAAGTGAATGGAGTAGTATCAGATTCCGCAATTTATGGGTTGTTGGCTAACCCTCTGGACAGCGTTTAGTATCCGGCCTTAAAAGTATCTAATAGGTCTAGCCTGCTCGTGCTCTATACAACACAGCCTTACACTTGACGGTGAGGTTTCTTGAATTGACTTAGTGGTCACTGAATGTACTATCAAGGATAGGACTTACTGCAAGGATAGMAGCATGAGCGAGAAATTATTCTGGGTTAATCCCTACCAAACAGAACTTAACTCAAGAGTGACCAATGTAGACGGAAATAAAGTTGAATTGGACCAGACTATCTTCTTTGCGGAGTCTGGAGGACAAGAGAGTGATAAAGGAACGATTAATAGTATTCCGGTTTTGATTGCTCAAAAGTTAGGTGTTCGACTTATTTACACATTGGAATCGTCTCCAAACCTTACTCTTGGTGACACTGTAACTACGTGTATTGATTGGAAGCGTAGGTACGCCTTAATGAAGCTACACTTTGCTGCCGAAGTGGTGCTCGAGATGTTTTATCAGCGTCGAGAAGGCATTGTTAAGATAGGCGCGCATATTTCTGAAAATAAGAGCCGCATAGATTTCGAGTGGTCTGAAAGTATTGGTCCGTTATTGAAAGCAATTGAAACTGATGTGCAAGATTTGATTAACTCTGATTCAGTTATTATTAGTGACTTTTCCGATCAAGAGAGTGAAAGAAGGTATTGGAGAGTGGATGGGTTTGCGCAAGTACCTTGCGGTGGCACTCATTTAAAGCGCACATCAGAAGTCGGCCAAATTCAACTAAAACGCAAGAACATCGGTAAAGGCAAAGAAAGGGTTGAGATAACCTTATGCTCGTAAGTCGATAAGGCATTCGAAATAGATTCCTAACACGTGGCATTTTAGTTCATGGTGAGATTCACATTTGCGATATGATGATTGAGATTGAGGGCGTGTTGGCTACTTCTTAATGCAACGCTACACGATAGGGGCGAGAGGATGATATGTCGAAGGTAGCATTGAAAGGCTTTATTTTAGTTCCGGAAAAGGATTTAGAATTAGTAAAACATGAGTTAATAACTCACAAAAGGCTCACGTTAGAAGAGCCGGGTTGCCTTACTTTTCTTGTGACTCAAAGCCCGACTAATCCTTTTCGTTTTGATGTCTATGAGGAGTTCGTCGACAAAGCCTCTTTTAAACAACATCAGGAAAGAGTTCAAGCCTCACATTGGGGAAAAGTAACAGCCAATGTTAAACGTCAATACGAAATCTTTGAATGTGTGCATTACTAATCGAATCGGAGTGATTTAGAGCGTTTACGCTTTGTTTTTTAGGTTGCTCTACGCTCTACTATGTTGCTTTATTCATCTATTCACCTGGCTTAGTGTTCTTGATACTTTGCCGTGTTAAATCTAGAAATTTTAATGGAAGTGTTATGTTTAGAGTTGTGTATGAATGGCGTGTGCCAAGTGAAAAAATGGATGAGTTTCAAAATATCTGGCGTTCGACGACAGATTCAATTCATCAGTCAGTAGATGGGGCGTTTGGTAGTTTTATGCTTCGTTCTTACGATGTACCGGAAAAGGTTTTAACTATTGCCAAGTGGCGAACACGTGAAGACTGGGAGCGGTTTTGGGAGACTAGTAACCCAGAAAAAATGAAGAAGATGAGTGAAATTGCAGAGCGTATTTCAGTCGAACCATTCGATGAAATTGAAGATAGAACTAAGTAGGGCAATAGAAACGTTAAAGTGATGCCTAATGCACAGTTTGGCGGATAATATGAAAGACAATCTTAACCAAGGAACAGGGTTATGCAGATTTTAATTGTTGGAGGTAGTAAGGGTCTAGGAAGGTTCTTGGCTACGAACTTACAGGGTATAGAAACTTATACTATTTCTAGATCAAAGCTAGTTGAGGATGGAGTAGCTTCTGTTCGTATTGATGTTAGTCCGGAGAAAAAACCAGATTACACGTGCTTCAAAGGTGTAAAGTTTGACATCATAGTTTATTTGGCGTCGATGTGGGGAGAGTCTTCAAAATTGACAACAAACGAACTGATTGAGTTTATGAATGTTGGCCCGATTGGGTATCTTAATTTAGTCAATGAACTTAACGCTTTAGGTTCACTTAACGATAAATGCAATATTGTATCTATTGGATCTACAGCAGAGCTTTCAGAAAATAGTGAGTACCCTGCATTCAGCCTCAGTAAAAGATTACTCAAAGATATTTCTAGCCAGCTTCAAAACGTTTATCGTGATTACCGCTTTACTCACTTTACAATAGGTGGGATCGGGCATGCAGAAGAGGAACGTATTGAGTATTCGAGCGTTTTGGAAATTATAAATACGCTAACTAAGCTAGATCCAAACACATACCTTTCAAATATGCATATAAAGTCCAAGCTAGGAATGTAGCTCTCAAGCTGTATTACGTACCTGCTTCTATGATTTGGCATCATGTGCATTCTTTTTATTGAGCTATGGTTATAACTCCAATGAAAGGAGTTTACTTATGTCATACATTGATGGGTTTGTCGCTGCAGTACCGACAGCGAATAAAGAAAAGTATATCGCACACGCAAAAATAGCAGCAGAAATGTTCAGGGAGTTTGGGGCCTTAAAGGTTATTGAGACGTGGGGAAGTGAAGTTCCAGATGGTGAGATCACATCGTTTCCCATGGCAGTTAAAGCTGAAAGCAACGAAACCGTTGTGTTTTCATGGGTAGTCTGGCCTTCAAAAGAAGTGCGAGACTCAGGGTGGCAGCGGATCATGGGTGATCCTCGAATGAGTCCTGAGAATAACCCAATGCCCTTTGATGGAAAGCGTCTCATTTATGGTGGATTTGATGTTATTTTGGAGCAGTAAAATATCAGAGAATCCCCAGCTTGATTCGTGACACTTGGTGCTTTAATCAGGATTACGCTTCTGATGTACATTCAATAAAGTATTCCGCGATAAGGGTTGATAAAACTTCATGTGGAGGCTTAGAGTAAAAATGGAAGGGATAAATTATTCACTGATTGTCGTATCAGCTATAGCTAGCCCCGGGCCTGCGATGGCAGGCACGTTAATGAACTGCGGTCAACGCCTTGATAACCAACGGAAACCTAGACGTTGCATTACTTATAGTTCGATGAGATGTTATCCCGCAAGACGTTAATTTGGAGAAAAGAATGGATTCAAACTCACTATTATTATTTGTTGTCGCTTGTCTCGCTATCAACATGATTCCTGGACCTGATGTAATTTATATTGTTTCCAATACAATGAAAGGTAAATTATCTGCTGGGCTGAAAGCGGCTCTGGGGCTTGGTGTTGGTTACTTTTTTCATACACTAGCGGCATGTTTAGGTTTGTCAGCAATAATTCTGAGTTCATCTTTGGCTTTTAGCGTTGTTAAATGGTTAGGGGCCGCTTACCTAGTTTATTTAGGTGTTCAGTCATTACTGTCCATGTGGCGTGGAGAAAGTAAAATCGTTGAAAACAAAAATGTTGATAATAATAAAAATGTGTTTGTTCAGGGGGTTATTGTCAGCGTGTTGAATCCAAAAGTAGCGTTATTCTTCCTGTCATTTCTGCCTCAATTTATTGATACGTCTGCAAGCTCAACATCAATGCAATTATTAGTACTTGGCTTGCTGTTCAGCGCACTTGCGACGACATGTAACGTTTTGTACGCATCTGTGGGGAATTGGGTATTTAGTCGTTCACACTCTCAGCGTTACTCTAGAACTCTTGAAGGTGTTTCGGGTATTCTGCTTATCAGTCTAGCGAGTAAAGTGGCATTTAGTGATCGTTAGATACAGGGCATTTTATTCTCGTGATTTTTATATGGCTAATGTTTGCTCAACCTATACGTAAAATGAGTGCTATTGCATAGGTTGAATCACAAATTTCATAAATACCAATAAGTGAACGTATTTATTTATAGTATGGTTGGCGCGATTTTATCGTAGCTAGGTTAATAACATGAAAAATAAAGTAATTCTGTGTTCCGCATTCCTTTTGGGTTTGTCAGGTTGTGCTTCTGTTCCTACTGTTGATTCGACAGTATCAAATCAAATGAAATCATTTGAAGCACCTCAAAAGGGGAACGCAGGGATTTACATTTATCGAGAAGATGCTTTTGTCGGAGCAGCGCTTAAAAAGTATGTTTACGTCGATGGGGAATGTATTGGTGAAACAGCTCCTGGTGTATTCTTCTACCATGAGGTCGAAGGCAATAAAGAACATCAAGTAAGTACAGAGTCTGAGTTTTCTGAAAATCACTTAACTATCTTAACGGAAGAGGGCCGTAATTATTTCGTTAATCAATACATTAAAATGGGTGTATTTGTTGGTGGTGCGGGCGTAGAACTCGTGGACGAAAGCAAAGGTAAAGCAGAAGTACTAAAAGTAGACATGGCAGAAAAAGGAAACTGTCCTTCGATCTAGTTTAACTGACTGATTTTACATTTAAAAGTACTTAAAAAAACRCAACCCAGCGCTTGACATGAAAAGTTCAACGTTGGGTTGCGTTTTTATGGCCAACAGCTTTTACTTGGTGTTGTTATTGGTAATACATAAGCGTAAATCAGCAACAAGGATGTGTAATGAAAAATAAGATGTGGATCTTCGCAATTATCTTACTCATTGGTGGGCCTTCACTATTGCCATTTAGTCTGGAAGTTATTTCTATCATCGAGTTATTTGGGCTGTTAGGGTTGTGGACGGTTTATTCATCCTATGCTGAGTATTTGATCAAGCATCCTCGGCTCAAAAGAGGCGCATCTTTAGCTACATGTTGGGATCTTCAACCTCAAATATTATTCTCATTTCGTGATATTAAAGTATTCCCACCGCTGATATTTCATATGTTTCCTGTTCAAAGTGTGTTGGTTTGGTCTTTAATTTTTACCTTTTCGGGCGGTGTTATTTGCCATTATGTAATTTGATCTAACCATTGTTCAAAGCATTTCCTTATTAAGT
>NZ_JAWJYE010000028.1:0-10963 GCF_032970445.1 Vibrio sp. T13N
ATTATATATTACCTCTGCTTCTGTATATTTACCCATTGATATATAAGACAGTGCTAGGTTGTTCTTAACAGTATCAACTATCCAATGATGGTCATTTACCTCTGATTCTAATTCATTTAAAGCATATTTAAATGTGTCTATAGCATTATTTAAATTCCCTCTAGCTCTTTGGATAAGTCCTTTTTGATTTAAAAATATCATCTTGCCTTCTAAATCATCACCTATTACTTTTAGCCCCTTATTAATTAAACTCATTGCCAGATCATAATCACCAACTCTATAGGCAAGTTGACATGCATGGTTTGTTAATTGAGGTTGTACGTCAGACAGCATTGAAGCTTTTTCATAATTAATTAATGCCTTGTGATAATTAAAATTAGCTTCTGCTATTTTACCACAGCCTATATAAGCCATGACTAAATGTCTTTCGTTTTCGTTTACAAATGAATTTAGCACTTTTTCCGCTCCATCAGTATCACCGACGGAAAGCATATTTCTTGCCTCTTCAAACACTTCTTCTGGAAGTCTGCTTTTGAACATAGTTAGTGTATCTTCAATTTCCTGTCGCAGAGCCACCTCTTTCTCATAGCTCTCAGTAATATTATTCAACTTACTAACAATGTCTTCATGCTCAGCTTTTTCTACAGGCGATGGCTGAATCGCGACCTTGATAAGAGACTCTAACTCTTCTTTTCGTTTAAGCAATTTACTTTCGAATTCTTTTTCTGCTTCACTTTTAGTCAAAAAGGGAAGACCATGATTATCTGAAACTCTTTTTTCTGCCTCGGACTTCCACTCTTTGAGTAGAGACGCTGGGTATTTTTTCTCATCCTTGTCTATCTTTGTTGCACAGTTACAACATAACCAAATCCCGTTGCTAATATCTTTACGCTCCTCAGTACTCATACGCCTATTGTAACGTGGACCATTGTCAGATGCAGCGTAGATGTGAGCGGCAATACCAGTACTAGTACTTTTATTATCCTCAGTATGAGAGCTTCTTGTAGACACTCGACATTCGGGGTTTGAACAGAAGTTATTCACACGGTCTCTGAGAGTGCTGATAGTAGTAAGACGAAAATTATCCCTAGCCATAGGTCTCTTATAAAAATAGTTTAATATCATCATATGCTAACATAGAGTCCGCATGGATATAAAACCTATTAACAGTCCACAGAATGAGTTGTTCTTTGTTGCATGACGCTCACCTTATAAAAGGAGGTAAAGATTACCTGATGATCAAGTCATTGGTTACTGGGGTAGAACGAGGGCAAACCTTAGAAGAAACAATCCAATACATGAAAAAGAATATTATTAGTTAGAGAGAATGCGGAATGCCTTATCACTGAATTTGAAAAGGCTTTGAGATAAAACCAAAGGTTTGAGTCGCAAATGAATTTATATGTATATGCTGAGGGTTTCGTTCAGTGTTTGTACAATGAACGAAACTGGGAGATTCCAAGTTGCTCCCTTCAAGGCCAGCCATAACTATAAGTATCTCAAACTCAACAGCGCTATCCGTTGCTGAGTAATAGTACTAAGCGGAAAGGGGTTTTAATAAATTGATCGCGCAACCATCGAATTGCTAACTCGATGATGATTGTGAGAGAACAACTTGGTTATAGCGTTGGCTTAGTTGTATAGGATTTTACCAATCATCAGGGTCACGAAGCTTTGCTTGTTCACGGCTTACAGCTTTGTCTTGAATATGTAGCTCAAGATCTAGTGATGACAGCAGGCGCATCAGACTTTCGATACTGGACGAGGCAGGATCACGTTCAAGTTTCGATACCGTTGTCTGTTTTAGACCAACAATATCGCCGACTTTGGTTTGGTTCCGCCTTTGAGTCCTGCGTACATCACGCAAGTATATTCCCAATTGCTTAGGACTTGTTATGAGCATATCTGCCTCCAATCTAAATTAACCCCTGTAGGGGATATTAGCACTTTAACCCCTATGAGGGTTAAAGTTAATTTTACCCCCGAACAGGGGTAATCAGTAATAGCTAAGATTAAGAGGATTAGTTGACTGGGTAAGGATACTAGAAAAATATTTTGGCTTATATGCTTGATGCTCTTGCTAAGTTCGATTGTTTTCGTATACTGATTGTGATTAACATTCGTCAACGTGACATTTGGTTGATGAACGTAGAAAGCTAGAAAATTCAAGAGCTTGATATATATAGGTTTTCAAAGAGATGGGGTTCAAATCCCTATCTCTCCGCCACTTATTTAGAAAGCTCGCATTTATTGCGAGCTTTCGTCGTTTTAGTGCTTGTAAAATGACGGAGGTTCGAACCCCTAGTCGTATACGGCCCCAGAGCTTCACCACATTCCAATAAAGAGCCCGCTAAAAATCAGCGGGCTCTTTATTTCTATTTTCTAGTGTTTAAGCAAACTTCTTAATCATTTCAGATAGGTCATTGGTACAACTTTGCACTTTAGAGTTCATCTGATTCGTTTCTGTCATCAGATCATACGATTCACTGTACTTTAAGTTAAGCGACTGGATGTTTTCGTTAATCTCATCCGTTACGTAAACCTGTTCTTCTATCGCTACCGCAATTTGTTGATTTCGCTCGACTACATCCTGAACGAGAGATTGCAGCTGTTGGATGCTCTCTAAAGCCGTGCCTAATAATGTTACCGTTCCGGTCGACATTTCATTACCTTTCTCTAGCGCAGAAACCGCTGATTTACTGCCCTTTTGAATTCCTTCAATGGCCGCTTTAATTTCTGTTGTCGATCCCTGTGTTCTTTTAGCAAGGGTTCTCACTTCATCCGCAACGACTGCAAACCCTCTCCCTTGTTCGCCTGCCCTCGCCGCTTCAATTGCTGCATTCAACGCTAATAAGTTGGTTTGTTCAGCAATATCATTGATCACTTCAACAACAGTTCCTATTTGCTCGGTTTGTTGGTTCAAACGCATGACCACTTTAGAGATTTCGCCGAGCTCATCCACCAGCTCTAGTACCGAGTGGTTAACATTATCGATAACGCTACTGCTATCTGTCATCGTGTTCTGCGCTTCTAGCGTAGCATCGGCCGTCGCTTGAGCATTATTTGATATCTCAGATGATGACGCTTGCATCTCGTTGACCGCTGTAGCGACCGAGTCGATCTCTACTTTCTGTGCACTCAAGTTTTCCGTCACTTGCTGGCTATTAGTCGCAGCACTGTTGGCACTTGCACGCGTTTCTTCGCAAGAGTCTTTTACAGACACCCCGACTCGCCCTAATAGCGCATCTGCAAATTGCTTACGCATCTTCATACCCAGCTCAATTTCAGCCAGATCGTTAATTTTTCCGCAATAAATATACTCCATTAGTGGATTGTTGAAGTCTTGCCTAGCCTGTCTAGCAAGCTTCTCAACTGGCCTGGTTAATACATAAATTGAGAACACGGAAAGTAATGCAGCAATGCCAAAGGCCACCGCTGGTGATTGGTTCATTTGTAGAGTTAGCAAGCCAAGAAGGTTTGAAATGAAAAGAAAGAAGGCTGATCTCATCCACAAACGCGTACGAGGAAGATACATTTGCAATGGTTTACCGTTATTCCGAAGCTTTGAATACGCTTTTTCCGCTCGTTGAACGTGTATACGCTCAGGTTTAAATCGAACCGATTGGTATTCAACAACTTCGCCATTGGATTTGATAGGAGAAGCAAACGCATCAACCCAATAATACCCTCCGTTTTTACGTCGGTTTTTCACCATTCCCATCCAGTGTTTTCCGGCTTTTAGGTGCGTCCATAAATCTTTAAAAGCCTGTTTCGGCATGTCGGGGTGGCGTACAACATTGTGAGGCTTACCGATAAGTTCACCATCACCAAACCCCGCGACTTCATTAAAGTTTTCACTAGCATATTTGATATAGCTGGACGTATCGGTGATAGAAACTAGGCTGTAACTCGAAGGGTAATCATATTCCGTTTCACTCATAAACATGTGTCCTTACATTGATTAATTAAATAAACGGCAAGTATGAGTGTAGCAGCATAACATTTATGCGCATAATGATAAGCTCATTGTAAAATTCAATAAAATTACTGATAGGTCAATTTATTACCTGCAAACATAGTGGCGGTTTCACTCTCAAATAGCACTACCCTTGAGTGCTCACAAGATGCTGCATTGATTAAAATTAATACACAAAAGCTCTTCCTTACTGAGTTCGTAAATTGTTATAAATAAACGATTACAATGAAAACAAGGAAGACAAACATATGACTATTCGTTTTAGTCAGCTTGCCGCTCAAGGGAACACGGCTCACCTATTTATTGACGATTGGAAAATAGACACTCAGCAATCTTGGGGAATATTCAGCGCGGATGGGGATATTGGATCTCTACTTGGAGACCTTATTTGTGGTGAACTTTCACCAATAAGCGGGAAACTTGAGCTTGATGGGCTGTCCGTTGCTCAAGTGTCATTATCAGAGCAACAGCGATTACTGGAAAGGGAATTAGAAAAGGACGATACAGACTTTCTTGATCGTATCGATCAAGGCAGTACCGTTTACTCACTCATTCAGGAGCGCAGCCAAGACGCTAATTTAATAGATCAGCTGATTACCGATCTCGACCTAACTCACCTTAAACACAGTGGCTTTCGTGTTCTCTCTACAGGGGAAACAAGACGAGTGATGTTAGCTCGCGCTTTAGCAACACAGCCTGATTTGTTACTGCTAGATAACCCATTTACTGGTTTAGATATTGCCCATCGAGCAGCTCTCGCTCACTATTTACACTCGCTTTCTCAAACCGTACAGCTACTGGTCACCTTCTCTCGCGAGTCTGATATGCCTGAGTGGATTGATCGCGTTGCGCTTTTCAGTGCAGGAAAGCTGGACAGTACAATGGATAAATCCAGTTGGGATAATCATCCAATCATTGGACAGCTTAAATCTCAGTCCGAGCAACAGAGTGAAGAAATGATGAACTTGATACGTCAGCATCAGCACTCGACACACTTCGACAACCCAATATTTGAACTAACAAATGGGTCTGTTGAATACACTGATAAGAAGATCTTTACTGACTTAAACTGGCGAATAGACAAAGGTCAGCATTGGCAGGTCAAAGGCCCAAATGGCTGTGGGAAGAGCACCTTGCTTGGGTTAATCTTTGGTGATCATCCTCAGTGCTACAGCAATGACATTGATATCTTTGGTAAAAAGCGAGGGTCTGGCGAGACAATCTGGGAAATTAAGCAGCACATAGGCATGGTATCTTCAGCGTTACACCTTCAATACCGCGTTAACTGCAGTGCGCTAGACGTGATTTTGTCCGGTTTTTACGACTCCATAGGGTTGTATAACCAACCCACTCGTAAAGAAGTGGACATCGCAAACGAATGGCTCGACATCCTACATATGAGCCAATACCGAAAAACCTCATTCAAGCAATTAGAGTACGGTCAGCAGCGCCTGTTGTTGATTGCAAGAGCCATCGTTAAACAGCCTACATTACTGATTTTGGACGAGCCATATCAAGGGTTGGATTTTCTTGGCAGGCGTTTAGTTAAGAATACACTTGAGCTCATCGCCCGAGAGAATTTAAGCCAGCTATTGTATGTATCTCATTACCAAGAAGACCGCTTGGATAGCATCAAGAATGAGCTAGAGTTTGTTTTTGATGACAATGACCAATGTTACCGGGCTAACGTTTACCAATCATAATGACTTCGCTGAGCAAGTTGATCATAAGGTAAAGGCTTGGAGTAAAAATATCCTTGATGATATCGCACTCCCATCTTTTTCAAATGGTCGGCTTGCGCCGTTGTTTCTACACCTTCAGCGATGAGTTGTACTTTCAGCTCTTCCGCAAAGTGAACAATAGCTTTTAAAACAGAAGCACTAAGGCTAGGTATACCAATAGTTTCGACAAAACATTTATCGATTTTTAGGTAATCAATACGCATGTGCTGCAGAAACGCCAGCGAGGTTTGACCGGTACCAAAATCGTCGATTAACACATCAATGCCATGTACTCGCAGCGCTGCGATACACTTTCTGGCTTCAGCATCAATGAGTTGACGTTCTGTTATCTCTATGCCTAATGAGACGTTATTTCGACTTAACTTCCTGTCAATGAGTTGAATCTTTCTAATCGCGTTTGGCCCAACTAAGTAACCGGGCGGCACATTAATACCAAGGTGAACAGACTGATTAAAGTCTAATTTACTAAAGTCTTCTGCCGCTTTATCGAGAACGTAATCCGTGAGCAAAAAGACCAATCCACTTTGCTCCGCCGCTGGCACAAACTCATCAGGAGAAATGAACCCTTTATTCTGATGTTCCCATCGCACTAGGGCTTCAAAACCAAATAGTTGACCAGTATCGACGTTAATCTGGGGCTGGTAATACAGAGTCAACTCGCCTTTCTTTATGGCTTTCTTTAAATCCAGAACCAAGCTTCGATGAGGATCGATAAATTTATTTAACGCATATAAGCAAAGATAGATAACAAAAATGATTGGAATTGAATACAAAAAATAGGAAAGTGTTCTCTGTTTGACGAACAGATCGCTAGCTTCACTCAAAGCTTCATACTCAAACATTTGCGACGATTTGATGCCAATAGGATTACTTCCCGTTCTCAACGCTTCTTCAGGTGCAACTTGGTCATGGATAAATAAGGCAGAGCGTTTTAAACGTAAATCGTTATTAAATCCTATCTTCGCATTAAAGTAGTCATGATCAATAATCGTCACCGCTTGATAACCTCGCTCTCCTTCGGTCACGACGAGCAAAAATTGGTCATATACGCTATCCACGTTTCCCAGTGCTAACGCTTGTCCCTCAGGAAATGTAATGTGCTCGGCTAACGGCTTAGAAATTACGCCCAGTTTAGAGGAACACGTAATGATCCCATCTTTTACAATCAGCATTTCTTCGATATCTCGTTCAAACATCAAGTTTTGCTGAAGCTCTTCACATCGTCTAGGATGCAACAAAGCCGTGCGGTTTTCGGTCTCTATTTGGAATAAAATTTCGTCTGCGATTTGAACGTTTTTTTCTAATAGATGATTGAGGTTGTTTTGCACGCTTTCACGAGCTAAATACAAGACCTCGCCAACAATCAAAGGAATGGGCAACAAAAAAATGATGGCTTTTTTAAAAAGCGCCTTATTCAGCATATAAAAGTAACCTTTTATAAAACCGATTTACTGAGATGGTATCTGGATTCTGATACCCACTAGCAACTCTCGTTTATAATATTATTTATTTAGATTAACTCAGTATGCGAAACACTTGGTAATACCGCAAACTAAACAATGCCTTAATCCCTCCTGTTCCAATTTAGCATCAAACGACTCAAACCTGAGACGTCAATACGACATCATTTTTGAACCTATCGGTACCGAGGTAAGCCCTCAGTCGTCAAATTCTCACTCTGCGAGAATTACCCATTAAAATTATTTTTCTTTTCTCAGTGATTAAGAATTATATTTGTCGTAATTCATATAACACGTTACAACACTCTCATGACGACAAACAAAGCTAATGCGAACCAGGTAAACGAAAAAGCACTGCAGTTGTTAATGCAAGTTGCAGTTAGTCCATTCCCAGTCTCTGCGAAAACGCTAAGCGAGCAATTGAACGTTCCTTTGAGCAGTCTCTACCGACACTTGAAGCTACTCAAAGAGTGGAACTTGATTGAAGAAAGCGTACACGACAAGACATTTGTCGTTGGCCCGGCAGCATTGCTGCTCATGCATAGCTATGAGACCGCACAGCATGGGTTAGATATGGTCGAAACCATACTGGCTCGGTTGGTACAACAAACAGGGGAAATGGCCGCTTATATGGTACCTGCAGGGTATCGCGCGCTTTGTGTCAGACAAAAAGAAAGTATGCAGGCGCTACGTTGCAGCTTCGTCCAGGGTCAAAGTCAACCTCTGCTACGTGGTGCCTCATCTAAAGTGATGCTCGCTTTTATGCCTCAAAGTCGATGCGAGAAAATCTTGAGATACTTTAATCAAGATCACCGACGAGACGAATGGGAACAAGAGCTCACAACCATCCGTAAACACGGATATGCCGTCAGTACTTCTGAAATTGACCCGGGTGTTTCTGGCATCAGTGCACCAGTGATGAAAGGAAGCAAACTGATCGGCGCGGTCTCGGTGATGGCTCCGGCCCACCGAGTCGAAAAGGATAAGCAGCGCATTATTTTGCATGTGTTGCAAGCGGCAAGGGCACTACCACCAGAAAGGTAATTCATCATGTTAAGCTTTTTCAAACGCTATAAACTCCACCACACCGTGAAACAGCCGCAGCATTACCCTTTTTCTTTTATGACAGTGTGTGAGTATTTGCCACCCATGTCTAAGGGCGCGTTTGAATTAGCTGATCAAAGTTTGGAAAATGCTAGTGATTGGCTATACCAACAGCATGATCATGAAACCGCTGAAAACTTTGGTCACTTCAACCACGACAAGCTGGAAAATGGCGAGTTTCAGGAAGCGTTAAGTCTTTCGCTTTCTCGTCATTCTATTCCCGTTTTAGTGACCAACTGTACCGAGGCAATCTTGTCCATGTTACCTGTGGTAGTGTCCTATCGAGACGAAGTGGGTGTGGTAAATATTGGACATGACATGAACTTGAAGCCAACACTTGAACCACGTTTAGGCTCGGCATTCCATTTTGCTCTTTCTCGCTATCAAAACGTGCGATTATTTTTTGCTGGTGTTAGCGAACAAGATACAAAGCAAGAAACGTGGGAATACGCGGAGGATCAAGGTTGTGACTGGGTAACCGATAAAGAGTTTTCTTTTCGTCATCGCAATAATGTAAAGCAGTTGATCGGCAATTACCTCGACCATTGCGACCAAATAATCCTCAGTATCGACCTTGGCTCCCTAAAAACCAAAAACAGCCTTGATGGTACCTCAGAGATTGATATCCAAATGGTTCTACGCACCATTAGGCAATGCCTGGTTGCAGGTAAAGTCAGAGCCATTCAACTCGTAGGCGATCGCGATCGTCTGGTCTATTCGAGACAAACGAAAGCCATACTAGAAGAGTTATATCAAATGGCCCCACTCATTGTTCACGCAGCCTAGGATTAAGTTCGGTTCAGAATCAGGACGCTCAAGCTACTGGTTCTGAATCAACATGGTTAATTATTATCTTTTACCAACAAATAGTTACATGAATAAAGCGACTCATGTCACACTTAGCTATTGAACTAATCTCATACTTACGTTCTAATAACGCCACTAAGCTTTGGTATGACATACGAAATAAAAATAGCCAAAGTTCAATAAGTAAGCGGATTAAAAACCAAAAACACCGCCGACATTTCAACTTCTGTGAGCACTTGCTCACGCTCGCTTGATGCCATCTTGTTCCACTTTTTTAGGACATTTGATGATGCGTCTTTGCAGTATTTTCGCTGCGGTTCTTGTTTTACCGCTAACCTCACACGCCACCACCTATGACTTAGCAGATATCAAGTCAAACACTAATGTTGCCTTTTGTAAAAACGGAACCATTCATGTAACGGGTTCTACTTACGATTGCACTACAAATATTGTTCTCCCGAAAGGCGATCAAATTATAAATAGTAGTCAAAGCTCATCGTCTTTAACCGCTCATGGTTCCATAACACTCCGTGGGCAGAATGTCATAGGCTCAAAGGAAAGCCCTATAAACATCAAAGCTAAAGGAACTTGGTTAAAAATTAATGGTAATAGCTACGTACTAGGTAATGTCTCTGCTTTAGGTTCTATAAAAATAACTGATAGTGAAATCGAAGGAGATATAGAAACCAATGGTGTTGGTGGAAATGGCCGTTCTGTCGAGTTTCACGGAGAGCACAACGTCCTTAATGGCAACATCATTGCTCAAAGTGACGTGTACATCGAATCTGGTATGTTCTGCGGTGATATCAAATCAAAAGGAACAAAAGTAGAAATGAATCAACTGGCATCGTCGCTTTCTAATACACCAATAGTTGTGGGCAACATCAATGCTCTATCGGGGATAAATCTTAATAATACGACAGTTTTTGGTTCTTTGACATCTCAGGGACATACTGTAGATACAGGTTTTGGCACGACCAAAATATATGCTAATAAGCAAGCTATTTCGGCAATGCATTTTTCAATTAATAACTCCAATACTTCTATTTGCGGTAGTGTGACAGCCACCCTAGAATCAAGTTCAAATTTCAACCACTATTGTGGCATTGATGAACCCAATTGTGATTACGCAAATCAAACACCAACAACTTGCCCTATTCCTTCTTATATCCCTGAATGTAAAATTACGCCTCCATCAGAGAACGACTTCGACCTAAGCGTCACACCATCGGACGATATGGCACTGATGTGCGGCGACGATCTTCCGCAATTTACAGCAACAACAACCAATAATGGAGAAGTTGTAAGCGCAGAAGTCAGTGCTGCCCTATCACACCCTGACTTGTTCACTTTAGAGGTGGTCAAAGGTCAGCAGACATTAAAAGCAAACCAATTTATGTCTGACGACAATGGTAAGCTCGTTGTTCGAGTGGTCCCGAACGATATTGATGCCATCGCGTTAGATACGAACTACACGCTGACTTTCACTATGGCAGAAGACACCAGCAAGCATCAAACGGTTAGCTTTATGTTTACGCCATTTATGTTTGAGGCATACTCAAAGACGAAAAGCGCAACTTTAAATGAAATACGCGTTATTGCAGGTAAACCAGAAAACGTGCATACGCGATTGCTTGCTTGTGCCTCCACCGGCGAACCTGTAGTGGCAAGCAACTACAATGGTACTCCTAAGGTTTTTCATCCATTGGTTCAACCATTAGAAGGAAGTGAAGGAAACTTTAGCTATTCAGCGGAATTTAAAGACGGCTTGTCTGAGCATGGTCTTATCACGAACGAGTCCGGCATATTTGAAGTGACATTGTCCGATCATTTTGAATGTGAGGGATTTGAAGAGTGCCCAGAAGAAGGCAAAG
>NZ_JAWJYE010000029.1:0-8465 GCF_032970445.1 Vibrio sp. T13N
TCATTTAGCTTGGCATCAATAAGGCGGCATCTTCTTGTTACTTTGCTACCAAAAATACAGTTATTCACAGAACTCCAAGTTAAAGAGCAAAGYGCACGCTTGAAGACACCTGCCACTGAAAGACTCTTGTGATGAACTGCTGACCTGCTAAGGCCACGCCTTTTAATGCGCGCATTAGCTCGCTAGCGCAGTACAAACTGGTTTTGATAACACCCGTCTCTTTATCCACTGAAAACTCATAGTGTGGCTTGAACACCTGCTCTTTACGCTTACTGAACACTCCGCCCATTTGTTGGGTAAAGGTCTTCCAATCGCCTTTATCTGCCGCTTCAATGATGGTCTTCCCGTGCTCTGGTAGGTTTTGAGTCTCTTTAAGGCGTCTTAATTCTCGCCATACGGTCACTGAGCAGCCGCCTAGCTGTTGAAACTGACGAATCCCCCAACAAGACGCCCAAGCATCAACACGTGCCGCCGCATCTAACGGGTCTTCTCCGTAAATGCCATCTTCTAGATCTGCGCCATCAATGTTCTTGGAAATGTATTTGGCGATGTAACCTGTTGCGCTCCCTTTTGATGGGTCTATCTTCACTTCGGTAAAACGGTGTTGCTCTGCGCCCTTTTCATCTCCATCCTCTCGCATTGAGTATTCACGCATGGTTTGAGTCATCGTTTCATAGTCTTGAGCTTCGACAAACAGCAACAGGTGCCAATGTGGTGTACCATCATGCTGCGGCTCTGCTACACGAAAACCATAGAAACGTACACCTAAGCGACTTAGCTTTGAGCGAATAAGTTTCCATGTCTCATTGAGGTAGGATTGACCGTCTAATGGGGTGTAGCCCTCCCACTTGGGATTGATGTGCCCTGACTTCGAATAGCTTCTGTGATACTTGGAGGGACAAGTTATGGTTAGAAAGGTTGCTACATGACCTAGCTCATTGGCTAAGTCTTCAAACCCTCTTGCTCGTAACATTAACTCCCCTTTGCGTATCTTCGGGTCTGATACCCCTTTTTGCGATAGCTCAAGCAGTGAGAAGCTCTGCCCAAGCTCGTTGGTCGCGATGGTGTTTTCTAGGTACGCTTTTTGGTATGCCTTTTGATTGAGTCGAGCAATAAGCGTTGGCTGGGAGCAATAGAGACTCTTTTGCTTATTAACTTGGTTAAGATGGTGCAACACGGTCTCTATATTACGTCTTAACGCCTTCCTAAGCCCTCTCAACCACCAATTTTTATGGCTGTAACGTGCCACCTCCCCTTGCAGGGAATATTGTCCTTGATAGGGTGTTAAGCCTTTTCGAGTAACATAATCTCGTAATGGTTGAAGCGCGGACTCGTCATTAAGATAGCGACGACGTCGGTCTAAGACCTCTTGGGCGAGTTGCTTCGCTTTGGCTCTCAAGTCTTCTTCGGTTAGGTTTAACTCAATCTTATCGATTGGCAAAGATAAGTTCGCGGCGATAGTGTTGGTCGTGACTCTGAGATAAGTATTTCGCTCGAATTTCGTAGGCTGGCGCAGATATTCATTAAACAAAATACGTTGAATTTCGTCCGAAAACGGAGAAAGCCTTTGCTGAACAAAGGCTCTGTCATCTCGGTCAACGCTCGAAAGGTTGATGGTCATCATAGGAGCGTTTTCCCCTTACTCGTTAAGGAAAACACATCCCAACGTAAACCAAAGTACTTCTGGCTCGCATATTCAATCAAGCCTTCTTTAACGAGCTTGTGAATGGTCTTTTGATGCACCTGAATAGGCAGTCGCGACTTTGGCTGAACATCGCCCTGAGTTGGACAGTAGTCTGAACACACTTGGAAAGTGCGTCCGGTCTTCATCCATTTGATGAGCATGCTTTGCTCTTGAGTCAGATTAGCCATGAGCCGCGCCTCCCTGACACAAATGTTCAAGCTTGGTGTGATTATCTAACCATGCATCTAAATCTTCTTTTAAGTAACGGACAGCGCGTCCAATTTTAATAAATGGAGGGGCGATAGTTCGATTATTGCGCTGGCCTTCCATTCTCGCTTGTCTTAAGTAAGAGCGACTCATGCCAATGTAAGTTGCGGTCTCTTGCTCGGTATAAGCGCGCTTTTCAACGTTTGAATCTGTCATTACGGTATCTCTTTGATGTGAAGTTGATACCACGGTAAACAGTCGTAAACGTCACCTGACGATTTGGTTGACGATACGGTTGACGCCTCCCCTCTACTTTTGCGACAGACTTAACATATTGATAGTTTCAAACGGATTTCTTGGTGTGATTGCAGGGATTGAATAGCGACGAAATCGTGTCTAACAGGTTTCTCAAAGTTAACGACGGTTAGCTTCGGTTAAGCGACAGTGACTTTCAACCAAGAGGAAATTTCTCAGCGCTCATTAAGCATTAAAGAAGCACTCTATGCAGTGCTACACAGCGGCTGATTCAACTGTTGCCATATTTTGATGAACCCTTTAAATACAAGGCTTCAATACAGTTTTGGCACTTAATATCATGTAGCAGCGATAACGTATTAAATCGTAGTCCAGTATGCGTTGAGAGTGACGGTTGCGTGAGCCTGAAAAGTGCTGAAAACCGTGTGCTTTCATCACGCCAAGCTTTCAACACACATCCAACCGATAAGCCAACCGAATCGCAACCGCTCTAGTCAGAATTCTCTCTTATCGCTTTTCTTACCAACGGGAGGTGTTTCTTACGAAAGGACTGATACCCTAAGCTGTTCTCGGTTCCTTTATTGTCCAACCAAAGAATACTGTCTTTCATCACTTCTATGATGTAGCCGTCAATATCGAATTGCTTTTTAACCTCTTCCTGTGAATCTTTCTTGATTAACTCCCACACCTTGGGCGCGTCTTGGTCACCGTAGGTTTCCAATACGCGATAAGCAATCTTTTCAATGGGGTGTGACAACGCCACTTCATGAAGTCTTGAGCTACTTTGCTTTACTGGCTCAACTGTGATTGCCGGTTGAATAGCACTACACCAGCGGTTGATGCCTTCAACCTCTACCCGCAGTTGCTCAGGGTTAATGAGTACGGGTTTCGCGTTTAAACGAACGGCTTGTGCGGTTGAGTCGTTAATATTCAGGTTCAATAATGCATCTTGGAGTTTCGCGTGCTGCTCATCTTCTTCTGGGCTCAAGAAAGCCGATGCGAACTTAGACACGACATTTTCAACGGTTGGCGTGGCACTGAGTTCGGCAATAGCACTGATGGGAGTGGTTGGAAGCTCAGGGCATTGTTTGGTGTAGTGTAGATTTGTCTTTTTTATGTTCGGGAAAACATCATCCACTGACGACCAACCTGTGATTCGTTCCGGCTCCATCACCAAGAGCACTGAGATTTCAGTGGGGTTCATTAGACGGATAATTCGCGCAGCATCTTTCGATTTGAGTTGAACCATGCCCTGATAATCAAACACGGCATACACGACTTTATGGTTGTCTTTCGTGCCATAGGCGCCAAGGCGTTTCGCTTCAACATAGGCAAACAAGGTTAACTGATTGTCCTCTATGGCTGCCATCACATCGCCTTGTGTGGCACTGGTTTTCTCTGGTATTTCACTCAATCGAATAAATCGACGGGTTAACTGCTCCATGTATCGCCTTTTGTCTTCTTACTAGTGAGGCAATTTAAACACTAAACGGAGTCCAGGCTTACTCAAGCCAGCAGTTAGTCGACTATTTTTCAGCGCGCTTCACAACACTAACCAATCAGATTCACCGCCGATGCTTTATGCTCCGGTGCTAAATGGGCATAGCGCAACGTCATCTTTAAATCGGCATGACCAAGAAGCTCCCGAACGGTATTCAAATCCACCGCTGCCATGACAAGCTTGCTAGCGAAGTGATGGCGTAAGTCGTGAAAACGGAAGTTGAGAATATTGGCATCTTTCAGTAGTTGCTCCCATTGATATTGGTAGGTATCAATCGGCTTTCCATTTGAGGTAAACACGAGCCCACTTTCCTCACTATAGTTCTGAGCCTTCCAATCGTTCAGCATGGAGAAAACGGTATCGTTTAAAGGAATGGTTCGGCGTTTCTTCGACTTCGCATTTGCCGAGGTAATCGTAAGATAACGATTTTCGAAGTTAATGTGCTCCCAACATAATGACAGCATTTCCCCCTTTCGCATGCCCGTATTAATCGCCATCACGATTAAAGGCTCTAAATAATCCGCATACCTCAGCTTGGGCACTTCCTGACGATGGGCTTGCTTCTGATTTTCCCTCAGGCGAATGTCACGCACTTTCAAGGAGTCTAATAACGCTGTTTCTTCTGCCGTAGACAGATAACGAATACGCTGATCATCTTCTTTAACTATCTTCACACTACTGAGCGTATGAGAATCAATGAAGTCCCATTCAACGGCTCGGTTAAACGCGGCTTTCAAGCGATTGTAGGCGTATGAAATGGTAGATGATGCCCTACCCAACTTGCGCTTTTCAGACACCCATTGTTGAACGTCCCAAGCCGTAATTTCAGACATGGGTTTATGCGCTAAATGCTTGAAGCTACTTTTTATGCACATAAAGGATTGTTTGGCTGTTTTAGGGTTTAGAGCCTGTAAGTAACTCTCGTAATGTTCATCAAGAAATCGTTCTAGGGTCAGTGTCTTTCTCAACGCTTCACGTTTGGCTTCAAAACGCGTTTCCTGAACATCTTGTCCACCTGCGACAAGACCTGCTTTTTCTTTTGCTAAATCTCGGGCTTGAGCAGGCGTTAAAGAATTTGCCGCCCCCAATAGGTAGTTTCGCTGCTTACCATTCAGGCGATAGTAAAAGTAGTATTTGATGATGCCTTTGGGGGAGATACGAGCGTGAAAACCGCTGATCTCAGTGTCGTTCAAACGCTTGTCATCGACTTTAAAATTCTTGATTGAGGTGTTGGTAATCTTTTGCTTGATAGCCATCGTAATTTCATCCGTGTAGCTTTTATGTAGCAAAATGATTGTATAACGATGGCTTAAAAAGAACAGGGATGAACAAACAAATCATACTTAAATCATTGTCTTATATGGCACCAAGAGTCATATTTGTTCATTGTGGCTTATTGAGAAATACTACCAAAACACAGCATTAAGGTGTGAGTAACGCAATACCGATGTAGCTGCAACCACCTTAAACACAAAAATCAACGCATGAAAAAATGCCACGCGTTACGAATCACTCTTAAATGCTTTGTTAGCCATCTTGCCCCACTCGGTTCGAAGGACTGCCAAAACCACTGTATCCCACCACTGTTCTTTGAAAAAACGATGTTCTCTAAAATGTGCTTCTTGGCGCATGCCCAGAGACTTACAGAGCTTAATAGCTGTCAGGTTTTTACTGATTGTCTCCGCATAAATGCGGTGAACTCCCAACTCCGAGAACCCAAAATCTGCCAGAGCCAAGGCGGCTTCATGACTTAACTTATTACCTTGAGATACTCTGGAAAATGCACACCCCATCGAAGCCTGCTGATTGTCCTCTAGCCGTAAACAAACAGTACCAACGAACTCACCTGACACCTTGCACTCGACAGCTAATTGGTATGATTTTCTTGGCTTCTCAGAAGCCTGGGCTATAAACAAGCTTGTTAACTCTCGGTATTTATTAGGGTCACAATCGCTTTCGTCATAGAAACGCTGATATTTAGCATCCTGAGACATAGTAACAAAAGCGTCTTCATCATTCGGAGTCATATCCCTGATAATCAGACGCTTAGTCTCGATTTTAAACATCGAAAGTTCCTTTTACTTGTGAGGCATAACGCTTTGTTAAGGTGTGAGGTACGCAATACCGATGCTTCCGCATAACACCCTAAACGCTGAACCCAACGCATGGTAAAAATGCCACACGTGCCGAATCACTCTTGAACAATTTGTTAGTTGTCTTTGCTCAACGCTGCATTTATCGCGACGCCAATATTTAGGTATTGAGCTTCAAGTTCAAAAAACATATCTAAAACTTCAGTAGCCGGACATGACGGATACACAGTGCCATCATATTCGAACTTGGAAACAATATATTGAGCAATGTTATTTTCGTAGTCCACATTAAACTCTTTGATTGGGATAACCCTATGCTTATTTATATTCACTAGGGCTGCCACATATTTGAACTTTGAATTCCCTCTCACTACCTCAACAGCATTACTAACCCCAAGTAAACTTGGGTGCTCAGAAAGTTTTAGGCTTTTTGACACATTGTAAAATGTTATGTCTCGTTCTCTTTTTGGGGCAACTGCAGGAAAGCACGCACAAATAATTTGAGCAAAAATATCTGCAATTGAATGAAGAGTTTGAACATGTGCTATTAAATGAGCTAAAGATGCCATTCTTAGATCTTTCCCAACACCCAAAATTGACTTTTCAACATGATTTACTTCTTGAGTTGAGACTAAAGTTGCATGAAACCCATGGAACTTAGCTAGTTTAAGCTTCCATTGAATCGAAGCTACTTGATCTTCAAAGTACTCAAATTTTTCTCGAGGCATCTGCTCTTTAGCCAATGTCAGCAACTGCCCATTTTTCCAATTTACCACCATATCTCCGATTTATTGTGACAACTAACGCCCTGTTAAGTAGTGAGGCACGCTATATAAAAGCTTCTGCACTACTCCGTAAACACAAAAACCACTGCAAACCCAAAATGCCACGCGTGCCGAATCTGCTTGAACAGTTTGTTATGTTTAAAGCCAAACAAGCCCACTATATGGTTTGCTTTTAAGAGCCTCAAGCCGGCTTTTTAACGAACCAACATGAATTTCCAGTTTGTGACCATCGGGATCCAAAATATACAACGATTGCCCTTCACTTATATTTTGTTTCCAAACTTCGATATCAGAGGAAATCACACGGGACGAAAAATGCTCAAAATCCTCTCGAGATATATCGAAGGCTATATGGGTATAATCAGTTTTAGGACAAGGTGAGTCAAACGATAAACAAAACCATGCATCTCCGATAGAAATGTATGCACCATTGTCCCATTTCACATGCCCAGTAAAACCCAAAGTATCGATGTAAAACTTAAGCGAACGTTCCAAATCACTGACTGCGAGAGTGATATGATTTAATCCTGAAATCAACGAATTACTCCATTAAACATAACGCCCGCTTAAGTGGTGAGCAACGCAATACCAATGCTTCCGCATACCACCTAAATCACTAAATTTGCCGCAAACCATAAATGCCACGCGTTGCGAATCCGCCTTAAAGCGTTTGTTATACATTTTTTGCAACACGAGCCATATGATAAACATTTACATACTTTCCATGTCTGAACGCGTAATCTTTTGACTCACCCTCGATTTCAAAACCAAACTTTTTGTACAAATGAATTGCACGCTCATTGTCTACATAAACCGTTAGCTCCAAACGTTTTAAATTTAGCCAGTTATCCGCTAAATCTATTATCGTTGCCAACAAAGCACTACCAATGCCTTTTCCTTGGACGTTATCTTTAACCCCCATACCGAAGGAGCCAACATGTCGACGCCTTGGGCTTGCACACACCTCAAAACCCAAGTTACCAACGATTTCACCGTCTAACAACGCAACATAAGCATAAACATTATCTGGTAGATTAGAGGTGCGCTTTTCCCACAACTCCAGTGACGGATTTGGAAGTTGCAATGTCCCTTTATAGGCATTTTCACACTCATAGATTTCTTTTATTGCCCTTGCATCCGAAGGCTCAGCTCTTCTTACTTCAACTTCCATACTCACATACCCATTAAAATGTATAACGCCCTGTTAAGGGGTGAGCAACGCAATACAAAAGCCGCTGCATACCACCTTAATCACTTAAACCAACGCATAGTGAAAATGCCACGCGTTGCGAATCCCTCTTGAACAGTTTGTTAGTGTTCTTTTGACCGAAAGCCACGGATGATCCAACCAATAGACCAACCTAGAACGTAAATAAGTATTGAAACTGCAAACCACCACATTGCTATCGTGGTAAAGTGGTCCTTTTGCCTATACGGGAGTTCATCTACTTGAAGTTGAAACTTCTCGTTTATTTCTTTAACTGCGCTAGAGAAAACACGCTGAGGTGATGAAGGATTAATCTCCACTTTGTTTAACCACGCAATAATTTCCGCATCAGTTTTATTTTCAAACAAATTCACCTGAATTGAATAACCAGTAACCTCTCGGCTCTCTTCGTCTGATATTTTCTCCGCTATCACATCTGATGCACTTCTGATCCACTCTTTTTCAATCGTAGAAATTTGTGGTCTAGTCTCAAAGGCAACATAGGAAGCAGTGAAACCTGAAATGATAACTACAACTAACCAAAGCCTTTGCCAGCCTCCCAATTTCATAATTACTCCTTGAACACTAACGCCCTGCTAAGGGGTGAACAACGCAATACCGAAGCCGCTGCATACCACCTTAATCACTAAAATCAACGCATAGTAAAAATGCCACGCGTTGTGAATCCCTCTTGAGCAGTTTGTTAGTTTGCAAACCCAAAGCGTTGATTTTA
>NZ_JAWJYE010000030.1:0-7610 GCF_032970445.1 Vibrio sp. T13N
CAGGAAGACTGGCCAGGCGCACTGCTTCTTTGCGGAACTCTTCGGTGTACGCTGGATTACGATGTTTAGCCATAAATCACCTCTCAATTAGACCCTAGATCTAACTTAGTAAAGTGTCTACTAAACGTGGGGTACTCGGGGCATATAACGCCGCATTAAGGGGCAGCAACGCGCTACCGCCAAACTTCAATTTACCACCGTAAACACAGATGCCAAGATTTAAACCAAACTCGCCACGCGTTGACTGTCCCTCTTGAATGCTTTGTTAGTTGCCAAGCCTAACGCTTTAATTTGAAGTTAATTGCAGCTTTGCCAACACGAACTTTACGTGTTTTAAAAAACTTAAATCAGGCGCAGTTTCAAAGCGACTGTCACTGAAACCACTTGGAACACACAACGCCGTAGAAAACGGACTGACAAAACCTAAGAGCTCTTTTGGAAAGACAATGCTACAGAGCTAGCTTTCAACAAGTAAATCGGCTTCTGAAACAGAAACCCCAAACCACACAAGAAACCAAAGCTCGATTTTCACAAACCCAAATAACTAGAAATTGAAATACGAAAATCTAGCCCAAAACACATAGACATTACCCTAAATATTCTGCTGTAAGTGGTATTTTTCCCGTTGGCAACTAACGCCCAGTTAAGGGGTGAAGCACGCAATGACTAAGCCACCACATAGCACTTCAACACCGAAATAACCGCATACCCAAAATGCCACGCGTGCTGAATCCCACTTGAACTGTTTGTTATGTGAATTTATGCCTCTGATATATAAATACTTACTTCGCGATCTTTACCTTGCATGCGGGTTGTCTGATCGCCTACGTATTTTACACCGAGCTTTTCAATGACTGATTTTGAACGCTCATTTCCGACTAAATGCATTACTTTTAACCTTGTTAATCCATAATGCTTTTTTGAAAATGAAATCAAAACCTTAGATGCTTCTGTAGCATAACCACAGCCCCAGTAAGAAACGCCCAACCAATAACCCAGAATACCCAAACCATTTTCCAGTTTCGGAAAACTAATAGCACCAATAAGCTCAGAACTCTCTTTTAGGACAATGGCATAGACAATACCTTTGCCACTTAAAAACAACTCAGCATGAGTACAAATCCAATTTTCAGCATCACTGACTGTATATGGATAAGGAATATTTGACGTCATTTCTGATATTTGCTTGTCACCAGCCAACTCTGAAACACGCTCAGCGTCAGACATAGAAAATGGCCGTAATATTAGTCTTTCACTTTCAATTACTTGTTGCATAATTTCCCTATTCACATAACGCCCTGTTAAGGTGTGAGCAACGCAATACCGATGCCTCCGCATACCACCTTAAACACTAAAACCAATGCATAGTAAAAATGCCACGCGTTGCGAATCACTCTTAAACAGCTTGTTAGTTGCGTAGCTTGCCACTGGCAGAGTAATAGAGATACTGAACCTCAATCTAAGTTATCTGGTGTATGAAGATTGGTACCACATACTGTACATTTGTAATCACCAGTTGCTTCACCTTCCATTAATGCACCAACTATTGCAGCAAATAGACCCGATAAGAAACCTTTAGCTTTTTTCTCAGTTACTTCCTTTGGCTTAGAAAAACTTTCATACCTATGCAGCGTAACTTCTTTACAATTACAACAAAACGCCCTTGTCTCTTCAGAACCGTACATTTTTACCAATCTGATTACTCCCTGTAAGCTAATTTTTCCCAAGCAACTAACGCCTTGTTAAGGTGTGAGGCACGCAATACCGAAGCCTCCGCATACCACCTAAACCACTAAAACCACTAAAACCAACGCGTAGTAAAAATGCCACGCGTGCCGAATCACTCTTGAACAATTTGTTATGGCGCTGGATTTTCCGTAAGTTCCTGTATGTCGATTAAATCCACTTCTCTGTTCAGTAAGCGCTTGTACTTTATTAACTCGTCTTTGGGGATTACTGGCACTTCGACATTTTGATAACACATTGAAACCGAGTTAGAAAAGTTAATTTCTAACCTGTGCCATGAACCATCAAGAGCCGATTGAATTCTAGTTCCTTTAGACAAACCAACTTCGATTTTTTGAGAATGGTAGATTAATTGGAAATACTCTAAATCCCAACCGCATTCCACGTAATGCGTTAAAGGTTTGGAGACATATGAACCAACCTTTGCTAACAGTTTTTCTGCATCGCCATTGTGGATATACAAGTCAATGTCCGCAACTGCTCGGCTACCACCGTAAATTGTTGCAGCCAAACCACCCACAATTTGATAGTCAATTCGCTCTGATTCCAAGATCCCCTTAAACCAAATCAATGCTTCTTTTACTCTATCGCTCATCCTGAGTACCTAGTTAATTTGATCGTGCGCCATAACGCCCTGTTAAGGTGTGAGCAACGCAATACCGAAGCTACCGCATACCACCTTAAACACTAGACGCAACGCATAGCAAAAATGCCAAGCGTTGCGAATCACTCTTAAACAGTTTGTTATAACTCAGCCTCACACAATACTTCTGATCTTTGCTCATCGGCATAATAAAAAGTCAGAGGGAAGTGCATTCGATCTAATATTTTATTTGGGTGATGATGCGTGACTATGTAACTAGGATCTACTTTACCGCGAGTAATAACAACAAACTCTATTGTATCAACCTCTTCGGGAAAGAGGTGCCACTTACCCCATGTTTCTAACAGAGTCGAAGCTAAGCATTTTATTTGGTGGTCAGGAATCGAACTATAAGGTAAGTTTAGTTCGAATATTGTAGGAGTCCCTATTGTCTTCAACCGTTCTACAAATGGAAAATTAAGTTTTTCTTGTAGTGCCCTAGCAGTACAAAGAAGCATCTCACTTCCATAAATAAGATAGTGTCCAGAACCACCATTCAGCATACGCTCAGTATCACAAAGAAAATAAGTTTTTGCATCCTCGTCTACTCGGTAAGAGTAAACTGATTCAAATATCTTTTTTCTAGTACGTTCTTCAACATCGGAAAAAATGTCATCACATTTTTCTCTTAGCCAAGTCCCTTTACTAGAGAGAAAACCATAATCATAGTAATCGCTAACTGCTTCTGGTCTACAACCATGAAACACTTTAACTCCTGTCGTTTTTTTAATGAGTTCTTCGACAAAGTCATCAATGTCAAAAGAGTCTGGTAACCAACTCAAATCATCGGAGTAACACCCGTCTATCTCCTGCGATTTCAACCATTCAACAGTACTGATTCCAAGCTGTACATCCACAAAATCAACGACAGATTTTATATTTCTTAAATCTAGGAATGTCACCATGTTCTCCCTGAGTTATAACGCCGCATTAAGGTGTGAGCGAAGCGAAACTGCCAAGCGTTGCGAATCACTCTTAAATGCTTTGTTAGTTGCCCATCTCAAAGCCTAGTGCTAACATTTGTACACACACCAACAAAGGAATACATCATGGACACTAGAATTCAATTTCGTGTTGATGAAGAAACAAAACGCCTAGCTCAACAAATGGCTGAGAGCCAAGGTCGCACTCTGAGTGACGCATGTCGTGAACTTACTGAGCAACTAGCTGAACAACAAAGAAAAACATTATCTCACGATGCATGGCTAACTGAACAAGTAAACCTAGCATTTGAGAAGTTTGACTCAGGAAAATCCGTTTTCGTTGAGCACCAAACGGCTAAGTCTCGAATGGAAGAGCGCAAAGCCAGAATCCGTAATCGAGGTAAGCAATGATTTTATGGGAAGAAGAGTCACTTAATGATCGTGAAAAGATCTTTGAGTTCCTCTATGACTTCAACCCTGATGCTGCAGAAAAAACTGACAACCTCATTGAAGCAAAAGTAGAAAACTTGCTTGAACAACCTTTAATGGGTGTGCAACGAGATGGCATCCGCGGACGATTACTCATCATTCCTGAGATTTCGATGATTGTATCTTACTGGGTTGAGGGCGATATCATCCGAGTTATGCGTGTACTACACCAGAAACAAAAATTCCCTACGGATTGACTGCTTCCTCTGGGGAACTAACGCCCTGCTAAGGGGTGAGCAACGCAATACAAAAGCCGCCGCAAACCACCTTAATCACTAAATTCAACGCATAGTAAAAATGCCAAGCGTTGTGAATCCCTCTTGAGAAGTTTGTTAGTTTGCAAACCCAAGACGTTGATTTTACTATATTTTAAACTTTGCAAACAATAAACTTTTGTATCTTGATGTACCTAAGTCAGGCGTAGCCTCAAAGCGGCTACTCAATGAAACCACTTGGAACAAACAACGCCGCAGAAAACGAACTCACAACACCAAAAAGCGCTTTTGGAAAACCAATCTCACAATGCGGACTTTCAACAAAACCACTGAAACCACATGAACTTTCCACACCAGAGAAAACGCCATTTCAGCGAGTAAATCGGCTTTTGTACCAACAAACTCAACGAGCAGAGTTTCAGCAAAAAAGTTCAACGCAGTTAACCCAAAAGTCGCCACACCAAAAAACAAATCAACCGTTGAAACGATACCAATTTTGGATTTTCACCACGCCAGCTAACACTGAAATTGAAAGCCAATACGACAACTTAAACTTTGAGCTTTTACCACTAGATCTTGCGATATAGCTGCGTTTTTCCTCTTGCAAACTAACGCCGCGTTAAGGGGCGCAGGCACGCAATACAAAAGTGACCGCATAACACCTTAACCACTAAACACAACGCAAATTGAAAATGCCACGCGTGCCAAGTTCCTCTTGAACGCTTTGTTAGGCAAATTTCCAGTTGAGAGCTTTAGCCTCATGCTCTTTAATGAAGCTGTCTTTATGGCGGCAATATACATCTATGTCATTGTTGCAGATTGCTGCTCCAGTTTTCTTTAACACACCATACTCATCGGCCACTTCAGGAAAAGCGATAAGATACTCTTTAAAAGCAATGTGTCTTTGCGCTTCATGTGAACCTGTTAGAAAGGCGTGGACTTGATGAGTTCGTTGAACCCCACCTTTTTGAAAGTAGCGCCTACCCGGGATACCAAACTCACCTTTAGCAAGATAACCGAGCGATTCCATCAAGCAACTTTGCTCATCCAGCTCACTGAGACATTTAACTTCAAGTAGAATATCTATAATTGGTTTCGCACATAGACCTTCAACTGAAGTGCTACCGATATGGTGAACTCCCACCACATTTTCTTGACTTAACGCATTACAGATTAGCGCTTTCTCTCGGTTAAAATCATCAGCCCACGACGACTGAAAATCTACGACTTCAATTATTCTTAAACTCACGCCTATCTCCATTTGCCTAACGCCTTGTTAAGGTGTGAGGCGCGCAATACCGAAGCCTCCGCATACCGCCTTAACCACTAAAACCAACGCATAGTAAAAATGCCACGCGTGCCGAATCACTCTTGAACAATTTGTTAGCCCTTTTTCAAAAGGTTAAGACTTGTATACGACAACCAAACCACCAAGATTGCCAGTAAGTTTAGAGAAACTGTTACTTCATTAACATTCACACTTATCGGCACTTCAACTCCAGAAGAAAAGGCTAAGGAAAAGTTAGGCGTTTCTATGCCTATCATCTGAATAAAATAAAGAGCCATCATTAACTTAAATACCCAAAGCCTCTTTTTTAACAACCCGTAAAAACTAGACAAGTTCAAGCTTAGCATCACTAAAACGATTGCAAATGTGAGAAAAAGACTCGAAGAGCTCAATTGATTAACTTGGGCGAGCAAGGTAAATAGTAGAAACAGAGTAACTGCAACAGATATACCCTGTAAAAACAGCAAGAACTTTGTTCTTTTTAAATGATTTTCAAACAATTTTATATTTTCTCCTTGAGGGCTAACGCCGCATTAAGGTGTGAGCGGCGCTTGGCTATACTTGAGCGAAGCGAAACTGCCAAGCGTTGCGAATCACTCTTAAATGCTTTGTTAGTTGCACAATGCACACTGAATTTTTTGTTTATTTTCAGTGATATATTCTATGTCATCTAGATAGGCTTGAAGATGACCTTGCTCTATATTTTCAGCAAAGGATTCATTGCCATTTTCGGCTTCACTACGCATGAAGGATACGAAAGCCTGTAATCGCTGAACCATAGCATCAGCTAATTGCTCTCTTTCTGATTCAGTTGCACCGTAACTATCACAGAACAACTTGGCTCTAGCCACCTGCTCTGAGATTGTGCCTAGCTTATCATTGCTGTCAGTTTTGAAAGGAGACCAACAATAAACCGAATAGGCTAAATCCCATATTCTTGGTGCTGGGTGCGCCGTGTCGAAGTCAAACACACCAACAACTGTATTTTCTAATAGAGCAACATTGTATGGGGTAAAGTCACCATGACAGATAACCTCGAATGGTTCTCTAGGCTCTAACATCCATCGGTGTGCATTAACATCAATTTGCTCCAAGAGTGAAACTGTTGAGTCATGTATTTTACGTAATAATTTACCCGCAGACACGAGTACATCATTTGTTGCGATTKCGCCAACTAGCGGATAATTGTAGGTATTACCTGCAACAAAACTTAAGATTTCTTGGTTTCGATTAACACCTAGAAACTTGGGGATTTCATCTACCTTTGCTCGCTCAAGATGCTTCAAAATAAGATGAATTGTAGAACTCCATGACTGAAGAGGTCGATAGACGACTTCACCATCTCGATATATTGCAGATTCTCTTCCGCCTGATAATTCTTCCATGATACCTCCCTGTGCAACTAACGCCGCGTTAAGTAGTGAGCAACGCTACCACTGAACCTAAATTATTGTGCCGTAGACACTTAAGCTGAATCAAAGCAAAAATGCCATGCGTTGCGAATCTGCCTTAAACGCCTTGTTAGCTTAAATTACGAACTGTTTCCCCATTAACCTTTCAACATTTGTTATACCCGGTTCACTTTTTATAACGTAGTTACTTTGTAGTTGCTCAATTAGTTCCTTGTTACGCTTGAAGAAGATATTTAAATGGTCGAGCAAAGAATTATCCACTTGGAAATAAGACTCGTCTCCAACTAGTATCCCATCGCCAAGCAAGTTTACTATTCCTGACTCTATTTCATCTGGCAWTCCATACTCTTCAGGTAAGTTGAGCAATTCATCGATGCTATTAGAATTTGTAATTAGTATTGCGTATAGTAATACAAAGTGTGCGGGGAACTTTTTATAGTGCCTTAGGGCATTTTGTAAAAATTTTGGTGGTGAGTAGATTGACGAAATGCTGTCTTTTGACTCACTCAATGCACCAATATCTTTGCGTACCACATCGAGGATAGTATTCACATCTACATTTGAATTCAGCTTGAGCTGGCGAACTTCATGTTCGATTGAGGCAACCAGTTTTCCTTCGACTTCTTTTAAATAAACCTGCAGCCTGTCATCAAGTTCTTTACTCACTACATCTTGCTTACTGTTTTCAGGACTAGGTGAACCGAACTTGTTTTGTTCTATGATTGAGTCAAGCATTTTCCCTGAAAATGATTTCTGTTGGTCAAGATTCGCTTCAACTAATGTTCTTGTATCTTGCGCCAATTTTTGGACATCGCTGAGAGCTTTTGATGAGTCACTAGCAAACTTGTAGCTTAACCAGATAGCAAAGACACCTAGGGCTATAGACAGTAGCCC
>NZ_JAWJYE010000031.1:0-7549 GCF_032970445.1 Vibrio sp. T13N
ATACCAATGAGTATGGCAGAAAATCTGAACAAGTATGTATAAGCTTAAGTTCTTTAGGCACTATTTATGAAAAAAGGAATAATATTAAAAAAGCTAAAGCGTATTATGATGAGGCTTACAGTATAAGCCTTGAATTATTCGGAAAAAAACATCCATCAACTATTACCCATTTGAGTAATGTTGCACTAATAAATATTTATTCCGATCCTAAAAAATCAGAAAAAATATTTAAAGAGGTTCTTAAAAACCGTATTGAACAGTATGGTGAAAGCCACATATTAACAGTCACAACACTGGTGAATATTGCGAGTAGTTACACACGTCAAAACAAGCATCTAAAAGCAAAAAGAACTTTAATTAGAGCACTTAACATTGCTGTTGACACTTTAGGAGAGTTGCATCCTGATACTTTACGAGTTAAACATAATTTAGCCATATCAATGTATGATTTAAAAGAAGGGAAAGAAGCTATTTCAATTATGTCAAAAGTTGTTGAGGACAGGGTGAAAATATTCGGACCTGACTCTCCGATTACTAAACTAAGTAAAACATCTCTATCAGAAATGGACGGGACAAAATCTATTAACATGATTAGGGCAATTATGAGTGAAATGAACTCAGTGAGATAGATGTTTTACACCAAAGATTGCTTATCAGTTGATTAATCGCAATGTTAGAGCAGACCAGATCTTGCAGTTACTTACTTTTCGATGGTAGCCCGTTTAAAACTGATTTTTCGACAAACCAAGACCGTCATTTGCCTGTAGAGTATGAAAAAGCAATATGATAGAGAGCCAGTTAGCGTCTAACCAGCCAGTGGCGATTCACTGAAACAGACGCCAATGATGCTTTAGAAGTTCAGCATAAGACAGGTTTTCTCAACTTGCTGGGTAAAGACATTGAGGAAAACTGCCAGAACCTAGTAATCGTCACACCTGTGCTCAAACAGTCAATGGACGAGATCATCAGTGACTGCAAAATCGACTTCAAGGGAGGGTTCTAGTAAACCTAACGTGCTCAATCAAACTAATTGCAAATCATATGAGTATTCCTGCCAACGCGCTTCAAATCTCGAATCGCCGCACACTCCGTGGCGATTCTCAAAGGTCTATCAGAAAGAATTGTATTGTTCAGAATATCGATATCGCAGCGATCAGTGTGTGTAAATTCGATCACCCCGTATGGAGTTTTGAATACACCTTTTCGACCAGTAGTCATTACTGTCAGACGATCAATCGGAATCTGAGAAATTACGCCATATTCTGAAAGAGCGGATTCAAGCGAGATGTAATTGTATTCACCACGACGTAGACTTTTAGCCACATATTCAATGGTATAGCCACCTTTGTGGCGACTTAAAGCAAACACGTAAACTCCTCGACAAGCTCGTTCTAGTACCCCAAACTTGATTAAACGCGGTAAACTTTGCTTAAAAGCTTCTTCACTGTCATCAAAAAATACTCTTCGCAAGTTGCGCTTGGTATATACGTAAATGCGTTGCCCATCAAATTTATGCAGACGTTCTAACGCCGTTTGAATATCCATATTGTTAAGTTTACTAAGTAGACGACATGAGTAACCATAGCATACTTTAGTGTCCACTTGATGAGTCATTGACAGCATCACAAATGGAGTCAGTTTCTTCTAAAAAGTACGTAAGCTGCTTTTCAAGTTCATGATTTACATGCTTAAGTTCTGAGATATTAGATTGAGACTCATGTAACTTACTCTCTAAGATTCGATAATTTACTGAAAGATCGGTATATTCATCCTGGACAGTGCTTAACTTATGTTCAGAATTGTCCAGTGCCTCTGTCATTGACTGTAGTTTAGACGAACTTTCAGTTAGTTTGATACAAGTGCTCTCATAGCGTTCTGAGAGTTCAGTCAGCTGAGACTCAAGCCTTTCCACATCGTTAAGTGCGTATTCTCGTTGTACTGTTAGTGCTGAATGCGCTTTCTCGACTTTTGATAGACTGGCTTGGAGTCCCCAAATGGTATCTTGCTGGTTTTCTAACCTGTCATTTGCTTGATTGAGTGAACTCGTAAGTTGACTGATATTTTTTAATAACTCAGATTTCTCGTTTTGTAATTCGACTAGCTCAGATTGCAGAGCTTCAATTTTCTCCTCTAGTTGATCATTTGCATCTGTAGCCCGTTGAAGAGTCTGTTCCATATCCGAAGCTTCACCTTCAGACTGCTCTTTTTGTTTGATCGCGTGTTGGCTGATTGCCTCTGCTTCTCTAATACGTGTGTAAGTAATTGACTCAAAATGTGTATGAATACTGTCATTCATAGCGATAACAATATCTCGAAGTGATGTAGAGATATCGTATTCCTTTCTTTCGAGAAGCTCCTGAATTTCCGCTGGTAGCTCATATGAGGTTCTTACTTGAGTTGTCGCTGATGGGGTATCATTTTGTGCTTCTGGAATCCTACCGTCAGCAATGAGCTTTTCCAAATCAGCCTGAATTGAGGAGGTTTTTCCTCGTTTTAAATACTCTCTAATTCGCCACCCGCTGGGCTTCTTGCCTAGGCTAATCAGCTCATTAGCGGTTTGGATGAGGTCTTCATCAGTGTAAGTTTTCGGTCTTGCCATGCTGTTCACCATTATTATTGTTTTTATGAAAGTTAGTAAGTTAGTAAGTTAGTAAGTTAGTTAAGAACTTAACTAACTTACCTTTCAAACGTATCGTTTTCTGACTTTTCGTCGGTCTTATTGCGCTCAAAAGTACTTTTGCGCAGTTCTACTGATTCCAACAGTACCTTTGCTTTAACCTGCATGCTTGGTGGCAGGTTCAACATATCTCTCATTGCGTTATCTAAGAATGATTCAACCATCCGTGCTTGACCTGATTCTTTAGCTTTCAAACCCAAGAAAACTGACTGACAGAACTTGCTTAAAGGACGGATGATGTCATCTTTTAAGCTTTGAACTAACTTTTCTAAAGCGTGCTTTTCAGCACGCAATTGAACGATTTCTTTTTTCTCAGCAGAAATATCTCGGCTATTTTGCCTTTTTAGTTCATTGATCATTTCGTTTTCGCCTGTAGAAATAGCAACTTGCGTTTTAATATCGTCTAGTTCACTTCTTCCAGCTTCAATATCACTCGCGAGTTCCTTGCGTTGTATTGCTTGTCTTTTGAGCAAGTAGTTATTTAAGTTGTTTTTCCTCTGGCTTTTCGGAAGTTTTGCTTGCTGATCCATTTCTTTACGCTGCTTTGTTCTCCTTTCTGTTTCAGTAGAAAACTCAACTAACAACCCCTTTGAACGACACAAATGCTTATTCGCAAAATCCTGAACCATTCGTTGAAAGTAATGCCCAAAGTCTTGTGTCTCCTCACGTGTCAACTTTGAATCATTCGGAAAGAAATCCTTTACCCCTGTAACTTTTTCTATGTATTCGCTCACAATTTGTATTTGACGTTTGTGAAGATCAAATTTGTAGGTTTTCTGATTCAAAGCAGATAAAAAATAATGCGTGTGGCACCCTGTGTTTTGGTTTTTATCCCGTTCATCGTCATGGCAAATAATTGTTTTAATTTCATAGTCTGGGAAATAATGCCCAAGAAATAGTCGAGTGAACTCGATATAATCCGAAGCACTCACCAAATCACTACCAACCTCCCATCGGTGAGGGATCTTAAAAATCCCTTCTTGGATGAATATGTTATTGGTCGGCGCTCTGTGTTGTAGTTGATTGTGAGCGTTCAGATAAGTCTCTAGCATCTTGAGACGCTGTTTCTTGCGCTGCATTGTCAAAAGAGAAAACTTCTGAATAGAGGAGTACGAAACATGACCATCAGTTTCTAAAATACTCTGCAAAAACTTAGCAGCATCCGTGTTACCACTTTTGATTTCACTATCTATTGCATTTTTCATTTTTCGGCGATACTGGCGCTGCTGTGTTTGAAGCTTTGATTGGTTGTGAATACGTGGCTGTGGAACAATCTTATACAAGAGTTCAAGCCGCTCAGCTTCAGTCCAAGATTCTATTGGAGAAATATGGTTGTTTATCCACATGAAATTGTGTTGACTTAGCTCCTCGTTCCACTCAAGTTTCTTGGATATTTTGGCATTAGTTGGAGGAGCAATCCGCAGTGAATGCGCAAGAGAGTGTTCGCATTTCACACGACTTTCTGTAGTTGAAGAGTAATTCATTCGTCGGTGGAATAGTCTGATTGTTCTCATTCTCGACCTCCCTGAGGTCGAGTTAGAGAGTCAAGAGAGCCTTCTCTTGCCCGCAGCTTCCGTGCATCTTTTGCGGAGCAAAAGTGTGACGGAAGCGTAGCGGGTTGCCATGTCGTCACATTTTCAAAATGTACGACTTTATGTTTGTTCTCAATGGTCACCGTGCTCATCTGTCGCTCTCCAGCATGCCTTCAAGAAGTTGAATGAGCTGTGGTTTGGACTGAAGTTTTTTCAACAGCACTAACGAAGAGTGAGGAACAGCAGGTAAAGTCACTGTTGGCTTTATTTGCGGTAGGCCGAATATCTCTTGAAGGTGTTGCGCAGCCTCACTCGCGTAGTTTGGTGAATCTTCACGAATCCATCGACCATAATGTTTGTCGATCATTGTTGTGCTTTTATGCCCCATTTGAACCGCGAGCCAGTCTTTGCTGATCCCTGCCGTTAGGCACTGGGAAGCAAATGTATGACGTAGCTGACCAACACCTCTGTGAGCCACACCCGCTTGTTCTAGAAATTTGATGAAGAATCGCTCAGTGAATTCTTTAGCATCAGTAAAAGGTTGATTCGTTTTCGTATTTAAGAAAATGAAACTGACAGAGTCTTTCGTGAATGTTTTATTGTCGCATTCAAGAATATTGATTGTTTGTGGGCGGCGCTTTCCTGTCAGTTTCAGCTGCTCTTTCAATAGTTTTAAAGCAAGTGGATTTAAATCAACTTCACGTACAGAACCTTTCGTTTTCGGGCATTTATAAATGTTCAATACACAAGCTCGACGGACATAAAGCACTTCGCGTTCCCAGTTTATATCTTGCCAAGACAACGCTATCAGTTCACTGATACGAAGACCTGTCAGCAGATTCAGCATTGCGGCATTCTGTCCCTGGGTGCAGACATTCTTGCACTCATGCATCCGTGCTAATTCCTTTTTTGTGAAAGGGTTTGGCTCAGGATCCACAGTTTTGAAGTTCTGTACGCCTTTCATCGGATTTCTGCCAATTACGCCATCACGTACTGCTTTCAAAAATATACGACGTAAGATTGTCAGATGTTCGTTGATGGTTTTGTTGCTAAAGCGCTCGTGCCAACTTACTAGAAGCGTATTAATCTGAGAGTGGCTAACTGCATTGATAGGGAACTCTCCTAATGCCTCGTTTATATTCTTTGCTCTGCTGAGGTCGGAGGCTAATGTCGAGGGAGCAGCACAATATTTTCTCTCTATGAGATATGCGTCGATGTAGTCTTTTACAGTTGGTGACTTTGTAGTTGTAATAGTTTTCATAATATTTTCCGTTTTTTATCGAATGCAAGTCATTCGTCAAAACGGAAGTTACGGCTAAAAACCACAGTCGTCAACATCGTAAAGCATTGAAAATTAAGAATAAAATATTTACTTTTGATGTGAGTTTTCAATAATAAGAAACAACCGATATCGATTTTGCGATTATTTTTCAAACCTATACGCATTGAGCTTATCGAGATTTTTGAGCTAGAAAATTTTTTGAAAAAAATGCTCCGCTCGGTCAAAAAATGACCAGTTAATTGGTTGGTAGGGGAAGATTGTGGTGAGTAGCAATCTCTAAAATGCTAAGACGATTGGATTTGGTTTAATGGACTGAAAGACATGTTTGGTGAACTTTAGTCACTTCCCGAAGAGGGAGACAAARTTTAGATATCATAGCGTATGGACTAGCTTCCTTTTGCCCCATTTTCCATTAGAGTAAAACCTCATTCACATTATGCTCATCGAAGTTTGTCATACCTAAGATAATGAGAAAGACAAAAGGTAAGAGCTGACTCTGTAGTTGCTCGTATGGAGTTCAACATGTTTATGCTTGCTCTAACTACTGCATAATGTCAAAGCCCGTGCTCATACTACTCATTGGGTTGAGTCATGATGCTGTTCCGACAGTTTAAAGGATAAATTTAAGTTCTGTATAATCAATCATATATGTGCCAATTCACAGTGTAAGTGTGTCTAGTTGCGTAGTAATATGCTTTAAGTCAGGTAATGATGAACTAAAGTGGAGCGACAAATGTACTTACAAAGTTTAAAGATTGAAAATTTTAGAAAATTTGGTGTTGAAGACAACATTGTTGAATTTGTTACCCCCTACACCAACAAAGCCTTTAAAAAGCAAGATATTAAAGACTCAGTCTCTAGTGCTACAACTTTAATTGTCGGAAAAAATAACGCAGGAAAGACAACTATAACAGCAGCATTGCAACAGGTAATTTTAGATGAAAAAATATCTGGGTATAAGTTTAATAATATTTACTTAAACAGTATTTTTGATATGCACCTCGGAAAGTCTGACTTTCAAGATAAATCTCCTAAAATGACATTTACCTTTACCATCGGCCTCGATGTCGATCCCGATGTATTTGCTGTAAATAATATTAGTGACTTTATTCGTGTAGATGAACTAGAAAAAGAGAAGAAATCGGCTGTTATTGAAGTTAGATATGAGGTTAAAGAAGAAACCAAATATAATGAAACTGTTCGAGTTAGTATAGAAAACTGGAAAAAAAAAGGGTTAACTGAAGCTCAGATGTTCCGAGAGTATATAAAACTGTTGTCAAGTAATATTGATTTTACAAAGAAACTATATGACTCTAATCAAGACGAGGTTTTAGGTGCAAACATTAAATTAAGTGATATAGTTGACCTTAAAGTAATTAAGGCCAACCTTGATGACGGAAATCGAACACTTTCTACAACATTCAATAAAATTGTTAAATACAAACTTAATTCAGCAGATCAATCTGAAAACAAAGGTAGAATTGACGACAAAATATATAGTATTAACTCTGATATAACTGGCATGGTTGGTGGGCAACACGACGAAACGGTCAATAGTGTTGTTTCAAAAGTGACTGATGAAAGTAAAATGAAAGTTCACCTACAGTCTGATTTAACATATGAGTCCATGTTTAATAATTTAATAAATTATGAGTTTATGGAAAATGGCTACTTTATTCCAGAAGATCAATTTGGCTTAGGCTATAAAAATTTAATGAAGATTATTGGTCAATTGATAGATTATATGGAGCAGTATGATAATGATGATATACATCACAAAATTAACTTAATATGTGTAGAAGAACCAGAAAATTATATGCATCCTCAAATGCAAGAGCTGTTTATAAAGAATATTGATGATGCAATCAGCGTGTTAATGAATAAGACAAAGAAAAATATTAATAGTCAACTTTTACTTACAACACACTCATCACACATATTGAATAGCAAAATCCATACATCTGGAACATTTAATAACATTAACTATATCTCTGTGGGGAAAGATAAATGTTCGAATGTTATTAGGTTAAGTGATTCAAGAATTGCTAACATAGATGT
>NZ_JAWJYE010000032.1:0-6863 GCF_032970445.1 Vibrio sp. T13N
AGTCTATATTTAGTTCACCCGGATATTGACGTTCAAAATAGAAGTTAAACCAAGCCAACACTTCATCTTGTTGGTATTTGTCTGGATTAAATAACATCAAATAAGTTTTCAACGTTTCATACAAATACTCTCGATGCTGTTGATTACTTTCCATTTCCGTCACCAAGCTATCAAGAAGCAAGGGAGCGTAATATTGGGTCAACGCATCAGAATATGCATTGTTCGCCGCCTGTGAGACTTTATCTCCTTGATAGAGACCAAACCTTTTTACGGAATCAGCATCGCCGTAGTTGCTTTGCTTTCCTAGAGGAAGCGTCATCAATCGGTCTAATGTCTCTACGGCTGAGATAATATCCGCCTCAAAATCTAGGCTCTCAGCACCAATCATTGCTTCAATATGGCCGGCTTGCTCATTGGTATCGACAATCAGCTGAGAATTCCACTTGTAGCTCATAAGCCAAAGTGAAGACGCACCTAGCAGTAGAGAAGCACAGCCAATGTAAACACCTCGGCGCATCCACCCTGACTGCTTTTGATAGTGACGATTAACCGTTCCTAACAGTTGTTCCTTGAAAATAACCTTATCAAACAAGTTCTTCACGAAATAACTATGAGACCCTGTTGGGCTCTTTGCTAGAGCGAGGCGATTTAGTCCAAGTCCATTGGTCGATTCATTCATTAACTTATCGACTGGTAAGCCTTCTTGGACCGAGCTCAACATAAACACACCACGAATCAAGGCTGGCTCTTCAAAACTATTTTGTGCAAATATTTCCGCTAAAAATTCATCAAGGTTAGCTTGCAATACCCTTAGCTGTTTAGGAAATTCAAAAATAAGTGCTCGCTTCTCTAAATCATCTTCAGTTTCAAGGATTCTCAGCATTCGAGCATCAAGTCGCTCCAACATGCCATGAAATTCTTTATTGAATAAAGAAATAACCCCTCTTTCATCAGCCACTTCACGCGGAAACATGAAACCGAACAATTCCTCACGCTCTTCCTTACTTAGATCAGAGAAGAACTCATTGAAACCCGCGACTAAATCCATTTTGGTCAGTAGTACGTAAATAGGAAATTGCATCCCTAACTGATTCTTCAGTTCTTGAAGGCGCGACTTGATAGCTCGAGCATGAAGGCTTCGCTCGGTTCTCGTCTGCGACATCACACTGGCTAAACTGATCGTGACAATTGCACCATTAATTGGCCTTTGCGTTCTATATTTTTTCAACAACCCTAAGAAGCCGTGCCATGCTTTAGAGTCGACTTTTTCTTGACTGTCTTGTGTCGTGTATCGACCGGCCGTATCAATCAGAACGGCTTTATTTGCAAACCACCAATCACAATGACGAGTTCCACCGACTCCAGCAATAGAGTCAGAACCAAGGCTATCCGCTAACGGAAACTCTAGCCCTGACTGCTTTAACACTGTTGTTTTCCCTGTCCCTGGAGGGCCGATCAACACATACCAAGGCAAGTCATATAAGCTTCGCTTTCCTTTATGTGTTTTCGTTACTACTTTGACAGCTTGCTCAATACGCTCGCGCATTAAGTCAATTTCACTCGCCGCTTCTTTATCTGATTGACTATCAACCTCAAGTAACGTTTGAATACTTTCGTCTTCTTTAACTTTTTGCTTGTGCTGCTTAGTCACGTTGAATAAAGCCCACACAAACACCAGCACCAAAATCGTGACGAGTCGTTGGAAGTCGCTCTTTAGTGGCTCATATCCCGCTATCGTGATAAGTGGACCAACAACCCAAATAAAAATTGAACAAGCAGCGACACCGATAAGACCGAGAAACCACCTTTGAGTAAATATTCTGCCAATTTCTTTAATACGCATCTCTATCTACCTGTTATTAATTCGCGACAAGGAGGTCGATTTCAATTCGACGGTTAATAGCTCGGTTTTCGTCACTATTGTTTTCAACCAATGGTCTTGCATCACCCAGACCTTCTGGTATGACTCGACCTTCTAGTGCGCTATTCGAGATAAGTTGTTCAGACATAGCAGTAGCTCGAGCTAGTGATAGATGCCAGTTCGAAGGATATTTACTCGTGAAAATTGGCCTATCATCGGTATGACCTGTCACAATGATCTTGCCTTGGGTCGACTCCAACGTTCTAGCGAGTTTAGAAATTACGGGTTGGATATACGCAACAACATCAGCACTACCTGATTCAAATAGATCTTGCGACTTTAACGAAATTCTTACCCTGTCTTGCAACGGCTCGACGTTAATTAGCCCCTTCCCGATCTCGGTTGCCAGATACATAGAGATCCTTTCTGCAATTGGCGCTGATTTTGATTCTGACGTTGCATCTTGGTTAAGCTGTTGCGGTTGAACCAAATTGACTAATTGAGAAAAGGTGCGGTTGGAAGCCTTGTTTAGCTCATAGCTAAAATACATAAATATACAAACCAATAATGCAGCCGTTACGGAGCACACAACCCAGAGAGGAGCTCTGTCGGAAGCCTTAGAGCCATTCAAAATGTGTTGTTCGATACTATTGCTTAGCTCTTGAGGTATCCCTCTTCCGTAAGACTTAAGAATAGCGATAATCTGCCTTCTCAGTTTTCGGTGAGACTCCAGTCCGTTTTTTTCCAAACGATATTGGCCGAGAAACCCAAGCGATAGGCACACGTACATCAATTCAAGCAAATCTAAATTTGTATCTGGTTGTGCCATGCACTTATCAAGGTACTTAAAGAACGCTTCCCCACCCTGGCTGCTGGCATAGAAAGAACTAAGCAATGAGTCATGGCTCCAAAATGAATGCCCCCCCCAATTAGTATTGAGCACCGCTTCATCTAACGAGCAACACAAACAGTAACGAGCCGTATCAATAGTGTCCAAATCAACGTCGTGGTGGCGTAGTCGGTTCTCATAATCTCTAAGTTTTTGTGCCAACGTCTCTTTTAGAAACAACGGGTCAGAATGAGTCGCTGTCGCTCGAATTTGACCAATAATGGATAAAAGACCATTCGCTTCTGCCAATAAAGGGTTGTTCCCATAAGCAACCACTGAATCGTTATTCACCAATTCAGGACTTTTTGAGATAACTACCGTATTATCTGCTGACTTTTCTGATTGTGGTTTCGGTGCGGGTGCTCTTCCACCCGGTGTTGGTTTTACGATCGTTTGTTCCATACTGAGCACACCTATTGACTAATACTCCACAGCTCAAGGTCAGCATTCGGAAAATGCCCCGATAAATGCAGCGCAATACCACCACTGTCTTTCAGCCTCATCCAAAACGGGCCTTTCTTGACTACTTCGAAGTAGACATAACCCGTTTGGTAAGGGATCTGCCTCGGTACTACACTCAATGGCGCTACGTTTATGCCATTAATCTGATTGTTGATCAGATCACGAATCTGCTCCGCTGGTCCAAACTTGAGCTGCGCCGGGACTAAACGTCTGATTTCATCTGTTGTCGTATCAGCTTTGACCGCAAGCACAAACTGGCATGATTCAAGTAAACGCTTATCTGGAAGTGGCGTCACTTGAATTCCATATTGTCGTGGCTCCAAAGGAAGTTTGCTTGCTGTTTGATCAAGGACAACGCTCAGATATTGACTCAGAACTTGATTCAATTCGCTATAAACACTTGATACATCTAAGTGATCGTATGTAAGTAAGCTTGGCATCCTCTTGGTTTTGTCAGAAAACGTAGCTAATTCACCAATATAACCTTTCAGGGTCGTAGCTAATTCCAATGGATGTAGCCTGTCTAGGTCACTAAAGTGCTTTAACATCGCCTCATACCTGTTCAACATTTGTAGCATGATGAAATCAACAGCAGATGCAGATGCGGCTTTGCCCTTAATCAATCGCTGCGCAATAACGTCGGCACGCATCTTTGTCATCGCAATAACGTTACGCAAGTAAGCCGACATAACTTTGTCACTAAGTAAATTGATAAGCGGTGGAACATACGAATCGTCTAGTATTACTTCGCCTTCTGCCGTTACCTCTTTTATTTTCAAAATCGGTAACTCAACATAACCCGCTAATTTGTCATTGCTGGCTTTCAGTTCCAGGTTTAGGGCTGCGACTTGAATCGTTTCTTCATCCTGCCCAGTGAGATTATCTATAACGTCAACGTCTTTAAGTACATAACGAGAAACGATCGCCTCACTTACATCAGATACATTTTTACCTTTGACATTTGAAAGGGGAAGAGTGATTTTTACTAACGTATTTTCTACGTCTTTATCAATAAATAAAGGCACAACCGAATCGCTGGCTGTTAAGGTATTAACCAGAGTCATATCTGGCAAAACTGCCTCAAAGTGATCTAATTCAATCAGACCATCTTTTAATGCATGTTCTTTTACTCGACATTTCCAAACCCCCCAATTATAAGCCCCACCAAACTGATGTAAGCCTTTGAATTCTAGAGAGGTTGCGCGTTCATGTTGTTGAAAGTGCTGGGGACGTAAAAACATCCCTTCGCACCAAGCCGTCTTGGAGTATTGCGTCATTTATAATTAGCCAACTAAACGTTATTTTACGACCAAAGACAGATCTTCTAACAGAATTTGATAGGTGTTGTAACCGGTCTTATCCACTTCAATGACTTGTCGCCAATTTGAATTTTCAATATCTCGAAACGCTACGACGATGCCTAAGTATTCAGTCTTTGGAGACATACTTGCCTGATATGTTTCTTTCTGACCTGGAGTTAATGATATTTCATATTTATTCACTAAATCAGGGCCTAAGACTTTTTCACTTTCTTCATAAATTGAAAAAAAATCCTGACTTTCAAAAAGGGTATTTGATGTTAATTCAAAAACATACACGACTACAGGGGATGGCCTACCATTGGAGTCAGGGTTAATATTGTGATTTGCTGTTATCTCTAAGTCTGAATATGGGTCAACAACTAAATTGGCTGCTGAGCATCCAAATAAAACCATTGAAATTAATAACAAAATGTACTGATAAACTCTTTTCATCACCCTATTTCCTAGCTTTTATTTTTTAATGCTAACTCATAGTGTTTAGCGAAATCTTCTAAATAAAATGGAGATTCTTTATTGACAATGTCATCGGATAGCTTTTCATGAATATCCTCAAACCGCTTCCAACTTTGAGCATATTTCCTTGCTGGAATAACCTTATTAATAACCGTGTCTTTAGCTAAAGCTTCTGAGTATATCGACGTAGGCTCAACAAGCGACATAACACTTGAAACCGTACCCTCAACACCTTTCATTAACGCTTGTTCATGACTTTCTATATCACTAAACGCTTCTTTAATGGCTGCACTTGGTTTTAGGAAACTTGCAGTTTGACGGTTATATAAGTTATGAATTGCATCTTCTAAATTCGCAGAGAACTTCAGAGGATTATTTTCTGACTTCCGAAACGCAGTATGACTAAGTCGATTTGTTTGTTTAAATACCGCTCGATTGTGCAGCGTTTCCATTAAACCAACTAACATCAAAGAAAATGATTCCCCCAGTTGTTCAAACCATTGCTCTCTGTTGTCGCTGGGAATCATCGTTGGATCAATACCCGCTCCTTTAATGAACGCCGCAAGCTCGCTCCCTTTACTATCAAATTTGGGAGTTGGTTGACGTTCTAGTTGTCGCGGGGTTTCCGGTACAGGTGTAGGTGTAGGATCTACACTCTGTTTTTCTGGTTTGGGGATATCAATAAAATCATCGACTAAGCCAATATCTAATTGAAAGTCAGAAGGAACACTCTCATTCAAAAGCTCACTGGCACTAAGGCCGAGGTCTACAAACTCTGCTTCAGATGAACTCGAGAATGCTTCAGGTTCTGAACTGGAACGAAAGTTATTTTCCTGATTATTGAATGCCTCAGTGCTAGTTTGAATACTTACTGAAATTTGGTAATCCCCTAAACTAACCGTATCGTCGTCACTTAGTGCAATCTCATTTCCTTGGCCCACAGGTGTCACAGCGTTATTAACAAACGTGCCATTAGTTGATAAGTCTTTTATCAAGTATTTATCACCAAACTTGATGAGCTCTCCGTGAGTTCCGGATACTACTCTTTCAGGGTCTGGCAGTGTCCAATCACATTGTTCAGACCGACCAAATGTAACTTTGGCATGCTCATCACTTGATTCAAACACAAACTCACTCTCAATCTCTGGAGTAAATTTGTGAAAACTTGTTATGGTTAAAACCAACTTCATGTAAACCTCGCCAAAGACCTGCTAAATATTATTTTTAATTTTATTATTAGTCACTTTCTTATTAACAGTAAGATTAATAAAAACCTTAAATCTGCCATTGAAAATCATGCACGGAATAATGAATCATTTTTTTATCAAAGCAATCACGTATTGTTCAACAATTTTAATTATCCAACCAAGTTCAAATTTTTGACACTTAGACTTTCATCAATAAAAAAACGAATGTTAGTTTGGCCGAGAAATTCTAACATAATGACTTTTCATTGAGCAGAAAGGTATATATTCCCCCATCATTTATACGGAGTTCTTGTGATGGAAGACAGCAATAAAAACAATTCTATAAATAATAAAGATAGCGGAGACAAAACTAAAATTGTAAAGACTCAAAAGCGAGACAATGCAATTCAATCAAATAAAGTCGCTAGCAATGAAGGCTCCGTTCAAAATAAAAATGAAACAAATACAAAACTGTCTCAAAAAGAAAACACTCCGTTAGTTAATAAGAAAATAAACAATAAAAATAACACATCAAATAATGACAAAGATGTTATTAATGAAAATTTAATAGGCACAACTGTCAAAAATCGATATGAAATCGAGTCGGTTCTTGGCCATGGCGGACTTTGTGATGTTTATTTGGCAAAAGACAAGATATTAGAATCTTCAGGTTCAGAAGCCCCTTACGT
>NZ_JAWJYE010000033.1:0-6791 GCF_032970445.1 Vibrio sp. T13N
CTAACAATACCAAATTCATTTTTTAAGTAATTGTGAATTTTTTCATTAATTGCTATTACAGCACTTGCATCATCAACTATTTTTTTATACTTTTTGTATAACCAAGTATGTTTTTTTATTTTCTCCAAACGGTCCAGATCACCTTGCCTGACACTGACAATGTAAGGTGTTTTTTTTATCTTGCATAATTCTCTGGCGAGATGGCCATCTGGCATAATATAGTGTGCATGAACGCAATCAAATCCATTTGAATATTCGATAACTTCATTTTTGTTAATTGGAATATTAGAAAAAGAAAATGCATGTTTACCTGGAATTCTGATGTAGTTTGAAAATAGAACTTCGTAACCTCGCTCGACGATATACCCTTTTAGTTCAGAAAAGACCTTATACCTTTCTGGTTGAAAAGGTAGTTTTGGTATATACTCGGCGGGAAATATAACTTTTTGTTCTCGACAGAACCTTTTGTTGTTATCCATCACGTCCCAGATAACTCTATTCCCACCCAAATTTTTTATCGGAATATTTCTTGTTATATGCAAGACTTTCAAGGCAATACCTCATAAATAAAATAAAATCACTTCAATTCAGTCTCTAAACTTAACTTTCTATTCATAACTTTTAAGATGAATGATGAAATTCTCCATATGTGGCTAATAATGGAGAAATAACACGCAAACAGAATTATAAAGGCAAAGAACATTGTAGATTCACTGACATCAGTAAAATCAGCCCACAAACCGATAGCGGCACAAATCGATGCCATCGAACAAATGAAAATTAACGTTGCACCGGGTGAAAGCCCAATACGTTGGCAAATATGGTGTAGATGCTCTCTGTCTGGTTGGAATGGTGACTGACCTTTACGAATTCGACGGATCATAATGGTTGCCATGTCCATCAACGGTAAAGCAATTAACCACAGTGCTGTGACTGGCTTGAAGGCAACGGCCCCAGGCTCTTGCGTGCCACGAATCAACATCCAGACCACGGTAAAGCCGATAAACATGCTGCCCGCATCACCCATAAAGACTTTAAATCGACGACCAAGTGGGAAACCTAAGTTCAGGAAGATATAAGGAAGCATCGCAGTCACGAGCAATAAACAGATCGTGGCTAAGTATTCGTTTCCGTTGTAGGCAAACACAATACCTAATGCTGTAAAGGTGACCGAGGCTAACCCGCCCAGCAAGCCGTCTATACCATCAACCATATTAAATGCGTTAATGGCCCCTATTACTGCAATCACGGTGATCACCGCGCCAGTAACTTCATTTAGGGCAATGGTTTCGCTTCCCATTAGATAACCTAAATCGTGTAAGCTGTGGCCCCCGATGTAAATCATCGCAAGGGATATTCCCGCTTGGATAATAAGGCGAATTTTGAAACTTACATCGTAATAGTCATCTAATGCACCGAGCACGATGAGTACAGCCGAACAAGATAAGTAGAGTGATAGGTTGTCATTCATTGGTAAGAACAGAAGGAACCCCACCAGTATAGTAGAGAAAATGGAGATCCCTCCTACAAGTGGCACCACACCTTGGTGAAGCTTTCTTGCATTGGGTTTATCTACTAGACCTACGCGCTTGGCGACCTTGCGCATAACAAAAAGTAGAACGAACGACAAAATAAATACAAATAAATATGCATTATTCATGATAGCCAACTGTGTTATTAAATAAGTTTGAAGTAAATCTATAACGCATCCGACTGATTCCCTTTACGGATTCCATTGCATCACAGGTCCGATACTGCTGATTCTTTTTCGCTCATATCTGAATAAGCCGAACCTAAGAACAAGCAGGTGATTTTTTGGCGTGACAAAACCACATTAGACAACATGGGTTGTAACGCACAGCAAACGCTAATTTTTAATATTGAATATGTAAGTAACTGAATCACCCCGATACTCGCTCATGACGGTCACGGGTTCACAGCTTTTTATAGGCAGGCCAAATACAAAGCTTGTATATGTTAACTAACGGTTTGAGCCGACAGTTAACTACTTCTACACGCTTAGTGCTTGGTTTTGATAGGTATGAGAAATGGAGATTTAAATTGTAACCTATGCCTAACCAACATTTGCTCGCCACTTTGTTAGCTTTGAGCATCCCTCTGACAAAAGGGAATTACATAAATTTGTAATAGTTCTCGTTTTTTATAAATCAATCTTGCCAGAAATGCACTTAGGTGCTTATTATTATTGAAAATTCTTTAGTTTGACCTCTTTCTTTTATTAGGAAGGAGGCTTCACCGATGATTTGGGCACGCTACCGCCCCTAGGTCTGGCTCCTAGAAGCAAGTTTTTGCACGTAATGTGAACGGTTGCATTTCCAAACAGGAGACGAATTGTATAGTAAACACGTTGCAACTAAAAGTAGAACGTGTAAAAAGCTTACAAAAAAATGTCTTTTTTCTGACACTTATGCCGTCATAAATGTGGCGTGTTTTATAAAATTATAATTATCAGACACCCATTTACCCAACGAGCACTAAACAGCCAGTGACGCTGATTCCAAAAGCTTAAATGAAAATAGTTGCAATAATATGAATTGCATCACAATCGGTTGCAATGAAACGTAGTCAAATTTATGACGAATATCTAAGTCTCTCTAAACTTTCAGTTTTGCCATTTTCTTTCTCCTATTTTGCTTGCCTACAATACGCTCACTTATTCACTATCTGCCTGCTTACCATACCTACTGAGCGATTTACCGAATCACTGCCAAATAGTGAGGTTTGGCTATGTGTAAAATAGATACTCTCAAGCGTAAGCTAGCAAAGGTAAAAGCGTCGTTTTGTTATGAAAGTACTGCACCACGGTGGGAAAAATACGGTTACTGGCTCTTGTCACGAGCTCGTGTTACAAAATGGAAGTGTGCTGATCGACTGTGGTTTGCTACAAGGCCAAGACCATGCTCAGCAGCAGAGTTGGGATATCGATTTTTCTATCGCTCATCTCAAAGCGGTAGTGCTGACCCATTCTCATATCGATCATATTGGTAGGCTGCCTTGGCTATTAGCAGCTGGCTATAAGGGCCCTATCTACTGTACGGAAGCCACCGCTGAGCTCGTGCCGCTTATGTTAGAAGATGGTTTAAAGCTCCAATTGGGTATGCGGCGTCATCAAAGAGAGAAAGTGCTCGATTTTATTCGAGCGCTTATTCGTCCTTGTCCTTACTCAGTGTGGGTAGAAATAGAAGAGAGTACTTCTCTTCGCTTTCAACCTGCTGGGCACATTTTAGGCTCTGCATATGTTGAATTTCATTTATCAAACCAGGAGGCTGTTGTTTTCTCTGGGGATTTGGGACCTCGCAACACACCTCTCCTACCGGATCCATTATCACCGGAAAAAGCTGACTACCTGTTTATCGAGTCGACTTACGGCAATAAAATTCACGAGGATGTAGAGTCTCGCAGTAGGAGATTACTTTCTATTATTGAGCACGCCCTTGGGGATGGTGGCGTAATTGTGATACCAGCTTTTAGTGTCGGGAGAACCCAAGAGTTACTCTTTGATATAGAGCAGCTTATGCATGAGCACGCTTTGCAAGATTCACTGCCTATTATTCTCGACTCTCCTTTGGCTAAAAAAGTGACTAATACCTATCGCCAATTTAAAAAACTTTGGGGATCTGAAGCGAAAGAGCGACTCGATCATCATCGACACCCTCTCGCGTTTGACCAATGCATTACGATCGAAAGCCACGCAGACCATTTACAGCTCGTTAACCGTCTCGCAAGTACACCAGAAGCCGCTATCGTGGTTGCAGCCTCCGGAATGTGTGAAGGTGGCCGTGTCGTCAATTATTTGGAAGCTTTACTGCCTGATGAAAGAAATGATGTTCTATTTGCTGGCTATCAAGCGGAAGGGACTTTAGGTCGGCGTATCCAGGATGGAGAAGAAAGTGTATTGGTTGAAGGTAAACGCGTGAAAGTGAAAGCTCAAGTTCATACGATGTCAGGCTACTCTGCGCATGCCGATATGAACGACTTAATACAATTTGTAACTGCCATTCCTACTCCTCCTAAAGAGGTTCACCTTATACATGGTGAGGGAGATTCGAAAAAAGCGCTTTATCAAAAACTAATCAGCCTCGGATATAACTGCGTAATATAGTGAATTAGATAATCATTTAATTTCGAGGCAACATAATATATCGCAAACATAGTTTGTCGAATTCATTGATATAGTTACGTCAAGATTCAAAAACAAGCCATAAGTAAGGACTCAGGTTCAAGAAAATTAACAAAGTTACAAGCATGTTCTGGATTAAGGGATATAATTTCTATACGAATTAAATTATAATCGCCGACTTGTAAGCAATTGGCTAGTCGAAAACAACTTATTCCATTCCTATGACAGACAGTATGAGCGACACGCTTCAAGAACGAGAAGCTTCTGAATTAACTAAAAATAATTCTATCAGCATAACATCAGCATTGGACGAGTTATCCGCAAGTGAAACCGACGCTTGCCTTTATATCTACTGTCCGAAAGAAGACGAAGCAAAGATTGCTCAAGTACTTAAGAGACACCCTGAGATTAACGCACAAGTTAATAACTATGCTCTTAGGGATTTCAAGAGTAAAACGCTTTGCCACTTCAAAAGCTCACATCTAAACCCTGAGCAGCAAGCGTTTCTTGTAGCTGCGACAGAACTAGGTGCTTGGGTTGAGCCTCTAGTTAGCTACTTTGATCGTTCACTTGGCTACACTGAAACTGAGCTCTTGCATAGCGGCTACTTCTTACACCAAAAAGCTTTTTCTATCCTCTCTAATCGTAAGAACAGCTGGCAAAAGCGCTTCATCGATCTCTTGTTTGTTTTTATGCTGTCATGGGTTGCTATCCCAGTAGGGCTTATTACGGCACTGCTCATTAAGCTTGAGTCACCAGGCCCGGTATTCTTTAAGCAGCGTCGCACTGGCCAATATAATGAAGAATTTGAAGTGATCAAGTTTCGCTCGATGCGAAACGATGCGGAAAAGAACGGTGCCCAATGGGCGACCAAGAACGACGCTCGCGTAACGAAAGTCGGCTGTTTTATTCGTAAAACTCGCATAGATGAGCTCCCTCAGTTAATCAATGTACTAAAGGGAGAGATGTCGATGGTTGGTCCTCGCCCAGAACGCGAGGTGTTCATCTCTGAATTGGAAAAAGCCATTCCTTACTACCGCTTTCGTCACGCCGTTAAACCTGGGGTAACTGGTCTAGCCCAAGTAAAATACCCTTACGGCGCATCGGTAGAAGATGCTATTTGGAAGCATAAATACGATATCTACTACATCAAACACCAAAACTGGATGATGGAAGTGAAGATTCTTTTCCTTACGATTAAAACAGTGTTGTTTGGCATGGGGCGCTAACAATGACATCAAAATTTTCCGTTCTTTGCTCTTTGTACCACAAAGAGCAACCTAGTTATTTAGAACAATGCTTTGAGAGTCTAGAGTGGCAAACTTTAGAAGCCAACGAAATTGTTGTTGTTCACGATGGACCTCTAACGGACGGATTGTATGCCGTTTTGAAAAAATGGGAAAATAGACTGCCACTTAAGCAAGTTGTTCTTGAAAGGAACGTTGGATTAGGAGAGGCCCTTAATAAAGGTCTTGAAGCATGTAGTCATGATCTGGTTGCTCGTGTAGATACTGATGACATCAACCATATAGACAGATTTGATAAGCAAGTGAAATACATGGACAATAATCCAAATGTAGCAGCGGCAAGTTCCGACGTTAATGAGTTTGACACAGATCCAGACGAGCCTAGTCGAGTTAAAAAAGTTCCTTGCGCTAAGACTATATTCGCGTACAGCCTAAAACGAAACCCGTTAAACCATATGGCAACTATTTTTAGAAAGCATGCGGTAACAAACGTTGGAAGCTACCAACACCACTTATACATGGAWGACTACTATCTGTGGCTGCGTTTGCAGGCTGAAGGCTATAAAATCAGCAATATTCCAGAAACCCTAGTGAGCGCAAGAGTTGGGAATGGAATGCTAGAGAGACGCAGAGGCTTGCCCTATGCGTTGAGTGAGTTAAAGATGATGCGTGAAATATACAAACTAAAACTAGCAAATAGCCCCAAAACGGCCCTCTATTTTTCAGCTAGARCTTTTTCTCGATTGATTCCCGCAACTATACTTTCGAAAACTTACGAAAGATTATTAAGATAGTAGTCATCAACGAGCTTACAGGATGGAACTACTCAAAGCACCATCCTGTTTATATAAACTCTAGAAAGCCGAACGCTGATTAATACAAAGCAAATAACAAATAGCTCTAATTAGTAATAAAAATACTGTAAAGTAAAGAATCGTACCTAAGAACAAGCCAGGCTTTAGCAACCAAGATAATGATTTCATCCAAAAAACTGTTACTAATGCTGAAGATATAATGTCTCCTCGCCCATAAACAGTCATCTTCCTAAGAAAGCAAAGCAATAATGCTAACAGAACTATAAAGATAGCCCCTCCTATAACACCAAAATATAGAAGCGCGAAGAAATCAAAGTGATCTGTAGGGCCACCTGCAATAGTATTGCCTGAATAATGAGCTAATAGTAACTGTTTACCTATTTCAAATTGTCCTATATCATAACCTGCCAATTTTGACATAAAAGAATAAGACAAAATAGGAGCAAGCATTACTACAAGTATATTATTGACAGAAATTCCTTCATAGACATCATTGGGTAATCCCATATAATACATATCACCATTTGACAAAATCCTGTCTGTCAACCTTCTAAAGAGTAATTCAAAAATCTCGCCATATTCCAAGTT
>NZ_JAWJYE010000034.1:0-6256 GCF_032970445.1 Vibrio sp. T13N
AAAAACGATACTAATTTTGGATTTTCACCACGCTCGTTAACACTGAAATTGAACGCCGATACGACAATTTGGACTTTGAGCTTTTACAACTAGATCTTGCGATATAGCTGCGTTTTTCCTCTTGCAAACTAACGCCCTGTTAAGGGGTGAGCAACGCAATACTGAAGCCGCCGCATACCACCTTAAACACTAAAGCCAACGCATAGTGAAAATGCCACGCGTTGCGAATCCCTCTTGAACAGTTTGTTAGGCTAATTTCAGCTGACAATGCTCTAACACAAGCTTACCTAAGCCATCCCAAAAGCGTAACAATACATCGATAAAATCAGAAATGAAGCCATCATGAATAATAAGGCGATTGCCTGAAGAAAGAGACAGAAGCTTATTATTTTTCGAAAAGTTTAGAGCATTAGACTTATCGATTATAGAACCATTATGAACAATGAAGTTCCTCAGTTTGTTTACATTAGAAATAAACTCTTTCTCTTTTTCAACAGATTCAAAAGATAAGCCAACTACTTTTCTTAGATAAGAAAATGACCTAGTAATACCTTTATCTTTTAAGTCAGAAGCCTTAACACTCAATGAAAACACTTCACTAAACTTTGTACAAAGAACATTCAGGTGGTGCTCTAATAAGTTAAACGTTGATATGAGCAATGATTCTCGGTGAATACTAGGAAAGAGCTCAACTAATGTTGAGTCCCATTGATAAAAATCAATAATGTCCTCATGAAACTTACTTTCAGAATGACTTAACTTTGAAGATATTTTCGAATCTAATTCTTTAGATTTTTTATAACATAATTCTTCAAGTTCGCAATTGAAGTGCTTAAAGTAAGTTAGCTCTTGTATTGCTTGGTCGCAATAACAAGGCAGCCTACTATTAAAAATTGTTAATGAATCCATTTTCACTCTCTTATATCAATTGCATTAGCCTAACGCCTTGTTAAGGTGTGAGGCGCGCAATACCGAAGCTTCCGCATACCACCTTAACCACTAAAACCAACGCATAGTAAAAATGCCACGCGTGCCGAATCACTCTTGAACAATTTGTTATGTAGCCGACTTTCAGGTTAGCGCTTTCTGTCCAATTTGGATTTTGGGTGTAATACCGGCTTTACGATACAAACCTAAAGCAGATTCATTGAAAGAATATACTTCTAACCACAGCTCTTCTCCGCCGTTAGAAATAGCCCTTTCCTCAAATGCCTCTATTAGCGTAAGTCCAACACCCTGACTCCTAAAGCGTGAATCCACTACCATCTGTTCAACGCTTGCGATCTTTCGCTGTTTTAGCGTCCAAGACTTACGAACCCATAGCTCACCAAAAATAAAACCTACTAACTGCCCATTGCTCTCGGCTACCAGGAAAATCGAGCTTTCACTTTCGATTATCTTGTGTAGGTCTATTTTTTGCTCAATTTCTTCCGGTGATAAAAAGTCATCAGGTAAATTTGCTTGATGATACTCATTAAGCTGAAACTGTAGTTTCTTGATAACGCCGATATCTTCAATGCGAGCTTGGCGAATAATTAACATATATAAATCCTTTTAACTTACCGTCCTCTCGCGGCTACATAACGCCGCATTAAGGGGTGAACAACGCCACCACCTAACCTAAACCCATTGTGCCGTATACACTTGAGCTAATTCAAACCAAAACTGCCAAGCGTTGTGAATCCCTCTTGAATGCTTTGTTATGTGCCTTTTTCACAGGGCGCTATAATTTCTAGTTCTTGGCTAGGCAAGTATGTAATTTCCAAGCAAGTTAACCGCCAAATACTTTCACGTAATTCTGCTTTGAACTCAAATAGACCATCACCTTGCAGTCCTTCAATCTTGTATTGCATATTAGCAGAGCCGGAAACTTTATACCCTCGGATGGTTCCTTGGATTAAGTCAATGTCGTATGGCGTACCAATATTTACATGAAACTTGTCTGAACTCTCCAGAGTGCTAAGTGCTAGCCTAGTTGAACCAGACTCTTCAAATGAGCTATTCATGCTGACAGTAAAGATGATTGCAAAAATAACACTACAACTTAGCATTATCGCAGCCGCGATAGACCACTTCCTTTGAGAACTTTTAAACTCGTCAACACTACTCCAATGGTTATGCTTCCAAGCCCACTCATTGCCTTTGAAGCCCAGAATAAATGGCATGACTATGTTAACTAACGGCACAAAAACAAACAAAGCTCGATAAGTACGAAAGCGAATACCCCATATCCAATTAAACGCAAACGCACCCCAATTCCAACCTTTAATTTGTTCAGGAACTTCTTTATTGTTTTCCATATATTCCATTAATCCTATTTGGGCACATAACGCCCTGTTAAGGGGTGAGCAACGCAATACCAAAGCTACCGCATACCACCTTAATCACTTAGACCAACGCATAGTAAAAATGCCACGCGTTGCGAATCCCTCTTAAACAGTTTGTTAGTTCCCTACCCACCATTTCTCAGATCTGAATAGTAATATTTAAGACCTTGAGTATCGATGTGGACGTTAATTTCTTCACATTTACAAAGAAATATAAAGTGAAACCTATCGAGCATTCTGCATGTTTGAGGGTTTAGATATGCTATGACTTTATTTTTGTTTGATGCAAACACGACCTTGTTATAGACATTTTGGTTTGAGATATTCTCTAAAACCGCGAGGCATTTCATGACCTCACACCACATTGAGTAAAGTCTATGATTGCATTGATTAAAATCCATAACTAACTCCGCTGGAATCAACTTGATTGTATCTTTAGATACATCTCGGCATAGGCTTACAAGAAAATCTCGCGAGCTTATTTCTCCTACCTCAACGTCTAATGCTTGTTCCAGAACAGTTAAGTACTCTTTGATTTGTTCCTCTTGATGCTGAATCAATGAATGCTGATATTGTTGATGTTGTATAAATATTTGTATCGATATGACAACCAACGTAACAATCGAAAGAATTGGAGCGTATATTCCCCCGACATAACCTCCTAAATCGGACCATTCATCTGGTTTATCCCAAAGCCCAAGACCAAACTTGTATATGTAAGCCAATATTGGCATTAGCAAAACAACAAACAAAGACCACAAAATAACTTTTGCTTGTTTATTCAATTTCTACCTCTACTTTCGAAGACGTTGCGAACTAACGCCGCATTAAGGTGTGAGCAGCGCTTGGCTATACTTGAGCGAAGCGAAAGCGCCAAGCGTTGCGAATCACTCTTAAATGCTTTGTTATATTTTTACTTGCACAGGACTTTCTGACCTAATTCGTTTTATCAACTCAGCAAGTTTTACATAAGTTTCAGGGACAGGGTTACTCTCAGTTGCCATATGCTCAGCGATTTCTATTTTTGATGGTAGAAAGCTTTGTAGGTTCTGGGCACGAAGATATTTCACCGACTGACTATAGAATGGAAGTGAAGGGTCAAAACTCGCAATGAACTGTTGCTTGTCAACTTGAGGATTAAGCTTGAGCAAAGTAGTTTCAAAAAGCGCATTGATAAAGTCAGACGCTTTAAATGACTCTTCAAACGAACCGCCCAAATCACCATTGGGCAATGTAACGACGGGAGAGCAAGGGACTTTAAATAAATGTATATTGTCAGGTTGCTGCCCTAGTCCATTAACTAAAGACTTATCATCATCGTCAAATGTGAAGATCATTGGTCTTTCATGGCTCAAAGTTAAATTCATCAAGCGTAACGTGTGCTTTAAATTGCCAATTCCATTGTAATTGGCTATTACAATCCCAAGCTTCTCAAAGTCAACCCCAAGCCCCTCTTCAAGCAAAATACGAAAAGCAAGCTCTTCACTTTCACCCTCAACAAATAAGTAGATACATTGCTCAAGTGCTGACTCTTTGCTTGCAATGTCCCACTGCTCCAACTGACAACGCAAATCATCAAGCGCATCAGCCTCTAATTTTTCTCTTCTATCCGACATATGACCTCAAAGAAAATATAACGCCCTGTTAAGGGGTGAGCAACGCAATACCGAAGCCGCCGCATGCCACCTTAAACACTAAAACCAACGCATAGTGAAAATGCCACGCGTTGCGAATCCCTCTTGAACAGTTTGTTAGGGCGCAGAGCCTATTGATACACGCTGACTTCTATTAAGTTCTTATCAAGATCCAAAAAATAGACCGATTGGATTGCACCAACAGCTCCTGATTTTTCGACTGGACCCTCTATGATTTTGACATTTTCTTTGACTAAATGGTTTACCACTGATGTCAACGGCCAATCTGAAATTAAGCAAACATCACCTGAACCGACATTAGCTATATTTCGCGGTTCTTGGCCAAGAAGCTGAAAGTTAATCTTTTGATTTCCGAACGTTACAGCCTTACGACCATTGGCAAAAGTCACCTCTTCCATGCACAAAACCCGTTTATAAAAGTCCACTGATTTTTCTATGTCGGAGACTGTGAGAACAATATGATCTATGTGATGAATCATCATTTTACTCCTTGCACCCTAACGCCCTGTTAAGGTGTGAGCAACGCAATACCGATGCCTCCGCATACCACCTTAAACACTAAACGCAACGCATAGTAAAAATGCCACGCGTTGCGAATCACTCTTAAACAGTTTGTTATGTTCGTAGCCTCGTGTGCCATCTAGTTACTTCCGTGAGCCTACTTTCATAGACCTTATTCACTGTTGCTATATGAGCTATGCAGTCAAAATTAAACAACACTACACGTTTTTTAATAGTTTTTACTTTATCCGTATCTACTTCAACTGTTAAAGAAGCTTTCAATAATGCTGATAAATCGATATTTTCCTTTATCGCTTCACTTCTAAACCAAGCTGATAGCTCATTGGAAATATACAGTTCTAGCTCGCCAGCAATCGAATGTGAAACTGTTCCATCGAGCAAGTTAATACACAAGACACCATTAGGCAGCTCAGATAACATTTCGAGGTCTTCACCCATCCGCCAACCAACAAACATCTTGGGTAGAACTTCAACGTAGTGATTAATCCTTTTTAGTCCCATAATCCCTCTAGAACATAACGCCCTGTTAAGGTGTGAGCAACGCAATACCGAAACCGCCGCATACCACCTTAAACACTAAAACCAACGCATAGTAAAAATGCCACGCGTTGCGAATCACTCTTAAACAGTTTGTTATACGCAAACTAGAAGAGGTAATACCGTTTAGTCGTGTTCTTGTGCTGTGTATTTATTTAAAAAATCATAGCTCAACGTGGGTAGCGGTTGGTTACAGAACGCCTCTGGTACGTAGTCAGTCTCAAAACCAATGCAGTAACCATGCCTTGCAAAGGCGACTTTGGCCAGGGTGGTCAGTTGCATGGAGAAATAGCCGTGTCTTGAATCATTCAAACGTGGCTGGCTCCAATATTCATGGTGATTTTGAACTGCCGAGTACATTGCCTTTTGGTAGGTTTTTTCATCAGCGCCACCAAATACTTTCATTATGACATCGATCATTGGTAAATGAAGGTAGGTGACAGCATCAGGTTCACCGTGATTCACCGGCTCGGAAGCACTAAAGTTGACGTACTCCTGAATCAAATCCGCAGGCTCGCCATCAGTCAAGCCAAAAACGCACCCGAGCATCTTGAGTAAAATCTTATCAGACTCACTTTGCCACTCAATTTGCGGGTGATCCACGATTTCAACGAAGCGTCTTGCGCTATCAAAATCTTCGCACAACAAGGAGCGCCATGTTGATACCGTTAGATCGTTACCTTCAATCCCACGGTAATCCTTGCCAGTGTGAAAGCTAAATGACACCTCTTTGTTTGGTAACGAAATCGTAATCTTTTCGCCACCCTCCAGTAAGGCATATTCAATACTTTTTGAGTCAAAATATTGCCAAGCGACAAGAGAGTGCAATGCACTGTCAATGTCAGCTAAATTCAGATATAACGTTTTGGTGTAGATTTCAAACCCTAAATCTCCTGGGTTGACATAATTCCACTCTTCACTTTGCGCCAACCTGCGTGTGATGATATCTGTCAAAGCCGCAATGTTTGCTGACTCATCTTTGAATACTTTCCGAGAGCCATCGTAGTTGATTGGCGAGTATTGTTGTATCGTCATTTATTACTCAATTTATATTTTATCTAGCACGAGGAGAACTCTGGCGTATAACGCGCAGTTAAGGTGTGAGAGACGCACATGCACCCTAACCTAAAATAAACTCTGATAAATCCGTGCCTATTTGGGCACTAAAACCCCAATGCGTTTCGAATCGCCTTGAACGTCTTGTTATTCCGCAAC
>NZ_JAWJYE010000035.1:0-6135 GCF_032970445.1 Vibrio sp. T13N
AGGCAGGCTTCCCTCTTCGCTATGCTTTCTAAGCCCTGTCATGAGTGAGGTGTTGCGCAGTTCTGTGTGGTTTCTGCTGAACCGGGTCCCAGTATCGAGCGCTAGTTTTGAGCCCTTGTGCTTACTTACCAAAGCTCCCCTTTATTACGTGTTAGAAAGCTTATTCACTAGCGTAGTGTAAGAAAGAGTAAGATCGGAAGACTGAGTTATTAAGCACCTAGCCACTTACGCATGTATTGCCTTTCTAGATTCTAGGTTGTTGCGTTTGGGGTTAAGTTGCGTCTCGCAAGCTTATTTACTGAAGTCTACTAATATAGAGGTCTAATAGAGTATTAAGCTGTTGGATCTAAGAATAATAAAAAAGCCCAGCAGGAAAATGCTGAGCTTTGAAGTTAATTATGCTTACAGGATGCGTTTTAAAACCCCATCTGCTTTTAGGCGGGTTATTTTTCTTACTAACCGCTGCACCCCTATCGGATAATCTTCCACTTTTTCTAACTGTTTATAAGTACAGATAAGGTGGGTATGCTCAAGGATACGCGAAACTTCATCTTCGAACTTATCAGTGAGTTTCGCATAATTGTCTTGGATGAGAAGTCCATTTTCTAGGTCAAGTGACCAAGCCCGAGGATTTAAGTTATTCCCCGTCAGTAGCATATAGCGTTTATCAACCCAAATGCCTTTGAGATGGAAGCTATTATTGTCATGCTTCCAGAGGTGAATTGACAGTTTACGCGCAGCGATATTCGCTTCATTTGCTTTCGCAAAGCGGCGTAGGTTTACTTCATACAGATATGGAAGTCCACCAATGGTTTTAAAGTCTTCCTCAGGGGCAATATAAAAATCGTTTGCTGTCTTGTCGCCCACAACAATAGTTACTTTCACACCGCGTTTCATGGCTCGCTTCACTTCACGATGCAGCGCTTTAGGGAAGTTAAAGTAAGGCGTACAGATAAAGATTTCGTTTTGGGCGGCCGCTAGTAACTTTACAATCTGTTGATTGAGCAGATTGCGGCGTTTGCCTAGACCAACTAGCGGGGTGATTTTTACACTTTCCTCTGTTGCAGGTTGGTCTTCAAACTGATAATTAGCTTGAGCAAGTGAAGCTCTCAGTTGACGAATCGCCGACTTAATTTCTTTGGTTTCTGGCTTATCTTTTCCAGCAAGATCATTGACAGCTGGGTGAGCAATCATCTCTTCCTGAATGAATTGCACCATTGAATTAGCTAAAGACTCATGTCGAATCACATGGTAACGATCAAAGCGATACCGTTCGTGATAGTGCAGATAAACGTTATTTAAGCTTGCCCCACTGTAGATGACAGTATCATCGACAATGAAGCCTTTTAAATGCAGTACCCCAAAAACCTCTCTGCCACGCACAGGTATACCATAGACAGGGATCGGGTGTTGGTACTTATTGGCATACGCTTTGTAAAGCGCAGAATTACCCTCAGATGTTTCCGCACCAATCAGGCCACGCTGCGCTCGATGCCAGTCGACACAGATATTGATGTCCAACCCAGGATTGCGCTGTTTCGCTTCATAAAGCGCAGTGAGAATTTCACGTCCAGCTTCATCATCTTCCAGATATAGAGCGACTAGGTAAATTCGCGACGTTGCTTTGCTGATTGCATCCAAAAGACGAGTCCTGAATGATTCTGCTGAATACAGAACATCAAAGTCTTCCGGATTGACAGCGAGACTTGGCAACTGTTCGAATGGATTCCTACTTACTATCATATCGGTATGAGTACCTTAGTTTAGTGCAATATTGCGAACCTGCCATTTTATCAAAGATATGATTTACCTGGCTACAAAAGCGCGCGTTTTGATGTCGTTGAAGAGATGAATTGCATTGGAATGAGATCTTTACCGCTATCTACATAGCGTTGAAATGCCATTTTTAGCGGGTGTGGTAGCTCAGAGCAATCAATGGTTTTGAATCCATGCTTGGAATAATAGGATTCGAGATGTGTAAACGCGAAGCAATAATCGCCATCAGTGAAAACATTGTTTTTACAATGAGTTAGTAGTTCTTTTCCAATGCCAGTTCCCCTAAGTGTTGGAATGACCAGCATTCCCGTCAGCAATCGAGATCTATCTACGGTTTTTAAGCGTAGTAACGCAACGATTTCACCTTTATGGCTCGCTGTAATGATCAGTTCATCCTTTTTGGCTCGACCCGAAGGGTAATGCGCTTTGTACAACCTCTTAATGAGAGGGAGCTTGATAGGATTTAACACTTCTATGATTAATGAGTCAGGTATTGTCACTGCGGTTAAAAGATAACTAATGTAGAATGTCGACAGTTTAAGAGAATCTTATCTGACGTTGCAAACCTACTATGCAAATTAAAACAAATGCAAGCCTTAAGGCTTACCATACTTTTGGGATTGAACAGTCGTGTTCCTATTTAGCGACCATCGAGTCGCTTGAGGAGGTTATCCAACTATTTCAAGACCCGAGATTCACCCATTTACCGAAACTTTTTTTAGGTAAAGGAAGTAATGTTCTTTTCACTGAGCATTTTGACGGGTTAGTGATCGTTAATCGACTCATGGGTAAAAATGTGACGGAAACGGATGACCAATACCTATTGCATATTGCAGGTGGTGAAGACTGGCCTGATTTGGTTTCCTGGTGTGTGAGTCAGGGAATTGGTGGGTTAGAAAACCTAGCCCTGATCCCTGGCTGTGCAGGCTCGGCTCCTATTCAAAACATTGGAGCCTATGGACTAGAGCTAAAAGACATTTGTGACTACGTGGATGTTCTTGATCTAACTACATTTGAAAATAGAAGAATGAGCGCCAGAGACTGTAACTTTGGCTACCGAGACTCCATTTTTAAACACGCTTTGCATGAAAAGTGCTTTATTACTGCACTAGGGCTTAAGTTGGCTAAGCAATGGCAACCGATTAATCAATATGGTCCTTTAAAAGATATTCCGGAAGAACAACTTAGCCCAGCAACAATCTTCGAGCGAGTTTGCCAAGTGCGAACGGAGAAACTGCCGGATCCAGTCAAGGTAGGTAACGCAGGAAGTTTCTTTAAAAACCCAGTGATCACTCAAGATCATTATGATCGGCTCATGAAGCAACATACTAATATCGTGGCCTATCCAACTCCTGGCGGAATGAAAGTCGCGGCTGGTTGGCTGATTGATCAGTGCGGATTAAAGGGGAAGTCTGTGCATGGTGCACAGGTCAACCCTATGCAAGCCTTGGTTTTGACCAACATGGACAACTGCAGTGCCGATGATGTTGTCGCACTTGCTTCCCTAGTGAAGCAGGCAGTGTGGGATAAATACCAAATAGAACTTGAGCATGAAGTTCGATTTCTGAACCGTACCGGGGAAACCAACCTGGCTCAGATCGAGGCGTTAAGATGAGAAAAGATCACTCTACGAAACTTCATATCTTAAAGTCATTAAGTAACGGCGAGTTTCATTCTGGAGAGGCGCTGGGCGAAGCCCTGAATGTATCCAGAGCGGCAATAGCTAAGCATATTAAAGGTCTTAGTGAGTGGGGCATTGATATTTATCGAGTGCAAGGGCGCGGTTACCAGTTGGCATCACCATTGCAGTTGCTAGATGAAGCTCTCCTTACTGCTAGTGCGGAGTCACTTGTTGAGCTTGTTCCTGTGATTAACTCAACCAACCAATATTTGCTTGATAGAGTTGCAGAGTCAGAAAAGGGCCGTGTTTGTATAGCTGAGTATCAAGCACAAGGACGTGGTCGCCGCGGTAGACAATGGATCTCTCCATTTGGCTCTAACTTATACCTATCCATGTACTGGCGATTAGATGCGGGAATGGCCGCGGCAATGGGCTTAAGCCTTGTTATTGGTATTGCCGCAGTGGAAGCACTAGAAGAAATGGGCATACAAGGCGTTAAACTCAAGTGGCCAAATGACCTGTATTATCAAGATAAAAAACTGGCAGGAATCTTAGTGGAGATGTCAGGGCAGGCCGGTGGTGCTGCTCATCTTGTGATTGGGATGGGGCTCAATATTGGAATGCCTGATGAGCAACCTGAGATTGATCAACCATGGACAACATTGAATCAGGTAAACGAGAGTCTCGTGATCGATAGAAATGTCCTAGCGACGACGCTTATCAAGCATTGGAATTCCGCACTTATCGAGTATGAACTGAAAGGGCTTACCAGCTTTGTCGAACGTTGGAATCGATTAGATAACTTTCTCAATCGTCAAGTCAAGCTGCTCATCGGACCTAGAGAGGTGCACGGCGTCGTACGCGGCATCGATCATCAAGGCGGGATATTACTCGAAACCTCGCAAGGGCTAGAGACTTACATTGGTGGGGAAATCTCGTTGCGTAAAAGCGATTGACGTTCAATTACTTTCGTAAAGACACCTTATCAACCAAGTGGTTGACGCCTTTGTGTAGAATCAAATGGGCTCTTTCTCGGGTGGGAAGAATATTTAGCTCCAAGTTGAGCCCATTAATATCATGCCAAATTTGTTTCGCTTTTTGCTTTGCTTCATCGACTGACAGTTGCGTGTAGTGACTAAAATAAGAACCGGGTTTAGTAAAAGCCCCTTGGCGAAACTTTAAAAATCGTTCCACATACCACTGTTCAATTGTCTCTGTTTCAGCATCGACATAGATCGAAAAATCCAAAAAATCAGAGACAAAGACGCGATGTGGATCATGCGGATAATCCATTCCACTTTGTAGAACGTTTAAACCTTCAATGATAAGAACATCCGGTCTATCAACTTTTCTTAGTTCGTCCGTAATGTCATACGTGATGTGGGAGTAAATAGGTACTTCAAGATCCGGCTTACCCGCTTTAACGTCAGACATAAACTCAACTAAACGTTTGATATCATAGGACTCAGGAAACCCTTTACGATGCATGATACCGCGTTCTTCTAGTACCTTTTTCGGATATAGAAAGCCATCTGTAGTGACCAAGGACACTTTGGGATGATTCTCCCAACGAGAAAGCAATGCGGTCAGAATACGAGCTGTCGTACTTTTGCCTACAGCGACACTGCCGGCGATACCAATCACAAAAGGAGGGGCATGTTCTTCCGTATTCAAGAATTGTTGTAATACAGAGTTGCGGCTTTGACGGGCTTGGACGTACAGATTCAAAAGACGAGACAAAGGAAGGTAGATTTCTACCGCTTCCTCCATGGTTAGGTTTTCATTAATGCCCTGAAGCGCAGTCAAGTCGTCTTCAGAAAGTGTCATCGGTACAGAGTTTCTTAACTCGGCCCAGTTTGCACGGTCAAATGACAAAAATGGACTCATGGGTCTCTTTTATCCTTGGTTTAGTAGAAGCAAGAACATACATCAAGCGAACTTCAAAGCAAACGACAAAGGTCGAAGTTTACTTTAAAAAAGCCAAGTTTGTACGAATTTGCAGCAAACGAATCTAAAAAATCGAATTTTATGATTTTTTTTAAAATTACTATTGCAACCTCGAAAATCATTCAATAGAATGCGCACCACTTATGCCGACTTAGCTCAGTAGGTAGAGCAACTGACTTGTAATCAGTAGGTCACCAGTTCGATTCCGGTAGTCGGCACCATTCTTTCCTTTAGTAGTCTGAATGGCTTGAAAATTTGGAGGGGTTCCCGAGTGGCCAAAGGGAGCAGACTGTAAATCTGCCGGCACTGCCTTCGATGGTTCGAATCCGTCCCCCTCCACCATATTCTTTAGGAAATAGCTCTCAGAGTTACGTGTTGCGGGCATCGTATAATGGCTATTACCTCAGCCTTCCAAGCTGATGATGCGGGTTCGATTCCCGCTGCCCGCTCCACTCTAATTTGAGTGCTGATATAGCTCAGGTGGTAGAGCGCATCCTTGGTAAGGATGAGGTCGGCAGTTCGAGTCTGCCTATCAGCACCAGCTCTCAAGTTTATTTCCTTTTGATATTAGATTTACCAATTATCTTTTTTTGGTTGCGTGGTCAATTTGGGCCACCTAAATCCGTACCTAGAGGGACCACTCATGTCTAAAGAAAAATTTGAACGTACGAAACCGCACGTTAACGTTGGTACTATCGGCCACGTTGACCACGGTAAAACAACTCTAACTGCAGCTATCTGTACTACTCTTGCTAAAGTTTACGGCGGTGTAGCTAAAGACTTCGCATCTA
>NZ_JAWJYE010000036.1:0-5644 GCF_032970445.1 Vibrio sp. T13N
CTTTCCGAATTAAAGAATTTGCTTGGCGACCATAGCGTTTTGGACCCACCTGATTTCCATGCCGAACTCAGAAGTGAAACGAAATAGCGCCGATGGTAGTGTGGGGCTTCCCCATGTGAGAGTAGGACATCGCCAGGCTTTAAATTTAGTTTTCTCCTTTTTAAAAAGTTGAAGACAAAAGTTAAGAGAGCCCGTTTGTAAAAGCGGGCTTTTTTAGTCCTTAGGGACACAAATAATGTGCTGATATGGCTCAGTCGGTAGAGCGCATCCTTGGTAAGGATGAGGTCCCCAGTTCGATTCTGGGTATCAGCACCATTTATTGTTTGTTTTGGACTTTAAATTAAAGCCTAAAACAAAACGTAAAGAATTTGCTTGGCGACCATAGCGTTTTGGACCCACCTGATTTCCATGCCGAACTCAGAAGTGAAACGAAATAGCGCCGATGGTAGTGTGGGGCTTCCCCATGTGAGAGTAGGACATCGCCAGGCTTTAAATTTGGACACTTGCTGATTACAAGCGRGTGATACCACTGCGGAGTGGTAGTTCAGTTGGTTAGAATACCGGCCTGTCACGCCGGGGGTCGCGGGTTCGAGTCCCGTCCACTCCGCCACTTATATTAAGCCCCAGTCGAAAGACTGGGGCTTTTTCGTTAATGCGAGTATATTTTCCCCTTCAATCGAATGAGTCCCGCGGAAAAGGCCTGTTAGTAGCCCAGAACCGCTGCCACTTATATTAAGCTTCACTTGAAAGACTAAGACTTTTGGTATCTGTAGTGCTAGCTTTCTCTGTAACCAAGTTGCACAATTCTAGTTGAATGTAATCTTGCCCATTTCTCTACAGATTCGAGCCTATAGTAAATGCTGGGGACTGATGGGTTATGCCGGTCATTAGACCAGAGAATTCGCATAAGCTAGCTTGTAGTCTGTATCCTTGTCACTGCGTATTTCGTTAACGCTCCTCTCTAATAAGAGTTTTCTACTACTACTTCGCAAATATTCATCGTTCTAGTGTTCTGGATAGTCCCTAGGAGAATGGATTGCTGGAGTTTGTTACCGCTAGTCTGATTTAGTCATCGGAAGAGAATGAGCGTCTAGACTGTTAAGAGAATAAAGTCATTCGAACATTCATGTCTTTTAGAAAACTTTGTTTTCTTTGCTGATCTTGCTAGTAAAGATTAACCTAAGAGGAGTTCTCGTAGGAGTAAGTTTGATGATGCAACAAATAAAAAATGAAACCTTGAAATCCGTATTTAAACAATGGTCTTCCGAAGAGGGAATTGTGGTCATCAACCCTGCAACTGAGCAAGAGTTAGTTCGATTAAAGCCCAGTGCTCTTGAGGAATTAGATGACATTATTGGTAAGTGTAAAACCGAGCAAATTCGCTGGGCAAAGTTAAGTGCCAAAGAGCGCTCTCGTCGCTTGAAAAAGTGGTATCAATTACTCCTTGATAATGCAGAAGACATTGCCACAATTATTACCTTAGAGCAGGGAAAACCATTAACCGAGAGTAAAGGGGAGGTGATGTATGGCGCCTCTTTTGTCGAGTGGTTCTCAGAAGAAGCCAAACGTGCTTATGGCGAAGTTATACCTGCCCCCACGACAGATCGACGTCTGTCTGCTATTCGCCAGCCTGTAGGGGTATGCGCTGCAATTACGCCGTGGAACTTCCCTATTGCGATGATTACAAGAAAAGCAGCACCAGCCCTGGCGGCAGGCTGTGGCATGTTGATCAAGCCCTCTGAGCTTACTCCTCTTACTGCAATTGCTGTTGTTGAATTAGCTTATCAGGCAGGAATCCCAAAAGAACTGCTTCCTGTGGTGATATCAGAGCAGGCAGCTGAGTTTGGCCAAGTACTAAGTACTGATCCTAGGATTAAGAAAGTTTCTTTTACGGGCTCTACGCGAGTCGGGAAGATTTTGATGAAACAAGCCAGTGACTCTGTCAAAGCGGTTTCGATGGAGTTAGGTGGTAATGCACCTTTTATTGTTTTTGACGATGCAGATTTAGATGCGGCGGCGGAAGGGCTTGTCGCTTCGAAGTTCCGTAATGCAGGGCAAACATGTGTTTGTACCAATCGGCTGTATGTTCATGAAGGTGTAAAACAAGTTTTTATTGAAAAAGTATTGTCGAAGTTAAGCAAATTACAGCTTGGTAATGGTTTAGATAACGGTGTCACATTAGGCCCTGTTATTACGATGGCTTCTAAACATCGTCTAGAGGCGGTGATCGATCAAGCTGTACAAGAAGGGGCTTCTATTGCCAACTCTCCGCAGAGACGCTCTGGGCGCTTTATGGAGCCCGTTCTTTTGGATAGCGTCAAGCAGCATATGTCGATTGTTCAGCAAGAGCTATTCGGGCCTGTGTTACCTATTATTACCTTTGAGAATGATGAACAAGTTCTCGGAATGGCGAATGACACAGAGTATGGTTTGGCTTGTTACTTCTACACGAATAACTTCAAGCGTATTGTTGCTTTCAGCGAAGGTCTGGAATATGGCATGGTTGGTGTCAATGAGGGGATTATTTCTACTGAGGTGGCCCCGTTTGGTGGAGTCAAAGAGTCAGGAGTTGGCCGAGAAGGTGCGAAACAAGGGCTCGATGAATATTTGGAGACAAAGTATATTTGTCTCGGTGGTTTAAGCTGAGTTGGTTGATTTAAGCAAAAAGCTGGGTTTTACCTGGCTTTTTTGATCTGGGAGATGTGTGCCACCCACTATGATTATTATTTATTGGTGAACATTGCTTATGGTGGGACTATCGATAGAAAGCAGAGTTGTTGGTGAGCAGGTATTCCAATCTAAGTTAAGCGATGCCTTCAAGGTAATGATCTAAACTCTGATTTTCTTTCCTGAGTGACATGAGTAGAAAAGAGTTTGACTTTAAACCAATGCAAAAAAGCCGTATCAAGAGATACGGCTTTTTCTAATATGGCTCCTCCTACTGGACTCGAACCAGTGACCTGCGGATTAACAGTCCGTCGCTCTACCAACTGAGCTAAGGAGGAACAAATTTTAATAAGTGGTGCCGACTACCGGAATCGAACTGGTGACCTACTGATTACAAGTCAGTTGCTCTACCTACTGAGCTAAGTCGGCACACTATATTCTTTAACTATTGTTCGTGCTAAGCACCAACAATTAATAAATTGTGGTGCCCGGAGGCGGAATCGAACCACCGACACGAGGATTTTCAATCCTCTGCTCTACCGACTGAGCTATCCGGGCGACGAGGTGTATTAAACGGTTTTTCGGCTCTTAGGTCAACCATAAAATTAAAATAAAATATCGTTTGATGAAAATGTGCTCGGAGTGGGCTGTTTTTATGCATTTTTGATACAAATACACCATTAACTAAGCTTTCTTTAATGGAGAGGTAGGAGTTTGAAAGTAGAGTAAATGGATAAAAACAAAAAAAGCACGCTTGAAAACGTGCTTTATACTAAACAATTGACTTTAACCTAGTGCTTTACAGAGAACTTGTTTACCCAACCTTCTAGCTCATCCGCCAGCGAAGCTAAACTTTGAGTGCTTGATTGGCTCTCCGTTACCACAGAGTTGAGCTGGCTTCCGCTTTCCTCGATAAGATTGACACGCTGCGCAATATCATCGCTAACCTGAGTTTGTTCGGCTGCTGCGGTCGCGATCTGCTGACTCATTGCGGTGATAGATTCTAAAGCCGTTACAATTTGCTGCAGAGCTTCAGAGGCATTCTTAGACTCTGTTACTGTGCCCTCACTGGTTTCTGCACACACTTCCATTGTGTGAATAGCGTTGCGGGAACCTTCTTGCAGGTTGGAGATCATATGCTGAATCTCTTTAGTGCTATCTTGTGTTCGGCCTGCCAGGTTACGCACCTCGTCGGCAACAACGGCAAAGCCTCGACCTTGCTCTCCGGCACGTGCTGCTTCAATGGCAGCATTGAGTGCGAGTAAGTTTGTTTGCTCTGCAATATCGCCAATTACATCGAGCACTTTCACTATACTATTTACATCCTGATCTAGATCGGCGACCGCTTTACTTGCAGTATTTAATTGAGAAGCCAAACCTTGAATGTTTTCAACAGTACTGTGAATCAGCTTCTGAGTATGCTGACTTTGTTTATCGGCTTCGTCTGTGTTGTTTGCTGTATCACTTGCCGAGTTGGCAACATGGTTGGCTGAAGATGCCATTTCAGTCATCGCAGTGGCAATCATTGCTGTTGACTGCTGCTGAGATACGGTGAGATCGGCAATCGTATTTGAGCGAGATTCTACGGCAGATAACTCAGCGCGCAGTGCGTGCATGGATTTCTCAAGGTTTGTCACCATGGTGGCTAGTGATTGACTCATATCTTGCACCGCACGATAGATACTTCCTCTCGGCGCCACTGCATCAAAACTGGTCTGAATGTCGCCTTGTGCGACAGCTTGAACGGCTTTGCGCACATCGTTTGGCTCTCCACCTAGTAGATTGAGCATCTTGCGAATCGAGATTATCAGGCCACCGAGAATACTCCCCGCGATAACTAAACACAGTACAAGCTGCCATTGAGCGGTAGCCCAGAAGCGAGCATTCACCTCATTAAAGCCGATCCCTGTACCTACAACCCAGCCCCAATGTGGTGTTTTCTCGGCAATAGAGTGTTTTTCTTCAATGCTTCCGTCGGCCTGCTTTTGACTCCAAGTATATTCGACGATTTGACCTGTTTTGCGCCCCAAAACATCTAAGATAAGTTGGCCGACGCTGTTGCCATCTCCATCACGAAAGTCGTGAAAGCTTGTGCCATGTAATTGAGGGTCAAGCGGAGCTGCAACAAAAATCATGTTCTCATCTGCGACATAAACGTATTCGTTGTCTTTGTAGATATTATTACGAAGTAGGCGAGTGGCTAATGATTTCGCTTCGTCCTCTGGCATTTTGCCTTCGATAGCCATTTTTTCTACTTCGGTAAGAATGCTGTACGCACTTTTGAATAACTCAGTAACCCGAGCTTTGTTATCAAGGTTACTTGCGACGCGAAGTGTCCATAAACCCGTTGCGGTCAGTGCTAGGAGTGCTAGCAATATGATCGCAGATAATAAATAGGCTTGAGTTTTTAGTTTCATATTTGGCTCACAAATAAAGTGTCATCACTATGCAAGGCATAGCTAAAAGAAGAAATGTAATAACTCGGGCATCTTAGTGAAGATGAATATTCGCGCATACTAATGCGTATTGAAATTATGATGAGGATTAAATTTTTAGCGTAAAATAAGTATTTTTTAGAGATTGGGCTTAATATTTTGCGATGCTAGAAACAGAGAAACAGAGAAACAGAGAAACAGAGAAACAGAGAAACAGAGAAAATGAAATGAGCGTAGGGCAGATGCCAAAAAGCCGCATCAAAAGATGCGGCTTTTAAAAAATGGCTCCTCCTACTGGACTCGAACCAGTGACCTGCGGATTAACAGTCCGTCGCTCTACCAACTGAGCTAAGGAGGAATTATTCGTGTATCGTGTTTAGCAATGACACCAAATAATGGTGCCTCGAGGCGGAATCGAACCACCGACACGAGGATTTTCAATCCTCTGCTCTACCGACTGAGCTATCGAGGCAAAAGAATGGTGCCGACTACCGGAATCGAACTGGTGACCTACTGATTACAAGTCAGTTGCTCTACCTACT
>NZ_JAWJYE010000037.1:0-4584 GCF_032970445.1 Vibrio sp. T13N
TCTCTATCTCTAAACCACTCTCTGTTGCCAGTGCCAGTCGCTATTCATTGAGCTAAACCGTTCTTCGGCGAAATAATCCCAGAATTAACGCTATTCCGCATTTCCAACCTATTACCCCGCCACTTTCACTCTTAGGCTACAACCACGTACATTCAGCCTGAGAGATCCGTTGCGGAAATAACGCCCAATTAAGGGGTGAGCAACGCTACCACCCAAGCTTAAAGTATTGTGCCATAAACACTTAACTTGAAGTAGAAGCAAAAATACCAAGCGTTGGGAGTCCCTCTTAAATTGTTTGTTATGTGTAATTTTCTATGTACTTCCTTAATGACTCAGTCGGTTCAAACAAGGGGAAGATTAAGATTTAGCTTTTCAATTTCGACCGCCAAAGAGCCATGGCATTTCTCAAAATCACTCCAACTGCTCTTGTGAACCTGCTTTACGATTTGAAAGTCGAGTAGCAATTGAGAAAACGCTTCGGGGCTATACCCCTTAGTCTCAGCAATAAAGTGTTGTGTAGCCGGACGTTTACCTTGAACCAGTGCCAAATAAAATCGAGCGATGTCATTAACATGGATATATTGGTTGTAACCTTGATATGGTATCGCTACTTGGAGAGTTTGGTCAGATAAGGAATCTACAATCCGCTTTAGCTGACAGTTTTCACCACCATAAACCAAACTAGGACAGTAAACAACATGCCACTTCTTTTTGATAGCACAACCTATTGTAACTGTGTCCAGTTTCACCGCCTCTAGAGGCTTAAGCCTAAATTCTTTGAGGTCATTGTGAGAAGCGTTGCCAAATAGCCAAACGCCCGATGTGTGGATTTTTGTCGCACCGTCAGCCGCTAGTCTATCCAGCTGCGTTAGCAGCTTGGACTCTATATCAGCTATTTCCTCCGGCGAAAATTCTGACCAATGTGGGCGAGCACAATTTATAACGATATCAAAGTAACCAGAGAAATCTGATGGCACATTGGTAAGCTTCCGAGCAGGAGGTAAGACACCGCTAGTCCTGCTGTAAGTCGAAACTTCAAAGCCACTTTCAACAAACATCTTAGTCACGTGGCTACCAATATACCCATTGGCCCCTGATATAAGTACTTTCATTCTTTCCCTGAACTCTCGATTACACATAACGCCCAATTAAGGTGTGAAGCACGCGACCACAACTCTCAATTTGACCACCGTAAACACTAAACTTAACCAAACCGAAAATGCCAAGCGTGCTGAATCACTCTTAAATTGTTTGTTAGCCCTGTACTAAAATACTTTCGTCATTCCAGAAGCCTTACGCTCAATTCCACGTTTTTGAGCCTCTTCTTCTCCTGACTTGATTATATCTGCTGTTAAATCAGTAAAATTTTTAGGAGTAGAAACAAGCCTTAGACCAAAATAAGTACCAGAAAAATTCATATTCTCTTCGCAAATGGTATCGTTGAAGCCAACAATACGGGCAGTGTTACTACCCAAGGCGTACCAGCCAAAGCTGCGAGCTATTTCAGTCAAAACGTAAAGACCAAAGCCCGAATTATCGAATATGTTTTCATCCCGAGAAAACTGTGATGTACGTGAAACACCAGGCTTCACGGCAAACTTCAATGCTTCAATGTCATTATTTAGTTCATAAGACTGAGCCAATGAAGAGCTAATACCTACACCTTCATCCACTATAACAATCTCAGCCTTCCCATCACTCCAGCGTTGCCCAAAAACATAACATTCATTTGCACCCGAATGCTCAAATACATTCCTAACAATTTCACGCAAAGCATAATTATAAAACTTATTGACTTGCTGTCCTTCCTTTTCACCAGAAATAACTATTGCCAACCCTCGAACTTTAGATTGTATACTTTCATACCACTCATCAAGAGCGTCCTCATCATCGCCCAATGTCGGCTTTTCAATTCTAGTAATTGCAGTGTAAGAGCTTGAGCCTTTAGCTTCACCAACACTCTTACCCTCACCCATCATCACAAAATCAAAAAAACCTATATGCTTTAGGTAATTATGAACAGCAGAATAAGTATCAACTCCCTTCCTTGTTGTACTTAATTTGAGCTCTCGGCGCCTTTTTATCCACTGTCTAAGTTTAGAGCCAGCTACCAGCATAGCTGTTGGCTTTGACCACATAATTGTTGAGCAATCGACACACACTTTGTCTAGATCTTGGCTGTTATCTAGTTCATCAAAGAAGCCCTGAAGAGTGTCACGATCAAATGTTTTCGGAAACTTTATTGTTGTCATTTTTGTTCTCCAAATCTACTAACTAATGAAAAAGGGCTAACGCCGCGTTAAGGGGTGCAGGCACGCAATACATAAGCTTCTGCAAGCACCTTAAACACAAAACTCAACGCAAACTAAAAATGCTACGCGTGCCAAATCCCTCTTAAACGCTTTGTTATGCGCGTTCCCGACTATTGAACGCAGCTACAGTAGCGCGTAACTTAGTTAATTTTAGTTCTGTAAGTAACACTGTGACGAAAGACAATATCGAAACCGAGATAAGTGCAACGTTTATCAAATTACTACCACTATACTCATAAATACCTGCCAAGCCGCTAAATAATAAGAAACAAGCTACTATCGATAGAATCGAATCATTCGTTTTCACTTTGTATTCGTCGGCGGCTATATCCCTTATTATCGAAACTGGATTTGAAAGACCGTCAAGTCTAACTACAATTTTTCCATTACTGATTTTGACTCTTAAACCAGTACGTTGTAATGAACTCGCCAAATCATCCATGATGAATTATCTCCATTTCTACAAGCGCATAACGCCGCATTAAGGTGTGAGCAACGCTGCCACAAAACTTAACCATACCACCGTAAACACAAAACCCAACGATGAAATGAAAAATGCCATGCGTTGGGAATCACTCTTAAATGCTTTGTTAGCTAAATTCTCAAAGCGAACTCAATAGACACTAAGTACAATGGTAGCCTCAATAGTTAGGTCCATTTGCGTCTATCAAGCTCAATAAGCGTTTTGCCAATACCAGATATGTACTTCTTTACTTAATTTTCTGTCTTAAGTTTTGCTCTTATAGTACCACCAACCACCTTAAGGCTGTTGAGCTTCAAGTTCATGTCTTCAAATAAAGATAAAATGTAACCTATACAAGTAATGTTCAACGGAGTCTTACGACCAGACTCATTACCAGCAGCCCTGATATATCTACCTTCAAGCTCTAGAAAATCAAAGTACTATTTATTCATTTTCAATCCTTTTCAGCTAACGCCTGTAATAAGGTGTGCCCCATTGAACCAATAATGCGCACTGAACTCCACACAAACAACACCGATTGTAACGCATCACCTTAATAGCCTTGTGAGCTAAATACATAAAGGTAAGAACCAATACCCTAGGTAATTAACACTCCTCTAGCCCTTAATTCACGCTCTAAACCTGGGTCTAAACTTGAACAGCTACTAATCTCTTCGATATTCAACTCGAGCAATTTTTCCGTATTACTTACCTTACTTAACTCCAATAACTCTAAGCACTCTAAGTTAGTTAGACTCTCTATTCCTGTAAAAGATGTCAGGTCAAACTCGTCACCCTCACCATCCCAGTTTGGCATTATCATAAAATGTGTTGCACAACATTCTCCTGAGAGTAATTTAACTTTCGCCAATTGATCACTCGAAATGTTTATTGACAATAGAAGCTCTTTAACCTCTGAAATGCAATCAAACCAACCATATTTAGCATTATTACCATACACTAAGTCATGCAAGTTCATTGCTGATATTTTGTCCATTTCATTTTTTATTTGATCGTCAGAATCATATAGGTCTCCTAATATTAGTAATTTAAGGTTCTCATTATTCATAGTAACTCCTTAATTCAAATTCAAAGCTTAATTTAGCTAACGCCTTGTTAAGGTGTGAGGCACGCAATGCCGAAGCCTCCGCATACCACCTTAACCACTAAACTTGACGCATAGTAAAAATGCCACGCGTGCCGAATCACTCTTGAACAATTTGTTATGTACGTGCTAAAGGTAAACGACTGACTCCACATTATTGCCCTCGGGATCAATCAAAAACGCTGCGTAGTAATTTGGAGCATAGTGCTCCCGTAAACCCGGCTTACCGTTGCATTTACTACCTAAAGATAGTCCCGCTTGATGAAACGCGGAAACTTGTAATTTATTTGATGCAGAAAAAGCAACATGGCACTTAGAATTACTGATGCCTTTTTCAATTAGAAATCTTACATTTGGCTCGCTCGAAAGCCCAAAGCCTGCTGCATTTTCATCGGACCACTTGAGTTCAATACCCAATGGTTCTAGCACATTCTGGTAAAACACTCGACACTCTTCGAGTGCAACTACCTTAATTTCAAAATGATCTATCACTCTCAGTCCTTTAGAGTTGGTTGCAATTTTCATTAAAGTACATAACGCCGCGTTAAGGGGTGAACAACGCAAGCCACCAAACCTAAATTATTGTGCCATAAACACAAAAGCTAAACTTAGAACCAAAATTGCCAAGCGTTGAGAATCCCTCTTGAACGCTTTGTTATGTGCGTGCCTGCTCTTGCACCACCMTCACCCACTTGGAACGCCAC
>NZ_JAWJYE010000038.1:0-4582 GCF_032970445.1 Vibrio sp. T13N
ATACAGGATGCAGAGAGATACAGGATGCAGAGAGCTCAATTGATATAGATTGGCCAGAAGACTTTACTTTCGCTGAAGTAATGTGGAAGAAGAAAAATTTGTAGTTTTTAAGTATAAGTAGAGGGAGGTAGGTTTCCTTTACTTATAATTAACTTGGTAAGATAGTAATAAAGTGAATTCATTGTTAAAAAATGGCTTGGCATGGACAGTTTTTGATAAACTAATCAACCAATTTCTTTATTTTGTTGTTGTATTGTATATAGGTAGAGTAATTGGTCCTTCTGATTTTGGTTTGATTGGAATGGCAGCCGTTTTTATCATACTTTCTGAAAGTTTAGTTAATTATGGTCTGACACAATCACTTGTTCAGCGAAATCATATTACAAAAGTTGATAAATCTACGATTTTCTTGACTTCAATATTTTTTGCCATATTTATATATACAGTATTGTATTTTTCTGCTGAATCTATAGCTGAGTTTTATGATAAAGATGAACTGACCGATGTAATTCGCTCACTTCTGTTAATCGTAATTCTTAACTCCATCAATGTTGTTCCTAAAGCTATATTAATGATAGAGCTAAGGTACAATAAAATTGCTATTGCTAATAGTGTTGCAACTATTACTAGTTCTTTTATAGCGTTATATTTATTAAGCTCTGATTATTCATATTGGGCTTTTGTATACTTTAATATAACTAAAGCTTTAGTTAATACTGCAGTTTGTTGGGGGTTATCTAAGTGGCGTCCTACTTGGGATTTTTCATATGATGTTTTAAAAAGCCTAGCTAAATATAGTATATATTTGAGTTTGTCTGGGATATTATCTTCAATAGTAAATAACTCGTATATTATATTGATCGGTAAGTTTTTTAACTCTTTTAATGTCGGTATATTTTCGCAAGCTAATAACACAACAACAATGCTTTCTGGTGTGATTATTTCAATAACACAAGCTGTCTCATTTCCGATTTTGTCAAAATTTAAGTTAAATAAAAATGAATTTAATGAGAATTTTACTGCAATACTTAGTATTAATGCATTAATTACATTACCAACTCTAATTGGGTTCTCTCTTGTAACAAAGGAGTTTACTTACATATTCCTTGGAGAAGAGTGGGGGGATATAGTGCCATTGCTTAGTCTTTTTGCAGTAGCAAAAATATTTTCTTCTATAAGTAATGTGAACGTAAATGCCATGAACGCGCTAGGCCGTAGTGACTTGTTTTTTAAGTCTGATTTGTTAAAAGTTCCCTTTGTTTTATCYGGCATAATGTTAGGTGTTCATCATGATTTGATTTATTTGGGCTGGGCATTGTTAATTACTTCATTTATTTCATATATAATTACAATTTATTTTTCATCTAAGGTTTTGACCGTTAAATTCATCGAGCAATTGAAATGCTTATTTCCATTCTTGTTTGCATCAATAGTGATGGTTCCTATCTTAACTTTTGTTTATGTAGACAATTACTATGTGTCATTAGTTATAAAGGTTGCGTTAGGCGGATTAGTATATATTTCGACCCTGTTCTTGTCTTACAGAGCGAATTTATGGAATTTTAAATAATGGACAAGTATAAAAAAATAGCCGTATTTGATATATGTGATACATTGTATAAGTGCAACACAACATATAAATATATAGAGTTTATAACAAAGAGACGTGGTTTTTTTCCTCAAGATTACATAATATTTAAGCTTTTCAACAAGGTATTTAATATTATCTTTTCAATTGATATTATTAGGTATTATAATATTAAACGCCTGAAAGGCTATAAAGAGAAAATGCTTAAGGATAAAGCAAAAGAGTTTGTAAGTACAATTGATAGAAATGAATCTATATTTGAATTGCTTAATGAATTTAAAAGGAATGGCTTTGAGGTTATATTATTGTCAGCAACCGTCGACCCTGTTGCTGAAAGTATCGGAGAGTGTGTTGGCGCAAAGGGTGTCTATTCCTCTGAGTTAAATTTCAGCAGTAAACATATATGTGATGGAACGATAGGAAGAGACCTTCTTGGTAATAAAAAAGATACAATGTATGAGCTGTCTCTTGTATCAAATGAGTTAGTGTTTGTTACTGATAATAAAAGTGACTCTAGTTGCATTGAACTATGTGATGAGTTCATCGCAGTTGTTCCTTCTGGTAGAAATAAAAATTATGAATTTTGGAAAGATAAGGGCATAAGAAGAATCATATGTTTATAAAGTTTTATGCACCATTTTTTTATTCTTACAGCACAAGGTTTAAAAGTAGCATTAAATTGGCCTCTTGGGGGTTTATTTACTTATTACCATTGCTATTTCTATCTTTGTGTTATTCTGGTTATTATGGTTTGTTAGTGTCAACAATTAACATTTCATTAATATATACAGTTTATGAGTTAGGGTACATATTTAATGATGTATATACAATAAAAAAAGAAAAAGATCCTACATTAAGGTTAGGAAAAGAAGAGCTTCATTATTGTGAACGGAATATATATAAGATAGTGGCATTTAGATTCGCAGTAGTCGGATTGCTGTTGTATTTATTAGAAGCGGTAAACTTTGATAGTACTTATATTTTTTGCGTTTTATTTTTGATTTTATTAGTGTATTTTGTTTACAATTCAATAAGAAATAGATTTAACTTACTACTACACTTTTTTTTGGTGAATTTGAGATATACAGCTGTTGTTATTCCATTTCTACCGTTAAGTAATGCCTTTTTAGTAGTCTTTCTATTTCCTTTCATTAATCTTTTGGAGCGTTGCTCTGAATCTCGATTTGAATTCGTTTTTTTTCAGAGGTTCATTTTGTCCAACAAAACAAACGGAAGGTATATATATTATTCAATATTAACTGTATTGTTGGCTTTTGTTTATCCGCTATCCGAACCTCTGTTCATAACTTCACTCTATTACTTATGTTATCGATTCTTCTCATTAAAAATTGTAGGGAAATGAAATGTACGAAAATATAACAATTGTTGTCCCTTCATTTAATCATGGTAAGTATTTGCCCGACCTGTTTGGTCGGCTTAATAAATTGATTGATATTGGTGTGAAAGTTTACATCATAGATGATGCGTCAAAAGATAACTCTCAAGATATCATCACTAAATTTGTAAGTGAAAATAATACTAGTAGTATAAGTGCCGTATTGAAAAAAAATAATAAAGGCTTGGTTGATTCGCTCAATACTGCCCTAATAGATATCAATACAGAATACTTTTATGTAATATCATCAGATGACTTAGTTATACCTGAAGGGTTTATTGAAGCAATAGAATATATCTCTAAAAATCAAGAAAAAGACTTTGTTATTTTTGGTGCGTTGAACGTGTTTGCTGATGGGCATGAAAAACATGCTTACGGTGCTAAACATGAGGCGTTTTTTAGTTTGCCCAAAGATAGAAGGAGCCTGGAAATATATTATAACCACCCAAGCCCAATACTTCTTCAATCGACAATTTTTAAGTCTACCGCACTTAGAAGCTTGAATGTATTTAATCTAGGGTTAAAGTTCGACGACTATCCAGTTTTCATTAAATTGTTTAACTCCGAATTTAGTTTTTCATTCAAACCTGAGATAGTGATATGTAAGTACAATCATCATGAGGAAAATACCTATAAAGACTATAAGAAAATGTATACCATGTTCTTAGATGTATATAAAAACATGTGCCCTAAAGAACTATACGTTAAGTCTGTTTCTCAAATTTGGTTTGTCTACTTTTTAAGGGTGGTTAGGGATTTAAAGTTAAGCGATTTTGGTTACTTTCTTGTAAGGTTTAAAATGTCATATGTGTTCCATCTACCTTATTTTGTTAAGAATAGATTGAGAAGAAAGTAATATGAATTATGAAGCGTTTTTCAAAGTTTCGTATGAGTATTTTGATTATTTTGTTTATATGTCTATACTGCTCTTTGCAGTCCTTTACTTTTTTTCTTATAGACTGTCTATCAATGGTTTACTAGACCCATTTACATTTACTTATACTTTTACTTATTCCACCTCCTATTCGGTAATAATATTACTATATATATTTGGATATATATCCGATCATACTTTCTCAATATTTTCTTTTTACGGTTTTCTATTTCTCATATCAATTAATATATTTAGTAGAATAAGCTATTCTCCAAGTGACTATAAGTTTTTTTCGATATTTTGTTTTGACAAGAAAAAAGTATTTGTGTTCTCCATTATTTTTGTCTATTTATTGCTTGTTGCTTTTACTATAAAGACAAAGGGTTTTTCTCTTTTTACAGAAACTAATAGATTTGAGGATAACAGAGGTCTAGGGCCAATAGTTAGGATATTAGAAATGTGTACATTTACTATCATATGTATTATTTCTATTTATCTTTATAGTCTTAGATTGAATATAATAAAGAAAGTATTGTTATATGCTATTTTCATAGCGTTCATGATTTTTAATGCGATTATTAGTGGTGCAAAAGCGGACTTGCTATTCTATATTTTTGCAGCACTTGTGAGTGTGAAAATATTTAGTCCTAGCTTTAGTGTGTCCATCAAGAACATGGTCATGATTATTTTTCTATCACTTACTTTTGTTTTCGTGGTTCTATTT
>NZ_JAWJYE010000039.1:0-4315 GCF_032970445.1 Vibrio sp. T13N
TAACGCCCTGCTAAGGGGTGAACAACGCAATACCGAAGCCGCTGCATACCACCTTAATCACTAAAATCAACGCATAGTAAAAATGCCACGCGTTGTGAATCCCTCTTGAGCAGTTTGTTAGTTTGCAAACCCAAAGCGTTGATTTTACGTCATTTTAAACTTTGCAAACAATAAACCTTATATGTTTTGATGCACTTAAGTCAGGCGTAGTCTCAAAGCGGCTACTCAATGAAACCACGTGGAACAAACAACGCCGCAGAAAACGAACTCACAACACCAAAAAACGCTTTTGGAAAACCAATCTCACAGTGCGGACTTTCAACAAAGTCACTGAAACCACGTGGAACTTACCACACCAGAGAAAACGTTACTTTAGCGAGTAAATCAGCTTTTGTAGAGACAAACTCAACGAGCAAAGTTTCAGCAAAAAAGTTCAACTCAGGTCGCCCAAAAGTCGCCTCACCAAAGTACAAATCAATCGTTGAAACGATACTAATTTTGGATTTTCACCACGCTCGTTAACACTGAAATTGAACGCCGATACGACAATTTGGACTTTGAGCTTTTACAACTAGATCTTGCGATATAGCTGCGTTTTTCCTCTTGCAAACTAACGCCGCATTAAGGGGTGAACAACGCATGCCACCCAATCTAAACTATTGTGCAGTAGCCACTAAAGCTGATTCAAACCAAAACTGCCTAGCGTTGTGAATCCCTCTTGAATGCTTTGTTAGTTGCCAAACCTAAAGCTTTGATTTGAAGTTGATTGCCGCTTTGCCAACACTGTTTTTACGTGCTTTGAAAAACTCAAATCAGGCGTAGTTTCAAAGCGCCTGTCACTGAAACCACTTGGGACTCAAAGCGCCGTAGAAAACGGATTAACAACACCAAAACGCTCATTTGAAAAGACAATGTCACAGAGCTGACTCTCAACCAGCGATTCGGTTTCTGAAACAGAAAATCCAACCTCAAAAGAAACCTGAGAACGATTTTCACGAACCCGAACGATTCAAAATTGAAGTACGAAACGCCACCAAAAACACACTGATTTTAACTCTAAACATTCTGCTTTAGCTGCGCTTTCCTCGTTGGCAACTAACGCTCTGTTAAGGGGTGAGCAACGCAATACCGATGCCTCTGCAAACCACCTTACTCACTAAAACCAACGCATAGTGAAAATGCCACGCGTTGCGAATCCCTCTTGAACAGTTTGTTATGTTTTACCACAAACACATGATTCAATTGAGAAAGAACTGCTATTTCTAACTAGTTTTCTGAAGCAAACCACAAGACTAAAACCAACTTGACCACCAAAGACGACCAACCAGAAACAAGTAATGCCACTTCCCTGCTCAATGAGGCAACACGATAAAGCACCCACAAGCGCCCTTTCTTTCCAACCAAAGCGTAGAACAATGGAAAATTGCCGAGGCAACTGCCAAGCCGAAATGCTAATTAGCCAAGAACCTAAAAGCGACTTTGAGCCAGTTAAACGAGAAGCCAACCGCCACGACCTGACAATGAAGCAACCCGCGAACATTCGCATGTTTTACGGGTTGAGAGATTCAAGAACTTAGGCCGACAATGCGGATTTGCTGAGTCTACTAGGGACGAATTGACAGAGGGATAAAGAACTAGAGCATAAGACCTTTAAGCCTTTGAAATACAAGTAAACATAACGCCCTGTTAAGGGGTGAGCAACGCAATACCGAAGCCGCCGCATACCACCTTAATCACTAAAAACAACGCATAGTGAAAATGCCACGCGTTGCGAATCCCTCTTGAACAGTTTGTTATGTATTTTGGGTGCACAAATTTAATAGCAAACTTTATTATAGAGAATTTAATACCACTTTCTTAGAAACCTAAAGATTAGAGAAAGTAAAATAAATGCAATAAGACTTAAGTAAGCGCTCCATCTAACTTGTTCGGCGTTAAATTTATTTATCCTATGAAGACCATCAGAACTCGAAAGAAGAACTTCATCTCCAGCCTTAACATAAACAGTATAATAGATATTATCTACATGCGTTCTAACTAGCCCAACACTTAGATTTTCTGTATCTTTACGCGAACCATATCCTAGGGAATAGTAGTGATTTATTGAATTAAAGTCATACCATTGAACTTTAATATCGTGCTTGTATTCTTTATCAAAAAGAATTTGATAAGATAATCCACGACCAGCTGTACCATGCTTACCAGTTACCTCAGCTTTATGATATAACACATCATTATCAGTGTATGGTCCCTCAATAACTCTATTTTCTACAACACATATCGACATAATAAAAATGGCCATGAGAATTCCAGGCGCATAATATGACCCACACATTCTCTTAACAGTACGAATCATGCTTTTACTCGTTTCTAGTTGCATTGACAGTAGCTCCAACGTTAATTAGCCAGTTATCACTAACCCACAGATTAAAATACATAACGCCCTGTTAAGGTGTGAGCAACGCAATACCGATGCCGCCGCAAACCACCTTAAACACAAAACGCAACGCATAGTAAAAATGCCATGCGTTGCGAATCACTCTTAAACAGTTTGTTATAACTCTGATTTTGCCTTAGTCAATAGCTTATGAACTTCATCTGAGTTAGCGAAGTCTAAGCAATATGCTAATTCTATTGAACTACCACTTTTTGATTTATAAGAGTCAATATTCTCATTGCTCAATAACTCACTGAGCTCAAAAAATGCATCCAAAGGCAAATTAGAAAACTCTCTGTAGCCTTGCATTGCCGTTACCGCATCTTTGGCTACATCTGAGCCCTTGTAATAAGTCGCAATACAAGAAGAAAGTGCATATTTTTTAAATAACTGCTCATCACTTTGAGTGCTCAATGGACTTGCGCTTAATCCCACACTAAAAGTTGCAATAAATATAGTGCTGACTAATCCTCTAGTTTCCATAAGTACGCCTTCTTTGCTTGTGGGAAGTAACAACTATCCGTACATCTTGAGCCAGTCCAAATACTTGCATGCCCTGATGCATCTAGCCAAGTATCCACATCAACGACCAATATACCTTTGTAGTCAGCCAACTTATTCGCGTTGGGATTTTCAATTACAACCTCAGGATCACCAAACTTTTGATGCAAGAAGCTGATCAAATCCCTGACTCTGTAGATATACCAATTTCCCTGTCCACCAGATACAGTTTTATTTTTAATGTAAGGAACCTTAAAACCAGCATAATTAAGTGCATAGGACATCCGAATTGCACATGCATTTTCAAAACGGCCCTGCTCTGGTGTTAGCACATTGATATTGTGATTCACTTTACCACCAATTATTGTACCAACGTCCGATACATCTCGGTTAACCTTTGCAAAAGCCACTTTCATTTTTAGTAAGCTAGGACGTGCTGCCATTGAAAAACCTCCCCATCAATTGTTTGAACGAAAAGGTCTCACAAAATAAGCGACCATACTAACAACAAGTTAATCGTTCTTGAGGCTCTTCAAGATCAAAGGTGTAACAATGAAACTGACAAAAGAGTTATAACGCCGCGTTAAGTAGTGAGCAACGCCACCACTGAACCTAACCTATTGTGCCGTAAACACTAAAACTGATTCAAACCAAAAATGCCAAGCGTTGCGAATCTGTCTTAAACGCTTTGTTAGCTGCGTTGCCCAAGATATACACCTACACTAATACATTAACTTGGAATAATGAGGATAACCCTATGGCTAATGACAACAACTACTTCCAAAATGCATTGTTCAAAACGACCAGTGCTTCAAATAAACCAGATGCCCTTTCCCAAGAAATTAGTCTTCACAATAGAGTGATTCTTAAAACCCTTGAAGGGGAAGAAGTCACATTGTCTGTCACAAGCCTTCTGAAGCAAGACGATGGTAGCAAGCTAATCGATGGCCACATTATTGCTTTTGGTTCGAATGGCATTAAATCCAGCAATACAGTGTTGCATTTAAACCAAGAGCTACAAGGACTGAAAGAAAGTAAGGTTTGGCGTATCTACAAAAGCTAGATTGCACCTTTAAGCAGCTAACGCCCAGTTAAGGGGTGAAGCACGCAATGACTAAGCCGCTGCATAGCACTTCAACACCGAAATCAATGCATAGCAAAAATGCCACGCGTGCTGAATCCCTCTTAAACTGTTTGTTATGTGTTTGTGAAACAGCCTATTGTTGCATTGAATATGCACCTAATTAACAGATTTAGCTCCAATAAATTAGCATATATAGCTTTAACAATTGACGCATGATCATTCTGACAACTAATATCGAACAATTGTTAAGCAAAGGAAGCTGCAAATTATGACTGATTTTAAAAGCACTACTC
>NZ_JAWJYE010000040.1:0-3345 GCF_032970445.1 Vibrio sp. T13N
GTGCGCTTAAAGCGCTTTAAGGCTAGCATGGAAATGACCAATATTCGCCCTTTTCGCCGCTTTTCCAACCTATTACCCCGCCACTTTCACTCTTAGGCTACAACCACGTACATTCAGCCTGAGAGATCCGTTGCGGAAATAACGCCCAATTAACGTGTGAGCAGCGCAGACACTGAACTTGAACACTGCGCCGTAAACACTATATTCAACCCGAAGTGAGAGCGCCAAGCGTTGCGAATCACTGTTGAATTGTTTGTTAGCTTAATTTCCTATGACAAAACTACGACCTCGATTTTGTTCCATGCCCATCTGTGAGTAACCATACTTCTCACAAAGAGCTATTTTAGCTTTTACCACGCTTGGGCTATTTTCATGCTGAAGCAGTTGCGAAATATCTAGGTTGCCTGGGTTATCAACAGCTAACTCTCTGTCATCAAGATAGATGATTTTACGATTTTTTATCATCTTTTGAGGGTCATATATACTCCAGCTATCTGAACTCTGGAAACATTTTAGAAACTCGGATTCCGTAAGTTCAATTGATCTGGTCGATCTATTGTTTATCAGAAGTTGCTTACTATCTTTCGACATCAACATTACACAATCGATATCTGTATAAATATCGAATACACTCTTGTAAAAACCATAACATTCGACAAATATTGGTCTATAACCGACGAAGCAAAAGAAATCACAGATTCCATAGAAGTCGTATACTCTACGTCGAATGTCTACGAAGGTGTTCATTACATTTGAATATACACAGATACACTTAAAACCATTAGCTGATATAGAATCGTAAGACGTGTTGATTTGGTTGAATGCTTTATTTATATTTTTCCTTGTATCTTTCGAACCGACAAATTCAAATGGTTCACCTGACATTAACTTTTGAAAGTAGTTATCAGCATCTTTAGGCGTATCATTCATTGTCTTTACTTCGATTACTGATTTTATGTCACCTATCACAACTTCAAAATCAGCACTACTTGCGTTTCCCCTCGGTATATCAATAACGTTAAACCCAATACTATTGAGCTCATTTTTAACTTCATCTTCTAAATTTTCCATAACTATTACCTATTAAGCTAACGCCCTGCTAAGGGGTGAGCAACGCAATACCTAAGCCGCTGCAAACCACCTTAATCACTAAATTCAACGCATAGTGAAAATGCCACGCGTTGCGAATCCCTCTTGAGCAGTTTGTTAGTCGCGAGGCACCGAGCGACAATTTTAAGCCGAACTAAACTTTGCGAACAACAAACTTTATGTGTTTTGATGCACTTAAGTCAGGCGTAGTCTCAAAGCGGCGACTCAATGAAACCACTTAGAAAAAACAGCGCCGCAGAAAACGGACTGACAACACCAAGAAGCACTTTTAGAAAGCCAAACTCACAGTGCGGACTTTCGACAAAGTCACTGAAACCACGTGGAATTTACAACATTAGAGAAAACGTCTTTTCAGCGAGTAAATCGGCTTTTGTACCCAACAAACTCACCGAGCGGATTTGCAACCAAAAACAGACTCTCGATTGCCCTGCTCTGTCAGCATCAAAGAACAAAACAACCGCTTGGACACTTGCAAAACTTTGGACTTAAAACAGAGGAAACTGAGTTTTGACGAATCTGTATACCAAACAAACAGCTGCCAAATTTTGAGCTTAGAAACATGATTTTGATTGCTAGCTTTTTCTGGCGACTAACGCCGCGTTAAGTGGTGAACAACGCCAACCACCAAACCTAAACCATTGTACCTTAAACACAAAACCTGACTGGAACTGAAACCGCCAAGCGTTGTGAATCCGCCTTAAACGCCTTGTTAGGCGAAGTTTCCCACCAGTGTTTAAGTTGGTTTGAAAGCAGATTACCCGAAACCGCATAAGCAACCAAACACCCACTGATTTTTTGTGATTCAAGAATCACAAATGACACTATGTTTCAGCCAAGGTTCCAACAACCACGAAATGCGAATTTGCAGCGACTAAGTAGCTTTTTAACCTGAGAAACCAACAGCTACAAGCTAATAGCAAAAACGAAAACTACGATTGACTTGCCGTTGCCACTTTTTGAGCTAGTGAAACTCACCACCAACCTGTGCCAAAAGCCAATGAGGCAACCCACGAGCTTTGCATGTTTTACGGCAGAAGAGATTCAAGAATTTGAGCCGACAATGTTGAATTGCCGACATAGAAAACGAATGCTCAAAGAAAACTAAGAAGATGAGAACAAAGAACTTTCCTGCCCGTCGCCTAACGCCGCGTTAAGTGGTGAGCAACGCCTACCACCACAGCTAACCTATTGTGCCATAAACACTAAAGCTAAATTAAACTAAAAATGCCACGCGTTGGGAATCCGTCTTAAACGCTTTGTTAAGTGCATTTTGTCATACATATTGAAATACAGGTTGACACAAGCAAAATGCCGTATTACATTTTGACATACAGAAKATGTAATTCAATTTGTAATACAGGAGTTCGATATGACATTGGCTAACCACATTAAAAACATGCTAAACACCCCTTCCGATTCTCAACTACTTTCCACACGCTTAGCTACCACAACAGTAAACAAGCTCGACGAACTAGCACAAGAATTAGATAAAACTCGTTCAGAGTTAATTACAACTTTTATTGAAGGCGGTATAGATGAACTTGAAAAACAACTGGAAGCACAGAATACAAATGAAGCCTTCTCAGATGAAAGCCTTGCTGCCGACAAACGTTACTTTCTATTAAATACCAACTTCAACAACTCAGAAACCGATCACTATACAATGCTTGAGAACGAAGAAGCCTCTGCATTTTATGAGCATTGGAAAGATAACATCACACATTTACGTGAAGGAGACATAGTATTCCTTTATCAAAGTAGCGTAGGTATTGTTGCCTATGGTTTCGTGAGCGGTAGCCTAATCAAGCGTGACCACAACGGTAACAAAAATGAGTGGTATTCTAAAAAATTAAATAACTTTGTGCGCTTAGATAAGCCACTAACGGCCAAAGGTTGCAAGGAAGTAACAAAAACAAACTTCAACTTTAGAATGACTATGGTCAGCTTATCTCAGGCACAAGGTGATGCTCTAATGAGCAAATTTACTCAAGCTTAGCTCATGCTTTTGCAGTGAGTAATACGCTCACTGCACTTAACGCCCAATTAAGGTGTGAAGCGCGCAACCACGACACTCAATTTAACCACCGTAATCACCAAACTTAAACCAAACTAAAAATGCCAAGCGTGCTGAATCACTCTTAAATTGCTTGTTAGCCCTATGCCCAAAGGTTGCACGCCTCTACCGCTTCGATTTTAACACCGAAACTAGAAATGCTAGGTAACGTGGCATTGTGG
>NZ_JAWJYE010000041.1:0-2950 GCF_032970445.1 Vibrio sp. T13N
TAAAATCAACGCTTTGGGTTTGCAAACTAACAAACTGCTCAAGAGGGATTCACAACGCGTGGCATTTTTACTATGCGTTGATTTTAGTGATTAAGGTGGTATGCAGCGGCTTCGGTATTGCGTTGTTCACCCCTTAGCAGGGCGTTATAAGGCTCGAAGATAAAAGGAATTTACGTGGAAATCAGAGTAGGGAAGCTAAGCGATGTCGCAGCCATCACCGATATCTTTAACTTTTACATAGAGCATACTAACGCTCGTTTTGAAGAGCAGTCATTTACGCAAGAAAATCGTCTAAATTGGTTCTCTCAATTCTCATGTAATAGTAAGCATCAGCTCTTCGTTGCTATTGAAAGTGGGGAGTTGCTAGGTTTCGCATGTTCCCAGCCTTATAGGGACATCTCAGCATTTGAGGATACAGCTGAAGTTACCGTGTACCTTGCTCCAACAGCAAAAGGTAAAGGTGTTGGTTCAAAACTGTATTCTAAGCTGTTCTCATCAATTTCTGGTTACGGAGTCCACAGGGTGTTGTCAGGTATTGCATTACCTAATGATGCTTCAGTTGCCTTACACAAACGTTTTGGTTTTAGAGAAATTGGCGTATTCAATGAATATGCAAAGAAAAATGGCGAGTACATTAGTTCGGCTTGGTTGGAAAAGGCGTTTAACTAAAAGTCCGCCTTATAACAAAGCGTTTAAGACAGATTCCCAACGCTTGGCATTTTCGGTTTGCTTTGAATTTAGTGTTTACGGCACAATGGTTTAAGCTAGGTGGTCTGCGTTGCTCACTACTTAACGCGGCGTTAGTTGCCAACGAGGAAAACGCAGCTTAAACAGAATGTTTAGAGTTAAAGTCAGTGTGTTTTTGGTGGGGTTTCGTACTTCAATTTTGAATCGTTCGGGTTTGTGAAAATCGTTCTCAGGTTTCTTTTGTGGTTGGATTTTCCGTTTCAGAAGCCGATTCGCTTGTTGAGAGTCAGTTCTGTGATATTGTCTTTTCAAATGAGCTTTTTGGTGTTGTTAATCTGTTTTCTACGGCGCTGTATGTTCCAAGTGGTTTCATTGGCAGACGCTTTGAAACTACGCCTGATTTGAGTTTTTCAAAGCACGTAAAAACAGCGCTGGCAAAGTGGTAATCAACTCCAAATCAAAGCCTTGGATCTGGCAACTAACAAGGCATTCAAGAGGGATTCACAACGCTTGGCAGTTTTGGTTTGAATCAGCTTTAGTGTTTACGGCACAATGGCTTAGTTTGGGTGGAATGCGTTGTTCACCCCTTAATGCGGCGTTAGCACACACTCGGTGGAAACAAGGACATTAGATGAAATTTCGAAATGCAGGAATAGCCTCTCTAGTTCTCTTTTGTGCATCCTGTAGCGATGAAAGCGAGATAATGGAAGCAGATGTAGTCAATAGTATTCCTTTACTTGCCTTAGTCGAATCTACGGTTGATAGTAACGAACTAAAACTTGATTTTTCTTATCCCACTCGAGTTATTAAATACGATCAGTCGACAGACGAAGAATCGCACTTTGATACAGTTCGATTGCAGATCTTGCTGGAAGAACAATTGGTTTATTCGGTACTAGCAGACAGAACAAGCCTGACACGTGAAAAGTGTCTCGCTCTTTATCGAGGTTATTCTCAAGCGTTAACTGAAAAGTACAATTTTGTTGCTCAAACAAGAGAAGAGAAAGTGTTTGGCAAGCTCATGGAAGTAGATGATGGGCTGTTGTCAAAGGATAGCAAGCTGAGAGTTAGTATGGGATGCCAATTACTAGACACATCAAAGTTAGAAGAGTTCTCATTGAGAATCGACAGCGTTCAATTGTCAGCACTAGCAAATAGCAGATTTGAGAAATTGAAATAATTATCCCCTTACAAATGTGTGCTAACAAAGCGTTTAAGGCAGATTCCCAACGCTCGGCATTTTCGGTTTGCTTTGAATTTAGTGTTTACGGAACAATGCCTTAAGTCTGGTGGTTTGCGTTGCTCACTACTTAACGCGGCGTTAGCATTTTTTCGAAAAAGTGAGTTTAGGAGAGTTACTTGGAGATATCTTCGGCTGCAATGGTAGGCTTTCTAGCAGGAGCATTACCATTCTTAAAGTTCTTTCATGATTGGGTGCTGAATCGAAACCAATTCAGAGTTAAAAATTTAGAGTTCTTTTATCAGTGTTTTGATTCAGAGGCTAATAAAGCAAGAAAGCTCGTAGTAGAACAGCAGTTTAAGTCTGTCTTCAAAATTCGAGCTGACTTTGATGTTATTTCACTTTTACTTTCATCGGATAAACCAAGCAAAGCCATTGAGCTTTACCGTTATAGTGATTGTTATGTGGAACCTAAAAACGATCAGTTCGTTCTTAAAACCAAATACACTAGCTCGAAGACTAGAAACTTTGAAAGGTTAGCGAAGTATCCCAGAAATTTCTTTTTCTATATGCTTTGTGCAATGCCATCGGCATATTCTGCTATTTGGGTATACACACAAATCTTAGCCGTCTATTCAAAAGATAGGATTCTTACGTTATCGCTACTAGGCGGTTTGTTTTTTGTAGCGACGTTTGCAGTAGTTCTTGCTCGGGTTGCTTACTTAAAGGTTACTGATTCGAGAAGCATCACTTGTGCTGAAGAACTTGTTGCGATTTACGACAAGAGCTTTCAAAGTGAAGTTATGGGTGTGAGAGCAATGCTAACAAGGCGTTTAAGAGTGATTCGTAACGCTTGGCGCTTTTAGTTTGCGTTGAGTAAAGTGTTTAAGGCGCTATGCAGCAGTTTCAGATGTGCGTTACTCACACCTTAACGCAGCGTTAGCCCTATCAGAGGAAAACAATGAAATCTGCAGTATTAGTTATTGATGTTCAGTCGATTCTGTTCGACCCGGAACCTCAACCATTTGAGTCACAAATCGTACTCACCAAAATTAATGAAGTTACGAAATTGGCGCGTGCTAA
>NZ_JAWJYE010000042.1:0-2762 GCF_032970445.1 Vibrio sp. T13N
AAATTTAAAGCCTGGCGATGTCCTACTCTCACATGGGGAAGCCCCACACTACCATCGGCGCTATTTCGTTTCACTTCTGAGTTCGGCATGGAAATCAGGTGGGTCCAAAACGCTATGGTCGCCAAGCAAATTCTTTAATTCGGAAAGCTGTTCTTAATTCTCGTTCTTACACATTCAATGTTCTTTCATTGAGTCCATCAAAACCCCTTGGGTGTTGTATGGTTAAGCCTCACGGGCAATTAGTACAGGTTAGCTCAACGCCTCACAACGCTTACACACCCTGCCTATCAACGTCGTAGTCTACGACAACCCTTTAGGATACTTAAAGTATCAGGGAGAACTCATCTCAAGGCTCGCTTCCCGCTTAGATGCTTTCAGCGGTTATCGATCCCGAACTTAGCTACCGGGCAATGCGTCTGGCGACACAACCCGAACACCAGAGGTTCGTCCACTCCGGTCCTCTCGTACTAGGAGCAGCCCCTTTCAATTCTCCAACGCCCACGGCAGATAGGGACCGAACTGTCTCACGACGTTCTAAACCCAGCTCGCGTACCACTTTAAATGGCGAACAGCCATACCCTTGGGACCGACTTCAGCCCCAGGATGTGATGAGCCGACATCGAGGTGCCAAACACCGCCGTCGATATGAACTCTTGGGCGGTATCAGCCTGTTATCCCCGGAGTACCTTTTATCCGTTGAGCGATGGCCCTTCCATTCAGAACCACCGGATCACTATGACCTGCTTTCGCACCTGCTCGAATTGTCATTCTCGCAGTCAAGCGGGCTTATGCCATTGCACTAACCTCACGATGTCCAACCGTGATTAGCCCACCTTCGTGCTCCTCCGTTACGCTTTGGGAGGAGACCGCCCCAGTCAAACTACCCACCAGGCACTGTCCGCAACCCCGATAAGGGGTCRACGTTAGAACATCAACACTACAAGGGTGGTATTTCAAGGACGGCTCCACGCAATCTAGCGACTGCGCTTCAAAGCCTCCCACCTATCCTACACATGTAGGGTCAATGTTCAGTGCCAAGCTGTAGTAAAGGTTCACGGGGTCTTTCCGTCTAGCCGCGGGTACACTGCATCTTCACAGCGATTTCAATTTCACTGAGTCTCGGGTGGAGACAGCGTGGCCATCATTACGCCATTCGTGCAGGTCGGAACTTACCCGACAAGGAATTTCGCTACCTTAGGACCGTTATAGTTACGGCCGCCGTTTACCGGGGCTTCGATCAAGAGCTTCGACCGAAGTCTAACCCCATCAATTAACCTTCCGGCACCGGGCAGGCGTCACACCGTATACGTCATCTTGCGATTTTGCACAGTGCTGTGTTTTTAATAAACAGTTGCAGCCACCTGGTATCTGCGACTCTCAATAGCTCCATCCGCGAGGGACTTCACCGTCGAGAGCGTACCTTCTCCCGAAGTTACGGTACCATTTTGCCTAGTTCCTTCACCCGAGTTCTCTCAAGCGCCTTGGTATTCTCTACCCGACCACCTGTGTCGGTTTGGGGTACGATTCCTTACAATCTGAAGCTTAGAGGCTTTTCCTGGAAGCATGGCATCAATGACTTCACATCCGTAGATGCTCGACGTCGTGTCTCAGCCTTARAAAGAGCCGGATTTACCTAACTCTTCAGCCTACGCACTTGAACCTGGACAACCGTCGCCAGGCCCACCTAGCCTTCTCCGTCCCCCCATCGCAATTGTAAGAAGTACGGGAATATTAACCCGTTTCCCATCGACTACGCCTTTCGGCCTCGCCTTAGGGGTCGACTTACCCTGCCCCGATTAACGTTGGACAGGAACCCTTGGTCTTCCGGCGAGGAGGTTTTTCACCCCCTTTATCGTTACTCATGTCAGCATTCGCACTTCTGATACGTCCAGCATGCGTTACCACACACCTTCAACCGCTTACAGAACGCTCCCCTACCCAATACTCAAAGAGTATTGCCGCAGCTTCGGTTTACTACTTAGCCCCGTTACATCTTCCGCGCAGGCCGACTCGACCAGTGAGCTATTACGCTTTCTTTAAATGATGGCTGCTTCTAAGCCAACATCCTGGCTGTCTGAGCCTTCCCACATCGTTTCCCACTTAGTAGTAATTTGGGACCTTAGCTGGCGGTCTGGGTTGTTTCCCTCTCCACGACGGACGTTAGCACCCGCCGTGTGTCTCCCGGATAGTACTTACTGGTATTCGGAGTTTGCAAAGGGTTGGTAAGTCGGGATGACCCCCTAGCCTTAACAGTGCTCTACCCCCAGTAGTATTCGTCCGAGGCGCTACCTAAATAGCTTTCGGGGAGAACCAGCTATCTCCAGGTTTGATTGGCCTTTCACCCCTAGCCACAAGTCATCCGCTAATTTTTCAACATTAGTCGGTTCGGTCCTCCAGTTGATGTTACTCAACCTTCAACCTGCCCATGGCTAGATCACCTGGTTTCGGGTCTATATCCAGAGACTGAACGCCCAGTTAAGACTCGGTTTCCCTACGGCTCCCCTAGATGGTTAACCTTGCCACTGAATATAAGTCGCTGACCCATTATACAAAAGGTACGCAGTCACAGGACRAAGCCTGCTCCTACTGCTTGTACGTACACGGTTTCAGGTTCTATTTCACTCCCCTCACAGGGGTTCTTTTCGCCTTTCCCTCACGGTACTGGTTCACTATCGGTCAGTCAGTAGTATTTAGCCTTGGAGGATGGTCCCCCCATATTCAGACAGGATATCACGTGTCCCGCCCTACTCGATTTCACTGAA
>NZ_JAWJYE010000043.1:0-2634 GCF_032970445.1 Vibrio sp. T13N
GCAAGCATTACGATTTTCTTATCGGATAATGCTCTTAATTACTCAATTTACACGATCGGGATGTTTTTCACATTTTGGGCTATCTGGTTATACAACGAATCTTCGTATGAGAAAGAAGTTAAACGTAGAAATGTTGCCTAACAAACTGTTCAAGAGGGATTCGCAACGCGTGGCATTTTCACTATGCGTTGGTTTTAGTGTTTAAGGTGGTATGCGGCGGCTTTTGTATTGCGTTGCTCACCCCTTAACAGGGCGTTATGCATCAGAGGCTTCATGGAATTTATAGATAGACCTGTAGGCGCAAATCAGGAAGAAATATACAAGTTAGAAACTATATTTCAAATAACTCTTCCTGAAAGTATGTTGAATTGGTGGAGTGTTAGCGATGGCCCTATAGTCTATTTTGGGTTCAAAGAGTTACAGTTCTTTTCTTTGTCGGAGATATACGGCGAAGATATTTATGGGGTAAAGCACGATATGTCTGGCGCAATGCCAATTTGCTTAGATGGTAATGGAAATATTTGCGTGGCCAGAATTGAAGGTGGTGTTATATCTGGCTTTTATGTCGTTGATTCTAGTGATTTAGGTTGGGAACAAGCGAAAATTATAAGCTGTGAATTCTTAAAGTTTGTGAACGATAGTTTTTCACCCGAAGAACGACTAAATGCATAACAAAGCATTTAAGAGTGATTCCCAACGCTTGGCACCTTCAGTTCAAGGTTAGGTTATGTGTTTACGGTGCAATGGTTTGGGTTAGGTGGTAGCGTTGCTCACACCTTAATGCGGCGTTAGGCGACGGGCTGGGAAGTTCTTTGCTCTCATCTTCTTAGTTCTCTTTGAGCATTCGTTTTTCTAAGTCGGCAATTCAACATTGTCGGCTCAAATTCTTGAACCTCTCCAGCCGTAAAACATGCCAATGTTCGTGGGTTGCCTCATTGGTTTTTAGCGTTGGTTAGCGGTGAATTTTATTGGCCCAAAGTGTGGGAAGGGCAAGTCAATTGAGGCTTTCGAATTTGCTGAGAGTTTGCACTTTTGGGCTTTTCGGGTTCAAAACCTACTTTGTTGTTGAAGGTCTGCATTTCGTGGTTGTTGAAACCTTGGCTGAAACATAGTGATATTTGTGATTCTTGAATCACAAAAAGTCAGTGGGTGTTTGGTTGCTTATTTTGTTTCGGGTAATCTGCTTTCAAACAACCTTAAACATTGGTGGGAAACTTCGCCTAACAAGGCGTTTAAGGCGGATTCACAACGCTTGGCGATTTCAGTTCAAGTTAGCTTAAGTGTTTAAGGTACAATGGTTTAGGTTTGGTGGTTGGCGTTGTTCACCACTTAACGCGGCGTTAGGGGCTTTGTCTGAAAATTTGATGATAATCACATGGTTGCATTTGAAAGTGATGCTTTTAGACCTCATATTGAGTGTGGATTCTATGGATGCAATATATGAATAAGCCACACTTAGCTAATAAATTTCAAATGCACTACTATTTCGGCGATGACTCTCACACAATGGATGCATTGGTGCGCAATCGTTGTGAAGCCGAAGTTATTGCGATACTCACAGAGATCGCCAAAACACTTGATGAAAGCATCTTAATCGAATGCGAAGCACACAGAGAGGGTGGGCTTCGTGACATATGGCAGCTAGCTAACGCAAACGCTGGTGTTCTTTCTGTCATTGTTGGCATTGCAGCTATAGCTGTCCCTTTGCTACCCAAATCAGATTCGGAATTGGAGCGCCTTCAAAAAGAAGACCTTCGTTTGAGTATCGAAGAACGAAAATTGAGGATTCAAGCTTTAAAAGCAGAGATAGCAGAAGATAAAGTACAATCTGAAACAGTCACAAAAGTCGCCGAAGTAGTAAATGAAAACTACAAGGTTATCACCCGACGCTCTAATCTATTCAAGCATTTAAACACATACAATAAAGTCACTAAGTTAGGTGTAAATGGTCTCACATCTGACGGTAGTGAGGTTAGCCCCGAAACTGAGGTGGTACGCGGTAGCTTTAAGCGCTTTATCTTAAGTTCTAACGTACTACCAGTCGAAACGGTTGACGAAGCAATTATTGAAATTGTTTCTCCAGTGTTGAAGCAGGGTAACTACAAATGGAAAGGTGTTTTTGATGGCGAAACTATTAGTTTCACAATGAAAGACCAAGTGTTTAAACAAGATGTACTAGACGAAAGAATTAGTTTTCAACATGGGTCTGCGATCAAGTGTGCTTTAAACATTCATAGCAAGTTAGACGAAGTCGGTGAAATCGCTATAACAGGGTATTCGGTCGAAACTGTATTAGACAATATCAATGGTCAGCAAATAAGCCAAACGCCTCAAGGCTTGGCTTACAGACACAAAAGAACTTTGGAAAAAGGGCAAGGAGACTTGTTCGCAAGCTGAAGCACGCCCCTAACAAAGCATTTAAGAGTGATTCGCAACGCTTGGCGTTTTCGCTTCGCTCAAGTATAGCCAAGCGTCGCTCACACCTTAATGCGGCGTTATTTCCGCAACGGATCTCTCAGGCTGAATGTACGTGGTTGTAGCCTAAGAGTGAAAGTGGCGGGGTAATAGGTTGGAAAAGCGGCGAAAAGGGCGAATATTGGTCATTTCCATGCTAGCCTTAAAGCGCTTTAAGCG
>NZ_JAWJYE010000044.1:0-2616 GCF_032970445.1 Vibrio sp. T13N
GCTTGATATGTAGTGAAAGAACACTGCCCTATAACAAGTTGCTGCACACGGATAAATTACTCGCTGCCCTCCCAACTTACTGGTGAGCAAGGCGTTAGGTGTCAAATTATTGAAAGTGAAGACAAATAATTTGAGGTGCAAATGAAATTAGTATCAAAAGCGTTAGTTGAGAGCTTATATAGTGATATGGGTTTAGTTGTACTTGAACTAGATGACTGTACAAGATGGTCAATGATAGATCGCCCTTACCACAATATGAATGGCGCAGAGGTTCAGGTATATAGCGATGGTCGCAAGTTTTATGTCTGTTTCAACGGTGGCTCAGAACGATTTGCTGTTGATGAAATGTAGTGAATAAACAAACCACATCGTTGGCAACATCTCTCACACTTAACAAGCACTCACGGAATCAACATAATTTTCCTAATCTGACAGAAGCGTTTTAGAACACTATCACTAACTCACTTCTGTCCACGGATGATTCTGAGCACCCTGAACGACTGCGTGATCGATGGCTATCAGGCTGGAACAGTTTCAGTTTATAGCCAGACTTTATGTTGACCAATAATATCGAAGAGGAGGTCAACATGAGAAAGTTATCTTCAGGAAAATGCAGCGGCATTAAACGACCATTCAAGTTGGAAGAAATTTGGCGAATTAGAACTAGGCTAGAGCTTGAAAGCGACCTAATGCAGCTTGCACTATTGAACTTAGCCATTGATAGCAAATTAAGGGCAAGTGATTTACTAAGGCTGCATGTATATGATGTTTCTTCGCAAGGTGTAATCTATGAAAGGGTTCAATGCATCCAACAAAAAACTGGCACCGACGTCCACTACGAGATTACCCCGAGAACGCAACAAAGTATTAGCCGATGGATCTACTCGGCATCCTTAGAGGCAAGCAGTTTTTTGTTTCCAAGTGGTCGCCGAAAAGGACAACCTATCAGCTACTCATTCTATCGATCGATTATCAGGAACTGGGCAGTAAAACTTGGATTGAATGCGGACTACTATGGCACTCATTCCATGCGCCGTACTAAAGCAACCTTGATCTATGCCAAAACAAAAAACATCAGAGCGGTACAGATTTTACTGGGGCACTCGAAGCTAGATAACACTATTCGTTACCTTGGAGTGGAACTGGAAGACGCTCTGAGGCTCTCAGAGCAAACAGACTGCTAGAAGGACTAATACAGGCCTTTCATCTCTCTGAGAAGCCTGTGCCCAGAAATGAGCCACGATCAATTGACTACTCACTTTAGCTAAACTCACTTGACTTACTTTTTATAATGCGACTAATGTACCTAAATGTTTGATGACATACACTAACCTGAATATAGGGATGTATGTAAAGTCGTCACAAGATAACCAGCGGCTAAGCAACAGACTCTGTAACAAAGTGGAAAAAGGAGAGTAAATGCCCATTACATTGAGGTTCCAGTCTGGCTATAAATCAATAACTGCGCTAAATGATATTGAGTTGCCTGACTTTACGGTGATAACAGGGTTAAATGGTTCAGGTAAAAGTCAACTACTGGAAGCTATTCTACAGAATAATGCAGGAGTTAAGGCTCTAAGCGAAAACAGAGAGCTTGCTAATAGAAAGCATGTAACTCACGCTAGCCTCGCTCCAAATAACAGTGGCGCAATAGACCCCACTCACTTACGAAAAGCAGTTCAGAATATAATTAATCAGTTCAATCAGTACAAACAAAGAAAACAGACAAATGGCAATATCCAGCTCCATCAAGTTATCAGAGACCCAAAGCAAATACGATTATTAAACATAATTGCGGAAAACTCTCAAAAACTGCTTGACGACCTAAGTGATGAAGACTTTTATGGTCATTATCCGATTGATGACGGTCTGACTATAAATGATGTTTTTCAGCAAAACTTTTCTATTTTATTCAAAAGGTACCATACAAAATTCGAAGATAATCTAGTCTCAGAGTTCCGATATACAAAGTACAATGAAGGTTCTTTCTTGGAGAGGGATGAATTTATTCAGAAATATGGACCACCACCATGGGATTTGGTAAATCGTGTGCTGGAAGAATCAAGAGTAAATTACCTAGTTAACAATCCAGTAGGCTCACATAGAGATCTACCATTCACTTTAAAACTAACAAATAAAACTAGTGGTGCTGAAATTAATTTTTCTGATYTTTCTTCAGGAGAGAAAGTTCTTGTTTCATTAGCTCTTAGCCTATACAACCTGAGTGTGCAGGTAGAGTTCCCAGAAATTCTTCTAATGGATGAGCCTGATGCTCCACTGCACCCATCAATGACCAAACACTTCATAAAAGTACTTAGGAAAGTTTTTGTAGAGGAAAAAGGTGTAAAAGTAATTTTGACTACACACTCTCCATCTACAATTGCATTAAGTCCCGAAGAGTCAATTTATGTAATGGGGACTGAAGAACCTAGACTAGTAAAAACCTCCAAGGATCAAGCCCTATCTATTCTGACATCAGGAGTTCCTGCTTTAAGCGTAAATTATGAAAACAGAAAACAAGTTTTTGTTGAAAGCAAATATGACCAATTTTTTTATGAATTGATTAACAGAAAACTTACGTCAATCAGCCCTAGTGAAGTTTCACTAGACTTTCTA
>NZ_JAWJYE010000045.1:0-2544 GCF_032970445.1 Vibrio sp. T13N
GCAGGAGTGGCGTTCCAAGTGGGTGAGGGTGGTGCAAGAGCAGGCACGCACATAACAAAGCGTTCAAGAGGGATTCTCAACGCTTGGCAATTTTGGTTCTAAGTTTAGCTTTTGTGTTTATGGCACAATAATTTAGGTTTGGTGGCTCGCGTTGTTCACCCCTTAACGCGGCGTTAGAAGCCCCGAATAACTATCTAGTAACGAGGCATAGGATAGAGGATTGCTATTGTGGATCTGTCGATGTTGGTTCTTCGTCTCCAGTCTTCGATTTAGGTGCACGTTTCCCAGTAATAAATAGTGCTACAGTGCCAACTAAAGTAGTCCCGCCTAAGACAGAACCCGCCATGTCGTGACCTGAAAGGATTAGAGTACCACACAGAGACGCTAAGAAAAGTACAATACCTAAAGCGTAGTTTTGGCTTCTCTTGTCTTTATCTATTGCGCCTTGAACGCCTCTGTTTTCTAGTTGATGTCTGTGTTCTTGTTCTCGCTCAGCCATTGAAACAATTCGCTCAGCGAAACCATACTGAACTCTATCGTATCCCTCAAGCATGCTTGGAGGAGGCAAGGGTCCCGAATACTGTTGCGAAATTGCCTGCTCAAACTGTATCGAATTTTTACCGCCTGAACCTTCGTTTCGCTCAATCAATGCATCAACAAGCATTTCTTGAGGTAATTGATTTAGTAGCTCTTGGACTTCAGTAAGTTGTGTTTCAGTTGGTTCTTCAACAGCATCATTCGTGACGTGTTCTTCTTTGTCTTCAGGTTTCAATTCTTTTTCAGCTGACATTTTCTAGTAATCAAACTCTTTGTTATTAATCATACTGTGAGCCAAATGGCCTCCTACATACTGCCAATCATCACTAATCGCTTCGCTTAGAGACTTATTTATACTTGTGTTAGCTAAGTAATCCGCAACAGTTGATTTAGGAGCGAGATCAATCATTCTTAAACCATGTTCAAGTTGGGCTTTTGATATAGCCAGTTCCTTAGATTGTTGCTCGATAATCTTTTCTAGTTTTTTTTGCTGTTCTGCTAACTCAAGAGCTTTAGTCTGCCAACGTTGAAACTCTAAGTGTTGAATTTCTTGTATATGCTTTAAATTATGTATGTAATGTTGCAGAGTACTTTCCTGAATGGCGGCTTCCCGCTTCAGGCTATCGAGCCGTCTATTGTCTTGCTCATTCTGCTTTACTATAGTTTTCAGTGACTGAACATAATCGCTATAGTGTTCTGATAAGTTTTTCATACTCTCCTTGGTCATAGGTCCCCCCATGCTTGCATAACGTTTTGTTAACTGTACGCAGTTACATACAAGTATAACAGATTTACTCTCATTTCAATGCTTAAGTTTGCGATGGGGCTTCTAACAAAGCGTTCAAGAGGGATTCTCAACGCTTGGCAGTTTTGGTTCGAAGTTTGGCTTTTGTGATTATGGCACGATGGTTTAGGTCAGGTGGTGGCGTTGTTCACCCCTTAACGCGGCGTTAGGCGACGGGCAGGAAAGTTCTTTGTTCTCATCTTCTTATTCCTCTTTGGCCTTTCGTTTTTCTATGTCGGAAACTCAGCATTGTCGGTTTAAATTCTTGAATATCTCCAACCGTAAAACATGCCAAAGTTCGTGGGTTGCCTCATTGGTTTTCACAGTCGGTTGGTTGTGAATTTCACTGACTCAAAGTGTGGGAATTGCAAGTTAATCGAGGCTTTCGTGCTCGATTTAAGTTTGCAGCTTTACGTTTCGCTTCCTCAAAAGCAACTTGATCGCTGAAAGTCTGTATTTCGTGGTTGTCGAAACTTCGGCTGAAACAAAGTGGCTTTTATGGTTCTTGAATCACAAAAAGTTAGTGGGTGTTTGGTTGCTTATTTGGTTTCGGGTAACCTGCTTTCAAAATAACTTAAGCACTGGTGGGAAACTTCGCCTAACAAAGCGTTTAAGGCGGATTCACAACGCTTGGCGACTTCAGTTCAAGTTAGCTTAAGTGTTTAAGGTACAATGGTTTAGGTTTGGTGGTAGCGTTGTTCACCACTTAACGCGGCGTTATGTGCTTGGAGGGAAATAATGAATTCAAAGGAAGTCGTCTTAGCTTTTTGGGACGCAATGAAAACTAATGATTTCRCGAAAGCAAGTGAGTGGCTTAGCCCAGATTTTGAAGGGTTTTGGCCTCAATCTGGTGAGCTTATTGTWGGACGAGACAACTTCACAGCAATCAACACTTACKATCCAGCAAATGGTATTTGGGAGTTCGTCGTTCATTCAATCGTCTGCGATGGCGAAACAGTAGTCACTGATGTWTCTATAACTGATAGCGTTCAAAAGGCGCGTGCTATTACTTTCCATACGGTAGAAAATGGGCTTATCCGTAAACAGAAAGAGTTCTGGCCAGACYCAATGGAAGCGCAGGAGTGGCGTTCCAAGTGGGTGAGGGTGGTGCAAGAGCAGGCACGCACATAACAAAGCGTTCAAGAGGGATTCTCAACGCTTGGCAATTTTGGTTCTAAGTTTAGCTTTTGTGTTTATGGCACAATAATTTAGGTTTGGTGGCT
>NZ_JAWJYE010000046.1:0-2418 GCF_032970445.1 Vibrio sp. T13N
TTAGCACGCGCCAATTTCGTAACTTCATTAATTTTGGTGAGTACGATTTGTGACTCAAATGGTTGAGGTTCCGGGTCGAACAGAATCGACTGAACATCAATAACTAATACTGCAGATTTCATTGTTTTCCTCTGATAGGGCTAACGCCCTGTTAAGGTGTGAGCAACGCACTACCTATGCTACTGCATACCACCTTAAACACAAAACGCAACGCATAGCAAAAATGCCAAGCGTTGCGAATCACTCTTAAACAGATTGTTAGCAGTGTTCTAACGTCTTACCGCTGTTACTGTCACTTCAATAAGTACGTCACCTTCTAACGCAACACCTAGGCACGCTCGTTGAGGCCAGTGTTCTGGATTTTCACCCAACCACTCGCACCAAACTTTATCCATTTTAGGTTTATCTGGCATATTGGCGATAAACACCTGCGCACTTACTATTTGAGTTTTATTGGAACCCAATTCTTCAAGGTTTTTATCTATCGTTTCTAGAGTCAGTTTAGTTTGACCAACTATATCCAGAGAAGTGTCTGATGATGTTGCTACTGTCCAAACCAAGTCTTTATATGCTGAAGACTTATTTCGACCTTGATAGGCACCCCGCTTCCTTTCGATCATTTTGTTCTCCTTGAACTGCTAACGCCCTGCTAAGGGGTGAGCAACGCAATACCGAAGCCGCCGCATACCACCTTAATCACTTAAACCAACGCATAGTAAAAATGCCACGCGTTGCGAATCACTCTTAAACAGTTTGTTATGCCTTATACTCCAACAGTTTTTCGATACCTTTTTTGGAGCCTTTAACTGGGTACTTCTTACCTAGTACGTCCGTTAAAAAATATTTTTTAAATAACAAGCCATCATGATTAACTGCATATAACTTTGTAAAATCATCATGCTTAATTCGATACTCGTAAATATCTCCATCATCCAGTCTCACTGCGACATCATGGACAAAGCCGCTAGATACGACCGACGGTAATCCATGCTCATCAAATAGTATTGGTTCATCTTTCAGCGACCAAGAGCTTGATGATTTCCTTGAAATATAACCACAAAGATCAGATAGAAATATTGCTCTTTTTCCAGTGTTAACAGCATATATGCGTAAAAATGGGGGCGGATTATCTAAGTTCTCAGATTGATCTTTGGAGCAGTCGTATACTACCTTGCAGAAAACTTTTACCCGACTTCTATCTCGATAAATTGCATACCCACTCACAAGTAAACTGATAACGGAAATCACCAAAGCAGACCAAGTTACAACACTTTCCAAATTCATTTATTCCTCTAAGGCATAACGCCCTGTTAAGGGGTGAGCAACGCAATACCGATGCTTCCGCATACCACCTTAATCACTTAAACCAACGCATAGTGAAAATGTCACGCGTTGCGAATCCCTCTTGAACAGTTTGTTAGGCTTCTTTTTTTGAACCCCACTTATCGCAGTGCCACTCATAGTATTGTCTGCTCTCCTCCCAGTTTGAAACTTCGTTCCCGACCAAGGAAGATATTTTGCTATCAAGTGCTTCTGTAGTCACAGCGTTGGGGTTAGATCTGACTATGCCTTTGTCTACGTATATGTAGCCTTTTTCATAAAGGTCGTCGCAACCTAGTTTACACATCAATGTAGCTACAGCGCCAAAGTCTAACTTCTCGTCATCACTGCACTTTGATCTTCGCTTTATATGAGCAGCAACAAGCATGTTTTCCGGTAGTTTAGAATTACAAATTGCACACGTACCCAACTTGTTCCCCTCTAGTAGATATGCTCGTAATAAGGTTTGTTCTGCTCGCCTTTTTGCTGTGAACTCAACGTCCAGTTCAGGAAGCGTACTAATTTTTCTAAGCTCAGTTTCTACCGAGAAAGAGTCTTCAATCTCGATATTTTTACTGACAATTATTGAGGCAGCTACTCTTGGTTTTAGGCTTGGGTTAGACATGCGCGCCCCGTAGCCTAACTGGACCAATGCTTGAAGCTGCTCTAGGTTTTCCACTCGAACATAGTCCGCTTCAAAACGAGAATGCGACGCGACATACATGCCATCTTTATGCTTGTGTGGATAAAGAGGCTTTCCGGCATTTTTCTTACTTCTTTCACTTATATACGCAATCATTTAAATTTACCTAGATTTTGAAGCCTAACGCCCTGTTAAGGTGTGAGCAACGCAATACCGATGCTTCCGCAAACCACCTTAACCACTAAACACAACGCATAGTAAAAATGCCACGCGTTGCGAATCACTCTTAAACAGTTTGTTAAATTCGTTCTAACGTATACATGCCCAACTTTCTAATTTCATGGAGTAGAGGCTTTACAGACTCTCGACACTCAAAGTAAAGAGAACATGTATCGTCATAACCTTGTACGAAAACAGCCCGATATTCTGGAATTACGAGCTGCAAAGCATCAGCA
>NZ_JAWJYE010000047.1:0-2346 GCF_032970445.1 Vibrio sp. T13N
GTTCAAGGCGATTCGAAACGCATTGGGGTTTTAGTGCCCAAATAGGCACGGATTTATCAGAGTTTATTTTAGGTTAGGGTGCATGTGCGTCTCTCACACCTTAACTGCGCGTTATATGCTTTCAAGTTTCAAACAGTAAAAGGACTTAAAAATGATTTTAAATCACGTCTCAGTTGGCGCTTCTGATGTGGCAAAAGCAGTTGGTTTTTATGACTCAGTTCTTTCTACGTTGTTTATTAAACGTGCTCACTATATAGAAAATATCGCAGCGGCTTATGGTGAAAACTTTGAATTTTGGGTCGGAAGCCCTTGTGAAGGAAAAGCTACATCAAGTAATGGTGCTCATATTGCTTTCAATGCGCCTTCAAAAGAAGCTGTTGACCAATTTTATGCTACAGCTATTGAATTGGGTGGTTCATGTGCAGGTAAGCCAGGCTTAAGACCTGAGTATGGTGAAACTTACTATGCAGCATTTGTTCGTGACTTAGATGGAAACAAAATCGAAGCAGTTTCAATGTAACTTCGAGTACGCATATAACAAAGCGTTTAAGAGGGACTCCTAACGCTTGGCGGCTCTAGCTCAAAGTTCAGCTTAAGTGTTTATGGCACAATGTTTAAGTTTAGGTGGTATCGCGTTATCGCCCCTTAACGCGGCGTTATACATTTATGGTGACTATGATGATTGAAGAATGCGCATTGTGCTTACAAGTTAAAGAACTAAAGGTTAGTCACCTGATGCCCAAAGGGTTGTATAAGAAACTACGAAAATCAGATTGTAGTGGCCAAATTATATTGAGCCAAAGTCATAACAGAACGTCCGCATTTACTGATATGCAAGTTACAGATAACTTTTTGTGTGGCGAGTGCGAGCAAAAGTTTAGTCGTAATGGGGAAAATTTGGTTGTTCGAGATTGCTACAATAGTAAAACTGAAGTATTTCCATTACGTTCAAAGTTCGATGAGTCCAAGGTTATCGCGCGGCATTTCGATAAGCGGTTGTTAGATCATGTTGAAGCAAATATTGACCAAGGTGCTTATCTGTATTTTGCTGCGAGTATTGTTTGGCGAGCCTCAGCTTGGAAGCGTAAGGAAAATTCGAACCAGAATTCTCTTGGTCTTGTATACCAAGAACAGATTAGAAAATACTTAAACAATGAATCTACTTTTCCTGAAAATGTTTACCTCATTGTCTATATAGATACTGATTTACAACCTTTACCAATGATTTCGTTCCCTGTCTCGAGTAAAAAGGTAGGCTATCACCAGCATATCTTTTACATTCCAGGGGTTAGGTTTTTGTTACTTGTTGGGCATGACATAGGTGAACTCAAAGAGTACTTTAATGACCGTAAATCAAATGTAGTATTTTTAAAATATAGCTATCAGCAACATCCTGATTGTAGCTTCGTAGCAAATAGTTTGAGTACGGATTTTAAGCCAAATAGCCGTTTGAGAGACGAAATAAGAAAAAATGTATAACAAACAATTTAAGAGTGATTCGGCACGCGTGGCATTTTTACTATGCGTTGGTTCTAGTGATTAAGATGGTATGCGGTAGCATCGGTATTGCGTGCCTCACACCTTAATTGGGCGTTAGTTTGCAAGAGGAAAAACGCGCCTATATCGCAAGAACTAGCGGTAAAAGCTTAAAGTCGAAATTGTCTTATCGGCATTCAATTTCAGTGTTAACTTGCGTGGTGTAAACTCAAAATTGGTATCGTTTCAACGGTTGATTTGTTCTTTGGTGCGGCGACTTTTGGGTTTACTGAGTTGAACTTTTTTGCTGAAACTCTGCTCGTTGAGCTTGTTGGTATAAAAGCCGATCTACTCGCTGAAATGACGCTTTCTTTGGTGTGGCAAGTTCCACGTGGTTTCAGTGACTTTGTTGAAAGTCCGCATTGTGAGATTGGTTTTCCAAAAGCGCTTTTTGGTGTTGTGAGTTCGTTTTCTGCGGCATTGTTTGTTCCAAGTGGTTTCATTGAGTAGCCGCTTTGAGACTACGCCTGACTTAAGTACATCAAAACACATAAAGTTTATTGTTTGCAAAGTTTAAAATAACGTAAAATCAACGCTTTGGGTTTGCAAACTAACAAACTGCTCAAGAGGGATTCGCAACGCGTGGCACTTTTACTGTGCGTTGAATTTAGTGATTAAGGTGGTTTGCGGAAGCTGCAGTATTGCGTTGCTCACCCCTTAGCAGGGCGTTATTTCCGCAACGGATCTCTCAGGCTGAATGTACGTGGTTGTAGCCTAAGAGTGAAAGTGGCGGGGTAATAGGTTGGAAAAGCGGCGAAAAGGGCGAATATTGGTCATTTCCATGCTAGCCTTAAAGCGCTTTAAGCGCAC
>NZ_JAWJYE010000048.1:0-2281 GCF_032970445.1 Vibrio sp. T13N
GACCCAATATCATTCCATTATCTAAACTATAATATGAAAATATAAGCTGAAATATAGGAATTGTGAATATAGACAAAAACTTTAAAAAGGAAACCAACTTATGCTTATTAAACCTTAGAAAATAATTTGTAACAATTAACAACACCGCTTGAGAAAGAAATGAAAAAAATATAAATGTAGAATATGAATAATTAAAATAAAACAGAAAACAAAAAATCACGCATGACAAGAAAAATGCTATCACTATTCCGATGGTAAATATATCATCTACTTCTGTATCTTCACATGCAAATATAATGGCATCAAATCTGAGACTACTAACCGCTAAAAAAACCCCCAATAGTGCTATATAGAATGCATAATCACCAAATTCAGACGGCGTATACTTAGACATAAAATATGGAGTTAATAAGATAGTTAAAGCATGAGCAAGAGCAGGACCTGATAGTAAACTAACAAACTTCTTTATCATAATTTTTAGGCTTTAATACAAAAGGAACTAAAAGTACTAATAATAAACCACCATGTGTAAATAACATTGTGGACATAGCACTACCTTGAATAGCGTAGAATGTCACAAAAATCAGTCCGCTGTATTTTACGGGAACATTATAATCTTTGAATATTTTAATCACTAACGATGAAATAAGTACGTTAAAGAAAACCCCAACACTTCCAAAGTTAGCAAAACCATCACTTAAATAACCATTATTTGCACTCATTTCATCACTATTAAAAAAATGTTGCCCTATAACTTGAGGAATTGTGGCGGAATAAGGATAGTCTATGAAATAAGATAAATAAGAACTAGAGTAATACACATAGTTATTATCAAAGAAATCAAAGTAAAAAATATTTAACAGTGCCGGAATGAAGAAAAGTCTTCTTACTAGTAAAGACTCAGGAAGGATAAAATCGGAAAAATAAGAGACAACCCTAACACTAATAAAAAGTAACAAACAAGCAGATAAAAAATAATTTGCTTTACTTTCGTAACATGGCTTACCAAAATATAGTCCCATGATTATAAGCACCGTTAAAAATACTGATTTATGCCCAGTGGTCATGAATAAATACATTAAAATCATAGAAAAGATTATAAGCATGAACGCTTTTTTTCTTTCCAAGGCAAAAATAATGCCTATTGGACATATGACCTTTGCCAGCCAAAAGTAACCATATACTGAAAAAAAAGTATTGTTCTCTCTTGACTCTCTTCTAATATCATACACATCAAAATAAAAAGCATTTAAATTAAACTTAACACCATGTGCAGAGATTACGGGAGCTAAGCATAAAATCAATAGAGCCCACATTAAATATTCGGTTTTTTTACTACTAATTGATGGGACTCTAATTGGCGGAAATAAGTTCAATATTACGGAAGTTATAGGAATACATAAGAATGACCAAACTGGAATTCTAATATCCCCCCCCATAAATGAGTACATCACCATATTAGGTGCTGTGACAAAAACAAATAATAGAGCAATAATAAATCTTGTGAAGCTGTCTTTAACTATTTCAAAGGTAATAGTAGAAAGAAAAACAAATAATACTGAAAATATAAACCTAGTGAAATTTAAGTTATCCTCAAACCCCATATATGAAAACTTATCAGCAACAAAATATTTGTAAGAAAGAAATAAAATGACATATATCAAAATAAATCTTAAAGATCTAAAAGTCATATTCATTATTTATAACAAACCCGCATATATAAATCTCTATATTTTTCCGAAACAACYTCCCACACAAAGTTTTCATTTACTTTTAAAAAACCTTTGTGAGCAATGTCTTTCCAGCATTCTTTATCTAAAATTTTAGTACGAAAAACATCATATAGTTCTTCTTCGYTCTCAATAAAATAAGCATCTTCTCCAGAACTAAAGTAGCCATCAAGTCCTGTTCCTTTTTTCCCTATAATAAGACAATTTTTTGCTGCTGCTTCTATATAAACCATGCCAAATGTCTCATTATCACTTGGCAAAATAAAAATATCACTTTTGTTAAATTCTTTTAATAACTCGTCTCTAGGTAACCAATCTAAAAACTCCACTGCACCGCTTGATTTTTTAACATACTTATCTTTTAGAGGGCCACTACCAACAATTGTAAACTGTATTCTTTTATTGTCTAAAAACTTATTAGCCAAACCAATAACCCAGTCAATATTTTTTCTCTTTATATATTGACCTGCACAAATAACTCGTATTTTTTTTGATTTACTATTATCTTTTTTTTCAATTATTTCTTTATTTATTCCATGTGGTATTAAGAC
>NZ_JAWJYE010000049.1:0-1950 GCF_032970445.1 Vibrio sp. T13N
ATCAAAATCTATTTTAAAGAGTTATAGTTACTTAATTAAATATAAAGGGTTCAGTTTCTTGAACTCCGCTTCGGTATTCATGAACTCTATTTCCAGTCAAATATTACCATTATCAATAAAGCTTCTTTTTGGAAGTGATCTTCTTGGCATTATAAATGTTGTACAAAGGATGTTCGTCAATCCAGTTAATTTTTTATTGAGAATTGTTCTTCAAGTTTATAATAAAGAGTTCTCGGAAAAAATTAGAAGTGAAAATATTAAAACTGCCAAAAGATATTTTTTATACACTTCTTTTGTATGTTTGTCCATTGTGTCTTTTTTATATGTTATTATTTTCTTTCTTTCTGACTTTATTTTTGATTATGTTAACTTATCGGAAGATTCAAATTGGAATGATTTTTATGCCTTTATTCCATTTTTTGTTTTTATCGTTCTTATCCAATCCCTTGTTATACCTGTATCCCAAAGCTTAACATATTTAGGCTTACACAGAAGACAGTTTTTAATTGAAGTAACTAGAGGGTTTTTATTTCTTACTGTTATTTTAATGTCTTATTGGTTTTTGGAAGTTAATGACCATCAGTTTATAGCAATATATACTTTTATTCAGTCGCTATCTTACTTTTTTTTGTATTTTTCAATATTTCGAGGGTTTAATGTTAGAAGAAAGATTTAATAACGATGTTTATATAAGAGCTCCACGGGGGTGGATGAAAGAGCTAGCTAAAAATCTAAACTGCTCTTATACAAAAAAGAGTAAAACCATGTTCAAGAATGAACGTATCTTATCTTTTCAGGGTTTTTTTTCTTTTATTTTCAGTATGTATAAAAAAACCCCACTCCCTCCAATTGAATGGTTTATCGATTATTCCACTCTTTGTCCGGATTCAAAGAAATCAAACTTTATAATTGATTGTGGCTCTAAATTAATTAAGACAAGGAAAAACTATGTGTCTTATGTTGAAAATGGTTTAGGTTTGTTTGGCTTTAATACGATAAAATTGAACTATATAAACTTTTTTCTTTTTAAAAATAAAATTAAAAAAGAAAACTTTAAAGGCTTTGTTTTTTATTCAAAAGCGGCTAGGGAGTCTACGAAGAGAATTTTCTTAGAAATGGGATGCATACATCTTTTTTTTATTAAAGATCTTGGGATTGTTTATCCATATACATCAGATTCATATTCCAACTTTAATAAATATGACTCTGGGACGTTTAATATATTGTTTTGTTCAAGTAGCTTTAATTTGAAGGGAGGGAGAGAGGTCGTCGAATCAATTACTGAATTGTTAGATGAATTCAAAATCGAACTAACAGTTGTAAGTGATCTTAAGAGTAAAGAGTTAGATAAATATCGGGAACTCAAGTTTGTTAGATTTTTAGACTTTAAACTTTCTCCAGAAGAGTTTAATGAAGTCATGTCTAAACATCATATGGTTATACATCCAACTTACTTTGATACACATGCTCTGGCCTTGTTAGAAGGCTTGAAGAGTCATTTGCCAGGAATATCAACGAATACATTTGCGATTAGTGAATATATAATTAATGGGTATAATGGGATATTATTAACAAATCCCTGCCAACCATATGGCCATCGATTTTCTCCAAATTTTAGAGRTGAACCTTTAAATTTCGCAGAGTCTCTAATGGATAATGATTTATCTTTTAAATTAAAGAGTGACTTGAYTGTATCTATAAGACAAATGATTTTAAATTATGATGAATATTATTCTAATAATATAGATTTCTTCGATAACTCTGAGTTTTCTGAGTTTTTAATTACAAATAAATGGAAAGAAATAATAAGAGATTTGAAATCATGAATGTTCTAATATCCATTATAACCCCTGCTTATAACTCTAGTAAGTTAATATCTCAAACCTACCAAGCAATTTTAAGTCAAACTTATTGTAACTGGGAGTGGATTGTAACTGATGACTGTTCAAC
>NZ_JAWJYE010000050.1:0-1872 GCF_032970445.1 Vibrio sp. T13N
CTTCACGAGTGGTTAAAGCCCCAAAATCATGCTCAATAATATCATGAACAGACTGCATAGCTTCAGGCCAGTAGGAACCTTCAGCAATAATGATCTCTTCTACAACTTCGGAAATAGGTATATATTCAGAATATTTAATTAAAGGCCTCATTTCATACCCTAAGATATTTTTAATTTTACCAACTGAACGACCTTCCTTTATTAAATCAGACATAATGTCAAGGCAGCTTCTCCAGTAGTTGTATATTTCGCTTTGTTTGCTTGGATGCCACTCTTTTAGTACTGGTCTTGTTCCTTGATATTCTGCACCTACCATTCTTGATGATGAATAAGTGTCCATTGCAGCTTTTATTGACTCTAGTGCCAACAGATCTGAAGGATCATCATTTACACTTACGACTCGATTTAATACCTGAAGTCGGTCATGAAAATTTGCTTCTGTACCCGATAAATAGCATCTAAATAATTGGGTAAACTGCCCCGTAGCGTTGTTCCCATAACTTTCATTTTCATTCAATGCTAATTTAAATAAGCACCAAGCACTTTTGTCGAACTCAGATTTATGGAAAGCTAACATTTCGAGCGCCCAAACAAAGTTGCGTCTGGAGTCGTGCTTTATAGCCTTGATCTGAACATCACTTAATGTATTAAGGATTCTATAGATTAAGTTTGATGTAGCGTTAGGATTCACTTCAACCAAGCCACGGAATAGGCGTGAACCCTTTGTGCTTAACAACAATTCCGGGCGTCCAAAAGGGCTACATGGCTCACATAGTCTAGCTACAAAAGCTTTAACTTTTTCTGATGAATCAAGGTATTTAACTTGAGTGCAAAAGCTACCAAGAAGGCTATCAGGAAGAGTGCTAATCAGTTCTTCCAGTTCATCGTGAATATTCTCATCCCACCAACGACTGGCCAAATGCACCGCAAGAGGTTTTGGGACAACTCTTGCAAAACGTCCTACACGATTGATAATTTTGTGGTTCTCAAAAGTGCAGAGCACTGAGCCAAACTCTTGTCTACTAGATTTTGCTAGCTTTATAATAAAGTCCGCTTGTTCCAGTCCTTCTTGCTCAACCCCAAAAACATCAAACAACGAACAAGCTTTTAATATACGTTTGTGCTCCTCAGTTAAATTTCCATCTGCGTTGATTAGTTTATCCGCAAAGTCTTTTTCAGATAGCTTAGGACTTAAAATCCCTTCATCTCTAAACCGCTCTGCTAATAATATTGCTAGTAACGGAAAACCCTCAACAAAAGAAACAATTTTTGATAGTTCTTGTTCATCAAATTGTGGTAAAAGCGGATGTATTAATTTCTTAACAGATTCATCATCTAGTTTAGTTATATGTATTTGTGGAGATGTATCAACTTCGTCATTGTAGTAGTTGACCGTTATTATGCGTAAATTTGATTCCGTTCTCTGAAGTTCAACTGCCAAATAATCATGAAGTTCTTTTTCACAATGCTCTAATATAACCAAGCCAAATGCTTTATCTTTAATAGCACGTTTGACATTTTCCCTAATTTTATCAACATTTCTTGTTGTATTAAAAACCAGAACATTCTCTTCTTTTAAGTCTTTATTATTATTTATATACTCAATAATCAGTCTTGATTTTCCCAACCCTGATAGGCCAGTTAATCTTACGATAGAGTTTGGTTTTGCTAGTGCTTCGTTTAAAGAACTAAGGTTCTCTGCTCTGGTGTCATCTAATACGAGGTCATGACTGTGTCTTCTTCCATTATCGTGCGCTAACCAACCTTCATAGTTTTCTGATGAACTATAWGAAGTTAACGACTTCTGGCAGTCTGATGACTACTATTTAAACTTTGAAACGTTAAATCTAATTGCTGAGGTAGATGACATCG
>NZ_JAWJYE010000051.1:0-1483 GCF_032970445.1 Vibrio sp. T13N
ACCTCTGATCAATGGGATTGGCTATACCCTGCATTTTATGAAGCCATAAGTAAGCATGGTAGCTCCATCTGGCCTAATGTTGAAAAACACTTACTTGGACAGACTGGCATAGAGAAATTCCGACTGGATAGCTTCTTAAGAAGTAGTCGACATGGAAGAAAAGTAAAAAACAATATAATCACTCTACTACCAATCGAAACTGTAATGGAATGGGCAGAAAAAGATGAAGCTCTGTTGATCTTAGCTCGCACTGTTTCCTTATTTGATACGGTGAATGACTCTACCAAGCAAGTCACACCTCTTTTATTATCCCTCATCGAAAAGTTCGGGGATAAGGAAGAGTTTTTGCGAGAGATAATGGCTAACTACCATTCTCGCTCATGGTCAGGCTCGTTATTACCGATTCTTGAGTCAGATCTCGAGATCATTAAACCGCTATGTTTACACACCAATCGGAACATTAGCTCTTGGGCAAATTCAATGTGTGAGGACATTTCAGAGTCAATATCTAGAGAACAACGGCGCGAAGATGAAAGCATAATGTTCCGTTCGTGATGAAGAGGCAGCAATAGGGGCAGTACATTTTGATGCCCCTAAACTGACTCCAAGCTCCAACTCGTTTAGTCCAAGTAAGTGTTAGCAAGAACACTCCTCGCATCTTTGTATCTTGGCGTACTTTAGTTAGTAGTTTTTTAAACGTATAGAGATAAGGGGTTATTATTTTAAAGCTACACATTTGCTACATTGACTTATGAGTGTGGATTAATTATTTGATATAAATATATGTTTTTATGATGTATTTTAATTTTGTTTTAACCCCTTAATGCGGCGTTATGGCTCACAAGGTAAGTAATCTCAGAAATGAAGGTTGTTCGCATCAAATTTACGGTATTATGCAAAATTGACTAAACTGTAGTTACTTATGCTTATACCAACTAATACACCTTCTTCCTCAAATGTGTCTTGCTCAAACTGCCAAGCATGCTGCTGCCGCCTTGAAGTTATGATTATCTCTGATACTGGAGTGCCAGAAGAGTTCATCATACGCGATCAGTATGGCGGTGAAACAATGATGCGATTAAATGATGGTTGGTGTGCTGCTTTAGACAGAGACACTCTAATGTGCACAATATATGAAAATCGTCCTTGGATATGCCGCGAATTTGAAATGGGTTCTAATGAGTGCTTAGATGAACGTGTTAAGTTTTTATAAAACAATAGGTTATTGCCTTTGTTTGTTAGTGGGTCGTTAGCCATAACAAAGCGTTTAAGGCAGATTCGCAACGCGTGGCATTTTCAGTTCAAGTTAGTTTTTGTGTTTACGGGGCAATGGTTTAGGTTAGGTGGTAGCGTTGCTCACTACTTAACGCGGCGTTAAATTCTTGAGGGTTTATGAGAGCATTTCGAAATGTATCAAAAGGGGTGCAGGGTAGCCTCAAATCACTTTATTCCGCTCTAGACAATAAAACGAACGAGAGCATTG
>NZ_JAWJYE010000052.1:0-1434 GCF_032970445.1 Vibrio sp. T13N
TCGGTAGGTGTAGCGTGTTTAGAAACTCTTCAGTCGTATAAGCAAATGGACCACTGTAAACAGACTTAGGATAGTTACGAAGCCCTAACTCAACATAATCAATTTTAGCTTTTGCAACTGCTGTGAGGTAAGCGTCAACGACTTCTGGTGAAAAGTCCCAGTGGTTATAATAGCCACCATCTCGAAGAGTACAATCTAGAATTTTTTGCATAATACAGCCATATAAGTTAGTTAAATTAAAAGTTTTATCTAGGATAAGAGTCTATCATTGAATAAGTCGACCTGTTCCTTATTTTAATCCCACGTTTTTCGGCCAACTTACTTAGCCGATCATGAGCCAAGCAAGTCTCGTATGTTATGTGCATAAATTCAGACATCCTAAACGCTTCTTTCTTGGTTGGATTTTTCATAAAAGGAACATATTCACTTTCACCATAAAAATGCTTGTATTTAATCTTTAACGAATTATCTTTTTGATCCACAAACACATCATTATGGAAAGAAAAATCCGCACCAAAAATTTCAATATCTTTATACCCACTCATAATAGCAACGTACACACCGTAAATTAAAACATTACATGCGGCTGGACCATACGTACCACTATCAAATAATCTTATTATTTTATCGTTATTTATAGTTATTCCTTGTACAGGAACAACTTTATAAAAATTAATGGTGATAAAATTATTATCTATTTTATTTTTTATAAATGACTTATCGCTATAATATGGCAAAAAAAGATCTATCTCCCAGCTTACTTTATTCAGAGCAGAAAACATCTTATTTCTTTTTTCTATTAGATCCAAGCTTGCATCAGGATGCCAAAAATATTCATCTAGTAGAACATACTTATTTGGTTTTAGTATTTCAAAATCACTACTTTCACAGAAGTGATTAACTGCCAAATAATCAGAATTACCTATCTGTTTTTTTATAACTTCTATATCATTTTTAATTGAAGGGCCATTCCCTAAAACTATGCACTTTTTACTTTTATTACTAGAATAAATTTCATTTAAACTATTATCTTTCGAAAGAAAAAATCGCACTCTCGAAAAAAAAGTATGCAAATGAAATATTATAACCTCTAAAAAATATCTAATTTTTGATTTCATTTTATTAATGTACTTATTTTAAGTAACCGATTATATTATATTGCTTTACGAACCTTACATTCTAAAAGAGTTCACTGCATAGACCACAGCACTTCTCTCGTCTTCACTCAAGTAGGGCGACATCGGCAATGACAGCACTTCATTTTGCAACTGCTCCGTCAGCGGCAATAACAGATGACTGAACTCTTTATAAGCCTGCTGTTTATGCGGCGCTATCGGGTAATGTACTTGTGTCTGAATACCATGCTCTGATAAATGCTTAACCAATGCATCTCGGTGTGAAGTTCGCACCACAAACAAATGCCATACATGGGCA
>NZ_JAWJYE010000053.1:0-1422 GCF_032970445.1 Vibrio sp. T13N
CATCCACAAAATCAACGACAGATTTTATATTTCTTAAATCTAGGAATGTCACCATGTTCTCCCTGAGTTATAACGCCGCATTAAGGGGTGAACAACGCAAACCACCCAAACTAAACCATTGCGCCATAAACACTTAAGCTGAACTTTTAACCAAAACCGCCAAGCGTTGAGAATCCCTCTTAAATGCTTTGTTATGTTTATTTTCTCGGCCTGCCACAATACCCAGAGAATTGACCTTCACAATCTGCACCAGACTGCTCAATTAAACTTTGGCAAAATGGGCGAACACACTCGTACATTTGAATTGAATATTGTACGTCTATATCTGCCCCCCAAAAACTATCCATTTGTTCACTAGCTTCTACTGTGTCTTTTACACTTCCGTAGACTGGCTTTCCGTGGGCCACGGTGTCACGAATTAATTTTAGGTTCTTTAAGGCGGCTACTACGTTACCATCCCGCTCAAGTTCGAGTTGAGCAACAGAGCAAACCTTTTTCAACTTAATATGGTAAGGCTTACGTTCATTCCAGTTTTTAACTACTCTATGACCTACAAAATTTATGGTAGCTTCTACAGCTAAGGCCATAAACAAAACCGAACTTTGACAGTCAAGAGTGATGCCAACCCTATCGCCCGAAGCATCTTTTTCTTGCGCAGTCGTCAAATGATGAAACGCAATATTCCAAAGGTCATTGTGAGGATATATATAGTAAAAAGCTGCCATAAAACTCCATAAACATAACGCCCAATTAAGGTGTGAAGCGCGCAACCACGACACTCAATTTAACCACCGTAATCACCAAACTTAAACCAAACTAAAAATGTCAAGCGTGCTGAATCACTCTTAAATTGCTTGTTAGCCCTATGCCCAAAGGTTGCACGCCTCTACCGCTTCGATTTTAACACCGAAACTAGAAATGCTAGGTAACGTGGCATTGTGGTGCTCTCGAATTTGAGCCCCACTGGCGTGCTCCTTATCATGAGTTGTGTGAGCATCCGAAACCAAAGTTACGGGGTAGCCTAAACCTGCAGCTCTGCGAATGGTGGTATCAACGCAAAACTCTGAGGCGTAGCCACACACAATTAAGCTATCTACATCGAGTTCATTCAAAACACTTTGAAGATTAGTATTCAAGAAAGAGTCTGGTGTTGTTTTGCGAACGAAATGGTCACCAGTTTGTGTAATTAAGCTCGACTGCAATGCCCAACCTGCGCTTTCGTATTCAATAACAGATTTAGGTTGCTCGTGCTGAACAAAGATAACTGGGACAGACTTAGCACGCGCCAATTTCGTAACTTCATTAATTTTGGTGAGTACGATTTGTGACTCAAATGGTTGAGGTTCCGGGTCGAACAGAATCGACTGAACATCAATAACTAATACTGCAGATTTCATTGTTTTCCTCTGATAGGGCTAACGC
>NZ_JAWJYE010000054.1:0-1295 GCF_032970445.1 Vibrio sp. T13N
CAAAATCTGGGCTAAGCCACTCACTTGCTTTCGTGAAATCATTAGTTTTCATTGCGTCCCAAAAAGCTAAGACGACTTCCTTTGAATTCATTATTTCCCTCCAAGCACATAACGCCGCGTTAAGTAGTGAGCAACGTTACCACCTAACCTAAACTATTGCACCGTAAACTCAAAAGCTGACTCATACCCAAAATGCCACGCGTTGCGAATCTGTCTTTAACGCTTTGTTATATGCGTTAATACAGGCTCACACCACACCTTATTGCTATACGCTGGAGGTCTAGATTTTTGGTATCAACTGCTGTGTCCATTCCTTTGTTTTTTAAGTCTAAAAACAATTCTGCCATATAACCTTTTTTTCTATGTTTAGGTTCTGTGTAGCAAACCCACAATTGTGCTTCATTATCCGTTTTTTTATAAAGTACATAAGACTTCAAAGGCACATATGTAACTCTGTAAGAATCAAAAGGTCCATCATTAATAACATGCACTCTAAAAAGGTTCGACCACTGCTCGCGCTTTGTCTCACAAACAGATTGTAATAAATGAGCTCCTGCGCCACATTTGACCACGATCGCTCCAAAATCAACACTAGGGTTACTTTCAAGAAAAGATTTCAAACTAACATCTATAATTTTCGTCATTGTAAATCCTTGCTTAAGCATATAACGCCGCATTAAGGGGTGAACAACGCCACCACCCAACCTAAGCTATTGTGCCGTAAACACTAAAGTTGATTCAAACCAAAACTGCCTAGCGTTGTGAATCCCTCTTGAATGCTTTGTTAGTTGCCAAACCTAACGCTTTGATTTGATGTTAATTACTGCTTTGCCAACACTAGCTTTACGTGTTTTGGAAAACTCAAATCAGGCGCAGTTTCCAAGCGACTGTCACTGAAACCACTTGGAACATGAAACGCCGTAGAAAACGAGCTAACAACACCAAAAAGCGCATTTGGACAAACAATGTTACAGAGCTAACTTTCAACATATAAATCGGTTTCTGAAATAGAAAATACAACCACAAAAGAAACCAACGCACGATTTTACAAACCCAAATAACTAGAAATTGAAATACGAAAACCGAGCCAAAAACACACGAACCTAAGCCCTAAATATTTTGTTTTAGCTGCGTTTTTCTCGTTGGCAACTAACGCGCAGTTAAGGTGTGAGAGACGCACATGCACCCTAACCTAAAATAAACTCTGATAAATCCGTGCCTATTTGGGCACTAAAACCCCAATGCGTTTCGAATCGCCTTGAACGTCTTGTTATTCCGCAACTAAAGTCGGCTAT
>NZ_JAWJYE010000055.1:0-1190 GCF_032970445.1 Vibrio sp. T13N
TATGAATTAGTCGAAGATCTTAGCAACAACACCAGCACCTACTGTACGGCCACCTTCACGGATCGCGAAACGTAGACCTTCGTCCATTGCGATTGGTGCGATTAGCTCAACAGTCATCTGTACGTTGTCACCTGGCATTACCATTTCTACGCCTTCTGGTAGCTGGATGTCACCAGTTACGTCAGTTGTACGGAAGTAGAACTGTGGACGGTAGCCTTTGAAGAATGGAGTGTGACGACCACCTTCATCTTTAGACAGTACGTATACTTCTGATTCGAACTTMGTGTGTGGAGTGATTGAACCAGGCTTCGCTAGTACTTGACCACGTTCAACTTCGTCACGCTTAGTACCACGTAGAAGTGCACCAACGTTCTCACCTGCACGGCCTTCGTCTAGAAGCTTACGGAACATCTCWACACCAGTACATGTWGTAGTAGTWGTKTCYTTGATACCTACGATAGCAACTTCGTCACCTACAGTTAGGATACCACGCTCGATACGGCCAGTTACTACTGTACCACGACCTTGGATTGAGAATACGTCTTCGATAGGCATTAGGAATGGCTGATCTACCGCACGCTCTGGCTCAGGGATGTAAGTATCTAGAGCTTCAGCTAGTTCAACGATTTTCGCTTCCCACTGCTCTTCGCCGTTTAGTGCGCCTAGTGCAGAACCTTGGATAACTGGTAGGTCATCACCTGGGAAATCGTATTCAGATAGAAGTTCACGAACTTCCATTTCTACTAGTTCTAGTAGCTCTTCATCGTCAACCATGTCACATTTGTTCATGAATACGATGATGTATGGGATACCAACCTGACGGCCTAGTAGGATGTGCTCACGAGTTTGTGGCATTGGGCCATCTGTCGCAGCAACAACTAGGATACCACCGTCCATCTGTGCAGCACCGGTGATCATGTTTTTAACGTAGTCCGCGTGTCCTGGACAGTCAACGTGTGCGTAGTGACGAGTTGGAGTGTCGTACTCAACGTGAGAAGTTGCGATTGTGATACCGCGCTCACGCTCTTCTGGAGCGTTATCGATAGATGCGAAGTCTTTAGCTACACCGCCGTAAACTTTAGCAAGAGTAGTACAGATAGCTGCAGTTAGAGTTGTTTTACCGTGGTCAACGTGGCCGATAGTACCAACGTTAACGTGCGGTTTCGTACGTTCAAATTTTTCTTTAGACA
>NZ_JAWJYE010000056.1:0-1112 GCF_032970445.1 Vibrio sp. T13N
GGCTTTAACCACTCGTGAAGTTATTACGCTTGAAAAGTGGAAAAAGCTACTAACACCAGAAGCAGATAATTGGGATGATAAACTAAAACAACTTGTTCTCAACCCATCCAATAATTTTAAAAAAGATCAAAATGACAATTATATTGATCATTCAGCTGAAGAGGCGAAGTCTTTTGCACATCAAGTAAACTTAGATATTATCACGCAACATTTACCACTTTTGTTAGATTTTCCAGAACAAAAGCAAACATGGGTTTTTGCAAAGGAATTAGCCATTTGCAATAAAAATAGCTCGGATTTCCTGAATGCACTGTTTGATCGCTTAAAAACTCGTAAGCGTGAGTACAGTCAATTTTTAAAGGGATATTTATATGGTGTAAATTCAGTGTCTCAAGATACTTGGCATGAAGCATTAAAACATATAGGCAATGAGCCAGAGCTTCAATCATATTATTGCGAGGCGCTAACAACCGGAAAGTTCGATACCAATCAGTTAAATAAACTAATTGAACTAATCAGCCAAAATAAAATAACTGTCTCATCCACCTTATCTCTAACTATTGGTCGCGTTACAGACCATCTTTCTGAGTCGGAGATCTCTAATTTTTGTATGTCTTTAGGGAAGCTAAAAGGGGATGCTATATGGGCATCTTTAGACATTTTATACATGTACATTCGAGCCAAAGACAACTTAGATTTAGAGAGCGTCAAATATGCACTTTCTTTCCTCACACTAAACGTTTCATTTGCTAAAGGCGAAAAACTTAGAAGTCATGATGGATATGGGTGGCTGCAATCAGTCAATCGCCTAATATCTGAATCAGACCCGACTTTTGCTGGTAATTTATGTGACAAAATACTGGTTCAAGTTATAAATAAAGATGTTGACTACTCTGATCAATGGGATTGGCTATACCCTGCATTTTATGAAGCCATAAGTAAGCATGGTAGCTCCATCTGGCCTAATGTTGAAAAACACTTACTTGGACTAAACGAGTTGGAGCTTGGAGTCAGTTTAGGGGCATCAAAATGTACTGCCCCTATTGCTGCCTCTTCATCACGAACGGAACATTATGCTTTCATCTTCGCGCCGTTGTTCTCTAGATATTGAC
>NZ_JAWJYE010000057.1:0-1049 GCF_032970445.1 Vibrio sp. T13N
AATCTCCTCTATGATTTTTATTTCATGAATTTTTTTTAAAGCAGACTGCTGATTGTTAATTATACCCCACATCCCTTCATGAATCGTAGAGACACTAACCAGATCACTATTTCCTACCCTATTTTTAATTTCACTTGCTGCAAGGTTAGTATACGTTATACATAAAATTTTTTGCTTTCGTTTTTCTAGAAGATTTGAAAAATTCAATAACGTGTACTTTATACTCTCTTTAAGAGAATAAGTTTTCCCAGCTCCTGCTCCAGCATTAAAAACAAAATCATCGCAAGACGATATATGACCAAATATTTCTTTTTGACTGCGACATTCGTCTTCCGCTTCAGTCTTATCAAGAATCGTTAACCCCATACTAACTACCTCGCAATTAACCTAACTTTGACTCAAGCCAGACAAGTCCATGTTCTATATAATCAGGAAGAACTGGCTTTTCTCCATCCTTCGAGTAAATGTTATACAAAAGCGTATTTGCAAAGTCACTTTTGCTACTGGAGAGCTTCTGTTGCCATTCGTATGATTGGTGAACTGAGTTTTCGTATTCTTCTTTACCTACTTCCCCAACGATTGATTTATATATCCTTGGCTTAACATCACGTAAAGTCTGATTAAGAATAGTGTTTTTGTAATTGCTTAATATAAATGCTTCTTCAAAACTAGATGCAAAATATGATTCAATCATATCTTTTTGATAGACTATTTTAAATCCCCCATTTTCATCCTCTTTATAATATTCAAGATTATTGGGAATAATCACTGATTTTTCATCTTCCTCATCAGCCTCAACCGCATCATTTTCAGTAACACCACATACGTACTTTCTCAGGACTGCATTGGTTGTTTTTTTTCCTTCTAAACTTTCAACTTGCAAATACGAAGCATCAGGATGCTTATCAGTCTTGACTCCTTTTTCGTAACTACTCCTCTTGATATCTAAATCAGTAATTGCTGGTTGGATAAGCTTAATTTGGGGCGACCAGATTTTAAACTGGTACTTTACTTCAGTTCTAGGAGTGTAAATGGCTTTGGTTATTGGT
>NZ_JAWJYE010000058.1:0-951 GCF_032970445.1 Vibrio sp. T13N
ATGTCATCTACCTCAGCAATTAGATTTAACGTTTCAAAGTTTAAATAGTAGTCATCAGACTGCCAGAAGTCGTTAACTTCATATAGTTCATCAGAATTTATTGAAAGTGCTTTGAGATGTTTGTTTCTTGGGCTAGCTACTTTACCTAAGTTTGCATAAACGGAGCCATTATGAGGTACGTCTAAAAAGCAAATTTTCTTAATATTATTCTCAATCTGTTTTAATTTTAGCCGTTGCAAAATTTTTTTGATAACGACGCCACCGTTACTGTGGCCAATTAGTACTATTTCATCGTGCTCTAAATCTGTCAGTTCTTGTAGTTCTGATATACGAGCATCAGCGATTTTTATTAAAGAAGGAGCACTTTTCCAGAACATCCAAAATGGAGGAGATCGATATGAGAGATGATCGACCACGTACTCGTCACCCAGTAATTTTTTAAGGTAGTCTGGAAAATTTCCCCAAGTTTTTTTGGGGCTACCTGATAATCCATGAATGAAGAAGACTTTTTTTCCCAAAATTTGCCTCATTTGTATCGAGCAGATTTTGCAAACCTGCATTGAACCTTAATACTAAACGAGTAGTATAACAGCTCTGCTGTTACTAATTCTTAGATGGCCTTAACAATAAGATGAGTTAACCAACCGGGATAAACCTGTTTCATGTACTTTAATGTTTAGGAATAAAGGCCAAATTTTTTTGGTTTCAGACAACTAAAGAACTCTGAGTACTTTTAGTAAGAAACCTCCAACAAGATCTCGAAGTGATATCATTCCGGGTTGGAGCGATTCGAATAGTGCTTATTAGAAATGTGCAAACACTTCACCTCTTCGTTGCTAACAGTGTAGTCCCAAAAGCTATCCGGTTTATATTAGTTTACTATTTAATTATTGGTTATCATTTAGCTTGGCATCAATAGCACTTTTGTATAGCTCATCAGTACTTTGCACC
>NZ_JAWJYE010000059.1:0-703 GCF_032970445.1 Vibrio sp. T13N
TAGCTCTTTAACAATTTGGAAAGCTGACAAAACAACAATTTATTGTTGTTTGTAAAGTTCTCAAAGTATTCATTTATGAATACAACTAAAAACACATTCAAGTGTTCTTGGAATTTGAGTCCGGCAAAATCGAAATGTCTCTCGCTCATTCAAATAATGAGAGACAACTTTGGTTGTTTAACATCAATTCGAAACTCCTTCGGGTTGTATGGTTAAGTGACTAAGCGTACACGGTGGATGCCTTGGCAGTCAGAGGCGATGAAGGACGTATTAACTTGCGATAAGCCCAGATTAGGYAGTAAAARCCACTTGAGTCTGGGATTTCCGAATGGGGAAACCCACTTACATAAGTAAGTATCGTTATGTGAATACATAGCATAACGAGGCGAACCGGGGGAACTGAAACATCTAAGTACCCCGAGGAAAAGAAATCAACCGAGATTCCGAAAGTAGCGGCGAGCGAAATTGGACTAGCCCTTAAGCTTTATAGGCGTCAGGTGAACAAGCTGGAAAGCTTGGCGATACAGGGTGATAGCCCCGTAACTGACGACGCATATTCAGTGAAATCGAGTAGGGCGGGACACGTGATATCCTGTCTGAATATGGGGGGACCATCCTCCAAGGCTAAATACTACTGACTGACCGATAGTGAACCAGTACCGTGAGGGAAAGGCGAAAAGAACCCCTGTGAGGGGAGTGAAAT
>NZ_JAWJYE010000060.1:0-663 GCF_032970445.1 Vibrio sp. T13N
CATCCACCGTGTACGCTTAGTCACTTAACCATACAACCCGAAGGAGTTTCGAGTTGATAATCAAATCACCAAAGTTGTCTCTCATTATTTGAATGAGCGAGAGACATATCGATTTTGCCGGACTCAAATTCCAAGAACACTTGAATGTGTTTTTAGTTGTATTCATAAATGAATACTTTGAGAACTTTACAAACAACAATAAATTGTTGTTTTGTCAGCTTTCCAAATTGTTAAAGAGCTAATCACTTCTAATGAAGTAACCATTTTTAAAAACTCTCAAGAGAGAATGTTTAAAGATGGTATCCCGTAGGGGAGTCGAACCCCTGTTACCGCCGTGAAAGGGCGGTGTCCTAGGCCTCTAGACGAACGGGACACAGAAGTATGTGGTGGAGCTAATCGGGATCGAACCGATGACCTCTTCGCTGCCAGCGAAGCGCTCTCCCAGCTGAGCTATAGCCCCACATAAATTGCTTCAGCATTTTATGCAGAACCAATTTTGCTCTGAAATCTAAACCATATCAATCTGTGTGAACACTCATCGCAATAATCATCGTATAAGGAGGTGATCCAGCGCCAGGTTCCCCTAGCGCTACCTTGTTACGACTTCACCCCAGTCATGAACCACAAAGTGGTAAGCGTCCCCCCGAAGGTTAAACTACCTAC
>NZ_JAWJYE010000061.1:0-662 GCF_032970445.1 Vibrio sp. T13N
ATTTCACTCCCCTCACAGGGGTTCTTTTCGCCTTTCCCTCACGGTACTGGTTCACTATCGGTCAGTCAGTAGTATTTAGCCTTGGAGGATGGTCCCCCCATATTCAGACAGGATATCACGTGTCCCGCCCTACTCGATTTCACTGAACACACGTCGTCAACTACGGGACTATCACCCTGTATCGTCGGCCTTTCCAGGCTGTTCGTCTAACGCGTGTAAAGCTTAAGGGCTAGTCCAATTTCGCTCGCCGCTACTTTCGGAATCTCGGTTGATTTCTTTTCCTCGGGGTACTTAGATGTTTCAGTTCCCCCGGTTCGCCCTGTTGAGCTATGTATTCACTCAACAGTAATACCTTATGGTATTGGGTTTCCCCATTCGGAAATCCCAGACTCAARTGGTTTTTACTACCTAATCTGGGCTTATCGCAAGTTAATACGTCCTTCATCGCCTCTGACTGCCAAGGCATCCACCGTGTACGCTTAGTCACTTAACCATACAACCCGAAGGAGTTTCGAGTTGATAATCAAATCACCAAAGTTGTCTCTCATTATTTGAATGAGCGAGAGACATTCGATTTTGCCGGACTCAAATTCCAAGAACACTTGAATGTGTTTTTAGTTGTATTCATAAATGAATACTTTGAGAACTTTACAATCAACAAT
>NZ_JAWJYE010000062.1:0-656 GCF_032970445.1 Vibrio sp. T13N
GCCTAGGACACCGCCCTTTCACGGCGGTAACAGGGGTTCGACTCCCCTACGGGATACCATTGGGTCGTTAGCTCAGTTGGTAGAGCAGTTGACTTTTAATCAATTGGTCGCAGGTTCGAATCCTGCACGACCCACCATTTCCTTCCACGGAAATCAAAAYAATGTGGGCGATTAGCTCAGTTGGGAGAGCACCTGCCTTACAAGCAGGGGGTCACTGGTTCGAGCCCGGTATCGCCCACCATTCTCTAAGTATTTTTGGAATAAAACGTCCAAACCAGAACAAGCAATTGATACTGGTTGGTATTTTTGACTCTGAAAGTCTTTAGAAAATGTAACTTCCTTGTGAAGMAACATAGCTCTTTAACAATTTGGAAAGCTGACAAAWCAACAATTTATTGTTGWTTGTAAAGTTCTCAAAGTATTCCTTATGGAATACAACTAAAAACACATTCAAGTGTTCTTGGAATTTGAGTCCGGCAAAATCGATATGTCTCTCGCTCATTTAAATAATGAGAGACAACTTTGGTGATTTGAACATCAACTCGAAACTCCTTCGGGTTGTATGGTTAAGTGACTAAGCGTACACGGTGGATGCCTTGGCAGTCAGAGGCGATGAAGGACGTATTAACTTGCGATAAGCCCAGATTAGGTAGTAA
>NZ_JAWJYE010000063.1:0-625 GCF_032970445.1 Vibrio sp. T13N
AGTAATGTTTGAATTGACTGTGCTGAATCCGAAGATTCAATGGTCACTTCGTTTCATTGAAACCTAATTTGAAACCGAAGTTTCTAATTGGATTATCATCAACGAGTGCCCACACAGATTGATAGGTCTATATTGTTAAAGAGCTTGGCTTTCAGTGCCTTAGCACGTAAGCGAGGTGCGTATAATACGCTTTCCACTTTGAAAGTCAACATAAAATTCTAAACTTTTGTTTAAAACCTTATGTTGACTCGTCTGTATTCAGACAAGTCGGAAATAAAGCCTGGCGATGTCCTACTCTCACATGGGGAAGCCCCACACTACCATCGGCGCTATTTCGTTTCACTTCTGAGTTCGGCATGGAAGTCAGGTGGGTCCAAAACGCTATGGTCGCCAAGCAAATTCTTTATCAATTTGCTCGCAAATTCAAACGCACTTTAGTGCGGCCCTTTAGGGTGAGATTTGCTTGCAAATCGAATAATTCGGAAAGCTGTTTCTTAATTCTCGTTCTTACACATTCAATGTTCTTTCATTGAGTCCATCAAAACCCCTTGGGTGTTGTATGGTTAAGCCTCACGGGCAATTAGTACAGGTTAGCTCAACGCCTCACAACGCTTACACACCCTGC
>NZ_JAWJYE010000064.1:0-513 GCF_032970445.1 Vibrio sp. T13N
GTAGGTAGTTTAACCTTCGGGGGGACGCTTACCACTTTGTGGTTCATGACTGGGGTGAAGTCGTAACAAGGTAGCGCTAGGGGAACCTGGCGCTGGATCACCTCCTTATACGATGATTATTGCGATGAGTGTTCACACAGATTGATACGGTTTATAAAGTAAAGAGACGATACTGGGTCTGTAGCTCAGGTGGTTAGAGCGTTCGCCTGATAAGCGAGAGGTCGGTGGTTCGAGTCCACTCAGACCCACCAATTTCCTTACCAAGGAATTGGCATACAGTATCGACACACCTTGATGGGGCTATAGCTCAGCTGGGAGAGCGCCTGCCTTGCACGCAGGAGGTCTGCGGTTCGATCCCGCATAGCTCCACCATCTTTAAGCGCATTCAATGAGTGCTTTTAAAAATGGTTTTCATCAGAAAATCTAGCTCTTTAACAATTTGGAAAGCTGACAAAACAACAATTTATTGTTGTTTGTAAAGTTCTCAAAGTATTCATTTATGAATACAACTAA
>NZ_JAWJYE010000065.1:0-503 GCF_032970445.1 Vibrio sp. T13N
GCTTTTTCGTTATGGCCACCAATGTTGTAGGTTTCACCGACTTCACCTTCGTTGACCACTTTGTACAGCGCGCGTGCATGATCTTCCACAAACAGCCAATCTCGGATTTGCATACCATCGCCATACACAGGCAACGGCTTGCCGTCGAGGGCATTTAAAATCATCAGAGGGATCAACTTCTCTGGGAAGTGGTACGGGCCATAGTTGTTGGAGCAATTGGTGACAAGTGTCGGTAAGCCATAAGTACGTTGCCAAGCGCGAACCAGATGATCGCTCGACGCTTTAGATGCGGAATATGGGCTGCTCGGCGCGTATGAAGTAGTTTCGGTGAACAAATCATCCGTCCCCTCTAAATCGCCGTACACTTCATCCGTAGAAATATGATGAAAACGGAATGCCGATTGGCGCGCTTCATCTAGGTTCGACCAATATTGACGCGCCGCTTCAAGCAAATGGTAAGTGCCCATCACGTTGGTCTCAATAAAAGCAGCAGGACCATCAAT
>NZ_JAWJYE010000066.1:0-477 GCF_032970445.1 Vibrio sp. T13N
GCCTAGGACACCGCCCTTTCACGGCGGTAACAGGGGTTCGACTCCCCTACGGGATACCATTGGGTCGTTAGCTCAGTTGGTAGAGCAGTTGACTTTTAATCAATTGGTCGCAGGTTCGAATCCTGCACGACCCACCATTTCCTTCCATTAGGAATTAAAACTCAAAATATGGGGCTATAGCTCAGCTGGGAGAGCGCCTGCCTTGCACGCAGGAGGTCTGCGGTTCGATCCCGCATAGCTCCACCATATTTTGACACAATGGGCGATTAGCTCAGTTGGGAGAGCACCTGCCTTACAAGCAGGGGGTCACTGGTTCGAGCCCGGTATCGCCCACCATCTTTAAGCGCATTCAATGAGTGCTTTTAAAAATGGTTTTCATCAGAAAATCTAGCTCTTTAACAATTTGGAAAGCTGACAAAACAACAATTTATTGTTGTTTGTAAAGTTCTCAAAGTATTCATTTATGAATACAACTAA
>NZ_JAWJYE010000067.1:0-466 GCF_032970445.1 Vibrio sp. T13N
TTTCAATCCTCTGCTCTACCGACTGAGCTATCGAGGCAAAAGAATGGTGCCGACTACCGGAATCGAACTGGTGACCTACTGATTACAAGTCAGTTGCTCTACCTACTGAGCTAAGTCGGCACACTTTATTCTTTTTAGAAGAGATGAACTCTTCGTTTTAAGAATCTCATTTATATGAAATTCTTGAAGTTGGCTCCTCCTACTGGACTCGAACCAGTGACCTGCGGATTAACAGTCCGTCGCTCTACCAACTGAGCTAAGGAGGAACTATTCTGTTTTGTGTCTTGCCAATGATTTAAATTAAGCAAGCGCACCAAATATGGTGCCTCGAGGCGGAATCGAACCACCGACACGAGGATTTTCAATCCTCTGCTCTACCGACTGAGCTATCGAGGCAAAAGAATGGTGCCGACTACCGGAATCGAACTGGTGACCTACTGATTACAAGTCAGTTGCTCTACCTACT
>NZ_JAWJYE010000068.1:0-456 GCF_032970445.1 Vibrio sp. T13N
GAGCGAGAGACATATCGATTTTGCCGGACTCAAATTCCAAGAACACTTGAATGTGTTTTTAGTTGTATTCATAAATGAATACTTTGAGAACTTTACAAACAACAATAAATTGTTGTTTTGTCAGCTTTCCAAATTGTTAAAGAGCTAATTACTTCAAAGAAGTAACCATTTTTAAAAGCACTCATTGAATGCCCTTAAAGATGGTATCCCGTAGGGGAGTCGAACCCCTGTTACCGCCGTGAAAGGGCGGTGTCCTAGGCCTCTAGACGAACGGGACACTAAGTTGAACATCTTGGGGGATGTTCTATCTCTTAAACTTCATAAACCRTATCAATCTGTGTGAACACTCATCGCAATAATCATCGTATAAGGAGGTGATCCAGCGCCAGGTTCCCCTAGCGCTACCTTGTTACGACTTCACCCCAGTCATGAACCACAAAGTGGTAAGCGTCCCCC
>NZ_JAWJYE010000069.1:0-425 GCF_032970445.1 Vibrio sp. T13N
GTTGAAAGTTTTTTTGCAAAAAACGCTTGTACTAATTTCTCAACTCCCTATACTGCGCATCCACCGACACGGAGTGAGACGAAAGTCACACAGCGAGTCGGAAGTGAGAGAAAAAGAAATTTGAAAAAATGCTTGACTCTCTCACGGTGCGGAGTAAGATACGCACCCCTAACGACGAGCAACTAAGTTGCTGGATAAGTTAGAAAAGCTCTTTAAAAATATAAACCTATCAATCTGTGTGGGCACTCGTTGATGATAATCCAATTAGAAGCTTCGGCTTCAAATTAGGTTTCAATGAAACGAAGTGACCATTGAATCTTCGGATTCAGCACAGTCAATTCAAACATTACTTATGTAATGTTCAGTATTCATTGAGCCGAACAAAATCTTAAATTGAAGAGTTTGATCATGGCTCAGATTGAACG
>NZ_JAWJYE010000070.1:0-423 GCF_032970445.1 Vibrio sp. T13N
ACTAACGCGCAGTTAAGGTGTGAGAGACGCACATGCACCCTAACCTAAAATAAACTCTGATAAATCCGTGCCTATTTGGGCACTAAAACCCCAATGCGTTTCGAATCGCCTTGAACGTCTTGTTATTCCGCAACTAAAGTCGGCTATGTTTACGCCTAATCTTTTGATATGACGAGAAATTTTCGGTATGCAGGCAAAAATCGAAGCCGAAGTATTTGGCAGCTCACTACCTTAAATCGCTTTAGCGTCACTCTTTAATTGCTGCGCCATATTAAGGTGCGCTTAAAGCGCTTTAAGGCTAGCATGGAAATGACCAATATTCGCCCTTTTCGCCGCTTTTCCAACCTATTACCCCGCCACTTTCACTCTTAGGCTACAACCACGTACATTCAGCCTGAGAGATCCGTTGCGGAAATAACGCCC
>NZ_JAWJYE010000071.1:0-366 GCF_032970445.1 Vibrio sp. T13N
CAAAGCACTTTCAATAAATTCCTGATGAACTATATGAAGTTAACGACTTCTGGCAGTCTGATGACTACTATTTAAACTTTGAAACGTTAAATCTAATTGCTGAGGTAGATGACATCGTTTCTTCGAGTAGCGCAAAGTTTCTATACGGGGATAGCCACGTTATTCCTAATGCAGATCATGGTTCAATATCCAAACCAGAAAGTATAGATACGCCAATTGTTAGTAAAGTAGTCAACTTTATAAAGAGCGCTAGTTCTCTCGATAAATATAGAGCGCCTTCATCAGAAAACTATGAAGGTTGGTTAGCGCACGATAATGGAAGAAGACACAGTCATGACCTCGTATTAGATGACACCAGAGCAGAGA
>NZ_JAWJYE010000072.1:0-363 GCF_032970445.1 Vibrio sp. T13N
GTGAAGGAAACTTTAGCTATTCAGCGGAATTTAAGGAATTTAAAGACGGCTTGTCTGAGCATGGTCTTATCACGAACGAGTCCGGCATATTTGAAGTGACATTGTCCGATCATTTTGAATGTGAGGGATTTGAAGAGTGCCCAGAAGAAGGCAAAGCACGTTGGTTGTCACAGATAGCCAGTGTCCATGGTCGCGAGTACACATTAAATGTTCCTTTCACTTCCACTTTGCCTTCTTCTGGGCACTCTTCAAATCCCTCACATTCAAAATGATCGGACAATGTCACTTCAAATATGCCGGACTCGTTCGTGATAAGACCATGCTCAGACAAGCCGTCTTTAAATTCCGCTGAATAGCTAAAGT
>NZ_JAWJYE010000073.1:0-344 GCF_032970445.1 Vibrio sp. T13N
GATTACAAGCGAGTGATACCACTGCGGAGTGGTAGTTCAGTTGGTTAGAATACCGGCCTGTCACGCCGGGGGTCGCGGGTTCGAGTCCCGTCCACTCCGCCACTTATATTAAGCCTCAGTCGAAAGACTGGGGCTTTTTTCGTTTTGATTACCCGACTTACCTTAACCCCATTTCCATATTGAAACCTTGCATCGAGAGGCAGGCTTCCCTCTTCGCTATGCTTTCTAAGCCCTGTCATGAGTGAGGTGTTGCGCAGTTCTGTGTGGTTTCTGCTGAACCGGGTCCCAGTATCGAGCGCTAGTTTTGAGCCCTTGTGCTTACTTACCAAAGCTCCCCTTTATTA
>NZ_JAWJYE010000074.1:0-316 GCF_032970445.1 Vibrio sp. T13N
AAAACACCCTGGAGGGGTTCCCGAGTGGCCAAAGGGAGCAGACTGTAAATCTGCCGGCACTGCCTTCGATGGTTCGAATCCGTCCCCCTCCACCATATTCTTTCTTGTGTTTTTCCTTTRAACATAAGAACAACTTGGAARCTAGGTTGGGAAACTAWYTTTYAAGTATAAAACACCCTGGAGGGGTTCCCGAGTGGCCAAAGGGAGCAGACTGTAAATCTGCCGGCACTGCCTTCGATGGTTCGAATCCGTCCCCCTCCACCATATTCTTTCTTGTGTTTTTCCTTTAAACATAAGAACAACTTGGAAGCTAGGT